>JAUBSN010000100.1:0-28953 GCA_036704825.1 Microcoleus sp. F8-C3 | reverse complement strand
AAAATCTAAAATCTAAAATCTAAAATCTAAAATCTAAAATCTAAAATCTAAAATCTAAAATCTAAAATCTAAAATCGATTGACCGTGCCCTCCACGATGACTGTATTACCAATTATCAATAATTACCCATTACTAATATTATGTATTTGAAAACGCTTCACCTACGGCAGTTTCGGAACTACTTCGATCAAAAGGTAGCGTTTGACGCTCCCAAAACCATTTTAGTAGGAAATAACGCGCAAGGAAAATCTAACTTGTTAGAAGCGGTAGAGTTGCTTTCTACATTAAAAAGCCACAGGGTAGGGCGCGATCGCGATTTAATACTCGACTCAAAGCCTAGCGGGCAAATTGATGCTACACTCGAACGCCAAACAGGAGCGATTGACTTAGCTTTAACTCTTCGGTCTGGGGCGCGTCGGACACTGAAGCTCAACGGTGAACCGCTGCGCCGCCATTTAGACTTTTTAAGCGTCTTAAATGTAGTGCAATTTTCTTGTTTGGATTTGGACTTAGTGCGCGGCGGACCCGAAGGAAGGCGCAATTGGATCGATCGCCTAGTTATCCAGTTAGAACCGATTTACGCTCACATTTTGCACCAGTACAACCAAATTTTGCGCCAGCGAAACGCTCTGTTGAAACGTTCTAAAGAAATTAGGAAAGCGGAATTTTCCGAAAGTTTTGACAAAATGCGATTTGTCGGACCTGAAACTCCCGAAGACCAAAATATCGCAGAATTTCCAATGCCCAATGCCCAACACCCAATGCCCCATTCCCCATTCCCCATTCCCCATTCGGAATTAGCTTTGTGGGACGCGCAGTTGGCGACAGCGGGGGCTCGCGTGATCCGCAGGCGCGATCGAATTTTGGAGCGTTTGATGCCTTTAGCTCGAAATTGGCACCGTTCAATTAGCGGTTCAGCAGAAGTTTTAGATGTGAAATACGATGCTAATATTGAAGTAGGGGCGGAATTAATCGCTAAAGATAATCTCGAAGGAGTGCGGCAAGCATTTTTAGAGAAAATTCAAAAAAGGGCGATCGCAGAACAGTTTCAAGGAACCACTTTAGTCGGCCCCCACCGCGACGACATTACATTTACAATTAACAATACCCCAGCTCGTCAGTACGCATCCCAAGGTCAGCAGCGAACTCTGGTATTAGCATTAAAATTAGCCGAACTGCAGCTTATTGAAGAAGTCGTCGGCGAAGCGCCTTTACTGTTGCTCGACGACGTACTTGCAGAACTCGATCTGAGCCGCCAAAATCAACTTTTAGAAACAATTCAAGAACGATTTCAAACTCTGATTACTACAACTCACCTAGGTGCTTTTGATGCTCAGTGGCTGCGACAAACCCAAATTCTCTCCGTCGTTGCCGGACAAATCAATCGATTTAAGATTTGAGATTTGAGATTTTGGATTGACAAATTTTATTTTTCATGGTAAGAGTGAAAAAATTTGAAAATTTGGCATTCTTAGCTCAATTCGAGATAGGATAAAGGTTAATTTTGATTGCCGCTTTCGCTGCCATTTTTCTAAAACTTATGAAGCATTACATTTCCCGTCTGTTAGCCCTGGTATTAGTTGTTGTCATCGGCGTAGCAGGCTGTACCAATGTTCCGGCCACTCTGAGTGGAGATTACGGTCAAGACACATTAGCATTAGTGAAGAGCTTGAGAACAGCGCTCACTTTGCCAGAGGGTACGCCGGAAAAAGCAGCCGCTCAAGCCAAGGCTCGCACAAGTATCAACGATTTTTTTGCTGCCTACCGCCGCGATCCCGCTCTTACCAAGCTGGCATCTTTCACGACAATGCGGACGGCATTAAACTCTTTGGCCGGACATTACAGTTCCTATCCAAACCGTCCCGTTCCTGAAAAATTGAAAAAGCGTCTTGAGTTAGAATTTCAGCAGATTGAAGCTGCTCTTAACAGAGGAGCTTAATCTCAAAGTTTAGGATCGAGGATAAATTTTCATAATTCATCTTTCATCCTCGATATTTGATTGTTAACACTTGTTAGTAGAAATATCAACTGCTTTTAGCGCCCACTGTATCCAGGCGCTTTTTTATGTATCATTTAGGGAAAAAATACTGAAAACTCGAACTGGATCTAATATCAAATCCGGGCTTTTTACCCCCTTTATTTTTGAATCCGCGAAGGCGCGGGCCGGCGCGCCAACACTTAGGCAGAGGAAAGTTTGTATACCGTAGCAGCGGTTTAATCGCCGAGTCTTATCTTACCCGATCGCCCTTATGGGATTTAAATAGCCACCAGATAGAATTTGCATTGTGCGATCGACTTGTGCCATAACTAAGTCATCGGAAAAAAGTAGAAAATTTGTAGCTGCTTGTTGAGCGCGATCGCCTTTTTGCGCTCGCCACCCAATTTAAACCAGAAAACCCCATTCAATTCTCCCATGAAAATTGCACCAACTCGCATCGCGAATTTTCAACACCAGCGACGCTTTTTAAGTGCGGTAACTGCTGTTTTAAGCAGTAGCTTTATCAGCCAGCTTGTTTGGCCGTTTATCGGAAATCAACCAGCTTTTGCCCAAACATCAGCCTATTGCCAATTATCCAAAGAACAAGTAAATCAAAAAGAAGACTTGCGCCGCGCCGCCCTGTCAGGAAAACGGGAATCTCAGCAAGCATATTTTGCTGTTTTGAGCAAACACGCGCAGGAAATAGCAGAATGCCGTCAAAAAACTTGGCCCCAAACCCAAGCAGTTTGGCTGCGTTTGTATCCCTGCGATGTCAGACCCGGAGAACTCGATCGAGTATTAGACAAAGTTGTGAATAAAGGCTACAACCAAGTCTATGTCGAAGTGTTTTACGATGGTCAAGTGCTTCTCCCGGCAGCCGACAATCCAACGCCTTGGCCTTCTGTGGTGAGAAATCGCGGTTACGAGAAATACGATTTGTTAGAAAAGGCGATCGCCAAAGGCAAACAGCGAGGTTTAAAAGTTTACGCCTGGTTATTTACCATGAACTTTGGCTATAGCTATTCTCAGCGTCCAGACAGACAGCAAACCCTCGCTATCAACGGTAAAAATCAGACAAGTTTAACAGTAAGCGAATACGCAGCAATTAACGAGGACTTCGGAGAAGTTCCCGGCAATCAAGCCTTTATAGATCCGTACAACCCGCAAGCACGGCAAGACTATACTTTGTTAGTAAATCAAATAGTCAAACGCAAGCCGCAAGGAATGTTATTCGACTACATTCGTTATCTAAGGGGCATCGGACCCGCTTCAGTTGCTACCAAAGTTCAAGACTTGTGGATTTACGGCCCAGCATCGCAGCAAGTTCTGTTGCAGCGGGCTAGCAATCAGCAAGGGCGAGATTTAATTCAGCGATATTTGACTAAGGGATTTATCAATCCTAATGACGTTCAAGCAGTAGTCAAACAGTATCCAACTGAGCGAGAACCTCTTTGGCAGGGTCGAATTCCGCAGGTGATGTCAGTAGCAACTCCACCTTCTAGAAAAGACAATGCCGCATCTCGATCTGCCTCAACAACTCCCGCCGCTAACAAGCCAAACCCTGCAACTCCCGCACCAAAACCGACACCCCGGCTTCCCGATACCGGCACTCTGCAAAAAGACCTGTGGAAACTGAGTGTTGCTCACGCAGTCCAAGGGATTTTAGATTTTTTGGGAATAGCAATTCAACCCGCTCAAAGGATGGGAATTCCTGTAGGAGCAGTGTTTTTTCCCACTGCAAATCAAGCGATCAATCAAGGGGGATATGATTCGAGATTGCAGCCTTGGGATAATTTTCCGCCTGCTGTGGAATTCCACGCCATGTCTTACGGAAATTGCGGGGATGTAAGCTGCATTGTGCCGCAGGTGCAGCGCACTGTGAGTTTAGCACCTGCGGGAGCAAAAATCATTCCTGCCATTGCTGGAGATTGGGGAAAACCTCTCAAAAATCGGCCGTCTTTGGAGATTCAAATGCAGGCAATTCGCTCGGCGACGCCGCAAATTAATGCCGTGAGTCATTTTGCTTTTGGGTGGCAAGAACCGGAGGATGAAAGGGCGCGGCAAACTTGCAGATTCTAGATCGACTGTAGGTTGTAGAGATGCGATTTGTAGCGTCTCTACAAGATGAGATTTGGGCGATAATATTTTCAAATTTTCCTTTCTCTTAGGAGCGACTCCCCATCCAAGTTTTATTGGGACAAAACGGGATTGTAATAAAAATTAACACAAAAGTTAACACAAAGGAGTATTCCCTATGGTTAGTCAACCCAAACCAGATCGGCAACTATCCAACCAAGATTCAATTGATGACTTAAATTTGAGTCAAGAAGAAGATAACGGTGATGAACCATATGAAAAAGACGGCGTTGCTGAATTCAGGTATGACTAAGCAACACCGGCGATCGGACACGACCAAATAATTTTTTTGATTTTGATAGGGAATTGGAACATTTCCAAATTTTAGATATTGAATTAATAATTGAAGGGAATGTCTAAGCATTTATTTAGATGCGAGAATAACAAAGAGTTTTTCCTTTTAAACGACCTATACGGATGTCTTAATCTTGTATTTTCCCCTTCAACTGCAAGTCATATAGGTTTTGCTAATTATTTGCTCTTCATCGGCAATAAAGTTAGGGTAAACTTTCGGGCTGTCTGTCACAGAAAAATAGCATTTCCATTTATTAAAAATCTTCTCAAGTGGTTCAAATATTTTACCGCGCTCGATCGCCTAATACCCATCCTAAAATACCTGGTTAAAATTAGTCTACCGCTGTTTGCAGCCATTTTTTTTAAAATCAGACAAATCTTTCTAATTCATCTAATTATCCAATTTCGGAAATTGTCTCGGTATCGTAATAATTATATAGGAGTTTTTTCTACTTATTTTAATATTAATTATTGCCGTACAATGCACATATTTGACTTTTTCAATTCCTCTAAAAACATATCATTTACATACATTTTAAGACATTCACGTTTAACATTTTTTGAGTAATGTTTATGAGTTGATAGCAATCTATAAATTGTCTACCGCCACCGACACAAATATAATTCAGTTACCTTTTTTATGACCGTTTTTATTAACATGAATTGACTGACATTCAGGACACTGCATAAGCTCTTCGTTTTGTGAAGTGTTATTTTTGGGCGATCGAACTCTCAATCGATCGCACTCTCAATCGATCGTACTCTTATTCTGCAACGCCTAACTTGATACACATTCCCTCTATATGATACCATATATGTGCAACGCCTTTTTTCCACAACCTGGACAGTTACTTTCCTTGCTGATTCGTTCTACCTGTAAAATTATTCCAATCCCTTCATGCTGGCGATGTGAGATTACTTTTATTCCCTCTATATTCAACAGCTATGTTAAACACTTTATCTCCTTTTTCGTTCTCATGGCTGTTCAATCCACCTAACCCTCTAGCTTTTGCTTGTATTTAATAATCAATGAACTTCCTCTGTCAACCCCGGTAATGACTCTACCAACTATTTTGCTAGCTTCATTTGTCTTTCTTTCTTGACGCCAGCTATTCATTTAGCATATTAACTAATGAAGAGCCTATATTTTTTATTTTTAACCGCAGATAAACGCAGATAAACGCAGATGAAATTGCGATAGGTCGCACTTAATCTTACATCGCCAAATCACTCTTTTGTCAAGACAAAAACACTGTCTTTATTCCCCCGTCCAATCCGCAAATCTTTATCCAAATAAGTGATATCCAGCCATCCCTGCTGTTCGCGAGTATCCAGCCCGAAATCTACAGCAGCGAACTTTTTCCCCGACTCAATCTCATTGATAAACTTCCCAGGAGATTCATAGCCAATCAACCTGCTTAAACCTAATATTGACCGCTCAAACTTCACCTGCACTCGCCGTTCGGAAGTTGGCTCAAATCTTGCGGCTACACTGACAATTCCTTCCAAATAAGGCAAGCCGTAAAGTTCGCCAATGTTGTAAATTTTAGATTCTTTGACGCGGATAGATTGATAAATTTGACCCAATTTCACCAAGGGAAAGCTGTCAAGATTCAGCAGTTCGCGGCTGGTGGTGTACAATAAACGCCAATCACCATTTAAAAGCTCTCCGGCTTCGACAGGACGTGGTGTGGGGTTGTAATCTTCCAACTGGGCGATCGCGCTTAAAATCGCTTGTTTGTCGCTAGCCGCAGCCAGCAAACCTCGATTCTTACCAGCAATTATCTCTAAGAGTGCAGATTTTTTAAGCATGATTTTTTAAGAAGTAATAAGGAAAAACCAAGAGGGAAGTTGTTATTTGTAATCACCCATTATCAATAACTAATGATTAATCACTAATCACTAAAATATCAAATTTCAGCAAATAAAGCAGAGTCCGATACAGGTAGGCTAATTGTTGCTCGTTTTTAACGTAGCGTTGGATCACTGTCCCCACGCCGATCGCACCTTCCTGCTTAATTGTGTCCAATATCTCCATCTGAATGCTAACAGATATTCTCCTATCCTCACCAAAACTGGTAAACCTAATTGTCTGTACCTGCTTTAAAAGTTCTGGTGTGGCAATCGCACCCAGACTCAGCATCATCTCATTGCTTAAACTTCTAGTCGCATAATTACCCAATACGCGAAACGGATCGTCGCCTAGGGGATAAGGCGGCTTCCCGGGTTTTAAAGGTGCTGACTCCGGTGCCGCACGGCGAATTTCTGCTAATTCCCGCCACAATTGTTCGTAAGCATCAATTACTACTTTCCAATCATAAATTTCCCTCGCCCTTTGTCTGGCATTTTCCCCCATCCGCTTTCTCAATTCGGGGTTTTCAATTAATTGGCACAACGCCAGGGTGCAAGCATCGATGTCAACTGCTGTGGCGAGGGAAGTGTGACCCATGTAAGTCGGCCAATTTAAGCTGTCGTCAAGATAATTTAGGGCTAAATCTAAACAAGATTCCGGGGGCGGGATGAGTGTGGGAATGCGGAAGCCGTCTATTTCGTGGCGTACAGATTCTTTGTATCCGTTCCAATCGGAGACTATGGCCGGCAGTCCGTTCGCCATGGCTTCTATTGGTGTCAGTCCGAAGGATTCTTGAATGTTGTCGGACAGCGAAATGAAAATGTCGGCCGCCGACCAAATATTTATTCTAATTTCGGGCTCTCTCCCATCTAAAAAAATAGCATTTACCGAGGGACAAAATATTGGCGCGCTATTTTTAAAGTCGGGTTCTTCTCTCGGATCTTCGATCCAACCGGCTTGAATTAAGTGGATTTTGGCTTTTGTCTGTTGCGCGGCCCGTTCTAGGGCGATGTACATGGGTACCGGATGAGCTTTTGCAGAAAAAGTCAATCGCCCGACAAATAACACCACAATATCTTCGGGAGAAATGCCGAGTTGTTGTCGCAGTTGGCGGCGGCTATTAACTGCTTCCACACCCTGCGGAAAGGCGCTGCAATCGACTCCTAGGGGAATAACGGGGAATTTGACCAAAATTTCCGGTTTACCGCCGTTGCGCTGGGCTAAATATTCAGACCACTCCCTCATAACTCCTTCTACTGCTGTTTTCACGGCTGCAGAGGTGCAGATCAGGGCGTCCCAAGGCTGTGTGGGTGCGGCGATCAAATCGCCGATCGCCTCCATGATGTATTTTGTACCGATTGTGTGAGTAACGCCGCAAACGCTGTAGGCCCGCTGATCGACAAATCTGCGCGCCCACACCATCTGCGACAGAACCGGATCGGGTCGGTAAATTGTGCCCGGTTGAGATAGCAAATCCGGTCGTTGCATCGGAATCCAGCGCACTTTCCGAGGTTGTTGCAGCCAAGGTTGGATGTGCGAACAAAACTCCTTAAAGGTTGTTGCGCTATCGGCGCAACAGTAGAGAGAGTCAGCGGTTCCGTGTTGGACTAAGCTTTTGAGAAACCCTTCTCCGGCTGAGTGACGCCCCAGAAGTTTTTGCCCTCCGGTGTGGTACCCCTCTTTGTTGTATACAATCGCTGCCGTTATATCCATTCTGAGATTTATTGCTTGAGAGTTGACTGAGGAAGCCAGAGGGCTTTCGAGCTCGGGCTTTGATGAAAAACCAGGAGACTGTTGTGAATCAACGCCTTGCCGTTAGCGAGGCTTGCAGAATAGGATCGCCGCGTGTCCCGCGATATTTTCAAGACGATCGTCTTAGATTACAATGCTTACGGCTAAAGAAGGATTGGCAAGAGCGGATTTTAATGTTATCCTCATGCCCATACTTGGGGGCGATCGCCTTTTGGGTCTCCCATCTTATCCGATCCGGAACCAAACAGTGCCTGTGGTATAATGCTTTAGCCTTGCTAAATGCCCGATTTGCAAATGCTCGATCGAAGGAGCAGTTCGCAGGCAAAACGTTACCTCTAGTCGATCGCGTCTTTGTCTTTAAAAACCGATAATCATGTACAACCCATCTCTGCGTCAAATTCCTCGCCACTTACCTGCGGATGTAATTCCATTAAAACAGCAATCTTCTCTTTTAGACTGGTTGGAATCTAACAATCGCCTGTTAGCAAGGGATGTCCAAGAACCAGACTACCTGCACGAAGAAGAAATTTCTGAACTGATGGCAGTAGACGACAGTCCTTACGATGATTTGGAAGAGGAAGTAGAAGAGGATGTGAGTGTAGGCGAAGAATAACGGGTAGAAGGGTGAAGAAATCAACCGGAAACAGGGAAGAAAAACTAAGAGATTTCCCAATCTCCTAGATCGTCGCACCCTATTCCCCAACTGTTAATTGCTTATTCTCAAATCGTGTGTGGTGAGGAGTGTTATGGATAACTTTTTGGATGAGAAAATTCCTTTTAGTATGCCTTTCAAACTTACAGGCAGGAATTTATTCCTGCTTCTGGGTTTGGGGCTCGGCATTTTAGCGATCGGTTTAGATTTAGCAGCGGGTAGATTTTTAAATTTACCTGCATCGCTATTTATGCCGCTAATTGTTTGTGCTTTAGTTGCGTCGGGGTTAGGCTATGCAGTTGTGCCCGTACTCCAGCAACTAAAAGCAGGACAAATAATTCGCGAGGACGGCCCCCAAGCCCATTTGAAAAAAGCAGGAACGCCGACAATGGGAGGCATCTTTTTTATACCTGCGGGGGTAGCAGTCGCTTTACTTTGGTCTAAGTTTAACTCAGATGTTGTTGCCGTATCGGCTTTAACTTTAGCTTACGGCTTCATTGGCTGGATCGATGACTGGCAAATTCTGCGGCGCAAGTCGAACAAAGGTATTTCACCTCGGATGAAATTGGCTTTGCAAATAAGTTTTGCTGCTTTATTTTGTCTGTGGCTGATGTTTCATCAACCTGCTATTTCTACGAATGTTGCTTTGCCTTTCGGTTGGGTATTGCCTTTAGGTTTGCTGTTCTGGCCGCTGGCTGGTTTTGTGCTAGTTGCCGAAAGCAATGCGACTAATCTTACCGATGGTGTTGACGGGTTGATGGGAGGTTTGGGGGCGATCGCACTTTTGGGATTGGGTGCATCTGTAGCCTCAACTTCGCCAGAATTAATGATTTTTTGCGCTTGCATCAGCGGCAGTTGTTTCGGTTTCTTAGCACACAACCGCAATCCAGCCAAGGTGTTTATGGGCGATACAGGTGCTTTAGCTTTGGGCGGTGCGTTGGGTGCGGTAGCTTTATTAACAAATAGCCTTTGGATATTATTAATTATCAGCGGGATTTTCTTTATTGAAACGCTGTCAGTAATTGCTCAAGTAGGTTATTACAAAGCTACAAAAGGGCCTGATGGAATCGGCAAGCGTCTGTTAAGAATGGCTCCGCTGCACCATCATTTAGAGTTGTGCGGCTGGTTGGAAACTCAGGTTGTGGGAATCTTTTATTTAACTAACGGGGTGTTAGTATTGATGATTTTGATGTTGACTAGCAACAGTTGAGAAGGGATTGCGCGACTGATTGCACAGGGGATGTAAGAGATATTTTCTACTATTTCAAAGAAACAGGCTTTCCGGTCTGTTCCAAAAGAACTGAATGCAGTTGTGGAACAGGCCGGAAAGCCTGTTTAATGCTAAAGCAAAACGCTTTTGGGCTCAGCCACATTTCTTAGTCTCTTAGAGAGGGACTTTGTTTCTGCAGTAAGTAGCAGTTTCAATCGCTGAAAAATCTACAATATCCCTAGTTAATGCAATGAAAATCAATAAAATCATGGGCAATATTAGGAGAATTATTTCATTGACAAGTCTTCTATTGCTGGCTGCTAGCTCAGTTTTTTACTGGTACCTCGTTAGGCTGGGTTATGCTGTTCCAATTCCCTACATTTTAGACGTTTTCTGCTTAAATAACTGTCCGGCTGATGATTTAAATATTTTGCATACCCAATTCCCGCCCGATAATTTAGTAAACTACGACAAGCCGCTAATACAAATTTTAGGCGAACCAAATAAGTTAGATAAAAATAGAATTTCCATCCTAGTTGAAAAATCAAAATACAGGCTGACTGTATATTCTGATAAAAAGCCAATCAAGTCTTATCCTGTTGTATTTGGCGGCAATCCCGCAGGTGATAAATTAAAAGCAGGGGATTCGCGGACGCCGGAAGGTGTTTTTAGCATTAAAGATATGTACCCTCACGAAACTTGGTCAAAGTTTTTGTGGCTGGATTATCCAACCAAACAATCTTGGCGCAAACATATCAAAGCCAAGCAAAACGGTACAATTGGGTGGGGCGACAGTGTGGGCAGCGAAATCGGGATTCACGGCGTGCCTGCTAATTCGGATAATCTTATAAAAGATCGATCGAACTGGACTTTGGGCTGCGTTTCGCTGGAAAATAAGGATGTTGAGGAGTTGTATCGGTTTGTGCAGAAGGGAACGGCAGTAGAAATTAGTCCGTAGTCAGCAGTCAGTAGTCATTACGAGGAAGTACAAACATTAATCCGTGTATGCGTGTCATAATCCCTGTTGTGCCTCCTTCCCCATGAACAACAAAATGTTTTTACCGGAAGTTTCGGTGGTAGTGCCAGTTTACAATGGCGAGGCAGATTTGCCGGATTTAATTGAGTGCCTGCGATCGCAAACTTATCCGCCCCACAGTGTAGAATATCTCATAGTAGACAACAACAGCCGCGATCGCACTTCAACCATCCTCCAAACAGCAGCCTCTAACCCCCCCTCAGTCCTCCCTTTGGTAAGGGAAGGAAGCAATTTCAATCAAATAACCATTCGCCACCTCACCGAAAATCAGATTCAAAGTTCCTACGCCGCCCGCAATCTTGGAATTCGCGCATCCACAGCCGAAATCATTGCCTTTACCGATGCAGACTGTCGCCCGGAATCTGACTGGCTGGAAAATTTAGTTAAGCCGTTCGTTGACTTAGAAATAGGAATTACCTGCGGGGAAATACTCGCATTGCCGGGTAAAACTATCTTAGAACAACACGCCGATCGCCAAAATACTTTATCTCAAAAACATACTCTCGCTCACCCTTTTTGTGCTTACGGCCAAACCGCCAACTTAGCTGTACGGAGGCTGGTTTTACAACAAATAGGATTATTTCGGCCGTATCTCACCAGTGGCGGCGATGCTGACTTGTGTTGGCGGATTTTGCGGCAAACATCCTATAAATTACATTTTGCCGAAAATGCGATCGTCCGACACCGCCACCGTTCAACAATAAAACAGTTACAAAGTCAATGGTATCGCTACGGCGAATCTAATAAATATTTGCACGAACTCCACGGTGTAGATTTGATGCGAGAATTCACAACAGCGGAATATTGTTATAGGCTGGCTAGATGGCTGTTCAAGGAATTGCCTGTGGCTGCTGCCAAAAGTGCGTTAGCGAAAGCGTTGCGATCCGAAGGAAAGCCCTTTCCTACCGGGGCTACGCCAACGAAGAGGATCGGCTCTTCGGATCTGGTAGACTTATTCAATACGCCGATCGGTCTTTTGAATGTTAGGGCAAGGTCTATGGGGCAGCGCCAAGCCAAACTTCCTTCAGCAGCTTGGGAAATCCCACAATTATAACTGTGCCTCCGGGTAGTCCTTTTATGTAAAGGATGGAAAAATTTCAGGCAGTCGAACCTTCAGCATTGCTAATCTGATTTGGTGATTGCAGTCATGAAGGAAGTTCCAAATAGCACCCTTGTGATTCTCCAACTTCTTAGAAAACGATAACCTCTTCCTGACCAATCGCGAAACTCGCTGCCTGAGCCTATTATTCAATCGTTCAATGTAACTTGTCAATCCACTTTCTTTGCTGACCGACTTATGCCGTTTACGGGCGTACAACCGCAGCATAGTTCTCCCAATGCTCGGTATAAATCTTCTTGGCACAGCAGGCGACAGACAGTCGGTAGGGAATTCCATAATGCAAGAGCAGACTTCAAGGAACGGTCTCCAATATGACATCCGAACACTTCCCGAGTCGGTAGTGCCCTGAAGGAAAGGAGCAAAATGATAAAACAAAACAGAATTCAAAGAAAAGTAGGCTTTAACGAGTTGTAAACTAGCATTATAATGCTGCACAAAACTCCAAATGGAAGCAATATGATTTTCCAAAGAGAGCATTTACCTACCGCTGCACTGTATCTTCAGAAACTTGCAATATCCGAGCAATTCCGGCTTGAGAAATACGTTCAAGTAGCATCCGCTGCATTAACTCCTGTTGTTCTTTCTCCATAGCTGACCACGCAGGATTCAGAACAAATTGACGAGCACATTCTCGACATTTGTAGTTTTGTTTACCATGCCGAGTCTGACCGTTACGACTAACTTCTGCACTCGCCACAATTGGGGCAAGAATTAATTTCTACTGTCAGATCACCCATGGCAAGCACTTCTCTCTAAGAGTAGCTTAAGTTTACTCCATCATTTCCTTCAGGGTACTACCACATTTTTCACATTTTAACTGTCGTCTGTTGATTTGTCAAAATACGAACTTCTCTCCCCCAGCTCAATCTTTAACTAGCTATCTATGATTTTGATGTAATCTATGAATTTTTTTCCACAACGCGGACAGTTACTTTTTTTACCGATTCGTTCCACCTGTCAAATTATTCCAATTCCTTCATGCTGGCGATATGAGTTACTTTTATTTCCTCTATATTCAACAGCTTTGTTAAAAACTTTATCTCCTTTTTCTTCTCATAGCCGTTCAATCCACCTAACCCCTCTAGCTTTTGCTGATATTTAATAATCAATGAGCTTCCTCTGTCAACCCCGGTAATGACTCTACCAACTATTTTGCTAGCTTCATTTGTCTTTCTTTCCTGGCGCCAGCTATTCATTTAGCATATTAACTACTGAAGAGCCAAAGTTTCTTGTTTCGCCCTCCCGGCGACCGCTTAAATAACGGTTGGACAAATTACGCTAAAAAGAAAAATTATGTAGTGGTGATGTGGTCGATCGACCCCAAAGACTTTCTGCAACCTCCGGCCGCTGCGATCGCCCGTAGGGTGCTATCCCAAGCTTCCACGGGAGCGATCGTATTGTTGCACGACGGCGGCCCAAATCGCAAGCATTCAGTCGAGGCGCTATCTGAAATTATTCCCAAACTCAAACAGCAGGGATACCGTTTTGTAACCGTACCGCAATTGCTGGAAATGCAAGCAGCGCAAAAACAGCGAATTACCATCGCAAATCCCAATAAACAGACATCTGGCCCAAACTAACTTACTCAGAATTTCATCTGCGTTCATTTGCGTTTATCTGCGGTTTAAAATCCCAATTATGCTAAACTTATTAACAACCATAAAGCCCTTAATTCATCATCATGCAAAAACTACAAGCAAGAGATATCAACCTCCGCTATCTAATCGATCACTTCGGCTTGCAGCGAGTTCGCAACAGCGAATTTTTCCCAGAATGGCAAGAAAACTTACCCGAAGTAACAGACTCAGAAAAACAATTGCTCGATCGCGTCCAAGACATATACTTCAACTTGGTAGACACCCCGCCTGTATTGGAAAATGCAGTCAAGCTAACAATCATCAGCCCCATTTTGTTTATAGCCGGTCTGTACGAGTCTCCTTTTCACGTCAAAGCCGAAAAGTCGATCGCAATTCAAGAGGAAGACGAAGGTAGAATCATCGAAGGCAGAATAGATATCTTAATTATGAAAGCAAACTTGTGGGTGACAGTAATTGAATCCAAACAACTTTCGTTTTCAACTGACGAAGCACTCGCACAACTCCTGACATATATGCTGGCATATCCGAACCCAGAAAATCCTACTTTTGGGATGATTGCCACAGGCGCTAACTTCAATTTTGTCAAGTTAGTTAGAGGCGAAACTCCCCAGTACGCGCGATCGGCTGAATTTGTTATTTCCAATCCAGGCAATGAATTGTACCGCGTTTTGCAGATTTTAAAACGCCTAAGTCAACTGCCAGACTAGCAATAAAAGCCATTTTGAGTTATCTTTCAAAGCAGACAATATCTAATATCTCAAATTTCAAACTGGTGCGAGCATGGTAAATTACTCTATAGTCGGCGCTGTGGCAATAGCTTCTGTCTGCTGGGCAGAAATAATACGAGACTTTTATCACGTCGCGTCCCATTATTGGGCACCCCTGCAAAAGCTGCACGCTTGGCATCACCGCGTTTTCCGCCCGAATTTGACCCCCGTCAGCGAGACAATTTACAAGCAAGCACACTGGCGTCACGACGTGCCCGAAGCTGCGGCGATGATGGTTTTGGGCTTGTTGCTGTGGGTTGTAGCTTATTTTTGGCTGCCGGAATATCACTGGGGCGCAGCAGCGGGTTGTATTTATACTTTAGGCTTTTTGTTGAGCGCGATCGCCCGCGGGTGCGGCATCAAAGGTGCAGACAAATTAACCGACATCACCCACCAACCGGGAGACTTCCTGACTCCCCCTGGCAAGTGGTTAGTTAATAAACCTTATCACTGGCGGCACCACTTCGACAATCAAAATGCTTACTATTGCGGTACTTTCACCTTAATAGATCGACTTATGGGTACAGCACTTTCTCTCAAAGGCAAAACTGTAGCCGTCACCGGTGCATCGGGAACTTTAGGGCGTTCGCTTCTCAAAAACCTGCACAAAGCTGGTGCAAAAGTTATCGCCCTCTCATCGGGAAATGAGGAAATTACTTTGAATTTAGACGGCGAAAGTTTACCTGTAAAAACCGTAACTTGGCAAACTGGCCAAGAGGCAGACTTAGCCCTATTGTTAGAAAAAATCGATATTCTCGTCATCAATCACGGGATTAACGTACACGGAGAAAGAACAGGAGAAGCGATCGCCAACTCCTATGAAATTAACACTTTTTCCGCGTGGCGGCTGATGGAACTCTTTTTCTTAACAGTCCGCACTAACGAAAACATTGCTTGCAAAGAAGTCTGGATCAACACTTCCGAAGCAGAAGTAATTCCCGCTGTCAGTCCCCTGTACGAACTCAGCAAACGCGCCCTGGGAGATTTAGTCACCCTGCGGCGGCTAGACGCGCCCTGCATCGTTCGCAAACTGATTTTAGGGCCGTTTAAAAGCAACTTAAACCCGATCGGCATCATGTCTCCCGACTGGGTAGCGCAGCAAATTGTCAAACAAGCTAAAGCCGATGTTCGCAATATCATCGTCACAATTAATCCTTTGACTTTTATCGTTTTTCCCGTCAAAGAGTTTTTTGTTTCTCTCTACTTCCAAATCTTCAGCCGGAAAGCAATCTCTTTGACAGATATAGAATTAGAGCGATCGGGCGTTGAAGTAAGAACTAAGTGATATCAAATCCGGTTAAATCAACCTAATGCTTCTAGGGTTATAGGTGAAGTACGAATGACTTACGAAGTACGTTCGGGCTTCACCTAGTGAGGGTACAGTAAGAATTGGTATTACTTTTTTCCTACCAACTCTGCTCTCTTTAGAAGTAGTTTCAGCCTGCTTGGCAACAGTTGCTTGAGATCCCAGTGATAACCAAGGTATTTCAAATGATTCCAGGGGTTCAGGAAACCTGTATGAAGATTAACCAACTCTGGCTGGGACTTACCGTTACGGGCAACCACAAAATAGGGTGGTTTGAGAGAAGGATCGACGTGATTGAGGGACATATACTCAATCACGTAAGCCCAGCGGGTTTCCTGCGAAACATTAGGTGTGGTACTGTGAAGTGTCAGCGAGGAAAACAAAACAATATCCCCCGCTTCTGCTTCAATGAAGAGTGGACTGTCAGGAGTTCCATCATACACAGCATAGTTACCTTCAACTTTGTGCGGCAGCCGTTTTTTGTGACTGCCCGGTTGTAACCACAGCCCACCATTTTCGGGAGTCATTCTGGTAAGTGCAATCCACAGTTGATAGTGATTATCCTTAAGGTTGCTGTAGCCATTGTCCTGATGCCAAGGAAAGGTTTCAGCTCCTGGTCCTTTGGCTACTGCCTGATCCCACCGCACCCAGAAATTTGGACCAATAAATGGTGCAAGCAGTTCCACCAGTCGGGGTTGAGAGATGAAGCTTTGGATCTTTTCACTGTATTGGAATAGCTGACTGTGAAAAGTTAAGCTTCCTTTATTCAGATTATTGTCAATGTGCTTCGGATCGGCTTCTTTAATATCCTCGATCAGTGTTCTCATCTCGGCTTCTGAAAAAAAACCCCGGATCTTAACATATCCATCTTGATTAAACTGATCGATTAATTGGGTCTGTCCCATCTGCTTTACCTCTTGAATCAAGTTCTTGGTTTTAGACAATGTTTGGTAGAAATTAAAGATTTAGTTAAGTTGCACGGAGACGAAGAAGTCATAGCAAAAATGACTTGCAAACTGGTAACTTTAGAAACCCGGTTTCTCGGAGAAACTGGGTTTCTCTATCTAAAATTTTTTTCCTGTCAGCTTAATTGCTGACTTCCGCCATTTCAATCACGCGACCGTCATAATCCTTTACCAAAAAATTCAGCGGCTTTTCCCGGCGAATTTTATAACTAATGCCCCGAGTTTGTACCCTCATCAATAGCTGATCCAAACATTCGCGATCGAAACAAACATGACGTTCGCGATTTTTTTCCCCTACACCGGCCCCGCTAATAATGTGCAGTTGGGTATTTTTCATCAACTGATACCACAAACCCTCGGGACTTCCCAGCGTTTGAGAGCTCGTTGCCCTCCCGACATTCGGCGACAAATACAGCGGATCGATACCAGTTGTCCCCAAAGTTTGCTCGTAATTGTAGTAGTAGTGCAGCGGCACTTCTGCTACGGGCAGGTTTAGCATACCTTCATAGAACTCCCTCGCTTGGCCGAGATCGGATACCATCACCGTGTGTACCTTCGGAGCACTGGTGAGAAACATCCACATTGCCCCCGCATAGGCGGCCAGCAGCATCACCATAATCCCTTGAGTCGAAAACAAGCTGTCAAGGGGCAGGAACGGCAAAAAAGAGCTCAAGTACAAAGGCCGCAGTCCAAAAGCAATAAAACTAACTGCTAGAGTCATGAATTATAAGAAAGGTAAACAACGAAATTTATCAAGATTGCAGTCGCGATCGCCCGCGAGACTTAAACTATTAGCTTAGCCATCTATGTTAGCAAAAACTAGCGGTTAAGCCCTACCCGATGAAAGTCTTTGTCTACGGCACACTCAAACCCGGGGAGTCCAACTACCTCCGCTACTGCGAAGGAAAAGTTGTGGATGCTTGCCCCGCGATCGCCCGCGGTCAACTTTTTGCGCTGCCGATCGGCTATCCTGCGATGGTGGCCGGAGACGGCACAGTCTGCGGTTTTCTCCTCTGTTTCGCAAATTCGGCTATTTTGGACGATTTAGACCGACTTGAAGACTACGATCCGCTGCGGGAACCCACACAAAACGAATATCAGCGACAGGAAATCGAAATCTTCGATCGACACCTCAAACCTTTAGGCACGGCTTGGGCATACTTCATGCTACCCGATCGCGTTCGTTCCCTAGGAGGTATCTGGCTGCCCCACGGCAGGTGGGAGAATAGGTTTTTCACCAAATAAGGTGGTTAATACCGATGAGCTTAGGAAATTGCCATTGCAGTGGGCGAAGGTGGCTCGAACCTGTAACCGTAACCCCGAATAGTTTTAATAAACTGCGATCCAGTAGCATCAACTTCAATCATTTTCTTGCGAATCTGACCGATATGTACGCTAACAACTTTCTCTTCTCCTGTGTCGCCGCAGTTCCACCCCCAAATTTTTTCAATTAACTGTTGGCGACTCCAAGATTGACCAGAATGACTTGCCAAAAAATACAGGATATTAAATTCCAAGGCGGTTAACTTGATAATGCGATCGTTGAGTGTTGCTTCCCGGCGCGCTGAATCGATCGCGAATCGATCGAATACAATACGTGATGGAATCACAGTCCTCATGCGTCTCAACACAACTTCTATACGAATTGCCAACTCTGCCATACCAAAGGGTTTGCAGATATAGTCATCAGTACCTGCAGACAGGACTTTAAGTCGATCGGCTTCGTCCGTGCGGCTGCTTAGCATTACCACAAAAACATTAGTACGGCGCTGCATTTCCTGGCAGAGGTGATAGCCTGTAGTATCCGGCAAATTCCAGTCGAGAACTACTAGCAGTGGCTTTAATTTCTCAAACAATTCTAAAGCGGTCTCGCCATCTGCTGCAGAATCTGCTTGATATTTCTGAGTTAAAAAACGATGAACTAGATTGCGGATTGATGAGTCATCATCCACAACGAGAATCTTGGGAGTAGTATCAGCAGTCATCACAAAAAAGTTTCTTCCTAGCGTCAATTTAAAGCTGGCAATTACAGAACAGCTTTAGTGAAGCGTCAAGCGTCAACCCCAAGTCATTCCAACTAATACAGACTTTTTTCGAGCAATTCTTCTTTCAACTTCGCTTGGAAGTCAAAAGGATCTCCCCAATCCCAAATTTTTACTTCTAGGTGTTCTTTAAATACCATTATTTCAAGCTCTATCGGAGTTTCTAATGGCAAATTTTTGTGCGCGTGGCGAACAGCATTCGTAAACCCCTCGATCGCAGCAAGTTTACACTGATGCAAAACGGCTAGGGGAATTGGTAGAGGATCTAACTGTTCAACCCACGATAAAACTTGAGCAACAGCCTTGATATCGGTATTTATTTGAAGGTTGATTTTTTGAACTAGCTGGTTAGAAATTGGCTCTGATTGGGTAACTCGTTGCTTTTGAAACCCCAAATTAAAGCTGGTTAAAACATCGCTCGCTCGCTTTAAAAAACCATCTTCAATGCTGCGTTGGGATTGTACTATACCAGGTTGCTGATAATATTTTACAATGAACAGACAGTTTCTGCCGTCAGAAGTGCGCGTATAACTTAGGTCATCGGCAATTTTGCCAATAATTTTTATACCTATCCCACCTGACGGAATTTCATCTATGTTATCTCTCATGGTGCTATCCTTTGTCATCATTTAATCTGTACTTTTTTACCTAAAAAAGAGAGCGGCATTCTGAACGATTAAGTTTGCATGATTTATGCCTGACTTTTCCCGTCTGCCGTGCAGTTGTTGTCCCGATCATTTTCTCTTGTTTGCTGGGGTCTTGACAAACTCAGTTTGGGATCGCTAAACTGAGCGAAAACTGACATTGACAATTAGATAAGTCAATTATATAATGACAGCCCTCAAAGCCTCTGACGAGGGATTAGTAAAAATTAAGCAAGCTAGAAAAGAAAGGGGCTTGACGATAGAAGACCCCAGATGGCTAGTAGAAGCTAGTAAAAGATTAGAGCCCGATCGAACTTGGACAGAAGCCGGGCCCTATGCCGATGGTCTCTCGCTGCCAACGTGGAGGCGCTTTTTAGGAGGAAGAAAACCCATTAAAGCTAATGCTTTCAAGGCTTTCTGCACGGTTTTGCAGTTGAAGTGGGAAGAAATTGTCGATCGTCCTCCTTTAGCCTCCCCTTGCCAAGGGGGGGTTGGGGGGGTTAGAGATTTTTGCCCACAGCCTATTGATTCGGTAGTGGAAGAGATCCGGCAAAAATGCCACAGCAAAATCCAACAGCTTTACAGCAAAATGCAACTGTTGGATATTGCACAGCCCGTTGATGTCAGCAAGCTCTACGTTGAAGTCAACATTTTGGAGGAAATTACCAGTTGGCAGCCGGGAGAAATTAGCGATTTACTCACAGACTTCAACCCAGATGCGGATAACTTTAACCGCTTGGGATTAGGCCAAGTATGCCAGAAACGAGTACCAGGATTGGATGCGGTGAAATTTCACTCTAAACTAATGGTACTCGGCAAACCGGGTTCAGGTAAAACTACTTTTTTGAAACACATCGCCATTCAGTGCGATCGCGCCAAATTTGAAGCCAACAAAATACCGATTTTTATCTCTCTGAAAAACTTTGCCGAAATCGCTAATGTTGACTTATTAGAATATATCAGCGACGAATTTGCCAGTTGCGGAGTTGAGGCGCGATCGCAAACTGAATTCGCACTCAGTCAAGGCAGAGGACTGATTTTGCTGGACGGCTTAGATGAAGTGCCAGAATCAGATAGCGATGCAGTCATCAGACAGATTCGTCAGTTTGTCCAAAAGTATTACAACAATCAGTTTATTATTACCTGTCGAATTGCCGCTTCTAAGTACAGATTTCACGACGAAGCCTTTACCTGTGTTGAGGTTGCCGATTTTAATTGCGAGCAAATCGCTGCCTTTGCGATCAATTGGTTTGTGGCATTTTCTCATAATCTGGAGGCAGGGAAAGCTTTAGCATCTCAATTTGTCGAGAAGCTAAAACTGCCCAAAAATCAGCAAATCCGAGAACTTGCAGTAACGCCAATTTTGCTTAATCTGACTTGTTTAGTATTCCAAGCAAAAGCAGATTTTCCATCCAAAAGAGCCAAGTTGTATGAGGAAGGAATGGAAATTTTGCTCAGAAAATGGGATGAAACTAGAGGCATTCAACGGGATGAAGTTTATCGGGATTTGAATTTGTGCCGCAAGAAACATTTACTTGCTTTTGTGGCAGCTATTACTTTTGAGCGGGGCGATTATTTTTTTGAAAAAAATCAAATCCAACAAGTGATTGCCGACTATCTAGCTAACTTGCCAGATGGCACAACTGACCCCGTTCAGTTAGAAATGGATAGTGAGGTTGTGCTGAAAGCAATCGAGGCACAACATGGCTTATTAGTGGAGAGGGCAAGAGAAATTTATTCGTTTTCTCATCTAACATTCCAAGAGTATTTCACTGCTAGAGAAATTGTTACCAATTCCGAGCAACAAGTTTTGAAAAAACTGGTGAGTCACCTGACCGAGAAGCGTTGGCGAGAAGTCTTTTTCCTGGCGGTTGGGATGTTACGAAAAGCTGATGAGTTATTGCTGTTAATGAAACAGCAAGTTGATGCACTGGTCGGTGACGATGAGCAGTTGCAGCAGTGCCTAATATGGGTCAACAAAAAATCCCTTTCTGTTGATTTTCCCTACAAACCTGCGGCAGTTAGAGCATTTTACTTGACCCTTGAATATCCCCTCCTTGACTGCGGCTTTGCCCTTTCTCTTGACCCTTATCTGAAAAAAGTTGTGGGACAAGCTCTGGAACAGGTTCTTAACCTTGCACTTGAAGGTGCTCTTGACCTTGCCCTAAATACCGTCTTTAAGGATGCGCTTGAGCCTACCCTTGGTTACATCAGCCTTACCCTTGAACGTACCCTTGTCCCTAACCTTGACCTTGTTCTTGACTGCGACCTTGCACCTGCCCTTAAGCCTGAACAAAGGCAAGCGATACAAAAACTTCTGGAACAACTGCCCGATCCAAAAAGTGACAAAGAGATATTTGCAAAATGGTGGCAAGATAACGGTCAGGCTTGGGATAAGCGATTAAGACAAATGATGATTTTGTATCGCGATATGGGTCACAATTGGCAATTTAACGAACAGCAGAAGTCATTGCTGAGGAAGTATTACGATGCTAATAAATTGCTGGTACATTGCCTCAATAGCGGTTGTAATGTATTTCCTGCTGTGCGGCAGGAAATTGAGGATACATTGCTGTTGCCGATCGCCAATATCCAAAAAACACGTGGCAAGTGCGATCGCGCTTAATTGCGAGCGATCGCCCGATAATTCGTCATTAAACAAGATTGCAAAAGTTGCCAACTATCTTGAAATTATCTGCGTTTATCTGCGTTTATCTGCGGTTTCCCTATCAATCAAAGATTTAGGCAATTAGCCAATCAAAACCCAGAGATTGTCAAAGGATATATCCACCTTGCAAAATAGGGAAAAACGGCAAAAGCCCCCTTTTTTAGGGAGCTTAGCAACTTCCGTTATCGATCGAAACAGCAATCCTACTGCGCCTTTGGCAATTACTTTTGAGGGGTTGCTACGCCAACTTTGGGAATATCCACAATCGGTGCATTCACCCCAAGCATCAAATCGTTAGGATTAACAATCTCCACCAGAGGCTCGTTCAAAGCCACAATCAAACCGTCAGATTCAGTAGGAACGGGCGATCGAGCAAACTGAGGAGCAAACAATTGGCGGCCGCCACCGACACCAGACACCACCCCAACCAACAAAGCTGCGATCGCCCCTCCCCGCCAAACCAAATTTCGTTTCGTCTTGCATTCCACTTGCTGCAAAACCTTCGTCGCCAACTCCTGGGCCGATTGTTCCGCTGCAGGCACTGGCATTGCTTGAAAACTCTGCTGCATCATCAGCAGTCGCGAGTACAAACGTTTCGTAGTCGGG
Organism: Microcoleus sp. F8-C3; assembly: GCA_036704825.1. Classification (GTDB taxonomy): domain Bacteria; phylum Cyanobacteriota; class Cyanobacteriia; order Cyanobacteriales; family Microcoleaceae; genus Microcoleus. The sequence continues at coordinate 6,327 of JAUBSN010000100.1, read as the reverse complement.
TCATTTTTCAGCCAGTCCTCAACTTGCCGGCGTTCTGCGGCCGTCACTTCACCGTCGAGGTAGGCACTCAGCAATTCAAAGCGATCGCGCATCATAGTAGTTACATTGCCCTGGGCATAATTGTTGTTAGCTTGAGTTTCAGCAAGTGAATCCCCGACGCCTTCCTGATTCTGATTTTTATCTGATTCAAAGTTACCGTTCATAATTTCACACTTGGTCTAATTGGGGAATCACGCACTCGCTATTAGAATGATTTACTGCTTATTTATATTTTAAAAGAGAAGTTTTGATGTCACAGCAAATCTCACCAAATCTTCTTGACCCGCCTCTAAAAACACTCTTGCTAATTACCATCGAGATATTTTTGCAATTCCAACTGCAATCTTTGGCGAGCTCTAGCAATTCTCGACTTGACAGTTCCCAGAGAAACTCCGGTCATTTCGGCTATTTCCTCATAGGCTAAACCTTCTATTTCTCTCAAAACAATTGTCGTGCGGAATACTTCCGGCAAATCTGCGATCGCCACCCGCAACTGGTCGTAAAATTCTCTAGTCGTCAAATCTTCATCAGGTCCGGGACTGTCGGCCGGAATTTCCCAATCCACCTCGCCATCTTCCAGAGTACGGGGTACGTCCAGCGACAGCGGAGTTCGCACCCGTTTGCGCTTCCGCAATTCATCGTAAAACAGATTAGTGGCAATGCGGCTCAGCCAGCCTCGAAATTTAACAGGCTCTTGCAAGCGGTTAATATTGCGGTAGACCCGAATCCACACTTCCTGAGCCAAGTCTGCTCGGTCTTGCCAGTCAGGGGCCAAGTGATAAAGAACCCTGTCTACGTGGGACTGATACCGCTTCAACAGTTCTGAAAAGGCCGTGGTCTCAGGTCGATTTCCTTCCTGACACCGCAACACCAAGTCATAATTAGAGAGTTTTTCGGCTGGCAATTGCACTCTTTGAACGGTCGCCACAACCGCAGACCAGGACACGGAAATAAAGTCGCTCATCGGTGGAATTGGCTCATCGAACATTCCACACTTTTTGACGTTAGGAGATCGTAACAAGTTCCCCTCTTCAATCTCAAACCTCAAATCTTAAATCGATTGACTAATGTCCGACAACCTCGCACGCTCCAATACTAACCCAACTGCTAGAACCGTCAGCCCAATGTTCCTTTTTCCAAATCGGTACATTGTGTTTGAGCGTATCTATGGCGTACTGGCAAGCTGCAAATGCCTCGCCGCGGTGGGGACAGCCAACAGCCACCAATACGCTGATTTCCCCCACCTGCAAGTGTCCGACGCGGTGGTGAATGGCTACCCGATTGACATCGGCCCACTGGCGGCGGATTTCAGTAGCAATTTGCTGGAATACTCGCACGGCCATCGGTTCGTAGGCTTGATATTCTAGCGAAACTACAGCTTGACCGTCAGTTTGGTTGCGGACTGTACCGCTCATTATTACCACGGCTCCGTTGGCGGGGTCATCTGCCAAAGCGTATATTTCCTCTACAGACAACGGCGCTATGGTAATGGCGAAGCTGTCTGATTCATGGCGTTGAGGAATTGTGCCGATCGAAAGTGCAGCGAAGGAGTTCATTGCCAAAGAAGTGGTGAGTCGAGAAGTTAATCGATCTTGACACAAATCAGGTCGCGATGGATTTGTCTTGCATTCTTGTCGGGGACACAGGGAGGCTAATCTTGAGACCAATCTTGTAGCACGCAGGCAGTGCCCTACGCTATCGCCCCCAACTTCTGCACCAGTGCGATCGGCTACAATGTAACTCGCCCGAACAAAACTAATACTGTGCTTGAAGACGAGTAAGATGCTTGTTCGATCGAATTTACTGCCGATCTTGCTGTAGCAATTCAATAAATAAGCACCCAAACAAGTAGTGTCATTCGCCACTCAGTACCAAGCTATTTCCAAGCCCGATCGATAACTTGGTTCCCTGCTCAATGACACAGTACAAGTTTAATTCTGCCCGGAGTTCCGATGCGCGCCGGCAAAATTTTTAGCAGCAGATGTAAACTTTATTTATTTTTTTGTTCCGGAAAGCTCCTTAAATGACATGATATACCTGTGCAGGGTTCAGGAACATTAGCCAATACTCGGCAAAAGCAAGACCTTAACGCCCTTTTGTGGCTTTTCTGAAACATAAGTTAATAATTTGGGCTGTTAATTGAGGTTTTGACCTGAGTCTGCACCAAGAAAGGTTAACAACAATCATGAGGAAACTATGGAAGCACTAGCATTGAGCCACTCTTTTGTTGCTTATGAATCTCCAGAGTCCGAACTCCAACTGGAATTGAAAATTCCTAATTCTGCATTGATAGGCGTTGCAGGTATGGCAGTAGCCCTATCTGTTCTGAGTGTCGGTGGCGAAGCCCAGGCCGCAAGTTGCTACAAACGCTGTGGCCATCGCAGCCATCACGGCCATCACAGCTACGCCAAAGTTGTCACGAATGGCGGCCGACTGAATATCCGCAACCGCCCTACTAGCTGTTCTCATGTCATCGGCAAGTTATATCGTGGAGACCACGTCAAATTGACCGGTCGTTACAGAAACGGCTGGGCACAACTCAAAGGTGGCGGCTGGGTGTCTACTTCCTGGATCTCCTAACTCTTAACTAGCTCACTTTACATTTCTAGAAAGAGTTTTAATCGTTACCCTGCCATACTGGGTAACGATTATTGTAAAGAGGCGATCCTGAAAATAATCGAATATCCGAAATTCATGACTCACAACTAACAGCCTAAACTTTACCGCCGCCGATTAGATAAAGTAATGCCATCCGCACCGCCACGCCGCTGGTAACTTGCTGAGAAATCAGGCTAAACTGGTCATCGTCCATCAAATCCGAACTAATTTCCACGCCGCGGTTGACCGGGCCCGGGTGCAACACCTTCACATCCGGCTGGCAGAGTTTGAGCCGATCGCGCGTAATCCCGTACAAAGAATGGTACTCTCGTAAACTCGGCAGCAAATGGTTGCTCATCCGTTCCTTTTGCAGCCGCAAAGTCATCACAAAATCAGCATCGGTCAAAGCAGGTTCAAGCTGCCAGTGCAAAAATAACTTGCCTTCCCTACCATCGCCACACTCAGCAAATAACAGCGGCAGCAAAGTTGGCGGCCCGGCCAAATGAACCTCTGCCCCAGAAGCCGTTAGACTCCAAATATTAGACCTAGCCACCCGCGAATGCAAGATATCCCCCACCACAGCAATTTTTTTACCCGCTAAAAGTTCCAGCCGCGGGCGTTCGGTATCTAACAGAGAACAAATAGTAAATAAGTCTAGCAAACCTTGCGACGGATGTTCGTGCTGACCGTCTCCTGCATTGAGAACGCTGACTCTCGAACCCAAGCGATCCATTTCCGAAGCAATGGTACTGGGAACTCCAGCTTGTTCGTGCCGGATCACCATCAAATCCGTTCCCATTGCCAGATAAGTCTTAGCCGTATCCAGAATAGTTTCCCCCTTCGTCAGAGAAGAACTTCCCGGCGCAAAATTCAGCGTATCCGCTGACAGCCGCTTCGCCGCCAACTCAAAACTATTGCGAGTCCGGGTAGAAGGTTCAAAAAACAAATTCGCGACCACTTGACCCTGCAGGGCCGGCACTTTCTTCGTGCGGCGGCCGAGCACCTCCCGAAAACTGGCCGCAGTTTGCAGCACCGTATCGTATTCGTCCGAGGTAAAATCAGCCAGAGTGAGAATGTGTCGCCTTGTCCAAGTCATACAATTTTAGATTTTAGATTTTAGATTGACTCAATCAGGACGGACGATGGGTTGGGAACTTGCTTGTACGCCCGCTCTGCTTTAGCCTTTGAATGTTCGATCGACATTTTAGGGATTGCGATCAACAGTATCCAACAATTTTCGATCGCTTTTGCGGTCAGTAGAGTTATAATCAGTTTATGTAGCTATGACCCACTCTCACAGGGAACCCAGCGTCGAAGGTGAAACAGGTGTGGTTTACCCGCAGGAAAGCGGAAATTACGCTGTAGCAGCCAAAGCGCAGTAGTTGCAGTTTCTCCTACGCAAACTCAGCCTTGTCAAGAACAAGCCGAACGCAGCCCTTGCATCTGCCACTATGTGGAAACAATCGAGGCGGCAAACCTCCCACTGTCGATCGACAGCATATAGCGGGACATCTTAAAGATGATTAATTCTTTGAAGTCGGTCTTGACTCTTCAGTCCTGCTTATAGGCCCTTGTCAAAACGAACTCTGTTAAGATACAAGTTGAATATGTAGCTTCCCGACAAAAATCTACACGTATCTTGGCGAGAGTGTTCTTGGCGAAACTGCGGTAAAAAGTGAGAGCTGGGAAGCGGTAATTACACAAGATTTAAACAATTCAAGAGGTATTATGAGCCAGAAGGTTATACAGCCGATGGTTAAGTTCCAGCGTCAGGTGCATTCTCTTGTCACTTCTGACATTATCAAACCGACAGACAGCATTTGGAAAATTGCTCTGCTTTACGGCGACGAATGGCCGTACTGGAAACAGCAATTGCTAGAGTTTGATTTTTCTATGCAAGACCCCGTGAGCGAGTTGATAGCTGTAGAAGCTTGGGACGAGGAATAACAGAGGAGACGGAGGACTGGGGTGTCGGAGAGAAATTCCGAGGCGATGGGTAAATTTTGTCAATAAATTTTCCCTTGTTAACTTCTTCCCTCTTCCTTGTTCCCTCTTGCTAGTAATGAATGACGCATGACGAATGACGCATGACAGCGGACTTTTCCTTCTGACTAATGACTGATGACTAATGACCGATGACTGATGACTTCTGACTTCAATTAAAGGGAAGCTGCTAAAGATCGAGCTAATTGTCGAGCAGTTTGAAAGCGATCCCCAGGCTTAGCTGCCGTGGTTCGCAAAATGGTCTCTCGCAGCTTGGGGGCGATCGTCGGAATATTTTCGAGCTTAAACCCGTAACCTCCAGGTATTTTCCCGTAAAAGTTTTGAGGGCTCTGGGCCGTCAGCAAAAAAATCAAAGTAGGCCCAATAGCATATAAATCCGACTGAGGGAGAGGCTGTCCCCGGTCTTGTTCCGGTGCGGTGTAGCCTTCAACGCCGATGCGAGTGCCCGGAGGAGTGCCGATTTCTTTAACGGCTCCAAAATCCAGCACTGTAATGCGATTGTCCCGGTGCCGCACCAGCAAATTAGCAGGTTTAATATCCCGGTGGACGATCGGGGGTTTTTGAGAGTGAATGTAGTCCAAAACCTCGCAGGTTTGGATCATCCACTCTATTGCTTGTTGGGGAGCAACAGGTCCGCGGTTGTAAATGCGTTTTTCTAAATCCTCGCCGTGGAGCATTTCCATCACCAAGTATTTTTTGCCCGCTTCCACAAAAAAGTCAAAAAACTGAGGAATTCCCGGATGGTGAAGGGCCTTGAGAGTTTTAGCTTCACGTTCAAACAGTTCTTGAGCTTTGACTATTTGAGCCATGTCAGCATTCATTTCCTTGAGGACTACCAGAGAAGCTGCGGGGGAACTTCCGGGTTGTTGAGCTTTCGCTTTATCTCGATCCCAGGCTAAAGTCGTTGTCCCCATACCGCCTTGGCCCAAAGTTCGCAGCACTTGGTAGTGGCGCACGGTGCGATCGACTTTAATCGGTTCGCCGCAGTGGATGCAGAATAAATTCCCCTGCGGGTTTCCCGCGTGGGTACACCTCGGTACCGCGAGATTGACGGTGGGGTTCGCCTCAATCTTGCCGCCGAGTTCAATAGCAATAACTTGGAAATGCAGAATTGGGCCGCCCCGCGCCAACTGGATCAGGGCACCGTCGGATATCCAACCCTGAGACATAAGAATACCGTTTACCAAAGTGCCATTTGTCCCCGAATTGACTAAGTACCACTGACTGGATCTCCCGTTATTAACTCTTTGCAATTCCAGATGCTGCCGCGACACTAGAGCATTGGGGATCACAACGTGATTTTCAGGAGAGCGGCCGATGCGAATAATGGATTCGCTCTCGAAACTCCACTGTTGCAGGGGGGTCTGTTTTTCTGGATCTAAAAGAGTCAGCAGCATTTTCGATTGATGTGGTTGAACTCCCTGATTTGGCAGTGAGAGTTGGCAGGAATTTACAGATTTGGGGCGCAGGGCTTTGAAAAATTAGAAATTAAAAATTACTTATGAGCTTCTCAGGTGTGTTTTAGGAAAACTTTATAATATCCTGATTGTGATTAAAGATTCCATAAGCTGTCGCGCATTTAAATTGTATATTCAGAGCGGGCGGGACGCTAGAGCGCCAGTCCAGTAAAAGAGGTTGACAAAAAACCTCAAATAGGGTGTACCCAAACGGCTCACAATGCGCCAC
>JAUBSN010000099.1:0-29242 GCA_036704825.1 Microcoleus sp. F8-C3 | reverse complement strand
ATTGTCGGTACGATCGAATCAATGACGTGGCGATCGACTGACTCACTCTTTTAAGATACAAGGGGCGGGTTCACCAACAATATTTGCTAAAAACCGACAATCTCAAAAACCCACCCCGGCAATTGTATTGTGCGCGATCGATCGGACATGGTATGAGGCAGCATTTAAGCGGGAGTTGGTATCAGTCAACACTCAACAGTCAACCGTTAACAGTCAACCGTTAACCGTTAACAGTCAACAATCAACCATTACCAAGGACTGACTTGAACATTACCGTCGGGTGCAAAAACTACTCGGAAATCAGCCAGCGGTTCCGCAGGTGGCCTGCTGCCAATCGGCTTGTAAAGCAACTCCGACAGCAGCGTTTCGGATCGATCGACTGCTGCCGAATTCTCCGGCTTGTAACCGACAATCGCCCCATCTTGGGCCACACTCACCCGATAAATCAACTCCGCACCAACCGGAGGCCGATCCTTCACAACTCCGTCAATTTGCTGGGAAAGTTTGCCCCTCAACAGGTCAATTTCCCCTGGATCGGTAATTGGCGCGGCTGCCGCCCCGGGGCTTGCCAAACCTTCAGCAACAGGACTGGGCGTGCTTTCCGGCGAAGAGCTCGACTGCGGTGTGGCGCTAGGTGAAGCGTCCGGCTGCGGCGCGGGGCTCGGAGTCTGCGAACTCGATTCAGCCTTCGGAGTTTGAGTCCCAGGCAGCAAACCGTCAGCAGGGGGCGCGGGATTGGGATTAGGCGAACCCGATCCGCCCGGATTCGCCGTCCCCTGATTCTGCCCTGCTGGATTGGGCTGGGGAACCGGATCTCTCTGGCGCTGGACTTCCGGCACCGGCACCAAAAAAAACGCCATCGCAGCCAAAGCCAAACTCGACACCCCCACCACAGCAGGCAAACTCCGCTTCGCCAAAGGTTCGGCAGACTTGACGTAACGCCTGGAAATTGGGGTTAATTGCAGCGACAATTCCGGCAGCGTCTGCGTGTCGGCAAAAAACTGATCGATCGCCTCTACCAAGTCAAATAGCTGTACAGTTGTCAAATCTACTTGTGCCGACAGTTCTGTTTTTTGATCGATTTGGGTTGGGCTGCCTGTGGAGGCGGGTAGAACGGTCAACCGATGCACGTTGCCGTCAATTCTGTGTAACTGCACCATACCCACATTCGGGCCGTAGCGATCGGGATAATGCACTCCGCTCATAAATTCTTGAGCGTAGCTGCTGACGACCCTCACCAAGCTTTCAAAAAAATCCCGTCCCCCGCTTAGGGGCTCGGCGAGACCTGTAACATAGCATTCAGCGCTCATTAATATCGAAAGCACCGGCCGTATATCTAACTGGCTGGCTGCCGATCCATCGCTCAACCCTTCTAGAACTAGGGTGCAATTTGGCAGACTGTACTGACGCCTAATAGTCATTTTTTATTCAACTTCTCCATCAAACAGGCTAACCCAGAAGCGCTGCATTCCGGCTGTGCCTGTACAAAATAGCAGTTTGCTCAACAAGTTCAAAGCTAGTTCGTTGAGCTTGTCGTCGGAATCGTAAGCTGCAACTAGCGATCGCTTCGGGTTCATGCGCGATCGAAAGTGAGCTCGAAAGCGTTCTAAATACTCGGCCAGCGGCAGGTTCTGGTTGAGGGGGATATTTCTCGATCGCAACTGCTGCGAGTCTAGCAGCAACTGTCGAATTGTCGCGGTTAACTTGCGCGCCATATTGCAGGCGATCGCCACCAGCGCTTTTGCCTCCACAATGGTAAGGGAGCGGCGCTGGGCGTAGCGTCTCAGCGGGTTAGTATTACGCATCAGCCAAAGGGCAACCCGATTTTTGATAATTGATTCCAATTCCAGGTCCTTTGACACTGCCAGCATTTCTTCCGCACCTCCGAGATACAAGGCTTCGATCGCCAGCAACATCAAGTCAATCTGCAATCTAGCCCGGCGGGGGCATCCCCCATCGGAGGGCGACAAGTCTGGCAAACTGTCTAAAATTAACGGGTTTGACTGGGTAAGCGAAGTTTCTGACGGCATTAATATCACGGCAACATCCATTCCAAACAAACTATACGGGCACGGGGGGTTTCGAGCAAGACAAATTCTCAACCAAGAACTTCTCTGGGATACTTTATTTTTATCATTGACTTTTACGTATATTTTCTAATTTAGCAGCAACCGACCGTCACAGGCGATCTCCGGCGGGAGTTCGAGCGCCCGTTTCCCCACCCGCGCCGCCACTTTGTGATTCCTTGCTTCATTAGGGGAGAGTCAATCGATTTTCGATTTTCGATTTTCGATTTTCGATTGACCCCACGGATCGAGTCGGGGACTCCTTTATCGGATAGAGGTTTTTTTATTTCTGGACGGATGAATCCGGGGGCTTGTATCCTAGATGCTTGATTGTCAGAAAGCTACACAGAATTACCCATTTCCCATTTCTTATTCTCTAGTGGGATCGATCAATGTTGCAGCTTCTGGGGTTGCACCGCCGCTTCTCTTTGAGCCGTAAAATCAGTAGCCGCCGCCCGATCGGTTAGACTAATTTTTCCCTTGAGGCTTCCTTGTTCCACAATTCCGCGCATTTTAACAGAACTGTTTTGACCGATTGCTGTGGATTCGCTGCAACCCGCTAAATTAGGAACTGCACCCGACAAGTTCAATCCTTGAGTTTCCCACTTACCAAATAGATAAGATCTCTCTTGGGCTGTTTTTTCCCCGCCCTCCCTGCTGCCCGATCGCAAATTACCGCTCAAATAAACACCCGATTGCTCGATTGTCAATACCAAAACATCAGATTTCAGACATTCGGGCAAACTTTTAGGATCGAAGCGATAAGTTCCCGCAATTGCCGGAGCAGCCTTTAAATTTGCTTCCCCGTAAGCAGTTACTACTTTAAACAGCAGTGAAACTGAGCCGATCGCAATCCCGTAAAATGCCAGCGATTTGAGGCTTAAATGATTCATAATCTTGGTAATTGGTAATTGGTAATTGGGCATTGGCCCGCGCAGGGCATTGGTACTAACTCACAATTGACATCCACCCCGCGCACTCAGCGACGGGGATTCCTAAGACTCACAACTTAGGTTTCTGCTTCATAGCACCAGCCTTAACAGATTTACTCTGTTCGGGTCTTACAGTCGCTCCACAGACATTAACCGCAAGCCCTGCGGCAAGAATATTTTTACCAGCATTCTCATCTCTATCGTGATGAACGCTGCATTTAGGGCAATCCCACTCTCTAATATTTAGAGGCAAATTATCAATGATATAGCCACAATTACTGCATCGCTTAGAGCTAGGAAACCATCGGTCAATCTTAACAAAATTACGACCATACCAGGCACACTTATACTCAAGCTGCCTAATAGCTTCACCCCATGCTGCATCACTAATGGAGAGGGCAAGCTTATGATTTTTGACCAGATTCTTCACAGACAGATCCTCGACTGCTATCAATTGGTTTTCTCGAACCAATCGAGTTGTCAATTTGTGAAGAAAATCCTGACGAGCATCGCTAATTTCTGCATGAACTTTAGCGACTTTCAATCGGGCTTTATGGCGGTTGTTAGAGCCTTTTTTCTTACGGCTAAGAGCTTTTTGAGCTTGACGCAATTTACGGCGCTTTGCCTTGAATGTTTGAGGATTAGCAATCTTTTCGCCATTACTCAAAGCCATCAGGCTATTTATACCTAAATCCAAACCAATTTGATTAGGAGATTCAGGTAATGTTTCAATTACAACATCTACCAGCAGAGATACTGTCCACCGTCTTTGCGGCGAAAGCTTCACCGTAATAGTTGATGGTTCTACACCTTCGGGAATATGACGGCTCCATCGGATATCCAAAGGTTGAGAGCATTTTGCCAAATACACCTTGCTATCTTTCCATTTGAAAGCAGCTTTGGTGAATTCAGCATTACCGCCATGATGCTTTTTCTTGAAGTTGGGGTATTTAGCCCTTCCTGCAAAGAAGTTAGTAAAAGCGGTCTGTAAATGTCTCAAAGTTTGCTGTAATGGCACACTACTAACTTCATTTAGAAATTGCAAGTCTTCCTGCTTTTTCCAACTGGTCAACATTGTTGAAGTTTCAGAGTATCCGACACGCTCTTTTCTTTCATACCATGCCTCATTCCTTGCGGCTAATGCACGGTTATAGACTAATCGAGCGCAACCCATCGTTCTTCTGAGCAATGTTTCTTGCTCAGAAGTTGGATAGAATCGGTACTTGAATGCTTTTTGTGTCATACTTACATTATATCCGATATTCTGTAAGATGTTCAAATCAATTAAAGCCGTCCTAGAAGGACGGTTTTAAACCCAATTTTCTGATAACCAATAACTAATAACAACTGCCAACAGTCAACAGTCAACTGTCAACTGGCTACCTTTGAGGAAGTACCGACGCCAAGTGCGATCGCGCTTTAACGTAGCACCGCGCAATCAGCAGCGAAGAATGACACTGCACAGCCAATTCATCAGTATACCGTCCCAAAGTTTGGCGCTCAATTCCCCACTCCCGACTCGTACCTGCAACAGTCAAATCAGCATTAGCAGAAGCAGCAATCACCGCTTGAATTGGCTCAGCCGCCTCCACAATCGGAGTTTCAATTCGCGATCGCACCTCAACCGGCAACTGATCCATCACTCGCCGAAACTCGTAACTCAGATCGTTTTCAGCTTCCCCGTCAAGCGCCACCCGCAGCACCGTCAAACGGCGTTCCTCGCTATTAACTAACAGTCTCAGCGCCAATTCTAACCCCAAATCATCGTGAATGTTTGCCGCGTAAGGTACTAACAAGTTATTCAACGTTTCCCCGCCTCTGTCAACAAAAATTGCCACATCCACCTTAGCGTTGCCCAGAATTTGACCGACACGCCCTCCCAAACGGTTGCTGCTAAAAGTAGGCCTGTGCCATCCTAGTAAAATCAAATCCGCGCGATCTATTTCCGCAATTTGTGCCGTCTCCCGGGCGACATCATTAGTCACCCGAATGATGGGATGTACCAATTTTCTGGCCTCCGGCAGTTCCAAACTATCAATCAATTCTGATAATTTCGCGCGGCGCTCTTGAATAATGCGATCGGCTTCCACAGGCGTACTTTCAAAAGCATAATCCTCATTGAATTCTATCAAACTTAGAGGATGAACCGCCGCCGACTGTAAATCATTACCACCCATACCAGCGGCCGGCTGTGCCAGCGCTACCGCTAGTTGCAGTAAACCTTGCTGCGTGCTGGGATTTGCTACCGGTACTAAAATTCGATAAGTTGGCAGCAATTTTTTAGCAGTTTCTTCGCTGCTGTCAGCCGTTTGTGAATATTCTAATTCTGAATCCTCAGAGTTAACTTCTGAAATATCCAACCGAATTAACCGTTTTGGATAAGTCCACTCTAACAGCGGCGAAGTCATAAAAGTTGTCACTAAAGCCATGATGACTAACATCGTAAATAGCAGCGGCGAAACTACGCCCAATGAAAGACCGATATTCAGCACGATTAGTTCAGTCAAACCGCGAGTATTCATCAGCCATCCCAGCGCTGAAGCTTCGCGGTTGTCGATGCCACAAACTCTTGCCGCAACGTAAGTACCGGCGTATTTGCCGACAATTGCCACTACCAAAACTGCGGCGCACAGCAACCACAATTCGGGACTGTTGAGCAAGCCGATTTGAGTCCGCAAGCCGCTGTAAGCAAAAAATATAGGTAGCAGAAATATTAGTACAAAGTCTTCGGTTTTTTCTGCTAGTTCTCTGGTTAATCCCGCATTTTTGGGCATAGCAGCACCCAGCAAAAATGCACCGAATATTAAGTGAATGCCAATCAATTCAGTTATTAGGGCCGATGCTACAACTCCCGTGTAAATGCCTGCAAGCACTAACTGAGTTAACCTGCCGGTGCGGTTGTAGTGATTGGAAAGCTGCTGCAAGAACCAGCGGACTACAGTCAGCATGAAAGCGATATAAATTAAAGATGCAAAAATCGTTGGCAAAGCGCCTAGCATTGAGTTAGTGCGAGTAACTGCGATCGCCACCGCCAACAAACACCACGCCGTCACGTCGTCTACCGCAGCGCAAGTCAGGGCCAGCGTCCCCAATTTTGTATTCTGCAAGTTGTGTTCTGTAATAATTCTTGCCAGCACCGGAAAGGCAGTAATTGACATCGCAGCGCCCAAAAATAGGGCAAACGCTGTAAACGAAACGCTATTATTTGAAACGATGGGATACAGCAGCAGCGCTAGCAAGCTTCCCAGAGAAAACGGCACTAGAATACTGACGTGGGAAGTTAAAATCGCGATATCTAAATTGCTTTTGAGGTACTTCGGATTCAGTTCCAAACCAATCAAGAACATGAAAAATATCAGCCCCACCTCAGACAGCACATTGAGGAAGGGAACGGCTTCGGTTGGAAAAAGTGCTGTTGCGGTGGCTGGTGCAACTAAGCCAAACAGAGACGGGCCGAGCATAATTCCTGCTACGATTTCTCCAATGACTTGAGGTTGCTTGATCCAGCGGAATCCCAAACCGACAATTCGGGAAAGTGCGATGATAATTAGAACTTCAAGCAGGACGAGAATGGGTATGGGCATGGCGTTTTTAGCTTGGGGATTTTGCGGATAGAGAGGGTAGGGTACTAAAGCTGACTCAATTGCCGATCGAAAAAAATGGATACCAACTCATCGAAGGTAGAAGGCACTCTTAGGCGCACCAACAACGCCATTGTCTCACAAGCCAACAAAGGCTTTGGCAACCTCCAACCTGGATTTTTCGTTTTTAAGAAGCGCTTGCAAGCAACTCTAACCGCAGCGTGCGTACCCCGTACCCAACCCGCGGATTAAATCTCACCTGCTGGTGCCAAGCCAACCCTACGGATATCAAATTGTCAGAAAAAGTAGGGCGCGCTGTGATAAACTAGAAAAGTTGTTTAAATTCGCACATCCGGGTTTTCGGGTGTTTCGAGGGCGCAAGCCTTCAGAAATACAACCGGGTGGAGGATTAACCCGAATCAGGAGTTAAAAATACAATGCCAGTAGTCAGTTTGGCTCAAATGTTAGAGTCAGGGGTTCACTTCGGACACCAAACCCGTCGGTGGAACCCGAAAATGTCTCCATACATTTTTACAGAGCGCAACGGGGTTCACATCATCGACCTCGTGCAAACCGCTCAGCTTATGGAAGAAGCCTACGAGTACATGAGAGTTGCCTCAGAAAAAGGCAAAAAGTTTTTGTTCGTGGGTACGAAGCGCCAAGCTGCCGGGATTGTAGCCCAAGAAGCTCAACGCTGCGGTGCTTATTACGTCAACCAGCGCTGGCTGGGGGGAATGCTCACCAACTGGACGACGATTAAGTCCCGCGTGGAGCGCCTCAAGGATTTGGAGCGCCGCGAGGAAATCGGCGCCCTCGATTTGCTGCCGAAAAAAGAAGCTTCGGTACTGCGCCGAGAAATGGCAAAACTCCAGAAATATCTGGGCGGGATTAAATCTATGCGGAAGATTCCCGACGGAGTGGTGCTGGTAGACCAACGCCGCGAGTATAATGCGGTGTTGGAATGCCAAAAGTTGGGAATTCCGATCGTCTCTCTGTTGGATACCAACTGCGACCCGGATTTGGTTGACATTGCGATTCCGGCTAACGACGATGCTATTCGATCGATCAAGCTGATTGTCGGCAAGTTGGCTGATGCCATCTACGAAGGTCGTCACGGTCAGCAGGGCGGCGACTCTGATGAAGACTACGACTACGACGGTGGTTACGAAGGCGCTGAAGATGATGTCGAAATCGAAGAATTGGATGACCCCGATTATGTAGATCCCGACGACGCAGACGCTGAAAGCGAAGAAACCGAGAGCTAGTATTGCCCTGGGAATCTGACACCAAGGAATTAAAAATTAAAGATTGAAAATTAAAAATAATTATAATTATTTTTAGTGGAATATTTTTAATTTTTAATTGTACATACCACAAGTCTAAGTCATTAGTAGAGTTCTGGCAAAAGCATTCATTGTGTCAGCGGCGGAATTCATTCTGCCGCTACACCTACAAAGTCGGTACTAACATCGAGTGGGTATTTCTTCACTCTGGTCGAATCATTAACATTAAAATTAGTGACTGATGACTAATGACTGATGACTGATGACTAATGACTAATGACTAATAACTAATTTTGATTGGGAACTTAAAGAAGATGGCGGACATATCTGCAAAACTCGTTAAAGAACTGCGCGACAAAACTGGCGCGGGCATGATGGACTGCAAAAAAGCCCTCGCTGCCAACGAAGGCAATATCGAAACATCCATTGAATGGCTGCGGAAAAAAGGCCTAGCCGGGGCTGACAAAAAAGCAGGACGGGTTGCCTCAGAAGGGCTTGTAGGTAGCTACATCCACACGGGAGGCCGCGTCGGCGTGCTGGTGGAAGTTAACTGCGAAACAGATTTTGTGGCACGTCGCGAAGAATTCCAAGCTTTGGTGCGGAATATTGCGATGCAAATTGCAGCTTGCCCGAATGTGGAATACGTAAAAGTTGAAGATATCCCCGCCGAAATTGTCGAAAGAGAAAAGGCAATTGAAATGGGCAAGGATGATTTGGGCAACAAGCCGGAAAACATCAAAGAAAAGATTGTTCAAGGGCGGATTGAGAAGCGCATGAAAGAGTTATCTTTGATGGATCAGCCTTTTATTAGAGATCAGAATATCTCGGTGGAAGAGTTGGTGAAACAAACGATCGCCCAAATTGGAGAAAATGTCCAAGTGCGCCGATTCGTGCGTTTTGTCTTGGGCGAAGGCATTGAAAAGGTAGAAGCTAACTTTGCCGATGAAGTGGCAGCCCAAATGGGTGTTCAATAATCCCAAATTTAAGATTTAGAATTAAAAATTAAAAATGTGAAAGCTTGATTTTTTGCATTTTTAATTTTTAATTTTTACAGGACTTATGGACAGAGTATATTTGTAGGGTGTGCACTGCAAACCTTACTACTACAGATATCGTAAAAATGGAAAACTTGCGTAACTCCTAATTTTAATTTTATACGAGAGATATGGTGCGACCACGAGAGCGAATAGAGCAAGATTTGGCAGGACTCGAAGAGGCTTTAGCAGCCTTGAATTTGGAGTTTCGCAGTACCTACGATGGTTATTTAACTGCGTTGGGACAAGCGGTGCGGCAGCAGTTAATTTTGGCTTGCTATCACCTTTGCACTCAAGCAGTACCGGAATCGTTTCTCAAGTTGTCCTTCGAGGGGCGGCAAAAAATGCAGCAGTCTGTAAGGGCTTTGGCTGCGGCGTCAGAGGAAAAATTGCGATCGCTGGTGACTCAATCAGAAGCAGATAAAGAAATAGAGGAAGAGGAAGAGGAAGAGGAAGAAGAAGACGAAGACGACTTCGATGAAGAGGAAGAAGACGAAGACGACGCAGATGACAAGGAAGAAAACGAAAAGGAAAAAAACCCAGTTTCGGCCATTAACTATCTATTTTCATTGGCAAATTATCAATTGCCGAGTGCCAATTCCCCAGAAAGTTTGGCACGCTGGCAAAATAGTATTGAAAAGTCGATCGTCCACATACTCAAGCTGCTTTCTCGCGACACCAACCGCTTGCTGCAACAATCGGGAATGTTGCCCAGTCAATTGCCAGAAGCTGTTCTAGAAGCTGCTTCTGGTGCTGAATCCTCCGGCGACAGCGTTGCCGGGCCGCCTAACTTGTTAAACTTAATCATCGAAACCGATGCCTCACCAGCATCGCGAAAATTAGCAGCAACCTTAAGCAGTAGGGCGCTGCACATTACAGCTATTAAACTGCGGCTGTCGGAAATAGAGTTTGCCGATGCGGGAACCTCGGCTTGGCGCCAGCAAATTCGCAACCTCTCTGTAAAGTTGAACTCGCTGGGTCGCGATTATCAGAAAAAGCAGCGGGAATTGGCTGTGGTGGACGCTGAGTCGGCTTGGCGATCGAGTTGGTTTGAAGATTAGTCAGTTGTTAGTTGACAGTTGTCAGTAGGTAATTGTCGGGAATTCTTGAGCTATGATTAATAACTAATGACTAATGACTAATGACTAATGACTGATGACTGATGACTAATGACTGATGGCTAATTACTAATGACTGATGACTAATAATCAACCAGAATGGCAGCGATTGCAAAAAGCTCTTTCAGTAGAAGCCGATCGCGGATTTAACGACATCCAAGGCAGTCAATACCGCTTCAGCGAGTTTCTGGGCCTGAGTTTGAGACAGTTGGCAGGTTCTGTGGCGGCTTCGGCGCGCGATCGAGCCAGACAGCTAGCCGCTGAATTTGACATCTACCCTCAGAAAGATCTCGAACAGCGCCAACATTCGATCGCCATTACGGTCAGTTTTCTGAGGCAAATGGAGCAAGTTTGGGAACAAGAAACTCGCCAGCAGCTTGAACTTGCACGACAAGTCAGACCCGCAAACGCTTCCGAACCAACCGCCCCAGTTTCGGTTCCCCGAACAGCACCCCTGAGTTCAGCACCCGCACCCCCCAGCCTGACTCTCGACCAACAGTTAACCCGCACCGCCGGCATCGGCCCCGCCAACGGCAACCGCTTGGCCAAACTGGGTTTATACAGTGTATACGACTTGCTTTACTACTATCCGCGCAACCATATCGACTACGCAAAGCAAGTACAAATTCGCGAGCTAGTAGCCGGGGAAACTGTCACTTTAATCGCCGAAGTAAAGCGCTGCAATTGCTTTTCTAGTCCGAAGAATAAGAAGTTAACCATATTAGAAGTAATTTTAAAAGACCGTACCGGAGAAATAAAAATTAGTCGTTTTTTTGCAGGCCCTCGCTACAGCAATCGCGGTTGGCAAGAATTCAAAAAGCGCGAGTATTGTACTGGTGCGGTGCTGGCAGCTTCCGGGTTGGTGAAGCGGGGTAAATATGGAATTACTTTAGAAAATCCTGAGTTAGAAGTATTAGACGACTCCGGCGGTGCGATCGAATCAATGAAAGTCGGCCGCCTGATACCAGTTTATCCGCTGACGGAGGGGGTGGATGCCGGTTCGGTGAGGCGATCGATTTTGGCTGCAATGCCGGCGGCGAAAATGTTGCCAGAATCGCTGCCGGAGGATTTGCGCGAGCGTTACGGTTTAATGGGTTTAGCCGATGCCGTGACTAATATTCACTTTCCGCTCGATCGAGATTGTTTGGCCGCCGCCCGCCGCCGCTTAGTTTTTGACGAATTTTTCTACCTGCAATTAGGACTTTTAAAGCGCCGCCAAACCCAAAGGAAAGCTCAAGCGAGTGCAGTCATCATTCCTAGCGGCAAATTGATCGAACATTTTTATGAAATCTTGCCTTTTGCCTTGACTAATGCTCAGGAAAGAGTAATTAACGACATCCTCAACGATTTAGCTTCGCCGCAACCGATGAACAGATTAGTGCAAGGTGATGTCGGTGCTGGCAAAACCGTAGTCGCCGTTGTGGCAATGCTAGCAGCAATTCAATCCGGCTATCAAGCCGCTTTAATGGCGCCGACAGAAGTTTTAGCAGAACAGCATTACCGCAAATTGGTAGGTTGGTTTAACTTGATGCACTTGTCTGTCGAACTGTTAACTGGTTCCACAAAAGTAGCCAAGCGCCGCGAAATTCACAACCAGTTAGAAACCGGAGAATTGCCCGTTTTAGTAGGAACTCACGCGCTGATTCAAGATACGGTGAATTTCCATAAATTGGGTTTGGCGGTAATTGACGAACAGCACAGATTCGGCGTGCAGCAGCGCGCTAAATTGCAGCAAAAAGGCGAAGCTCCCCACGTTTTGACGATGACGGCAACTCCCATTCCCCGCACCCTGGCGCTGACGCTGCACGGGGATTTAGACGTGAGTCAAATTGATGAACTTCCCCCCGGCAGGCAGGCGATTCAAACCACTGTACTGTCCGCCAAAGAACGCATCCAAGCTTACGATTTGATTCGGCGGGAAGTGGCGAGCGGGCGTCAAGTTTATGTGGTGCTGCCGCTGGTGGAGGAGTCGGAAAAGTTGGACGTGCGATCGGCAATTGAGGAACAAGAGAAACTGCAAAAAAGCGTATTTCCTGAATTTAAGGTGGGTTTGCTGCACGGTAGAATGAGCAGTGCCGACAAAGATGAAGCAATTTCTAAGTTTCGGGACAAAGAAACTGATATTTTAGTATCTACTACTGTGGTTGAAGTGGGAGTAGACGTGCCGAATGCCACGGTAATGCTGATTGAAAATTCGGAGCGTTTTGGACTGTCGCAACTGCACCAGTTGCGGGGTAGAGTCGGTCGGGGCAGCAACCGTTCTTATTGTTTGTTAATGCCCGGTTCCAAAACTGCGGAAGCCATGCAGAGAATGAAGGTTTTAGAACAATCTCAAGATGGCTTTTTTATTGCGGAAATGGACATGAGATTGCGCGGGCCGGGTCAGGTTTTGGGAACTCGGCAGTCGGGTTTGCCGGATTTTGCTTTAGCCAGTTTGGTGGAGGATCAGGAGGTTTTGGAGTTGGCGAGGGCGGCGGCTCAAATGGTAATTGAGAATGATGAAAGTTTGCATCAGTGGCCGGTGGTGCGCGATGAATTGGAGCGGAGATATCAGCGGATGATGAGCGGCTCGATTTTGACTTAGATAGTTTTGAACGCAGCAATTAGGTTTTTTTATAGCTATATTGAAATTATCTGTGTTTCTCTGCGTAATCTGCCTTACATCTGCGGTTCCGTATTAATCAAAGATTTATGCAATCTTGTCTAATATTTTGGTAGAAAAACCCAGTTTATGACCACCCGTGGGTGCAGGACTATTTGCTCGATGAGTTCCTCAACCGAACCTAATTTCTGAGAAGATTTTGCCCTTGGTCTGGGTTATTTTAATGAGTTGTCAGGCTTGCAGCACTTATTAAAGCAAGAATCCTTCGCAGGAATGACGAGAAAGTGTCAAAATTAAGATAGTCCTGCCAGAAACAGGGGAAAGAAAATCTAGCCTGTACTGGCCTTACCAGGCAACATTGATTCCTCGCTTGTCACGCTTGCAGGTGGTCGCCGACGGTTCGTCGCATTTAATCTCAACAGTAATTATGAAAGATCTCACTCGTTATCGAAATATCGGCATCTTCGCCCACGTAGATGCTGGCAAGACCACCACAACAGAAAGAATCCTGAAACTGACAGGTAAAATCCACAAAATTGGTGAAGTTCACGAAGGCGCGGCGACGACTGACTTCATGGAACAGGAGCAAGAGCGCGGGATTACGATTCAGTCCGCTGCTACCACCTGCTTCTGGAACGAGCATCAGCTCAACATCATCGATACCCCGGGACACGTCGATTTTACGATCGAAGTTTACCGTTCTTTGAAGGTTCTCGATGGTGGCATCGGTGTGTTCTGCGGTTCGGGTGGAGTTGAACCGCAATCGGAAACCAACTGGCGCTACGCTAACGATTCCAAAGTGGCTCGCGTTATCTACATCAACAAGCTCGATCGCACGGGCGCAGATTTTTACCGCGTTGTCAAGCAAGTCGATCAAATCCTCGGCGCTAAACCGCTGGTGATGGTATTGCCGATCGGCATAGAAGAAAAGTTTTGCGGCGTAGTCGATTTGCTGACCCGCAAAGCCTGGATCTGGGATGACTCCGGCGATCCGATGAACTATAAAATTAAAGATATCCCGACCGATATGGTCGATGATGTCGAAGCTTGGCGCGAAAAGTTGATCGAACTGGCCGTCGAGCAAGACGACGATGTGATGGAACAGTATCTCGAAGGCAACGAGCCGAGCATTGACGACCTCAAGCGCTGCATTCGCAAAGGTACTCGCGATCGGGCATTTTTCCCCACCTACTGCGGCTCATCGTTTAAAAACAAAGGCGTGCAGTTGGTTCTCGATGCCGTAGTTGACTACCTGCCGAACCCGATGGAAGTCACACCGCAGCCAGAAGTCGATCTCGATGGGAATGAAACCGGCGAATTTGCCGTTGTCGATCCCAATCGGCCATTGCGCGCACTGGCGTTTAAAATCATGGACGATCGCTACGGTGCTTTGACCTTCACGCGCCTGTACTCCGGTAAGCTGTCCAAAGGCGACACCGTACTCAACACCGCCACAGGCAAAACCGAGCGCATCAGCCGTTTGGTGGAGATGCACGCCAACTCTCGCGAAGAAATTGATTCCGCCCAAGCAGGGGACATTGTGGCGATCGTCGGTATGAAAAACGTCCGCACCGGACACACCATCTGCGACCCCAAAAATCCCGCCACCCTAGAGCCGATGGTATTCCCCGATCCCGTTATTTCGATTTCGGTCAAACCGAAACAAAAAGGCGGCGAAGAAAAAATGGGAGCAGCCCTCACCAAGATGGTGCAAGAAGACCCATCCTTCCACATGGTGACGGATCAAGAAAGTGGCGAAACGATTCTCAAGGGGATGGGCGAGTTACACCTCGACATCAAAGTAGACATTCTCAAGCGCACCCACGGCATCGAAGTAGAAGTCGGCGAACCGCAGGTAGCCTACCGCGAGTCGATTACCAAGCGCCTCGAAGACGAATACACCCACAAAAAGCAATCAGGTGGTTCCGGTCAATTTGCCAAAATTGGCTACGTGATCGAGCCTGGTGAGCCTGGAAGCGGCTTCCAGTTTGAGTCCAAAGTGACCGGTGGTAGCGTGCCGAGAGAATATTGGCCGGCGGTCGAAAAAGGCTTTGAAAGCTGCACCGAAAAAGGCGTCTTGGCCGGATTCCCCTGCTTGGACTTGAAATTCACCCTACTAGACGGCGGTTTTCACCCCGTTGACTCGTCAGCAATGGCCTTTGAAATTGCTGCCAAAGCCGCCTACCGGCAGTCTCTGCCGAAAGCGGCGCCTCAGTTGCTCGAACCGATTATGAATGTCGATGTATTCACACCAGACGATTACATGGGCGACGTGATCGGCGACCTCAACCGCCGCCGGGGGATGATGAAATCTCAGGAGACAGGACAAACAGGAGCGCGGATCAAGGCAGATGTGCCGTTGAGCGAAATGTTTGGTTACATTAGCGATTTGCGTACTATGACCTCTGGGCGCGGACAGTTTTCCATGTCCTTCTCGCACTATGCTCCTTGTCCGAATAACATCGCTGAAGAAGTGATTAAGGCGGCAAAAGAGCGTCAAGCGGCGAAGTAATGTGTTGAGTGCGACGAATCGATTTGTCGCACTCAATCACCAAGGTTAAAAACTAGATTTTTCTAGTTTTTAACCTTGGTCAAGGGGAGTAAGCCGAGGCGGATATAAATTGTATTTTTCGGGCGGGCGAGACACCCCTGAAAAGTGCGATCGCACTTCACAGTAAAACTTAGATGCGCCTGGGCTTATCCCACTTTTATTTTCACACTCCTAAAAAATACTTTTTACTATCCAAAAGAGATGCTCTCTTCAAAAGTCTCTCTAAAAGGGCGATCGCGCATCACTCAAGATAATGTTTGCTAATATACAATCAATAATTTATAACCCAGGCAGGTAGCCATGACAGCCACCCTGATTCAAACCCCAAAAGCCGGATTTCTGCTGAAAAACATTAGTTGGCAGACTTATGAATCTCTGGTAAACGAACTCGCCGAACAGCCGGGAATTCGTTTGACTTACGATCGCGGAAATTTAGAAATTATGACTCCATCAGCACCCCATGAAAAGTCGGGAGAACTATTAGGAAATTTTGTTGAAGTTCTAACTGATGAATTAAATCTTGACATTTGCAGCATGGGTTCACTAACCTGCAAGCGCCCAGATTTGGAACGAGGGTTAGAACCTGATAAATGTTACTACATTCAGAATGAAGATATTGTCTGGAATAAAGAACAAATCGATCTAAATGAAGACCCACCACCAGATTTAGCTATTGAAATTGACATTACCAGCAGTTCGATCGAGCGTCTAGAACTTTACGCAAGTTTGGGCGTACCTGAAGTTTGGCGCTACGATGGCAAGCGTTTAATCATCTATCAGTTAGAAGGCAATGAATACGCCGAGTCCGAGGTTTCTCCAACCTTTCCTTTTCTGTCGAAGTCTGAAATGCTCAGGTTTTTGGAACTGAAAAAGACTACAAAAGAAAAGGCTTTGCTGCGGTTGTTTCGGGAGTGGGTGAAAAGTCAAATTCAGTCAGGAGAGTGAAGCAGGGCGATTCCCTACCTAGGGGATGGCTGAGTTTGACGCTCTTTGTAGCAACCGCAGATGAACGCTGACTGACGCGGATGGATGACTCGGGCGAGCTCCTCAAATTTACCCCAATTTCGCCCTTGCATATCTTAAACCGTATCGCTCATGTTCTCCTCCATCTCAATTTTGATAGAGACGCAACGTCCTCAACAAGAGACCCAACCAGCCGATTGCCCGGCCGCAAAACAGCGATAATTAAATATTGACTCAGATACGATTTAGTAATTTTATTTTATCAGATAGCAAGGTTGACATGACCGAAATAAATCCCGATCGCACTGCTGGAACAATTGCGATCGACGTTTGCGCTCAATCAAACGGGCAGTATCTTTGTCAGATTTCGTCATCTCTGAGCGATCGCCCCGATGATACCATGAATTTTTACGGACAAACGAAAGAACACGCGATCGCGATCGCCCTGGAACATTTAGCCGACGAGTATCGCGAGAAAGCCGAAGAATCTCAGAATATAGATTCGCTTGCCGTGGAAATTTCAGATTCTGGAGAACCAATTAATAAATATTATCATGTGATTTTACACTACGAAGAAATTTCGGAAGCCGAATCTAAGTTTGAGGCAATCCACAATACAATGATGGGAAATACGATAGTTGAGAATGCCAGAATTGCAGCCATTGAGATTGCTCCAGATATCGAAATCGAGCCGTTAGAGCGATCGGGATATTGACCTTTGTAATCATGACAAGCAATCGCCATTCTAGTAAACTAGGAGGCGATCGCCCTTTCATCAAAACCTCTAAATCAAAGTGATATTAGCAGTCACAAAACTTAAGAGAAGTCGATCGGGATTCACTGAATTAACAACTGCCAAAACTTGACCGGAATCAGCAACTCGAATCACAGTGTTGCAAGCGACAGCCTCCAGCAGCAAATTAGCAGCCGTCAAATCTCCAGAAAGTCCGATCGAATCAACCCCAATCTCGAAATCGGCGATCGAATCTGCCGAAGCTACATCCGTCGGCGCTCCATTTTGTCGTAGCAAAAACAAGTCATTTCCCGACCCGCCAATCAAAGTATCTTGAGCCAAATCGCCGCTAATCGTATCATTTCCTGACCCGCCGAACAGCAAATCTAACCCTTTGCCACCGAATAGAAGATCGTCGCCATTGTCACCGATGACACTATCATTACCTCGATCGCCTCTGAGTCGATCATTCCCATCACGGCCGACTACCAAATCGCTATTCTTGCCACCAAAAATAACATCATCGCCAGCAGCACCATCGATCGTATCGTTGCCTGGATTGCCAAAAATGCGATCGTTCCCATCACCTCCAAACAAACTATCGGAAGCATCCAAACCAAATATCGTGTCATTACCCCTACCGCCATTAATACTATCTTCACCCGTAGTACCAAGCAGCGAATCATCTCCTGAATTTTCCAGAGTTACGATCGGGTCAGGTTCCAGTACAGGCATCGGTATAGATACCGGACTTGGACATGATTCTAAAGAAGACGTTGGGGTTGGGGTAGGAGTCGGTGATGTCGGAGTCGGTGATGTCGGTTCAGGTGTTGGAGTCGGGACTGGTGGAGCTGGTGATGTCGGAGTCGGTGATGTCGGTTCAGGTGTTGGAGTCGGCGATGTCGGTTCAGGTGTTGGAGTCGGGACTGGTGGAGCTGGCGGTGTGGGTACAGGCGTTGGCGTTGGTGGTGTAGGAGGTGTCGGTGTAGGAGTTGGTGGTGTAGGAGGGGTTGGAGGCCTGTCAGCAAAACTACTAAAAATTTGCGTACTGCTCAAATTTCCCACAGTTTGGATGACGCCAGAACCAGCAGTAGTTCCAGTTGGCGTAGCAAAGAAGTCCAAAATCTCCACATCTTGAGCATTAAGCACGCCATCTTGGTTCAAGTCAATCACCAAACTGGTGCCATTTCGTCCCAAGCCTGTCTTTCCAGATGCCAAATTGAGTGAAAGCGTTACTCCCGGAAGGCTGAGGGAATTTATGCCGCCCGTATCTGAAATAAAGCTACCTTCAGCCGTTATAGCATCCAACTGATAAAAATCATTGCCCACCCCTCCAGACAATTCGTCAGCACCGCCACCACCGGCAAGGGTATTATTGCCATCTCCTCCCAATAGAAAATCATCGCCCAATCCGCCATTTAAGGAATCATCTCCAGCATCCCCACTCAGAAAATCATCGTCCGCCCCCCCATTCAAGATGTCCTTGCCATCACCACCAAACAGGAAGTCATCATCATCCAATCCCGACAGGAAGTCATCGCCAGCCAAACCACTTAGGAAATTAACGCTAGTATTCCCTGTTAGAGAATCATTGCCACTGCCGCCTTCAATGTCTTCAATACCGATGAGATTGTCCGTTCCCTCTCCCGTTGCCGTCCCAGTTGTCAGATTAGCGACTACCGCGCCAGTTGCACCGTCATAAGAAACCAGGTCAAAACCCTCTCCACCATCAACCGTGTCATTGCCAGCTTCCCCAGACAGGAAATCCTCGCCCAATCCGCCGCCGAGGAAGTCATTGCCATCACCGCCGAAGAGGAAGTCACCGCCATCCAATCCTGACAGAGAGTCATCCCCAGCCAAACCACTTAGGAAATTAGGGCTAGTATTTCCTGTCAGAGAGTCCTTGCCACTGCCGCCTTCAATATCTTCAATATCGATGAGAGTATCGGTTCCCTCTCCCGTTGCTCTCCCTGTGGCAAGATTTACCAGCACTGGAGTTGTCGCTGCCGCATAGGAAACTAAATCAAAACCGTCTCCACCATCGATCGAATCGCTGCCAGAACCTCCAGCCAGAAAATCGTCGCCGAGTTCCCCTTTGAGACTGTCATTGTTATCACCGCCGAAGAGGAAATCGCTGCCATCCCCCCCATCGATCGAGTCTTTGGCAAAACCGCCAATTATTAGATCGTCGCCCAATCCGCCTAGAAGGGTAGTAGATTTGTTCGCACTGGCGAGAGTCTCATCGCCGATGAGAGTGTCATCCCCCGCATCGCCAAGCATGAGGTCATTACCGCCTGTGTTGCCCAGAAAATCATTGCCTTCACCGCCGCCCAGAGTCGAATTGCCGATTCCTTCAATCAGGGTATCGTCACCAAGTCCGCCGAGGAGGGAGTTATTGCCGTCATCGTCCACAAGAGCGTCCTTACCTCCTTGGCCGACGAGGGTATCATTTCCTGCGTCTCCGAATATAGTGTCATCGTTCGCAGTTCCTGTGAGTAGAGTGTCATTTTTATTGGGTGCAATAATAAGTGCCATGACTGCATTTCCCTGATGTTGTGAGTCTCGGATTTTCTGCTACTTAAACCGTGCTATTCCGGTTTTTTCGATTCAAAGCGGCTTTCCAATCTTTGGGTTTTTGTAAGACATTAGCAGCCCGCTCAGGATTGCTACCGATGTATTTATGTCGAGGCTATTGGCGGAAATAAACAAGATTGATAGGACTTACGCAAAAAACCCGGTTTCTGAGAAAAATCGTCGGTGGAGGCGAGAGATATTGACACAGAAACCGGGTTTTTTGTCTCTCGTGCGTAAGTCCTGATTTATTGCCGTATCGATATATGAAAAAAATCAGATCGAGCTTTCGCTAGGAACAAAATTTCAGGAGTTTGAGAGCCTTCTTCACAGGCGCGTGACAGGGTTGGTAAGACATTACCCTTGGTGTTACCTAACCAAAAAAGTCTCTAATGCCTTTCACTATCCCCTCTCCTGCGGCGCTGCCGCCAATCCCTCCGATAATCCCTCCGGCAATCCCTCCAACTACCGTACCCACTGGCCCTGCTAGTGAGCCGATGGCTGCCCCACCCGCTGCCCCAGCCGCTGCGCCTCCCCATCCGCCAGCAACGCTACCGGCAGTTTCCTGGAAGTTCTGCCCAAATCCACCATCCCGATCGTAGGCATTCTTCAGATCGATTACATCCGTTACCACCGCAAGGGGTCTGGCAACCCTAGATGCGCCGTTCAGCAGTGAAGTGCTTGCTGGAGGGCGAACAGGAGCGTCGTCTATGGGAGGGCGAGCTGGGCGAGCTGGAGCTTCTAGGGGAGGTGCTGTTCGAGGGCGAGCTGGAGCTTCTAGGGGAGGTGCTGTTCGAGGGCGAGCTGGAGGATCGACGTTCTCTGCTGGAGGGTTTGTCTCGGGTTTTTTGCGTTTGCGTTCAGCTTCATCAGATTCATCAGGAGGGCAATCTGGCGGCTCCCCCTGAACTCGATCGACTTTGGTTGGTGTATACAGTTTTCCGTCTGGACCCCGAACCTGACCATTGTTTGCTATAGCATAATCATCCCGTGCTTCCTGTCGTTTTGACCTGTTTTTTCCGGCTTCCTCCGCGGTTGTTTTCACTTCTATCACAGTTACCGTTCCACCTGATATCGTGACTATATCACCAGCACGCCAAGTAGCACCTGGATCTTCGGGATCGTTCAATTCTGGTGGGAACGTCATCTGTTTGTTTGTATTGGGATCTATCCAACGGGCTTCTATCCAAACTTCGGCATCTTCACACTCCTCGTAGTATTTTACCCAGCGGTCCCGAAGAGCATTGCCCTCCTCTTTGTTGCGACCTATTCCCTCTCCATTGGGCACTTTCGTAGTATCAATCGATATGGTGCCATCATCATTCACTATGACGGATTCGGGAATATAAACTTCTGTTCCGATCGCGAGTTTATAAGCTTCTTGCTCTGTAAAGCCTTTGCCGTCGGCTTTCTGGAGTTCCTTCCAGCGATTTCCATCACCGAGTTTAGCTTCAGCGATGTCCCAAAGGGTATCGCCTTCCTTAACAACATAGACTTCTTTGCCCGGATATTTTTCGCTCGGAAGTTGATAAGCCACTCGCTCTGTAAAGCCATTGCCGTCTGCTTTCTGAAGTTCACTCCAGTCGTTACCCGTTCCCAATCCTTTTTGAGAAAGAACTGTTGCCGCTAAATTGGAAGGGTTCGGGTTAAGTAACTCGTCATATGGCTCTATCCGATCGACTCGATCGCCAATCGGAACTGGTGCAGTAATGGCATTATCCATTAACGCCTTGCTGACTTGTTGAGCACCGCGATCGATCGGAAAAATTTCGCTTTCATTTCCATATACCGATGAGGCACCTGAGCGAGCTTTCGTTTGAATGGCACTGAGGGTGCGATCGTCCAACTCCAAAAGAGGATTCATCGGAATGCCTCGAAGAGCACTATTAGGAGCATTACTCAGTGGTCGAAAGAGATCGCGATTAATATCAGAAATGCTACCAAGTAAAGCAGTAAACGAGTCTACTTTGGTCTTCAGGCTGTTTGCAGGATCAATTTCGTTGATAGACATTGGTATGTGCCTCTGGCTAGAGTATTATCACTCAGACAAAACCCACAGATGAGAACCAAATTAGCCCAAGGTAACGTTCTTTTAATTGCGATGCTAGTCTTAGTTACTCAAGAATAGGAATTGGTAGTTGGAAAAAGCTGTCCGTTCTTGTGATGGTACGTTATGTGCACCAAGGTGACAAGCAAACTGGACGATTACTGGTTTCCGCTTCTACCAGTTCATCACCTCTGGCAGGCAAAAAAATTATGAATTATTCGCCAGCAAAATCAGCGCGAAATTTCTCCACAACTCGATTTAACTCCACCGAATGAGAGGCCTTAAATAAAATACGATCGCCCTTTTCGACAAATCCCAACAACCGCTTTGCTAAATCTTCCCGCCCATCCTTGGCTGTAATATCTCCTACCTCCAAAAAAGGCAAACCAGCCGCACCCGCAGCCATCGCCGCCGCTTCTTCAAAATCAGCAAAAACAAACAAAGCATCCAAATTCAACTCTCGCGCCGTTGTTCCCACTTGTCGGTGAAATTCGATCGCCCTGTCGCCCAATTCCTTCATCGTTCCCAACACCGCAATCCGGCGCTTTCCAGGAGTATCTGCTAACAGTCTCAATGCCGCCAACATCGACTCCAAACCAGCATTGTAAGTCTCATCCAAAATCAAAATATCCTGCGGCAAATCGTAGCGGCGCGCCCGTCCATCCGGTAACTGCACAGACAAACCTTGCTTTAAAAGTTCCCAATCAATACCTAAAACTTTTCCTACCGCCAAAGCTGCCAAATAATTTACAGCATTGTGGCGTCCAGGCAGCGGCAGCGGCAATTCCACACCTTCTACAAAGATTGTATTGTTATTCAGCAATTCCCCGCACAAATCCCCGCATTCTAAACCGTAACTTAAAGTTTTTCCCTGCCAAACTTTGGCCGCAGTTGCGATTAATCTGTCACTATCGTGATTGAGAATAGCAATGCTATCAGCAGGCATTTCAGCTAACAGTTCGCACTTGGCTCGGGCGATCGCCTCTTCCGAACCCAGTCGCCCGATATGTGCCGTTCCTACATTAGTAATTACCGCCACAGTAGGACGCGCAATTTGCGACAGCAGCGCAATTTCGCCACTCCCGCGCATTCCCATTTCAATTACAGCATAATTGTGGGTTGGTGAAAGCTCCAACAGAGTTTTTGGTACGCCAATTTCATTGTTGTAGTTATATTTAGTTTTAAGAACATTTCCCTTCGTTGACAAAACCGCCGCAATGAACTCTTTAACAGTAGTTTTACCTACAGAACCAGTAACAGCAACTATAGGTATACTGAACTGGTTGCGCCACCAACGGGCGATCGACTGATAAGCTTTTAAAGTATCATCAACGCGCAACAGCGGAAAATTAGGCAAATCCTCTTGCCAATCTCGATCGACAATCGCCGCAATCGCCCCCAAATCCCGGGCTTTTGCCACAAATTGATGCCCGTCAAAATTGTCTCCCCGCAGCGCCAAAAATACTTCGCCCCCCTCAAGAGTGCGCGTATCTGTGGCAATACCTGTCCCTAAATTTGTCAAAACGCCCTCAGACACAGCAGGCAAAGGTACAGCTAAAATTTCAGCAAGTTGGGGGATACTTACGCGACAAACCATAACCAGCACTCACATTTCAAATAATTATTTTCACAGCTAATTCTACCTCGCCCAACCTCAATTTTAACTAACAGCGGGCGGACGATCGAGGTCAATCCCGATCGTCCTAATACTAAATCGTCCGCCCACCAAGAAACGATCCTGTACTCACCCACAATCTTTACCAATACTTTACAAAGTCGGTGGTGATTTTAGGCCTTGCTAATTACCAACAATTCATGTCATGCTGGTGGGGATAAATAGTTTAACTAAGCAAAAAATATCGATCGGCTTAAGCTGCTGACAGCTTCTACCCCTAAGCCTCATCCGGCGAGAAGCTCGGTTGACTCAATTATTGGGATTCATTGGTCAATTTATCAAGCTAATAGCGCTGAAAGCTACTGCCCCAGCCTCGGAGGGTTAACCACAGTGAACGACTACAATAGACAGACTTACGAAGAAGAACAGCTACTTTACAAGCACTGGCTGGAGTTGGTACAGCGAGAACAGCCGACTGAACTCATCAGCCGCTTTCGCACTTTGTTTATCCAGGGTATCGGATATCCCGATCGCTCGATCGCCGACGCACTCGAAAAAATAGCAGCCTCAAAACACGCCGAACAAGAATTTAAATACATTCTCAACCGCTGCTGCCATATCTTGATCAACCGCTGGCAAACTTACCCCGGCAAGCAAGCAGCCATCCCTGAATTGATCGCCCTGTTTGAAGAAGCGCCAAAAAAGTTATTTGGATACAATCGATCGCGGGGGCGAGACTCTATCCCCAAATTAGTAAATCAATTTACTGAAAGCGAACAGTATATCACCCTCAAACGCTTAGCCCAAGTCATAACTCACTGCAATGAAGATACCAGCAACAGCAAAACCCCTGCTACCCTCGCCCTCGGAACCTTAATTCCCCGCTACCCTTACCTCTACAAACACTGCCTCCTCAGCGACGACAGCACCTACGAACAGCAAAAAATCATTAAAAAAATTCAAGCTCAAAAGCAGCAGCAATTTGAGATCGACCTCTCACAATATGTCGCCCACCAAGTGAGAAAAGCCCACATAGCGCGTCGGGAAACCTCCCTTTCCTTCGGCAGAAATATACAGCTTATAAAAAATCCGACCCTCTTGAGCGACCCGGAACTATTCTTTGCCCTCAAGCAATTTGTCGGAAAAGTAGAAGGAGCCGATACCTACAGACAGCTAGCGGGCCGTTTCACGGCGAACGCCAGCACAAATCAGTCCTACCGCTCCTTTAAAGACGACTTGTACGAATACCTGATTTCTTCTGTCACCGACGATCGCTACGGCAAACGCCTCTTTAACGAAAAATTGTATAAGCAACTACAAAATACCCTGCCCCACAGCGACGATCAGAAGTTCAACGAATTTTTAATGATCAGAACTTGCAGCCAGTTATTGAACTTTTTAGTAGTAGAGAGTCCTGTGCGGCCCAACCACTTTGTCTTCATTGACCTGATCTCAAACCTCGGGCCTACCCAAACCACTGGTTTGCTACTGAAAATCGTACTAATTTGCGGCAAAGTCAAGCCCTACCTAGAAAAGCGGCTGGCAATTTTGTTCGGTCACTACGAATGCAGTACCCGAGAAGGCGTGGTGTGGTTAGTCAAAGCCTTGGAAAACGTGAACCTAGCTTTGAGTACCAACTTTGGCAAAGTGGATGTATCTTTCCTGCGCTGAGAGGCCGCGGCATAACTTTCTCAGATTCGACAGCAGGCAAAACATCACACCGATCGACCGGGTTTCTGAATACCCTAAAAGTTTTACCTTTAATTAGAACGACTTAATTAACTCCTAAAACCTACTCAAAAGACTCTATTCTATGTTAAAGTACCAAGTGTGAATCAGATTCAGTTGCAGGCTTTGTTCATTGCTACAGAATTGTCTAAAAACTTGCCCTTCTGTATCGGCAGGGGACTCTCCGAAACTGAAATCTTCGCACTGTCTAAATTTTGGAGTTATTCCTCATGTCGATATACGTCGGTAACTTATCCTACCAAGTTACCCAAGAAGACATCACCACCGTCTTCGCCGAATACGGAACCGTTAAGCGAGTACATCTACCTACCGACAGAGAAACCAGTCGCCCCCGGGGCTTCGGTTTTGTAGAAATGTCCACAGATGCAGAAGAAGATGCAGCCATTAGTGCTCTCGACGGAGCAGAGTGGATGGGTCGCGACCTCAAAGTTAACAAAGCTAAGCCCCGCGAAGATGAAGGCCGGGGTGGTGGCAACCGGGGTGGCGGCCCTGGAAAATTCGGTCGCGCAGGAGGGGGAGGCGGAGGAGGACGTTATTAATTTCCTCATTAGTTTGCTCCGATCGAGATTTGAGATTGGAGAGTTGAAATTGGCGATCGAGCTCAGCTAGCTCCTAACCTCTTTCGGCCGTTCCGAAAAACCTAATGCTCTTCAAATTTCCATATCTACCTGATTAAATATACCAAAAAGCCAAGGGCATAACCCTTGGCTTTTTGGTATGAGAGTTGACGGTATGAGTCTGGAATCGGCTGTGAAATCGGCTGGGCGAATCCGTTGCAGTACCGTCAGGTTCTAATCGTCAGGTTCGATGGTGCTGCTCAATCCGTGATTGTTGAGCGTTTCAGCGTAAAACTCAGCGTGTTCGAGAGCGCAAACAATCACCAATCCCATCCCATTAGTGTGGGCTTCCATCATCACATTTACCGCCTGGGGCTGAGTCAGACTCGGTACAGTCGCCATCAAAGTCTGCACCACGTACTCCATAGGATTGAAATCATCATTGTGCAGCAGAACGCGGTAGCGCGGTGCAAGCTTGCGGACTGTTGAAGGCTTTTGAATAATTTCGACAGACACTAATCCATACCTCCTGACTTGTAAAATGTTAAAATTTGTCAACAATCTTGAGCCGGATTCCTCCGCTGTGCAAGAGTATGTCACTTTCAGCTATTTTATTGAAATCTGAAAATTCAGACAAGGCAGCCCCTTGGTCGATATCGAGCTGTGAACCCAACACCAAACCCGCAGGGGGTGTCCCGGGCTCTCCATCACCACCTTCCTAGCGCCATAATATTAGAAAGGCGAGATCGGTTAAAAATAACAAACTACTACCTGTTGAGTCTCCAGAACTGAGGGAATCTTATATGAAACGCAAACCTAAATCCTACAACGACAGATTCAGCGGCGACCCATCCCGAGGAGATGAAGACTCCGACTACCCGGGCTTCACGGGCGGACAGTCACGGCGTCAACCTCAGTCCGGCAAACCCTCTTTCCTCAATTCCGCCACCCTAGGGATTTTAACAGCCGTTTTTATTCTGGGAATTGGGATTGGCATTGCCTTTAGCTCCACAGCTACAATTAGCCCGGAGAACGTAGCCTCCCGCGAATTTATCGATCGCAGCGCCCCGAACCCAGAACTTTGCGTGCAGTTTGGAGCAAGCGCGATGGTGACAGATATGCGCCTCTACGTCACCCTCAACCCATTCAACGTCTACATCTCGCAGCCGAGTATGCGCCCCGGATGCGTCCTGCGAACCAATAACTGGGCAATTCTCGAACAAAGAAAACTCATCAGCCAAAACCAAGTGCGAGATTGCAAAAATCGCATGAACACCTTTGGCTTCACCGGCCCCCTGGAAGCTCAACCCGAAATTAACTGTATCTACCAAAACGACGGCGCTAAAAACTTGTTCCTCAACCAACCGGGTTCGATAGCTCCAACCACGGAAGGTCAAAATTTCTAAATCGCCGATAGCGGTTTTCAGTGGAGTCAATTTACAGATATGCGGTAGGACTTAGGCTTTGCCTAAGTCCTTATTTCATAGAATGGAAAACAGCTCTCATAAAATATTGAACTCAGAGGTTCGAGGACAGAAAAAAAGTCTTCCTTCTTCCCTTTTCCCTCTTCCTTCTTCCCTCTTCCTTCTGGCTTCAAAAACCGAGGAAAACAGCTCTCATAAAATATTGAACTCAGAGGTTCGAGGGCAGCAGCAGAAAAAACTTTTGCTTCTTCCCTCTTGCTTCTTGCTTCTTGCTTCTTCCCTCTTGCTTCTTCCCTCTTGCTTCTGGCTTCAAAAACCGAACTGCGGGAAATCTTCGGTTAACTGAACTTGCAAAATTTGGCCTGGTTGAATCGTAGCAGGTTGAGGAGAACCCACGTAAGTTGTAGCAAGACCAGCAGTAGCTCCAGCCAACAAACCGACACCGGAAAAGCCGCTCAGCAAGAACAAAGCTAAGCCACCAATACCGGTATTGCGAACCAAACTGCGATCGGAAGGCTGAGACCGTCGGCCTCCCACGGGTTCGGAGCGAGCGAAGAGAGGGATATTGCGGCCGTTGAGACTAATAGCTTCGACCACAAATCGACTGCCGAGGTTCGTTGTTTCAAACCGGCCGATGACCGGCGTATTAGCAGGTACGATCGTATTACCGCCACTGTCGAGAATTCCCCCTTGCAGCAGCAGCACTTCCTCTCGGCTGGGCTTCACTTGCAGCCGCAAAGCCCGATCGCCCGGGTATAGCAAACTGAGCTCCGTGCCCGCCGGCAACAAAACATTCGCCCCAGCCCCAGCCTGCAAAGGAGCATTCGATCGTCCGCGAGGAAGCGGTTCACCAAAGGCAAGCATCCGCTGTTGGGGTGCAGCAGCCGTTATTTGAGGATCTAGGCGAGGTACAGCAGCAGCTTGTGCCCCACGGCGTTCCTCCAGGCGAACATTGACTAAAGGCACTCTTAGCGGCCGGATTTGGTCATTGGGAGTTAGCTGCTGCGAAGAATTTGTAGCGGGATTCAGGGAAGTAGGAGGCTCAGCTCGATCGACCTCCGTGGCAGCAGTTGAGTTGGCATTTGTCGGCGGCTGGTTTTGCGGTACTTGTATAGCAGGCTGGCGTTGATTTTTAGCAGTTTCCACAATCGGAGTCGGTTCGATCGAAGGACGCAACACCCAGCGATTTGCTACCCCGCTTCTTTGGAATTGAACTTGCCGTGGGCTGAAACCGACTCCAGGAGCCAAATTGACCGTAATTCTCGCCGTTTTGGGCTGAAGTTGACTCACCCCCACAGAACGCACTCTGCCTTGTGGGTATAGCTGAGTTGCATCTACTCCGATCTCAGTATTGGGTAAATCCACAGCAATCTGAGACGGGTTGAGTAGAGAATATGTGGGGATTATTCCCTCTGGCAGAGTAATTTCTAGCTGATTTGTCGCCGGATCGAATTGCCAACTTGTGACTGTAGAAGCATTTGCTGGTTCCAGTGTTGCCTGCACTGCTGCAACTGCGGCGGCGACTGCTAGACTCAGACTCAGTGACTCGATCGCAAACAATCCCGCTGGTAGAGAATTAACAGTCAATTTTTGTAAGTCTTCCCCAAATCTGGTGAGTAATTTTTTGTATGGCATGGCTGCTGGGTAAAATTTTTGATCGGAAATAGATTATGGATCGGAAAATTTTGCCTTCGGATGACGCTGAAAGTTTAACATTATTGCGATATGAAAAATTTAACTAAATGGAAATTATTGCGATCGCGCTTCGTTATTAACAACAAGTGGTGTCAGGTTAGACAAGATGAAATACAATTGCCAAGCGGACAAATTATAGACGACTTTTTTGTTAATGTCCGACCCAATATCGCCCTAGTATTTGCCACGACCCTGCAGGAAGAACTTGTATTAGTGCGCCAATACAGGCACGGAGTAGGCGAAATTTTGCTGGAACTGCCTGCCGGATCTTTTAACCCTGCTGAAGAGAGCGGGCAATCGGCAGCCGCCAGAGAACTTGCAGAAGAAACGGGATATGTTGCTGAAGAAATTTTGGAACTAGCAACTTTATATGATAACCCCGTAAAAGACACCAATTCTATCTACCTTTACTTTGCTAAAAATGTTAATCTTGCCACCAAAATACAATTAGATATTACAGAAGATATTGAAGTAGTTTTAATTCCTATTTCTGAAGTTTTGGCAAAAATAACAAACCGAGAAATTTGTGTAGCAGGAAGCATCGCAGCTATTTTTTTAGGATTAGAATTTTTGAAAAAACAGCGGTAAGGTGCTGTGTGAAAGAACCCTACACGCTATTTTTTGTGAGGCTTGTCTTAAGGAATAAGAGTGAGAAAATCGAGAGAAGTCAGAGGATTATCAGCACCAAAAACCCGAGCCAAAACCTGGCCAGTCGCCGCAA
>JAUBSN010000098.1:0-29386 GCA_036704825.1 Microcoleus sp. F8-C3 | reverse complement strand
CACCCGAACGGTAGCAGCAACGTTTATCTCGATCGGTACAGCGGAGAAGTTTTGCGGGTAGAAAATGGTTTTACAGCCCCTGTGGCATCCCAGATTATAAATTTGTTGTTCCCGGTACATATAGGTGCTTTCGGCGGGTTGACAACACGCATCCTCTACGTTTTCATCGGGTTGACGCCGACATTGCTATCAATCACTGGTCTGGTACTCTGGCGCCGGCGACAGTGGAGATTAGCTCAGCGGCGCGAAGCAAGCCGACAAATTACCGCGACAGTAGGTGAACCTCAAAAATATTATCCAATCGCAGAATGGCCTTGGTTTTGAGAATAGTTTCTGAGGATTAAAGTGAAAACCATAATTTTCACATGACTTACGCAAAGAAACCGGGTTTCCTAGAAAAATTGTTAGTCTCTCAACTAAAAATCTACGAAAAACCCAGTTTCTACCCTAGACCTGCGTAAGTCTTATTTCAGTTCATAGATGACAGTAGCAGCATTTAGTAAACCAGTTTTTTAGATGTTGAGGATTTATTAAATCAATTGCCGCGGCAATTAACAGACATCTCCAATAACTGCCAAACCTTTTCCCCGCTCGGTTTCTTGTCCGAATATCTAAGCGATATTCGGACAAGAAACTAACAGTTAAATAATGGTATGAATGGGAGCATCTCATATTTGTAAAAACACTTATTCTGGCTCCTGCTTTCTGACTTTTTCCTTCTTCCTTCTGACTCTTTCCTCCTGAGTCCTGACTCCTAGCTCCAATTTCAAGCGGAGGGCTGCTTTCATTGAGATGCTCCCGTATGAATACTATATTAATCATAAATGCCAATTTTTATGACATTATTTTTACTATTTTTTCCGGTTGATAGAGATTTTTATTGACATATAACTATTGCACCAATCCGCCATCTCATTAATTCACATACGACCAGAATTACTGGCTCGTAATTGCCAGATTTGAAGCGAAATCTCTCTGCAGCACACTAAATCTTCACCCACCTAATCATATGCTCTAGTATTCTTTTTTTTTACATTCTGTTTGTTGGCTTTTTTTTGAGCCTCTGTAATATTTTTACTTCGAGTTTTTTTATGACGACTCTCAATTAATAGTTACCTTACATAAGCTTTTTCCCCTTGAAATTTGGGCTCGGCATTCAATTCTTTGCGTCGGGAACGCCCAATTTTTATGTCCGCCGTTGTTCCAGTATCTCCCACTACTACATCAACAATTTGTTCTCCGTTCGGTTTGACAATTATTTGATTTATTAAGGTAGGTTTTTGGGGCTTATCTAAATAGTATTTTTTCTACTTTTTACAGTCTGTAAATCTTTTTATTGGCTGTTCGTGGCTATCTAAAATCTACTCAATTTAACTCAATATTTTAATAACTAATTGCCATTAACAATCATTATTTTTACCCGCTTTGACTCTCTAAGCAGGCAACATTTATCTAAAAAACTTTATACATTTGTGAAAGATATAATTAGGTGCTGACTCGCTAATTTTAAATTGAACTCCTAATATTTGAAATGTGGGAAGATTGTGTTAATATACCAAACTCAGGAGAATTCGATCGGCCATCTCTAATTTAGGTGGGCGACAACCTCCGCCTTTGATGATGCGAACTTTAGAATTATATTGAACTTTTTTGTACTGGTTGTACAGATTTTATACGTGAGTAATTAGCCCGATAATTTGGTCATATTGTAGACCCAATAGCCGAGTAGTTTCTGAGGGGTATTTTTCTATGTGTTCGCGAAGTTGACTCATTTTTTTTACATAAATCTCCCTTATAATATATTTGCAATTTAACGATAGTTTTTTTTGTAGATGTCTATTATGGATCGGTTCAAGCCGGTGTATGTTCCTGGAACAAACTAGGCATCTGGAAAGCCTTGTCTCCCGGAGTATTGCTAATCACTAATAAACTGGGTTGAATAGGACGATTTCTTAACTGTCACACCTTATGAACCTATACCCAAACAATCTACCCCAAATCTCAACTACCTTCCACGATTGAGGTAGAGCAAGTGTTTGTGGGAAAAAACAAATTTATCGCAACCCTTGCCCAGCAGTTTTACTCGTAACTAATGAACCGGGATTAATAGGACGCTCACTTAACTGTCACAGTTTATTACTCCAGACCTAAACCGCTTACCCACAATCAAAACAACATTCCACCAAGGCGATCGCTATGTATTACACTTTCGCAGGTTTTGGCGCCGTCACGGGCATATTTTTGCTGCTAGTTTTTGCCATTCTGCAATGGCTGCACGTCTCCGCCGGCAGTTTTATTGATTGGGTAATTGCCATTGCTGTTTTTGAATGGCTGTTGCTGATAGTTACAGTTCCTTGGAATATCCATTTTGAAGCTAAAGAAGTTTTAGCGCAAGCCGCAGAATCGACTAAAAAAAACATTGCTGTCGATCGGGAACAAGTCCAATACGTTACTGTATTAGTTAACCGATCGCTCTTTGTGGCGATCGCACTTCACCTGTTTAGCGCGATCGCACTTTACGCCCTAGCCGCCGCCGGAATTAGTGCTATTGGCTATCTCAGTTCCGCTGCTGCACTGCTGTTAACTGTACTGCGTCCAGCTATCCGAGGTTATCAGTATTTAGCCCAGCGGCTGACAAGTATCCGCCGCCAATTTTTGCACCCCCGCGAAGATATTGTCGAACTCCGCAGCCGCTTTGCACAATTAGAATCTACAGTTAGAGACTTGACCGATCAATTGAGTTCGGACAATCCGAATTCGTGGGTGGCTGTCCAAAATCGCGATCGGGAAGCTATCAGAAGAGAATTAACTACTTTATCCGCATCTCTACAATCTTTGCAAGCGACAAATCAAGCAGAACACACTAAACTCAGAAGAGATGCAGAAAGTGCGATCGCCCAACTCACCGATGACGGACAATTTCTCAACCACGTCCGCGAAATCCTCCGCTTCTTTAAAGAAGCATAAAAGAAGTCGTGAGTGATTAGTGATTAGTGATTAGTCATTAGTGATTAGTCATTAGTCATTAGTCCTTCTCCCAATTACCAATTCTTGAGTCCCCATTTGCACTTATCTACCTTTAGATAGATGTCAAAGCCTCAATAAGTCTAAAAAAATTAAGTACGAGAAAATTTTATCAGTCTTGAGGAAGACTCAATAAATGTATTTTTCATGTAGCAACCCCCCTGACGGTTAGGAGGCTCTTAATGCTGAAACCCTTGCTGAAGATTGCTTTTTCCTTCGATCCTAGATAACTAAAACCTTCTTCCTTCTTCCTTCTTCCTTCAATATCTGCTATGACAGCAAATTCTTGGCAACTATAACCAAAGATAGTTTGTGAATGAGCTAGGTTTGGATTAATATTTAAACATAACCCAAAGACCTCTTTGAAAAGATAACTCAGGAATAAATCATGACTAATAGTCAACCAATACCCCCCAAAGAAGAAGTTAGCAAATCAACACCGGCAGACGAACAAATCGAAGCCAATATGGAAGCCCCCCACTACGACAGGGGCATTACTCCTGCGGAGACAGCAGCGCGGCAAGAACGGGAAGGCTCTAACTTCATGCACCCAACCACCGAAGGGAAGCAGAAAAGTTCCAAAACTGACGACCAAACTGATGACGAAAGCATTAACACCACAGATGGTTATACAGTAGACAAGGAAGGTCTGGTTAACAATTACGCGATCGAACCGGAAATGTACGTCAACGAACCGGGCGATTTGGCTGCAAAAGAAGAAGCCGAAGCAGCAGAACGCGCTCGAATTCTCGCAGAAATCAAAGATAAAAAAGGCGAAGAAGGAAAACTAACAAATGAAGAAGACACCCGCACTAAAGGGCCGGGAATTATCTAGGTTGTCTGGTTGGTAGTTCCGTTTCAGCGAGCGAGACTGCAACTGCAAAGCAAAGGGGCTGGTTTTAGATCCGGCATTTCTCGATCGAGATTTCCGGTAAAACCCGCCCCTATTTTGCTTTCGACTTCTGTTTTTAGACTTAAGATTTTACATAGATCAACTACCGTATCGATAGGTCAGTTTTCACTCCCCACTCAAAAACGATCGCCTTAAAATTAATCAAGCCCTCACATTTTCCCTCAGCCAATTAAACTTAGCCTCAGCTAGAGCCAAATTTTCCATGATGTTCGGATTAATATCCTCCCGATCTAACTCCGGTTGAGCCAATTCAATATTGCGACCGTATTCTATATGTCTGATCGTACCGCGCATCCGGTCTGCCAGACAGAGTGAAATTCCATAATAAAACCGGGAAGCAAAGCCCATATCGTGTTGAAGTTTGATTACTAACTGCCGCCTGGGAATTGACAGCAAGTGAGTTTCTGCAATCGCCTTCACCGTTGCCAAAGGAGGACGAGTATCAATGAAAGAAACTTCTCCAACCAGTTCTCCGCTGGCTATTTTAGCAAGTTCTTTAGTCTGATCCGCTTCGATCGAAACGGTCAAACTTCCCTTCAAAACAATGTATAGCGCATCTATCTGTCTCCCTTCGTGGATCAAAATCGCGCCCGGATCTAGAACTTCCTTTTTGCCTTTTTGGACGATCCAGTCGATATCGTCATTATTTAACTGGCTCAAAATGAAAAGTGCTTTTTTTCTGCTGCTGTCAGCCATAAGTTTAGCTCCCGATCGCTTCTTTTTTATATAAAATTTAGAGGGGGCGCGGTCGCAACTTCTGCAGCAGCAGTTACTCCTCGCTCAATACAGTTTTTTTATCCTGCCTAAATTCTTGGCAAAAGGCTTCTAGGGCCGGTCTTGCCAATAGCAAATGAATCACGCTGAATAATAATCTCTCAATACTAGCATTTGTTGAACAATCTTTTTTTAGTCGATCGGCTTCTAAAAAATCCTGCCAAATGCCCATCTCAAAAGCAATCGGGTTCCTCCGCCCAGCTTTGCTGCGGGTTCGGGCGCGGGAGACCGTGTTCCGCGCCCAGTCTTGCTCGCTAAATCGATCGCAAATCAGGATAGCCGGCCAACATATCGTCAGCAGTCAGAGTGTCCCCGTTGGCTTGAGGAGTCCACAGCACCTCAACCGCCAGCAACTGTTCGCTCGATACTCCCCCAATCTGACGCAAAGCTTGGCGCAAATCTTCAGAGTTTTTCACTGCTGGCAATTGCAATTTACCTTGAGTACCGACAATCACCGTCACCACAATAAATTCCCCGGGATCGGAATTCAAATCAGAAGCAACCAGCGCACCATCTTGCTGCAAACCTGGCAGGATATTGCTGCTCCCTGCTTGGCGGAGCTGATTGTTATAATTCGAGAGCGTTTCTTCAGTAAATTTACTGCGTTCTGCCAAAGAAAACTGATTAAACTTAGCTTCGGCTGCTTCCAAACGAGTTTGCAAAGATTCAGCGCCCCCGTAAACCCAGTATTCAGGATGCCGCAGCAGCGCCAGAGTAGATTCTTGCAGCACTTGAGCGCGACCTGTTGCTGTATCGGTATCCGCTTTTCGCGCTAGGGCGTCGAGTTCGGCTTGCAAACTGCGGGCCTCTGCTAGCAAACCAACTTGCAAGCGGGCGACAGATACCGTGGTAGTGGCGGCGCTGTTGCCGAGTTCGTCAGTTCCTCCCCCGGCGCGGCGGAAGCTTTGGACGAGAAAATTAGCGATCGAAATAAAAATCAAAATCGAGAACAGGCCGCCAAACCCGCCTCCAAAGCCAAAAAACGGCAGCAAGAACGGGAAACCGAACCCGCCTCCAAAGCCACCTCCATAGCCGCCCGGGTAGTAACCGCCTCCCGGGGGCGCGTAAGTGCGACTGGGAGACGAGTAACTGCGCGGAGCACTAAAAGATCCGCCGCCGATGCGTCCGCCGCTGCGGGCCGCCAGAGCTCCATCAGCGTTACCGAGGGCTAGCGTCAGTACCAGACCGATCGCAAATAGTGATTTCAAAAGCGGTTTCATCTTTGAAATTAGTTGCTTGTACATAAGACCGTTACTATTCGATACATTTATAATTTACAGTCTATCCTCGCTTCTGGGCAGCCTGGTTATAGGTATGAAGCCAGCGAGATATCCGTACCAACCGATCCCACCACAGTTAGGCCTGAGCCTGCAAACGAAAAAAGCTAGACAGGACTTGCATTCCTTACTGCTTAATTCTTGCACCATTCTCAAGAGCCTGCTTTCGCACCTGTGAAGCGAAGACTGAATTTCCTGTGAGGAGTACGGCTTGAACTCTTCTAGCCCCCCCCATAAAATGGTTGTTGAGAATGGTGCAACATCTCAGTTACTACAAACAATCGACATCCTGGCTTTTACAGAACTTTACTTAAGTACAGGGCGATCGACCAACAATAAGCTCTAGACTTTTAAAGAAACGACGCGAGTCCTAGAAAACAGGGCTTTATCTACCGTAAAAAAACATTATGTTTCCAACTCACCGCCCCCGCCGCCTCCGCAACCATCCCCAACTCCGCCGGATGGTACGCGAAAATATCTTGACAACGAGCGATTTAATTTACCCCCTATTTGCCGTACCGGGGGAAGCTTTTGCTAAAGAAGTCACATCAATGCCGGGAGTTTACCAGCTATCGGTAGACAAAATAGTAGAAGAAGCAAAAGAAGTTTACGACCTCGGCATTCCCGCTATTATTTTATTCGGCATTCCCGCAGACAAAGACACAGATGCTACAGGTGCTTGGCACGACTGCGGCATCGTCCAAAAAGCGACGGAAGCAGTTAAAAAAGCCGTACCGGATTTAATCGTCACGGTCGATACTTGTCTGTGCGAATATACCAGTCACGGTCACTGCGGCTATTTGGAAGTCGGAGATTTAAGCGGCCGCGTCTTGAACGATCCGACACTAGAATTGCTCAAGAAAACCGCAGTTGCTCAAGCTAAAGCCGGTGCAGATATTATCGCACCTTCGGGAATGATGGACGGTTTTGTCGGAGCAATTCGCGAAGGATTGGACTCCGCTGGATTTGAGGATATTCCCATCATGTCTTACGCGGCAAAATACGCCTCAGCTTATTATGGCCCGTTCCGGGATGCCGCCGATTCTGCTCCGCAATTTGGCGATCGGCGCACCTATCAAATGGACCCCGGAAACGGCCGGGAAGCACTCAAAGAAATTGCTCTCGACATTGCCGAAGGCGCAGATATGCTCATGGTTAAACCCGCTTTAGCTTACATGGATATCATCTGGCGCGTGAAGGAAGCAACTAACCTGCCAGTTGCTGCTTACAACGTTTCTGGGGAATATGCGATGGTGAAAGCCGCCGCCCTCAACGGTTGGATAGATGAAGAAAGAGTAGTGATGGAAACTTTGACAGGATTCAAGCGTGCTGGTACTGATTTGATTTTGACTTATCACGCCAAAGACGCCGCCCGCTGGCTGAAAAACTGATTCACTCGA
The DNA here is from genome assembly GCA_036704825.1 of Microcoleus sp. F8-C3. GTDB lineage: Bacteria > Cyanobacteriota > Cyanobacteriia > Cyanobacteriales > Microcoleaceae > Microcoleus. Next base: position 21,998 of record JAUBSN010000098.1, on the reverse strand, counting down.
TTAGAGATTAGAGATTAAATAATTGACTCCACAGCACAATCTTCGGGTATTTTCGTGGAGTCAATACCTCTCTCGATAGATGATTTCTTAGCAATTAGGCAACACACTAGCTATCGCTTACACTTACCGATAAACGACTCCTCAAAACCTGGTTTTTACCGTTGCGGTGGGCTGTAACGAAATAGACGCAAGAAAAAACCCGGTTTCTCCGCAGACCGACTCCCAACCCTAAAAAATCAGTCATTCCCCATCTCAAATCTCAAGTCTCAAATGGTATGAGTTATAAGTTGGAAATTTTGACTCAAAGACTTTTTGACAAAAATCACCCCAAAAAGTATTAATAGTCACCGAAATTAGTTAAACAATATGTATTACTAAAAATAGTTTTGTAAATCGGGAATTCAATCATTGATTGTTCCCGAGCAAAATAAACTTTTACTCCTGTAAAACAGTAAAAGTAACACTCTTTAGATACAACTTGAAGGCAGATTCAGCATGACATCAACGACTAGGGATTCCAGTCACATTCAATTTTGTATAGGTCGCGATCGCGCAGAAATCGCACAGATCCAAGAACTATTTAAAGTCGCCGCCTTTTGGGCGAGGGAACGCAAGATAGAAGATTGGGAAATTGCGATCGCCAACAGCGAACCAGTAGTTACAGTTTGGGACGGCTCGCGGGCGATCGGCTTTGCCAGAGCCACCTCCGATGGGATCTATCGAGCTACCATCTGGGATGTCGCCATTCACCCGGATTACCAAGGTGCAGGACTCGGCCGCAAATTAGTGCAAACCGTCTTGAGTCACCCTCGGATGTGCCGAGTAGAGCGAGTTTACCTAATGACAACTTACAAACAAAGCTTCTACGAGCGCATCGGTTTTCAGCAAAACGCTAGCACCACAATGGTACTTGAAAATCAGTTTCTAGAAGAGAATCTCGAATTAGAAATTAGCAGCGGCGAATTGGTAACTGCTAATTGTTAAATAATCACCCGATTGGCATCAAAATCTATAATATGTAGGGTGCGTCAGGGCGCACCTTACTCCCTGTAAATAATTTCCTCTTTCACCTTCCCTCGAACCTCTTCCCCACCTCCGTTAAATCCCGTAGATTGCTCGCGGCCGAACTTCCTTCTTCACAAAGTTGCCAAAGGAATAGAACATTGAGTCCGGTTAAAATTGCACTCTTCGGACTCAGAAGGCACAGCCAGAACCTCCAACTTTCCGCTCATCAAACTTAAAAGAGTCTGATTCATCAATAACCTCATTCCAGAAGACACCTGAGAATTATCGCTGCTCTTAGTAACATCACACTCCAAATCGTGCTTCAGCAAATCCCAAGACTCGCTCCAAGCACTAACTGAACGCTGATCGTCCACCCAAATTTGAACGTATCCAGATGCCGGCGAAGCATGGGCAGAGACAGAAATACTCCCCTCCTCCATCTGAGCAACAGCAGTATCTACCAAATTGACTAAAACTTGCCTAAACCTCGGCAAATCTGCCAATACATAAATCCCCGGATCTGGCGGCAATATCTCCAAACGAATGCCGCGATTAGCAGCTTGCAAGTAAGTTAAATCATCAACCTCGTCAAAAACCTTAGCTAACTGAATCGGCTCAATATCCATCCTTTCAGTGCCGTGTTCAGTTTTAGCAACAAAGATAATTTCATCTATTAATTTCACCAGCTTGAGTGCCGCAGCGTGAGCTTGCTCGACAAACTCTCGTTCCTCAGCAGGATCGTCGCACAAATCCGAGAGAATTAATTGCAGCGTACCGATCATAGTGCTCAGGGGCGATCGCAACTCGTGAGAAGTTCGAGCCAAAAAACCCGCCTTAAATTGGCTCATCTGGGATGCCATCTGATAAGCCAATTGAGTTTGCTTAAGTTGCTCGGAAAGAGCATCAAACTTCTCTAAGTGAATTTCTTGAGGAGGTGGAGCCTCTTTGGGCGCAGGTTCCGGCTGTTGCGAGCTTTTTTGCCGCAGGCGCCAAATCAAACTGCTTCCCAAACCCAGCCCCAGTCCCATACCTAAATATATAAAGTTGCTCCAGCCGATCGGCGCCATATTGCTTTGCCTTGGAGTTTAGCTTTTAGCATTCTAACTCGATCGCGCCTTGTCGCAATATTTCCCAATCGCTGCCCGTCCATTTAGCCACCGTCGAAGGCAAACTCGAAGCTGTTGTCGCTGTTGCTAATTCAGAAGGCACTAATGTCAAGACTTCGGGAAACACAGCCTCAATTTCTGCCACCGATTCCAGAGGCGGCTGACCGGATAAATTGGCACTGGTAGTAGCCAAAGGGCCTGTCTGCTCTAGAATCTTTAGCGCAAGGGGAAATTTAGGAACTCGTACTCCGATCGTAGTCGGATCGATCGAATTCATGGCCGCCGGGACTTTTGCCGAAGCCGGCAGTACCAAAGTTAACGCCCCCGGCCAATAGGATTGGGCCACTTGCTGCCACAACTTTAACTCTGCTGGACTCCCCTGCACGTAAGGCCATAAAGCCCTCGCCGATGCTGCCATCAAAATCAGCGGTTTGTCTTGACTGCGGCGTTTAGCTGCAAAAATCAACTCCGAGCGATCGGGACGCGCAGCCAAAGCGGGTACAGTATCTGTAGGAAAACTGACGATATGATTGCCAGAAATTGCCCCTTGAACTAGGGCCTCGATCGAAACTCGTGTCATGCCATTTTAGATTTTAGATTTTAGATTTTAGATTTTAGATTTTAGATTTTAGAAGTAACGACATATTATTGAAACCTAAAGACGATAGGCTAAGGCAAACCGATCGATCCCTGCTAAATCCGAAAATATCTGAACTTTGCCATAACTCCCGTGACTTTGCAGCATATCAGCTACCGCTGTTTCTTGTCCCGCCATCATCTCCACCAACCAAACTCCCCCGGATTCTAAATAATCGGGAGCAGTTTCTACCAAATGCCGGATGCAATCTAACCCATCAAAACCGCCGTCTAAGGCCAGATGAGGTTCGTGCTTCAAAACTTCCGGTTGCAGAGTCAGCACCGTGCTGCTGGGAATGTAAGGGGGGTTAGACACCATGCCGCTGACTTGACCTTTGAGAAATTCTAGCGGTTCCCACCACGAACCTTGATAAAAATTAATTCGCGATTCAAAACCCAAATTCTCAGCATTCAGTCGAGCCACTGCCAAAGCTTCCGAACTGCAATCTACCGCATAAACCCTAGCATTTGTCAAGGCAGAAGCCAAGCCGATCGCGATCGCCCCGCTGCCCGTCCCCAAATCCACCCAATGCGATTTGGGATTAACTGAATAGCTTGTAACAGCTTCTACAGCCAAATCGATCAGCAATTCTGTTTCAGGACGCGGAATTAGCACCGCCTGCGTTACTTTGAGCGAAAAATGGCGCCAATGTGCAATTCCCGTTAAATACTGCACCGGCACCCGTTCCTGCAAGCGCCGCTGCCACAATAGAGCAAGTTCCGAGAAAGACAACTTTAATTCAATTTTTGGCAAATCTTTAAACGACTCCAAACGCAGAGCCAACCTATCCAAACCAGCCAGCTCTTGTAGCAGCCAGTCGATTTCTGCTAGGGGAATGTCATAGGATCTCGCCTGGGCCTTAGCTTGATTCACCCACTGCCAAAGCTCTAAACCAGAAACAAACATAAGGCTTTTTGGGAATTGGGCATCGGGCCTAAAAGCATCGGGAATTGGTAACTAATGACAACTGTCAACAGTTAACAGTTAACAGTCAACTGTCAACTGTCAACTGACTAAATATTAGCGAGCCGGTCGAGGTTGACTCGGAGCAGGAGCCGGAGAGGCTGGAGCCGGCCGAGTTTGATTCGGAGCAACCTGTGGATTTTGGCCGGCACCTGCTGGTTGGAGCGATCGCACAAATTCCAGCGACTCCCGCGACGGAATCAAAATCATTTGAGTCAAAAACGGGTCGTTTTCAGTACGCAAAGCTTCCAAAACGCTCTCCAAGTTCACCACCTCAATCTTAATCGTGGCTGTCACGTTGGGCTGCTGCTGCTTAAAACGATCGACCATGCTCTGTAAATCCTCCTTGTTAAAAAACAAGGGAATCACCTCTTGCTGACCCCGCTGAATCGTCAAATAACCATTTTCGGCGCCGCCTCTTGCCAAAAATAGAGGTACACCGTTGAACTCGTTAACTTGTTGACCAGTCTGCTGAAGTACAGTTTTCGCCGACTGCACCTGCTGCGGAGCCGGAACGAAAGCAAACTGCACCTCATCCGGCTTGCCTTTATTTGCTTGAGTGAGCTGATAAATTTCGCCGAGGGATACTGGCATCACGCGCACCGATGCCGCCAACTGAGGATTTCTGGTTTTCAGTTGATCTACAAAAGCTTGAGCATCTTTCTGGCTGATGAAAATTCCCGCCACGGAAGCATTACCAGTTTGACCCTGACCTTGCTTGGGAACGGAAGCGATCAAGGGCGCACCCTGAGCGTCTGTAATCGTAAATACCGGCACCGATCGCAATTTTTCCAAAATTTGCGGCTCCGGTAGAGCCAGTGCAGACATCTTGGCAATTGGGGATGGGCCCAGCAGAGTGCAGCCGACAATTCCCAATATTGCGCCCAAACGAACTAATGATTTCATGTTTTTTCCATCAGGAGCGATCCTGAAACACATTAACGCAAAGACTGGCGACTTAACACGATTGGCAAAAACTGCCTCAATTTGTTTTCATTTTGACGAAATGCAAACATCCGAGACAGTTATGCTTCAGTCTATATATTTAACATTGTGCGATCGGGATGACAGGATTTGAACCTGCGACATCCTGCTCCCAAAGCAGGCGCGCTACCAAGCTGCGCTACATCCCGGTGTTATAGCTAGCTAACCTCTAACCATTAACGCACAAAACCGCTTGCTTGTCAAGCTTGATTAAATATTTAGCTCTCGATGCAGCTAAGGCGAAGTTTTTTTCAGGTTGTGGGGTTTGACCCCACCCAAAAACCGATACCAGCCCCTGACTCCTATTGCGAGCTGCTCACAATTTTAGACCCTAGTTCAAGCTCCCAGATTCATCTGTGGAATAAATCTCAAATCTCAAATAGTTCCTTTGACTGAGGGCGACTTGACGGATCGACTGAGCGCCGATCGTCTGAATCACTCGCCGAATGTCTCACCGAAGTGTCAAATCTCAAATCGACTGACAATACTTGCACAGCTTCATAACGGCCCTGATGGCGAAATACATCCGCGGGTAACTGACCGCAAGGCACAGGTGCAGTCGGTGTTGGCAGCGTCAATATTGTATTTCCTCAACAAATCAACGCCGACCTGCACCTCGCTCGCTAATCTGGATACCAAAACATACCTTTAATCCCCTCTGGATCGGACATAAAGCCCAAATTGCGGTAAAAATCCACCACATGAGGGTCAGCAAATAAGGTAATGTTGCTGATATCTTCACTGCGAAGTTTTTTAATAATGTATTTCATCAGCGCCTTGCCCATGCCTTTGCCCTGGTAGTCAGGATGAACTACCACATCCCAAAGCGTGGCATTAAAAGCATGGTCTGAAGTCGCTCTGGCGAAACCTACCAGCCGTCGCTGGCTGCCCCGCATCTCCCACATAGAGACGACTAGGAAGCTGTGCACAATCGCTTTTTTGACTTTACGCAGGGGACGGCGGGACCAACCCACTGCATTACAAAGTTCTTCGAGTTCGTAGAGGTCAATGTCCCGATCGCAACTGAAAAAGATGCGAGCGTTGCCGCTGGCGGGTTTGCGAAACGTTGGGGAAAGCGGATCGCCTAACCCAACAGCCACATCTTCCTCAAAATCCGCTGTTTGGGGTACAGAGGCAGACTCAGAACTACTAAATAAGTTTTTCCAAAAACCCATGCAGGCGCGGTTAAGGTAGTAGAAGTTGGACGACGAGAAAGAGAACCCGACAGATAAACCCACTCCGATCGGCGTAGGATCAATTGCCGGTAGCCTCTTGAGGAACAGTTTACGGTACACTCATCTTACGCCGAAAACAGGGATTTGTCGTCCAACATTGAGTCTGCGCTTTTTTGATTCTGTCAAGTTTGGTAGAACGTTCTGCTAGCCAGTGCCCGGACAAGCCGCTTTTAAGGTAAAATTTGTTGCCGAACCAGGACAGAGGCATTTTGGGAAATGCTTCTTTTGAGTGCCGCCGATCGCGCCGGAACTTATACCCTCGGTGGGAAATACCACTGGAATGGCGCAACGGTGACATTCTCGTGATAAGTTCTCAGACAGATTTGACTTTTGCTTTTAGTGAGGAGACGGGCACAATTTAAGTCGAATCGTCGAATCGAAAATCCCATTGCCATAAGGCATGGAAGAGTCAATACCTATTATATTTCCCGCACCTTCTCCTCAATTATGGCTTCGGGTTTAAAACCATCTACACTAGAACTTCTCAAGCGCTTTAACCGAGCGTTTCCGCAGTTTTACGAGCAATTTGTCAGCAGCGAAATCCAGTTGCAAAACCTCAAATTAGCTTACCAGCTTTACAAAACTCGGCAAGCAGTCATCGAAATCCGAGCCGAAGGTAACAAAAGTGCCCTGCATTTTGCTTACCGGAACCAGTCTTTTCTATTGAGCGATATTTTTGGAGTGCTCGCGGCCTACGGGCTGACGATTCACAGTCTGAGTCTGTACGGTCAAATTTACCCGCCCATGCTGGTATTTATCAAATTGGTCGTATCTCGCGGTGGCAAGGTACTGGCAGATAAAACAGCAGAAAACGTCTGTAGAGCCGTTCGAGAGGCATTGGCGGGGCATTTTGAGGTTGAAGAGATGTTGGCGGTGGAATTTAATTTAGACGCGGGTTTAGAAGATGTGGCAACTGAATTCTACGTAGATCCGGTTTTCCACTTGCCAGCTTTGCTGATTGAAGCAGATAATCAACCTGGACTTTTTTACAAAGTTATGTATGCCATCTGGCAAGAGGACTTGTTGGTGGTAAATGCTAATTTGCTGGTTTGGCGGGGGCGAACTCGCCTAATTCTCTACTTGTTGGGACCCAATGAAAGTTTAATTCCCGAGTATCTGGGGCAGAAAATCGCTGAGGGGGTGCGACAAAGATTGCTAGGCGAGCGATTTTAGGGCAAGCTGCCGATGCTCCCTAAATAACTAGATTTCTATAAGTAGACATTAGTTTGCAGAATTTTTCCAGTGAGATTGGATAAAAAGCTCGGCAAAATAGTTCGTACCAACGAGTGTAGATAGCGGTTCTCACAAACATGGGACACGCGGAAACGATGTTGTCAAGCTTTTTAAGTTTGATGGCATATTTTATCTACAAAATAACCGCCATAATCAAAAAGACGTGCCAGATAAATAGGCGAGTTTAACAAGCAATAGTCCGGACTGTTTTTAGTTCGTACTCTGAAAACAGGGATTTTCCGTTGGTAGCGCGATCGCCTTGGAGCTTTAAAATCCTTCTTCTACGGTTGGCTATCAAAAACTGTCCCAAGTATTGAATAAGTGGTACAGCCTTTCGAGCTTTCATATGAGGTACTCTAGGGCATAGCGTTCCGTGGCCTCTGCGGTCTCCGCGGGCATACCTCACTTTTTTGAGAAAGGCTATACTTTCGTTTGAGACGGAATTAAAACCTCATAACAAACAGGTTTTAATTCCCTCAACATTCTGGAGTAGCAAGACACGCTGACAATTGGGAGAACGGGATAATGCTGTCAATATTGGCGTTGAGAGCAACGGATCGAACCGTAAAACTACCTACAGCCAGCGAATGACACAAACGCTTGGCAACTAAAGTCAAAAGTTATTATAAGTGTTGTTGCAATCAATAGTTTAAGTTGTAAAATTATCTCTAATTTAGCTATTGTAAACTGAGTTAATAACCGCTTAAAACAAGAATTTATTCAGATTGCCAACACCCAAATTATCGAAAATAAATCGCATAAAAGGGCAAGCTAGGCCAAGATTGCCAGTGCAGCGGACAAAAATCTTGTAGCGTCAACTTAAGACCCCACGTTGCAGCAGGAAGTATGCGGTAAATCGATAAAGTTGAGTCTTTTTGGCTCAACTTATAGCGCTTCTTGGGTAGACGAGGTAAACAATTCAACTGAAAAAGCTTGAGAACAGAGGGTTTCGGCCTACTCCCTCTTCCTGAGAAAAGCTGTAAATAGGTTTACATAGGTCTTATGGAGCGGGTAGGATAAAATTATGGCAACAATAGACATCCTAGGGGTTCGGCACGCTTACGATTTGACGGCTCCGACTGCAACTTCTCCGGTTCTGGTATTTGTCCACGGCTGGCTGTTAAGCCGCCACTACTGGCAACCTTTGACCGATCGCTTGGCATCAAACTATCAGTGCCTTACTTACGATTTGCGGGGGTTTGGCAATTCTCAATCCGACGGTGGCGTTCATCATGGGGATTCCGAACCGCTAAATTCCTGCTATACTCCCGCAGCTTACGCTGGCGATTTGGAACTTTTACTCGAAAAACTCGATATATCTTCTGCTTGGCTGGTGGGACACTCTCTCGGCGGTACGATCGCTCTATGGGGAGCCAGCAAATTATCCGATCGCGTTAAAGGCGTGGTCTGCATCAATGCAGGGGGCGGCATCTATCTTAAGGAAGAATTCGAGCGGTTTCGAGCGGTCGGCAAGCAGCTAGTGACAATGCGTCCCGGCTGGCTGCCTCGCTTGCCCTTAGCAGATTACCTGTTTGCCCGCGATTCTGTATCCCGCTCGATCGGCAGATCCTGGGGACGGCAGCGCTTAATAGATTTCGTGGGAGCTCATCCAGAAGCAGCTTTGGGGGCTTTATTGGACTCCACGACAGAAGCCCAGATTCACCTCTTGCCGCAAATTGTGTCCCGACTCGAGCAGCCTGTTTATTTTATTGCCGGGACTAAAGACAAAATTATGGAACCAAAATACGTGCTGCATTTGGCTAGCTTTCACTGGATGTTCCAAGGTTGCGGCGAGAATGTCCTGGAGATTCCCGATTGCGGCCATTTGGCAATGGTGGAACAGCCGGATGCAGTGGCTAGTTACCTGCAAAATATTCTTCACGAACACACTTATTAAAAGGAATTGGGAAAAGCAAAGCCGAGGAATGCGGTATTTGGCACAACTCCAGTTCGGGGAAGCGAAGCTCCCCAATAGAAAGTTATAGCAGAAGATCGTCGATGTGAAGAAACAATTGACCCCATCAAGAAAGTGCAATCAAGAACCTCCTAACCGTCAGGACGCTTGCTATACAAGTTAAAAGTTAAAACATTCTTCCCTGTAGCTTCTTCGGTGTTCCTTCTTCTTTCACCTAAATCTGTTATGTTAAATAAATAACTCTGCCCGATCGCCCTAAAGGACAGAGGCTTTCATTTAATAGTGGCTTTCAACTCTCAATTCTAATTCTGCTTAAATATCTGTGCGCGTTAACCTCACCGATCGGCAACAACACATCCTTTGGGCAACGGTTCGCCACTACATAGCTACAGCGGAACCCGTTGGCTCAAAAGCTTTGGCTGACGAATTCAACCTCAGCGTCAGCCCAGCTACAATTCGCAACGCGATGGGGACTCTTGAAAAAGCTGGACTGCTTTATCAGCCCCACACTTCGGCAGGACGAGTCCCCTCTGACTCGGGCTACCGAATTTATGTAGACCAGTTGATTCAGCCGTCTGATACGCTGGCTCGCAAGGTGGAACATGTACTAGACCAACTCAATTGGTCTGATGGTCGCATGGACGCGGCACTCCGCGGCGCTGCTCAAATCCTGGCAACTATCAGCGGTTACATAGCCATGATCACCATACCGCAAACCAATATGGCTTGCTTGCGCCACTTGCAACTGGTGCAGCTAGAGCCCGGAAAGGTGATGCTGATCGTGGTGACTGATGCTTACGAAACTCAGTCGGTTTTGGTGCAGTTGCCGAGGGACGCAGAAGGTAACACCCCTGATGTCGAAATTGTCGATCGCCAGTTGCAGATTTTGTCGAATTTTTTGAACAGCAAGTTGCGGGGACGATCGCTCTGGGAACTCTCGGCTTTAGACTGGAGCGAGTTAGACCGGGACTTTGAGCTGTACGCTGAGTGCATGGGAACCATGCTGACTGCTTTGAGCAGCCGCCAAAGCAATCCCACCTACACGCGCATTCTGATCGGCGGTTTGGCAGAAGCGCTGCGCTTGCCTGAGTTTTCGCAGTTGCAGCAAGTTCAAACCCTGGTGCAACTGCTCGAACAAGAGCAGGAATTGCTGTGGCCTTTGATTTTTGAATCGCCGGAGTTGGATACCCCAGGGAAGCGGGTAACGGTGCGTATTGGCTCGGAAAATTCTTTAGAACCAATTCGCGGTTGTACTCTGATTTCTTCGACTTACCGCCGGGGATCGGTGCCGGTGGGTAGTGTTGGGGTTTTGGGGCCGACGCGGATGGTTTACGAAAATGCGATCGCGGTGGTGGAAGCTGCGGCGGATTATTTGTCAGAAGCTATTGGTGGAAATCGAGTTAGTTTTCCTGATGGCGATCGAGGGCGATCGGATAATCCGTTGTTAGATGCACCCTAATTTGATAGCCCCAAGCTTAACTGGCTTGGGGTTTTATTGTCTGTGGATGTACTCGCCACCTTTAAAAACCGGGTTTGGTGACAAAACAACTAGGCTTTGATCCCACATTCCACAGCCTGGGGTGTCATACAGCATAATTACGCAGAAAACTATATCTTCAAAGTAACCAATTATGCTTTTAAAAAGTTTTTTATCCGTTAATATACGGTATTGTATAGCCTTTCTCAGTAACATGAGGTGCTCGTTGGGAATTGGGAATTGGGGCGCGCAGGCCCGCGCAAGCCCGCGCAAGCCCGCGCAGGGCATACCTCACTTTTTTGAGAACCGCTATAGTATGATTTATAGTTTGATTGCCGGATCAAAATAAGTAAAAACCGATGGTGACAGTTGAAGGTGCCGAATGTGGGTTTGATACTCTTTTTGAGGTAAGAAACTAAAGCTTCGCGCTTGACAAGAGAGTTTCGCAAACAACCCGGTTTCTGAGTCCACTTTCGGAGCCGGAAAGTGGCAGGAGTTGCGGGCGATCGACTTTCCAGCGATCGGGAGAAAGAGATGGCGATGGTGAGCGATCGCGCATTAACAGAAAGTGGTCGCGGAGCGTTAGTCGAAGGGCGGGTTTAGCAGCCCGACAGACGAGTTTTGTTGCCAACCGGGTGGGCTGCTAAACCCGCTCTAGGGATACTGCCTGCGACCAATGAATAGATGAGGCGCGGACCCTGGGATCGTCGCTTCCCAAGACAGCAGAATGTCAAAATATTAAGACATTTTAGAGAGTTCGTAAAAAACAACTAAAAAAGATTAGTGTGGAGATGAAAGCAATATTTCTTTTGGGAATAGCCCGGGTTAAACAATTGCAAATAACTTGCCGTGAATTTGGGTTGATTGCCAGTCAAAAAAAAAATTAACCGCTGAGTTAAGATCGAAACGAAATTTAGGGAATTTTCTTTTAGCATTCAATGAAATCGACTGATAAAACTAAGAATACCTTTGCGATAACAACGCCTCTGTATTATGTAAACGATTTACCTCACGTTGGCAGCGCTTATACGACTATGGCTGCGGATGCCCTAGCCCGATTTGAGCGGCTGCGGGGCAAATCTGTTTTGCTGGTTACGGGGACGGACGAACACGGGCAGAAAATTCAGCGGACAGCCGAGAGTTTGGGACGATCGCCCCAAGCTCACTGCGATTCAGTTGTTCCGGCGTTTGAGGCGCTGTGGGAGCAACTCTCTATCCAGTACGATCGCTTCATCCGCACAACTTCGCGGCGCCACGAGTACATTGTCAAAGAATTTTTCCAGCGCGTCTGGAACTCCGGCGACATCTACTTGAACCAGCAACAAGGCTGGTACTGCGTCTCCTGTGAAGAATTCAAGGATGAACGGGAATTGTTGCCGGGAAATCGGTGTTCCATCCACACCAGCAAAGAAGTTGAGTGGCGCGACGAAGAAAACTACTTTTTCCGTCTGTCGCGGTATCAAGACCAACTGCTGGCATTGTACGCAGAACGTCCCGACTTCATCGCGCCGGAAAGCCGGCGCAACGAACTGCTCAGCTTTGTCAACTCTGGACTGCAAGACTTTTCGATTTCGAGAGTGAATCTGGCATGGGGTCTGCCGGTGCCGGTTGACCCCAGTCACAGCATTTACGTCTGGTTTGACGCTTTGCTGGGATACGTCACAGCTTTGCTAGATCCTGACAGCGACCCGACGTTGGAGAATGCTTTATCTAAATGGTGGCCCATTGACCTGCACTTGATCGGCAAAGATATTCTTCGCTTCCACGCAGTTTACTGGCCGGCAATGCTGTTGTCTGCGGATCTGCAGCTGCCGGGCCGCGTTTTCGCTCACGGGTTTTTGACCAAAGACGGCAAAAAAATGGGGAAAACGGAGGGTAATACTTTAAACCCTGTCGAATTGGTCAAAAAATACGGGGCTGATGCAGTGCGTTACTATTTCCTCAAAGAAATTGAGTTCGGAGAGGACGGCGATTTTAACGAAACTCGGTTTATCAATATATTGAATGCTGAGCTAGCAAATGATTTGGGAAATTTGCTCAATCGTACCCTAAACATGGCTCGCAAATATTGCGGTGGCTGCGTGCCAAATGTGTTGGGAGAAAACTTGGATGGCGACAACCTTCTTAAGGGTATGAGCCTGGATTTGGGCGATCGAGTAGCGGGTTTTTACGAAGACTTGGCTTTTAGCAAGGCTTGCGAAGCCGTGCTTGCATTAGTTCGAGCCGGGAACAAGTTTATTGACGTGCAAGCACCTTGGAGTTTGTACAAGCAGGGACAGATCGAAGGTGTAGAACAAGTGCTATATTCTGTTCTGGAATCTGTTAGACTAGCATCTTACCTTTTATCGCCGATTATTCCCAATATCAGCAACGCTATCTATCAGCAGCTAGGTTTTTCAATTGACTTTAACGATCGAGTTACAGTTAACAGTTTAGCGAATTTTGCAGCTCATGCTGCCTGGGGCGCTTTGCCAGCAAACCAAACTCTGGGGGAAGCCCAACCTGTTTTTAAGCGGCTCGAACTGCTGTAAACAGCACCTTCACAGTTGGCAGCCAGCGCTCTGGGTGTTATGACAGACTACGAATTAGCAGTTATTTCCTTACCAATCTTTCATAAAAATTGAGGCATAACAATCATGTTGAATAGGATAGAAAGCAACGACCTTTTTACGCCGGAACAGGTTCTAGAAAATCGGGGTCGAGTGGCAATTTTTATTGACGGTTCTAACCTTTTTTACGCGGCTTTGCAGTTAGGAATTGAGATTGATTACACTAAGCTGCTGTGCCGTTTAACTGCGGGTTCGCGGCTGCTGCGCTCTTTTTTCTACACGGGCGTCGATCGCACTAACGAGAAACAGCAGGGGTTTTTGCTGTGGATGCGCCGCAACGGCTACCGGGTGATTTCTAAGGATTTGGTACAGTTGCCGGACGGTTCTAAGAAGGCGAATTTAGATGTAGAAATCGCTGTGGATATGATGGCTTTAGTGGGGTCTTACGACACGGCGGTTTTGGTCAGCGGTGACGGCGATTTGGCTTATGCTGTAGACGCTGTGAGCTATCGCGGCGTGCGGGTTGAGGTGGTGAGTTTGCGATCGATGACGAGCGACAGTTTGATTAATGTAGCCGATCGCTATATCGATTTGGAAATGATTAAGGACGACATCCAAAAAACATCGCGCCCTAATTATGCTTACCGCCCTTTATCGGGTCTGAGCTTGATGGAGGAACACGACGACAGATAGGGATGTGGTAAAGGGTAATGGGCAACGGTTAATAGGTGATGGTTAATGGGTTGAATCATTGAGGATTAGAAGTTAAAAATTTAGACAAACAATAACACATTTTTAATTTTTGATTAAGTGTTTTCCAATACCCAATTATCAATTCCCCATTCCCCATTCTCCATTCCCCATTCCCTATTCCCATTCCCAATGATTAACCTCAAATCCCAAATTCCCAATCTCAAATCCCCAAAATTGGTGCTGCTATTTTTACCAGCACTGATTTTGGGGATTGGTGCTTGTGCGGTGCCGCAAGAAACTCAAAAGAACAAATTAGCTGAGGATCTCAAAACTGCTCAACAGTCAAACAGCACTTTAACTTTGAATAAAGTAACTCTAGAACAAGCAAACGAAAAGGGCGAGACGTTCTGGAAAGTAAACTCGCAAAATGCCGTTTACAGTAAAGACAAAAAAATAGTTGACGTTCAGAAACCTGTGGGCAAACTGTTTCAAGACGGCAAAGAAATTTACGACATTCAGGGAGAAACGGGGCAGGTATTTCAGGAAGGAAATCAAGTTTTTCTCAAAGGTAATATAGTCGCTAAAGACCTGAAAAATGGAGTCGTATTGCGCGGAAATGAGTTAGAGTGGAGACCGAAGGAAGATGTTTTAGTTGTCCGCAACAATTTGACGGGAGAGAACAAACAGGTGACGGCTTCAGCTAAGGAAGCGCGAGTTTTCAGTAGGGCTAAGAGGATGGAGTTATTCGGCTCTGTGGTGGCGAATGTTAAAGATCCGGCTTTGCAATTGCAAACCGAGCACTTAGTGTGGTTTGTGGAGCAACAAAAGGTAAACAGCGACAAACCGACTCAAATTGACAGATACAAAGATAAAATAGTAACAGACAGCGGTTTTGCCGATCGAGTAGATGTAGATTTAAAAACCAAGATTGCGACGCTGACAAAAAATGCTCAGTTGATGCCATCCGACCCGCCGCTGCAAATAGAAAGCAGTTTGATGAGTTGGAATTTTCCGGCGCAATCTGTGGTATCGCCGGGACCTGTGAAGGTTTTTCACCGCGTGGAAAAGGTGACGATGACTGGGGATACGGGGCGGGGAGATTTAGAGAAAAAAGTTTTTTATTTGACGGGAAATGTGGTGGGAATTGGGGAAAAACGTCAAGCTCAATTAAATACCGATCGAGTAACGTGGTATTTAACTAACCAGACTTTCGATGCGGAAGGAAATGTGGTTTACCGGCAGCTAAATCCGGTGTTTAATTTGACTGGGCCGAGGGCGGCGGGAGAGTTGAAAAATCAAACTGTGATTGTCAAAGGGGACGGCGGCGGCGGCCAAGTTGTTACGGAGTTTGTACCGGACGAGTACAAGGGAAATTTGGGACAGTAGATGGGATTGCAACCGCAGATGTCGGCAGATTAACGCAGATGAACGCAGATATAATTAAGATTGGATTGAGTAAGGAGCGGTTGGGATGACGACAACTTTAGAAACAACTTTAGAAAGGGTAGATGAACCTATCTTAATTGACGGATTAAGCTGGAGAGAGTTTAAGGTGGTTGAACAGTTGCTCTCGCGTCCGGGGGTGCGGCTGTCGTTTTTAGATGGGGTGTTGGAGATTAGACGTATGCCGGGAGAAAAACATGAAACCGTTAAAGAACGAATTGGTTCTCTACTGGATCTTTATCTGCTTCAAATGGGAATTGATTATCAGCCTACTGGCTCGATGACGCTGGAAAGTCCATCGGGATTGGTGAAGCGAGAAGCTGATAAATCTTATAGATTGGGATCTAACCGAGAATTTCCCGATTTGGCGGTGGAAGTGGTGGTGACTAGCGGTGGTATTGACAAGTTGGAAGCTTACAAACGCCTGGAAATTCCTGAAGTTTGGTTTGGGGAAAATGGCGCACTTCGTATGTATTCGTTGGGGGCTGATGGATATGCAGAGGTCGATCGCTCTTTTGTTCTGCCAGATTTAGATATTGTACTGTTGGCGCGGTGTATCAATATTGAAAATCACCTTCAGGCAATGCGCGAATTTAGACAAGCGATTCAAAGTTCTTAGAGGCTTGTTTTGAAAAACGACAAATCACAATTAGAAGCTGTTTAACGCCACACTCGCCTCAAATTCAGCACAAATCCGGGCAGTACGTCTTCGCCAGACAACTCGGCTGGATTGATTAATATTTCTACTTCTGTCTGCTGTCGGTAAATCTCCACCTGCAGGTTTTGCGGGTCAATTAACCAGCCCAATCTTGCGCCGTTGTCGGTGTATTCCCGCATCTTAGTTTGAAGGGTGGAGAGACTGTCGGATGCCGAACGCAATTCTACTACAAAGTCTGGACACAGCGGAACGAAGCCTTTTCGCTGTTTTGGAGTTAGTGCCTCCCAGCGAGTTCGACTCACCCAGGAAGCGTCGGGAGAACGGCGAGCACCGTTAGGGAGGATGAATCCGGTAGAAGAGTCAAAACCTTCTCCTAAATCTTCGTGTGCTTCGCACCAGTTGCCGAGTTGCGCGCTGATGCTGAGATTCCGATTGCCTGATTCTCCTCCTGTGGGTGGATTCACTATTAATTCTCCTTGTGCGGTTCTCTCTAATCTCAAGTCGGGATTTGCCAATGCTAGGGCCTCGAATTGTTCTGGGGTGACGGTTAGGGCGATCGCATTTGGCAATTCTATAGATATGGTTTCTGGTTCAGTAATTGTTTGCACCATAGGAATCTCTCCGTAAATTTAACCCCAAACTCGCCTTAAATTCAACACAAATCCTGGCAATACATCTTCGCCGGATAACTCGGTTGGATTAATTAATATTTCTACTTCTGCTTGTTGTCGGTAAATCTCTACGCGCCGATTTTGCGGGTCAATTAACCAGCCCAATCTTGCGCCGTTGTCGGTGTATTCCCGCATCTTAGTTTGAAGGGTGGAGAGACTGTCGGATGCCGAACGCAATTCTACTACAAAGTCGGGACAAAGTGGAACAAAGCCTTTGCGTTCTTGTGCCGTTAGTGCTTCCCAACGAGTTCGATTTATCCAAGAAGCGTCCGGTGAACGGCGAGCACCGTTAGGGAGGATGAATCCGGTAGAAGAATCAAATCCTTTTCCTAAATCCTCATTTACTTCGCACCAGCGATCGAGTTGTCCGCTGATGCTGAGATTCCGATTGCCTGATTCTCCTCCTGTGGGTGGATTCACTATTAATTCTCCTTGTGCGGTTCTCTCTAATCTCAAGTCGGGATTTGCCAATGCTAGGGCCTCGAATTGTTCTGGGGTGACAAAGAGACCGATCGCATTTGGCAATTCTATAGAGATTGTTTCTGGTTCAGTAAATATTTGTACCATATTCAATTCCAGGGTTTTTTAGATTGAACTCGGCAACAAAAAAAAATTAAAGGACTCTCGCACGGGGTGGGGCGGGTTTACGAGATTGTGTGTTTTAGGCAATTACGATCGGTGAACCCGCCCCTACAAATTTTTGACAATGGTGCAATATTTTTGATATTTTCTACAACTGTCCGAAACCTTTTTTAGGCTTATCTTTTTTCTTTTTCTTCTTCTGCTGGGCACCCATATAGCCGCGGGAACCGGGCTGCATTCCGGGGCCGCCCATTCCCGGCATTCCCGGCATTCCGGGCAATCCTCCCATGCCTGTAAAGTTGCCTTGACTCATTTGCTGCATCATTGTACGCATTTTCTGGAAATCGCTGACGAGTTTTGTTACGTCGTTTTCAGCGTAGCCTGCGCCTTTGCCAATGCGGCGGCGGCGGGATGGAGAACTTGCTAAAAGTTCGGGATTGCGGCGTTCTTCAACTGTCATCGAATTGATCATGGCTTCGGTGCGTTTTAGCTGCACTTCTCCCTGCCGCATTTGTTCGTCTGAAAGTTTGTTCATCCCCGGAATCATTTTCATGATGCCGCCGAGGGAACCCATATTTTTTAACAGTCTGGTTTGTTTGAGAAAGTCGGTAAAGTCAAACTTTGCCGTGAGCATTTTCTGTTGCATTTTCTCGGCGTCGGCGATGTCGAATTCTTCTTGCGCTTTTTCTACTAGCGTCAAGACATCGCCCATGCCGAGTATTCTAGATGCCATGCGATCGGGATAAAATGGTTGCAAGGCTTCCACTTTTTCCCCGACGCCGACAAATTTAATTGGCGCGCCGGATATTTGCCGCACTGATAAAGCTGCACCGCCGCGGCTGTCGCCGTCTAATTTGGTTAAGATTGCACCGGTAATGCCGATTTGTTCGTGAAAGGTGCGGGTTAAATTTGCTGCTTCTTGGCCGGTCATGGCATCAACAACTAACAGCGTTTCGTGGGGTTCTACTGTTTGTTTGATGCGGCCCAATTCTGCCATCATGTCTTGGTCAATTTGCAGGCGACCTGCTGTATCGACGATGATGGTATCAATGCCAATTTGTTTGCCGTGTTCGATGCCTTGGCGGGCAATTTCTACGGGGTCAATGTCTTTGCCTAATTCAAATACTGGTACGTCGATTTGTTTGCCGAGAGTCAGCAATTGGTCGATCGCGGCTGGTCGATAAATGTCGGTTGCGACTAGCAGTGCGGTACGATTTTGCTTGCGGAGGTGGAGTGCGAGTTTGGCGGTAGCTGTGGTTTTCCCGGTACCTTGCAGACCGGCCATGAGCACGACTGTGGGCCCGGAGTCGGCGGTGGCGAGGGGTACGTTGGTTTCCCCCATGACGCGCACGAGTTCGTCGTGGACGATTTTGATGAATTGTTGGTCGGGACGGACGCCTGAAACGACTTCTGCGCCTTGTGCTTTTGCCGCTACCTCTGAGATGAAGTTTTTGACGACTTGGAGGTTGACATCGGCTTCCAGGAGGGCGCGGCGGACTTCTTTGAGGGCGTCTTGGATGTTGGACTCGGAGATTTTATTTTGTCCGCGCAGTTTTTTCCAGGTGGATTCGAGTCGATCGGCGAGGGCTTCAAACATAGGGCAATGTAGGCTAGTCAGTCTTTTTAATTTTAAGGCTAAATGCGGATGTTTGGATGCAAGTTTTGCTGAAACAGTTCGCGATCTCACTCCGACTAAAGAAACCGGGTTTTTTATGAAAAGACGCGTTGCAGCCTACTGATTCGGTAAAAAACCCGGTTTCTGGCCTCATGCTTAGTTTGATGTTTTTATTTTTTAACCGCTGATGAACGCGGATTGACGCGCTATGGGTTTGGATGTTTTCAAGTTATATCGTGTCCGGTTAAATAGATATAGTTGCTGTAGGGGCGGGTTCACCAGTATTTCTAATTCACATCCAGGGTATTTATAAACCCGCCCCGACCCTATGTGTGGGTGGGGGCGGGTTTATTTTACCTGTTTGTTTGTTTCAAATATTGTTGGTGAACCCGCCCCTACAGAATTAATTGCAATACGATCGCCGTTTCGATCGTCAAGTTAACTGTCAACTGTTTATTTGATGTTGGTTTTTATGTATTCTGCGATCGCCGGTTGGAGTTGGAAGAGGGTGCGATCGCCTTTTTGGACTTTTTCAATTAATAACCTCCGTCTCAAGGATTCGACGGCTTTGAGGAATTCTGAAGCGGATAAGCGGATAATTCGAGAAGGGCTGGTTTTTTGGAGATTTCGACTGGTTTGTTTTGATTTGCCAACCAGGACATTACTTGTTTTTCGGAGTCTGACAAGCGCTGAAAATGTTGGTGCAATAAATATTCTAAGTCTCCTAAGACTAGGCTGTCATAGGATAAAAATTCTGAAATATTGCCGCTAAATAAGTCTTGAATTGCAGCGGCTATTGTATTTAACCACAAGGGGTTTCCTCGGTAAAGGTCTATTAAGTCTGACCAGTTTTCCGATTCGGCTAGGCCTTTTTCTGTGAATATTTCTCGCGCTGATTCGCTTAAACCATTGAGTTGCAAGGTTTGACAATTTTTATGATGGCTTTCTAAGGCTGCAATTTCTCTGGGTTTTTCCCAACTCAGCAAAACTATGCAACTGTTGTGGCATGATTCTATTATTTGTTTGAAGAAAGTGCCATAGTTTTCATAGCCAGATCGATAGTTTCCTGCTAGTTGTTGGCTGCTGAAGATGGTTTGCACGTCATCGAGGACGATCAGACAGCGGTGCGAACGCAAATAGTCGATCAAATAGGGTAATTCGGTTTCTTGCTGCTGCGATAGGAATTTAATTATGTCGGTTTGGAGTGTTTGGAGGGGTGGCGCGTTGCGAAGGCTTCGCCAGATTATACAGTCGAATTCATATTGAATGTGTTGGATTAGTTGGAGTGCGATCGCACTTTTGCCGATTCCGCTTAATCCTAAGATGCTGATGAGACGGGTGCGGTTCTCCAAAATCCATTGTTTGAGGGTGGAAAGTTCGGATGTGCGATCGAAAAATGTCGAGATTTCTGGTGCGTCGTCTAAGTCGATGCGGGGCTGTTTTGCTGTTGGTTGGGGGTTTTGAGGTGTTTTGGGCGATCGCACTTTTTCACGACAAATGTTAAGCTTATTATTAACTGTTATACTCTCGCCTGTTATATTTTCAACAATTGCTGATTGATAATTATAAATTTTACCCTTCTCTAATACAGCCCTAAAATTTGTTTTAGTAATATCTTTTTTCAATTCTTTAGAAAGTATTTTCCAAAGTTGCGATCCGACATTTCTGACATGACTGGGACTTGAGTAAACTTCTTGAGCAATTTGCGTGTAAGTTGTGTCTTGTAAAGTTCCCCGCAGAATAGCTTCTTGCACGTAATCTAAATGCTTTCCCGTCTTAGCAAAAATTAGCTCATCTGCCAGTGTCAAAACTTCGGCAATATCCATAAATTAGGGAGAAGCTGGAGTTTACGCCATTCATTATAAGCTGTTGTGCATTTAAAACGCATAGTGGTATAATATAACATAATGATATTCAGACAAAGTGAATGCCTGCTAAAAATTTTCTAAGTTGCGAAACAAAGGAAACTCTTCAACAAGTATTAAAAGAGCATGATCATCCAGACATTCGGCTTCATAGCCTTAATTTTTTTGTTACTAAATAACGGAAATACACAAGCTCAAACTGCTGAACTAATTGGATGTTCTCTCAGAAAAGTAGCTTATTGGAGTATTCATGGTGATCCGGATCGATTAGATACAGCAAATTCCATGTAAATGTGGTACACTACATTCAGTACATCAGCAGAAAAAATGAAAGCTTATTCGATCGAGTTTCGTAAAAAAATAATTAAAGCCTATGAACAAGGTGATACATCAGTCAGGAAAGTAGCCCAACGTTTTGATGTGAGTAAAGCGTTTGTTCAAAAAATCTTAAAACAAAAACAAACGACTGGTCACGTTCAACCAAAAAAACAGGGTGGAAGCCTTAAAAGTGTGTTGCACTCGTCCACAACTAAATTGACCCAGATGGTAGAAAAATATCCTGATAGTACCTTATTAGAATATTGTGAATATTGGCTAGATAGCTACCAACAATCTGTCAGTCCTAGTATGATGTGTCGCGAATTAATCAAACAAAATCTGACGCGAAAAAAAAGACAATACGGAGTAGTCAATCTGCCACCGACCGAGTGCAACTTTTGAGGTGTGAATATTGGGACAAAGTGAAAAATATCGACCCTGACCACCTCGTTTTTTTGGATGAAATGGGCGTTCTATTGGGGTTAACACGAACCCATGCACGTTCAAAATGTGGTAGTAGAGTCTATGATTTAAAACCATTTTATCGGGGTGCAAAAGTCACAGTTATTGGAGCAATCAGCTTAAAAAAAGTAGTAGGATTAATGACGCTCAACGGGTCGATGGATAGTCAGGCATTTGCAGTTTTTGTTGAACAGTGCTTAGTGCCAAACTTATGGGAGGGTGCAGTCGTTGTTATGGATAATCTACCAGCCCATAAGTTGGCCGTGATTGAACCACTGATTCAAGCCGCTGGTGCAAGTGTTCTGAATTTATCACCCTATTCTCCTGACTTTAATCCAATCGAATTATGGTGGTCACAACTCAAAGCTTTTTTACGGAAGTTTTCGCCCACTACTACCAAGATGGTTGATGTTTTACTAGCTACGGCGCTTGACGCGGGTTAATCCACAGCACTTTAAAAACTGGTTTACAAGCTGCTGCTACTGTACTTCATAAACCTGGAATCCGCTGTAGTTTTAAAGATGATAGGATGAAGGGTAACTACCGAAAAGCTACAGAAGAATACATTGATTTACTTCTAGAGACAA
>JAUBSN010000097.1:0-30496 GCA_036704825.1 Microcoleus sp. F8-C3 | reverse complement strand
GAACGGGTGATTTTAAAAGAGTCAGGCAAAGAAGCTATCGTTACGCCACCTTTTAACAAGGCTTGCAGTCCATCTATCGCATGGTCGGGCAATTTAGACAAGTTTGCCAGAGTGCGTTTCCGTACTTTTGAACCTTCGCGGTAGGACTCGCGAAGTAATACGGCAGGGGGAGAGTTTCTGTTTGGAACACGTTCAATATACATGACTACAATTATGCCGCGAGCGCGTACCAAAATATCTTAAAATAATCTTAAGATACATGGGTACGCTCTCGGGTGTCAAAAGCTGTTATTCACTTATAGCGTAAGGGTTTGCAAGATTTGAACATCCCCTCTACGGGGGGAACTTCAGTTTAAGGCTTGGGCAAAGGGGATGTTTGGTAAACATACTCTCGAGGCAGCCTATGGTCAATTCTTCTCGATTCTGTCTCATGTGTGTTGGAAGCGCGGGGTGTATTTTGCTCGTGTTGATAAAAACTATACGAGTCAAATTTGCCCCCAATGTGGAACCCATACTGGTAAGAAAACCTTGGATGTCAGAATCCATAGTTGTCAGTCGTGCGGGTACACCACTCATCGCTCTTGCAGCAGCAGCACAAGTAATTAGAGACAGAGGTATCATGGCGGTCGGGCAGCCCGTGAGTAAAACTGCTTCTGGAGGCGTTCTATCGGGGATCGATAGTAATATCGGTCTAGAGTCGAGCCTGTGAGAGAAGAATCCCCCGCATTCTATGCGTGGGGAGTGTCAACAATTGTCTATTGCTGGTGGATGCGATCGAGCAACCAAAGAGCCCCGAAAATCCCGACAAAATGGGCAACAGTGGCGTGAGTATTGGCGAGTACCACAAATATATCTAGGGGCTGAATAAATCGGCCCAAATCAACTGTGGCACCGAACAAGGCTTGCGGCTGAGCTAGAGATTTTGCTAAAAGCGTCCCGCTGATGGCTTCAGCGCCGATCAGCGTCAGCAGCATTCCTGACAAGTTGCTCATCAGTGACAGCCGCACCTCTTTGATGGTGTCTGCTTTTCTGGGGCGGACAGCGTTAGCGGGCGATCGCAGTTGTCTCGACAAGCGAGTGAAGCGGAAAGAGCGATATACGCTGTAAGCGAGTACGGCTAGCCCGCAAATGGCAAAAAATACGCCCCCGCCGGTGCCGGCACTGTTTGAACCCCCGGGGGCGGTAGTGCTGGGGATGGCGAAGGGGATGGCAAAGAGCAAAATGATCCCCGCTACCACCGCTAGCACTAACTGTACCCAGAAGCAAACCCAGCCTGTTGTACGAAGGGCAAAGGCTACTCGCTGTACGGCGACAGGAAGCTTATCGTTATCTAACTGATTAGTCATATTTTGAGCGGGTATAATTAATTGGCATTAGTTGGCAGCAGTTTTTTCTCTTCGGGGACGGTTGACGGCGGTTAACCCTCTTTATAATAGAAGTAGCAATGTTTAAGATTTGTAACTAACATTGGATTTCACATTTGAATAGCGTCGATCGCCAGGTACCCAAAGCAATGACACAACTACAACCCACCGTTACTCCCAAACTGGAACAGCCAAAGTTTGGCTTCAACAGCTACGCGGAACGCCTTAACGGTCGAGCCGCGATGATCGGTTTTTCTCTAACTTTAATTATCGAGTATGTCACAGGCCAGGGGTTGCTGTCCTGGTTAGGTCTCAACTAATTTTAGCAATGGCGCGGTCAGCCTGACACTTTGTCTTGACTCGAACGGCAGCGGGTGCGACTTCTGCTGACCGCGACAAATTCGGGAATTGATTAAAATATTAATTAGAAACAAGCCCAGCGACTTCTCTGTCGAGAGAGATCGGTTCCCGAATGCAATAGCTGGCTTTTGGAGGTATATATGGGGTGGAATTTTGATTTGACAAGCTTGGCAATTTTGCCTCGCTCCCGTACAATTCCCCACAGGCGAGAAGATTAATGCAGGTGAAGCTAGTCTTTGAGCTAGAAATCCCGATCGTTCCGCCAACTCTAAGTTTTAGAGATTGTAAATAAATATAGAACAGAGTAAAACCAAATGAATGCTTCGTGGACGCGACTTTTGAGGTCAGCTTACCGTAGAGAACCAATTACCAGTTTTGTTGTGACAGTGGGCGTTGTCGATGCAGCTATCGGCAGCATCGGTGCGAGCGGCTCTTTATTGGCTTTTGGGCTGGGTACCGCTGGGGTGGCGATGGCTCTCCGCTGGTGGCAAATTTACCGCTCAGGAGCCGAACAACCCGCACCTGCTCCCGAATACTATCTTCCTCCTCAGTCTTCTAGACCTCAGTTGCCCGTGCTTAACGTGTCTAAAAAAAATCCTCCTTATTAAGATTACCGGGCAATGGTGACTGGGCAACGTGCCGATCGACTCCCTGGATTTGAGGCACTAAAAGAGAAGGCAAAAAAGTCTTTCGATCTTGGATGCTGAGTTTATGAATATTTCTGTTGCCGAGAAACTGTACAAAATTGGCTCCGTAGCTGCCTGTAGCGGTTTGTCGGTGAAAACTGTTCGCTACTATGAGGAGATGGGCTTGCTGTCTCCTGCGGTGGAGCGCTCGCCCGCTGGTTATCGCTTGTTTGGGGAAGCGGTATTCAACAGGTTAGCGTTTATTAAACGCTCTCAGGCTCTGGGTTTGAGCCTTCAGGAGATTAAGGATATTTTACAAGTTCGCGATCGGGGAGAGTTGCCTTGCTTTGAAGCGAAGCAGCATCTAACGGCTAAGGTAGAGGCAATTTCGGTGCAAATTGCAGCCTTAGAAACTTTGAAGGGGGAATTGCAAGGCATTCTCAATTGCTGGCAAGAGCAACCCTCCCAGGCGAGCATTACTAGCACGATTTGTCCGAACATTCAGCGGGATTGAGCAGCAGTAGAAAGATACAAAAAAAGGGAAGGAATTATAGGTTTCCTTCCCTTGATGGTTTTGTTGGTGGTTTTGTTGGTGGTTTGGTCGATCGTGTTGAGCTTTTAACTGTTTTCGCAGAGTTTGCTGTTGCTTTTTGAGTTGCCGAGCCCTGGCTGAGCCGCCTTTACCTTTGGAGTTTCTACCCTCGCTGCGGGGAGACTCCCAACTTTTTAGTCTCATGTTTTTAATTCTATGCACTACTTCTATACTACACCGCCCGATTTTCACTGTCAAGTATTTTTTAGACTGATGTTTTCTAGTATCAACTGTTGAGCTAGTATCAACTGTTGAGTGATTGGGATTTGCTAAAGGCATAGCGATGGTGCGCCCATAAACACCCTACAGCCCGATGGGGCCGGCATAAGCACCCTACAATTAGAGTTTTTTGTCGGATTCCGTTAACAGCCCTAATTGTGTATATTTCTCAGTCTAAATATCCGGCGGGTATTTCAGCATCTGTAAAAATTGGCAGCGTTTCCCAAATTTTCACCCATTCCGGCAATTGGGCTACTTTTTTTAGCTGGAGCGACATTTCTATTAAGGAAAATCCTAAATTGTGGAAATCTTGAATAAGTTCGGCTTTCAAGAAAATTTCATTTTTAGCTAAATCGGGAGCATTAGTCGCAATGACAACGCTGTTGCCGGCTTCTAAATTGCATATATAAACTTGTGCGAACACAGTTTGAATTGTTTTCACCGCTGCCGCATTAAACTCTTGTTTGTGGAACAGGTGGACAACTAGAACACCTGCGCTTGACAAGCGAGTTTTGCACAGTTGGTAAAATTCTTGTGTCACCAATCTATAGGGCATATAGCCGCTTCCAAAACCAGCATCCACGATAATTATATCGTTTTTTACTGTGGAATCTTGTTCGGCTAGATATTCGCGCCCGTCTTGAATGACTACTTTGAGTCTGTCGTCTAATTGAATGCCAAAAAATTTTTGAGCTACTGCGACTACTTTTTGGTCAATATCTGTACATTCGACTATCGCGTTAGGGAAATAGTGGTGAAAAAATCTGGGGAGGGTGCCGCCACCAAATCCGATTACATAGATTTTTTTGGGCTGAGTTTTCCAGACTAATGCTAGCAGCACGGATCGGGAATAGGGAAAGATTAAATTTAGTGGGTTGTTGAGGTCTAGGATTGATTGAGCTACATTTGTGATTAAGGTTTCTCTGTCTGCTAAAAGCAGTAGTAGCACTGATTTTGTTTTTTTTACTGCGATGCAGTTGTCGCCGGAGTTTTGTTGAAATAGGAAGCCGTCTGGCTGTTGCTGAAGCCAATTGATTTGTTGGTGAATAGCTGCTAAGTTGCTAGTTTGTCGATCGCCTCTATACTCAGTCATACGATTTTAGATTTTAGACTTTAGATTTTAGATTCATGGTAAACGTATCTTAACTTTAACCCAAAATATGCTAGAGTTATATCTGACTAATTTTTTATGTACTTTATTGTAGTTCATGAGTGCTGCGCTTCACGCACTTTGTGACCAGTTGGGACGTAAGGGCGATCGCATGATTTAATCATACTTGTATGCTCAGTAATTAATTAATGAGTGGAATTAATCGCCAAATCACCCTTGACAGCAGGCACATTGCTAAACACTTGCCAGACACGCCACAAATGAGAAGACTGCTTAATAAAGGACGTGCTGCTCATATTTTTAACGATGAGGCTACTATGAATCAGGTAGCTCAAGCCATAATAGAAGATGGAGAATTTACAGGTACGATTCGGGGCTACGATCGTTATGGTATGTTTTTTGCTGAATCAATTGGTTATAGAATTGACCCGGATGGTAGCCGTCTTTTACTTTACTACGGAGAGATAAAAGTTGATGCAGAAAACCGATACCACGTTACGCCTCGAAGCCGATTTAGTGAAGAATAACTGGGAATTTACAGAGGTATGGATCGATCCAAATCTTTCACCGCCTTATCTGCTTTTGTTACTAAGTGACGCTGAGGGAAATTGTCGGATATACGATCCGGCTGAGGGTTATAAGGTTGTGTTTTCTAGTCAGAGTTATGATGAGGCGCAGTATTGGCTTTTAGAGGATGAATATGAACCCGTAGAAGGGCGGCTGAGAGTGTCGGAGTTAGTTTGAATGATGCAAGTTGAAGGGGCGATTCCCTACGGGATAGCTGCGCTTCACGCGCTTTTTGACAAATGGGGATGTAAGGGCGATAGTTATTTCATTACGATCGCGATCGACCCCTACAAGCTACAAAAACTCATCTACTGCGAAACCCGGTTATTCTCACTTATAAATTAGCTATAAACTCATCAGGTGTGACCTTTGCTTGCTTTAGAACACCGCTGAGAGTACCAATTTTTAACTCGCGGTGGAGTGGCACAACGCAAACAATTTCTCCGTCTGGAAGAGGCTTTTTAAGGACAACGTGGCTACCCGTTTGTCTGGCTTGATAAAAGTCTAAACGCTCTAGTACGCGAATTACTTCTAGGCTTGATATTCTGGGCAACCTAGGCATAGCTAACCTCTATGCTAGTTACAAACCTGGGAGTGATTTCGTCGGGTAAAGGACACTCTTCGAGATAGAGCTTTGTAGCTTCTTTGAGATTGGCGATCGCTTGTTCTATGGTTTCGCCTTGGTCAATTGTGCCGACTTCTGGACATTCGGCAATGTACATATCTTCTTCTTTGTAAATGATGACTGTGAAGCTTTTAGTTTTCATTATATTTTTGCTTTCAGCATCAGAGGTTGCTTAGTTTCTATTTCCTAGTTTATCTTGGATGTGATTTTTTTGCAAGTACAGGGGAAGAGGCGCGATCGCGCTTTTTGACAATTTGGGACGTAAGGGCGATCGCTTTTTTCACAAGTTAGCTATTAAGGCTTACTCACCTTCTTCCAGTAAACTTTGAAGCATAGGAGTTAAAATGTTTACGACTGGATTATTTGTAAGTTCCATTAGTGCTGCTACTCCACCAGCTTTCAAAGCTTTAAGTACCTTTTGCTTCACATCAGGCTTTTTCTCAATTTCTTCCATAGCTTTCGCTGCAACTTTTGATTTTTCAGCAACCGTTGTTGTTGGGTAAGTCAGAAATAACTGATCTAAAAGCTGCTGAATTTCTTTTGCTGCCTCGGCAAGAGTTTTTTTATCTTCAGGTGTCATATTGTTAACACTATTGACAGAAATGCTACCACCTACTTCACCAGTATTAGCAACGCTACCGATAACATCGTGAGCATTTATTGATTTGTTGTCAGTCATTGCTTCTTTCTCCTATTTTGCAAAAACTTGAAGTGACTCATCCCTGTAAATTACTAGACATTATTGACAACATCACCTGCAACTTGTCCAGATATCACTGCTGAACCATAGCTGTTTTCAATTTTGATCGATTTATCTTCTATTCTCTCAATTTTAAGAGTATCAAAATTAAATGCTAAAGCTTTTGCTTCTTCAGTATTCATGATTCTGTACAAAGTTACAATGATCGCCAGAACAAAGTCTTTACTATTGCTTGTGAGAATTACTCCTTCCCCTGAGTTCATACCAATGCTTAGCCCGTACTTCTCGACTTTCCGGCTTTTTTCCAGATTGCTATGCTGCAAAAACAGCCAACCCACGTAGATTAGAATGAGAATACCAAGACCATAAAAAGCAATAAGAATGACGCCGAGTGCAAGTAAAAACCAATACCATGATGGCACAGATGTATTAATCGCGTATTCTTGTGTGAGGTCAGCCAGTGCAACAGTGGATATATTCCGTATTTGATACACTGTATTGTCAAATACAAGGGTATTATCAATTACCTTCAACAAAGATGTCTTAATCAGTGGATTTTTCTTGTCCGAATCACTGTTACTTTGAGGCAAGAGTTGATGCAGTTGTGATTGCAACGACTGATTTTGGTGCATACAATACTTTCCTTAATTAAGGTGATTGGTAATATTTTTCAGCTTGTTTTAGTCTTTCGAGTCTGACTATATATAGATGTTGCAGCCCGTGGCAAAGTTTCCCGTCTCGTCAAGAATGTAAATAACACCGCAATTTTTACTCTGATGATACTAATTTTTGTATAAATTTTAAATTCCGTCAAGCCGGAAAAGCCATATTTAGTAGTTTTTTTATACCAACTAAGTCATAAAAAGTCATATTTAGTCGATCGAAACCTAAAAAGTCATATTTAGTTAGGTTATAATCAATACAAATCCTTGTATCAACTAGACCAATGGACATTGAAGAAGCCTTAGAACTGTCTGACCATTTGACTTTTACTACAACGGGAAAACAATTAGACAGTCTGCAAAAGTCTATTTTACGTGGTGCTTGGGACAATCAAAAATATCGGGAAATTGCAGAGCGCAACCATCGGTCAGAAAAATATGTTAAAGAAGCTGGCTTCAAATTATGGAAATTACTCTCAGTTGCTTTGGGAGTAGACTTTCACAAGTCTAATTTTCGTTCTAGGTTTGAGAAATGGATAGCATCTAATATTTCAAATTCTGGGAACTGCGTACAGATTGGCAATGATAATATTAATGTCTGTGGCGAAACTGGACAATCTTCGGAAATTTCACAAAAGCGATCGCCCCAAACTCCCCAAAACCCCGAACGAACAGCAAAACTGCCCCGCATCGACTTAGCTGATGCACCAGAACCCAACCTATTCTATAACCGCACATCCGAACTCACCACCCTCGAAAACTGGATTTTAAGCCGCACCCGCCTCATCACCATCCTAGGCTTATCCGGTATTGGCAAAACCGCCCTTACTCTCCAACTAATCTCACAAATTCAACAGGAATTCGATTGCATCATCTGGCGAAGTCTCCGCAACTCCCCACCGCTGGCGTCACTCCAAACCGACTTAATTCAATTCTGTAGGGGCGGTGCCCCCGTGCCCGCCCCCTATCCAGAAGAAAGGGCAAGCACGGGGGGATTGCCCCTACTAGAATATTTACGATCGCACCGCTGTCTCATCATCCTCGATGATATCCAAACAATCTTCAGCAGCCAACAACTCGCAGGAAATTACCAACCAGGATATGAAAATTACGGCGCATTCTTCAAACAACTAACAGAATCCTCCCACAACAGTTGCTTAATCCTCCTGAGTTGGGAAAAACCCAGAGAAATCGCTACCTTAGAAAGCGAAAACCGCCCCTGCAAATCTCTGCAACTCAACGGTTTAGGCCCCGAAGCACAAGAAATATTCAGAGAAAAAGGTTTAGGAGAACCGGAGAAATGGTCAGAACTAATCGACCTTTACCGAGGCAATCCCCTATGGTTAAATATAGTTGCAACTATGATTCAAGACTTATTCAGCGGTAGCGTTTCCGAATTCCTCTCCTATGATACCCTATTCTTAGGTGACTTAGAATCTCTGCTGCACCAGCAGTGCGATCGCCTAACCGCATCCGAACAACAAGCTATGGGTTGGCTAGCAAGTACCCCCGAACCAGCAGACATCTCAAAAATACCAGAAAACCTGCAAATATCACGAGCAGAACTATTAAATGTCATGCAATCTTTAGGACGACGGTCATTAGTTGAAACAGTACAACAAAATGGGCGAGCGCACTTTACGATCGCGCCCGTAATCAGAGAGTATATAACAAACAAAACCCGAAGCAAAAACCGATAAACTTATCGCTCTGCTAAACTAGAGCTAAAATAGTCAAATTTTATGGAGGTATGCTAAACTTTTGAATAGGCGGGATTTACAGAACCTAGCACTCACTCGACTTAAAGAAGTAGAAGTGCTGCTCAAAAATCGTCAATACTCAGGTGCTTACTACCTCAGCGGCTATGTCATTGAATGCGCTTTAAAGGCTTGCATTGCCAAGCAAACTAAAAAATTTGATTTTCCTGACAAGAAAACTGTTATGGACAGTTACACTCACGATTTAGAAAAGTTGGTTAAAGTTGCTAAACTTGAAAAACAGTTAAAGTCTCTCCTCAACGATCCTGATTTTTCATTGCGATGGTCTACGGTCAAAGACTGGTCAGAAGAAAGCCGTTATCAAACACATAACCGCCAAGAATCCCTCGATATTTACTCAGCAATTACTGACCCCAATCACGGATTTTTACAATGGCTACAACAACATTGGTAAGTCAAGAAATAGAAGAAGGTAAAAGACTAATAGACGCTCTAAATGCAGCAAATCTATCAGTTGATTCTGCTCTCTGGATCTACGCGCCCGAACCAGAAACCTGGCGGCTGATGCTCACATCACCTCTGCACGATCGCCAAGGACCTCTTAAAACTTATGGGGAAATTCTGTCAGTCTTTCGCCAACTTAAACCAGAATTGAAAATCGATTGGACAGCACTTGTAGCTGTTAGCCCCAAACATGAATTAATTAAGGGCTTGCGTCAGATACAGCAAAAGTGGAATTTAGACTTATCAGGCACGAGAATGACAAATACTTATGTCGATCGCACCTGGCTCGAAGATGCTTACATTTATCAAATCAAGTAACTTGACAGTGAATCAAATAGGTTAAAATAGGTGCGATCGCTCTCCCTATAACCTCACCTTTAGGATTACTGTATTAATGAAAATCGCCACCTGGAACGTCAACTCAATCCGCACCCGCCTAGAACACGTTACTAGCTGGTTGCAAACAAACTCCCCAGACGTTCTCTGCCTCCAAGAAACCAAAGTTACAGACAAAGACTTCCCCCTAGAACCCTTCATCAACCTCGGCTACAACTGCTACATTTCCGGTCAAAAATCCTACAACGGCGTTGCTATTTTTAGCCGATCGCCCTTAACGCAAATCAGCAGCGGATTTGCCCCAATTCTCGGCGACGAAACCGCAGGTATTTTTGACGAACAAAAACGCCTAATAGCTGGAATAATCGACGATATTAGCATCATTTGCGTATACGTTCCCAACGGCTCCGAAGTCGGCAGCGAGAAATATGAGTACAAACTAAAGTGGCTCAAACTGCTGCAAGAATACCTCAAAATTGCACTAGACAAATCCCCTAAATTGTGCATTTGCGGCGATTTCAACATCGTCCCGGACGATCGAGATATCCACAATCCCAAAGCCAATGCTAACTCCGTCGGCCTATCAGTAGCCGAACGCCTCGCACTCACAGAAATCATAGAATTAGGATTAAACGACCCCTTTCGCAAATTCACCACAGAAGGCGGTCATTATAGCTGGTGGGATTACCGCGCTGCCGCATTTCCCCGCAACAACGGCTGGAGAATCGACCACCATTATCTCAGCTTTCCCCTGTACGAACAAGCAAAAAACTGTACAATAGATATTGCTCCCAGAAAATTAATCAAACCCAGCGACCACGCCCCCGTAATTGTCGAAATTTGATTTATAAGTTATAAGGTTAATAACAATTGACATCTTGCCCCATTCTCAATAAGCCTTGGATGGGCGGCAGGATGCCCACCCCACAAGAAAATTCAATCTTTGTGGAACAGGCATTGTGCCTACTATTGAGAAAAGTGCAATATGTAAGTAACAACCAACAACTAAAAATCATGTTCTTAGTAACCGGAGCAACAGGCGCACTAGGCCGCCGAATTGTACGAGAAATCAGACATCAAGAGAAGCCTGTCCGCGCATTCGTTCGCCTCGCATCTCGCTACTCAGAACTAGAAAACCGAGGCGCCGAGATTTTTATCGGCGACTTGAAACAAGACAAAGATATTAAAAAAGCCTGCCAAGGAGTGCAGTACATCATCAGCAGCCACGGCACCGGCGGCGGCGTTCAAGCAGTACACTACCGCGCTAACATAGAATTGATCGACTGCGCCAAAGAAGCCGGAGTGCAGCACTTTGTCTTTGTTTCGGTACTGGGAGTCGATCGGGGATACGAAGATTCCGCAGTATTCAAAGCCAAGCGAGAAGTTGAAAAATACCTGCAAAACAGCGGCTTGAGTTATACGATCTTGCGGCCTGCCGGTTTTGCTTCCAGCTTGTTACCGCTAGCAGAAAGATTTCGAGAAACCGGACTTTACCTGCTGATTGGCGACGGCAAAAACCGCACCTCTGTTGTCAGTACCGACGACTTGGCAAAGATTGCCGCAGACTCGCCAACAGTCGAAGGTGCGCGCAACCAAATTTTACCGATCGGCGGCCCGGATGTGCTGACAAGAGACGACATCCCCCGCATTTTTGCACGCTTGTTCAAGCGCGAACCGATGGTAATCAACCCGCCACTGATGGTGTTTGACGGTTTGAGAAATGCCTTGGGTTTATTGAATCCTCAAGCTCAAAAAGACTTAGGAACTTTGCGGGTATTGCTGGGTAACGAGTATTTCTGCACTCCCGAAGAAGTGCAAAACTTGGAATCAATCTACGGCATGAGAATGGAATCCTTAGAAAGCTTTCTGCGGCGCAATTTGAGCGTTTAAAGTGCTAGTTGTTCTCGTTACCAGGCTCTGCCTGGGGACGAGCAAATGTAGCCCCACCCCAAATCGCAACTGGAAACCCGTTAAGCAGAAATAGGTACTGGTTCAGCACCAATATAGTTCGTAACTGCGATCGGCGGAGAAGTCGGCTTAGCAATCAAATAACCTTGAACAAAAGTTGATCCCCGTTCCCGCACCCACTCAAACTCCTCCAAAGTTTCCACACCTTCAGCAACTGTTTTAATTTCTAATTGAGCGGCAATTTCTAACAGTTTTTCAGTAATTAGTGCCTTATAATAATCTTGATGGACGTTGCGAATCAATTGCATATCCAACTTAATAAAATCTGGACGCAGTTGGTGCATCAAATTTAAATTAGAAGAACCGCTGCCAAAATCGTCCAGGGCAATTAAAAATCCCGCATCTCGGTAAAACCTCAGAATTTTCATCAAGTGATCGATATCAGGAGGGTGACGAGATTCGGCTACTTCAAAAACAATATTGCTGTGAGGAATTCCCGCTTCATCAATAGCCTGTACAGTCATTCGCAGGCACGTAGCGGGATCGTAAACTGAAGTCGGAGAAAAATTAATAAAAAGTAGTTCTTGGATACCGTAAACGTGGGCTTCGCGGATAGCGCGAGTCCGGGCCAAAGCATCTAGTTGAAAAATTATACCCGCTGATTCTGCTTGGGCAAAAATCCGGCCCGGATAAATTAAGTTTCCTTGCTCGTCAACCCCTCGGAACAGCGCTTCGTGGGCAAAAATTTTAGAAGTATCTGAGGTATAAACAATGGGCTGAAAATGCGTAGTAATGCGTTCTTCGTACAATAAATCTAACAGCCAATCAGACTTGCTAAAATTAATAAAACTGTCTAAGGAAGTGCTGCGATAAAAATCGCTAAATTTAGGCTGTTCAACTTCGCGCATCCACAAAACTTTTGTCTCTTTCAACTCTTGAGTTGTCAGCACCGATGAGGCTAGGGCGCTAAAATTTTCTCTCGCTATTCCCTCAAAGATAACGTACAAACACTTGCTCTCTTCTAACAGCCGGAATTCAAGATCGGCCTTACCTAGTGCAGAAATAACCTTTTTGAGTGTGTGCGATACTGGAAACCACAGGTATAGACCTCCGCTGCCCTCTATTTTTGCGGGTACTTTTTCGCAGCGAGAGCAGGAGCCGAAGGCTTTGCCATTTATTTGCATTGAAATATCTTCCGGTTTTTGGGTTAGTTTTAGACAAGCTAACAATTAATTTCATTATAACCTCATTCCGATCTTAATTCATCTATCTCAAGATGTAAATGTTGATGAACTTGTATTTAAAAATTATTGCAATTGTTGCAGTATTTATACTTGCCTCCGGTTTCAAACCTTGCTCAAAGTTCTCAGTATTGAGTAAGTACCTGCGATCGAACACAGTCCCAAATCATCACAGAGGGAGAAGGCAAAGACTTGTTCTCTAATCTTGACTGCTAATGCTCTGATTGTTTACGTTTTCTTCTATAATTCCCTTTGCCAAAACAGTCGCTACAGTTGATTTTTTAGCAAAGGGGAATTAATATGCCGGTGAAGCGCAGCTATCTAGTAGGGAATCGCCCGATCCATTAATTTATCCCAACCACAAATATACACAGCCGGACGATCGCCCAAAACAAACTTACTTGCTGAGGCAGATCCAATTTAATTTTATAATCGGGATCGCAGGATTTGAATTAACCTCTCGGAGCTATTCTACCACTTTCCGCCATCCTAGCCCATTTTTTCGATCTATCTAGGCAACATATCGTGCGTCTGAGAGAAAACTGAGCAGCCTGCTGTATCCTTTACACAGCAAGCGACTCAGCACTACAGAGAATTGATAATTGAGCGAAAGATCGGCGAAAAATCTAATTCAGTCACACTCAGCACATCCGCTGACTACCAGATCGGGTAGTCAGCGGATTTTGGACTACTTCAAGCAAGCACAGAAAGAATGCCCCAAAGGGATAGGACTAAAGAAGGACAGCAAGGCTAAGGGGTCTTACATCACCCTTCAGTTCAGGCTAGGAGACAAGCGGGTCAACAAAACCTGTGCGTGCTACCTCACAATGCAGGGCATCACTGACTCCTGACTTTCAAAGGTGGTACCCGCCACGCGATCGATCGGTGGGATCGATCCCAAATCGAAAATCTAAAATCCTTGCGTCCCCCGAATTTATCTCGCGCAAGTCAATCCAAAATCGAAAATCGCGCAATCGCGCAATCGAATGACGCCTTAAATAAAGCTCAGTTGGTTGCTACCGCCCTAGAGAGGTTTTGGTATCACAATCTCCAGCAGTCTTGTAGCAATTTAAAATCACCGTGCGGTTAAATTGTCAAGCGGTTAATAATCTTATATATGGTAAAATAACTATTAGAGGACTTAGGCACTCCGACTCCTCGAAACTGGGTTTTTTACCTAATCTGCGGGTTTTAACGAAGTATTTTTGTAAAAAACCAGGTTTCTGCGCCCCAGATGTAAGTCCTATATTATTAGGTTTGTAGTGAGGACTGAAGTCCTCATCAAAAATCTGACGATGGAAGTCCTCACTACAAAAAAATTACTAATTTTTCAAAAAAGACAGTAGGTATTGTTGCCCGCCTCAGTTTACGATACTTAATAGAACTTTTTTCCCAGATGAGGTAAAACACAATGCCTGATATTGTTGATATTGCCGTAGGTGCGGGTTCGTTCCAAACCCTGGTAACGGCGGTGCAAGTAGCTAATTTAGTAGATGCGCTCAAAAGTCCGGGCCCTTTTACTGTCTTTGCGCCCAATGACGATGCTTTTGCGAAATTGCCGCCGGGAACTATCACAACCCTAGTACAGAACGTTCCCCAACTAACCAGGATTTTGATGTTTCACGTCGTATCGGGGAAGTTTATGAAAGCTGATTTGGCAAAACTCGGTTTTGTTACTTCCTTGGAAGGTTCGCCGATTAAAATTGATTGTTCTGACGGTTTTGAGGTGAAAAATGCTACAGTTGTCGCTGCGGATATCGAAGCTGATAACGGCGTCATCCATGTGATCGATAATGTGATTTTAATGGGTTAGTTTAACCGTCCATTGATTTGCGATTTTTGATTGACTCAACATATTAATTTGAGGGTTTGAACTTTGGTCTAATATTTTTTGAGTTCGATCGCGGAAGTCACAGCTTGCATCTGTGTTTGGGTGTGACCTTAAGTTTCGCAGCGGGAGCGAGAGCTTGCATTAAGCAGTGTCTCTTTGCTCCCGATCGCGCCTTGGTTTTTTAGCGAGTGAAGGTAATTTAAATATAAAACCGTTGTCTTTTTGTCGGATATATTTTAAGATAATCGTTTACAAAAATTTGAAAATCAATAATTATAATATAAGCAAACCAGCGTGGTGAGCACTATGCAAATCCTAGCCGCCAGCCTCAAAGCAAAAGTCCGCCAGCGTACCTTGGAACTGCAAGTTCTCAACGAACTTACTGCAAAAGTTCAAGCAGCTCTCAGTGCTGATGAAATTTGGTCTGCGTGTCTGGCGTATCTAGATCGCCTCATTCCCACAGAGGCGATCGCGATTTTGACGCCACCGGACGATCGAATATACCTGCAACACTTACACCCCTTAAGTGCTAGCGCCAAAGCCGAAATTGAAGGACGCTTGCAAGCTGCTCGCGTTGAATGGCTTGCCGGCAATCGGGACTGGGCGCACAACATCGCTCCGCCACCAATGGCTCAGTTTCAGTCGGTCTTGATGGCACCAGCCAACCTGGATGAAAGTGAAGAATTGTTGGGAGTATTTTTTCTTGGTGCAGAGCAGGCAACTGCTTTTAATTTGGAACACCTTTGTTTGCTGCACGCTGTCGCTCAAATTAGTGCAAAACAGTTAAAAACTTTAGCAGCAAAAACGACCAGTGTCAAGGCTAAAATTCAAAATAATTTTGCTCTGAATGCGGAAAGTCAAGAACTATTGTTGCGGGCTGTAATGGATGCTACGGCGGACAGAGTTTTTGCGAAAAATAGAAACTTTAGATACATTTTTGTAAATCAAAGTTTTGCTGAATATGTGGGGAAAGATGTTGACGAAATTATCGGGAAAGATGATATAGAATTAGGGTTTTCAGCGGAATTAGTATTTGGCGACCGCCACGGCCAAATTAGGGGCATCCGCGAGGACGATCGAGCTGTGCTGGCTGGGGAGAGAGTTCGCAATCCCTACCAGGCGATCCTCTTTGCAGGTGGCAAACAGCACATCTTTGACACGCAAAAAGTGCCGCTGTGCGATGCAGAGGGTAATATATTTGGGGTTTTGGGTGTTTCTAGAGAGATCGGTCAATTGCAGGCCACAGATGAAGCCAGGAATCAAAGCCAAGCCCAACTGCAAAAAATTACTGCTAGCGTACCCGGTACGGTATATCAAATTGACTTGCATCCAGACGGCTCGATGGCCTTCTCGTTTGTGAGCGCGGGCTGCCGAGAATTGTATGAAATAGAACCAGAGGCTGCTCAGCAGAATTTTAATGCAATTGTTGACATGATTCATCCCGAAGATCGAGATGATTTTCTCAACTCGGTGACGCTTTCTGCTGAAAATTTGCAGCCTTGGCGCTGGGAAGGAAGAATTGTCACTCCGTCGGGAAAACTTAAATGGGTGCAAGGAGCTTCCCAGCCAGAATTCCAAGCATCGGGGGAGATAGTTTACTACGGCTTGTTCACGGATATTAGCGCCCGGAAACAAGCTGAACTGAAGCTGCAACTTTATCAACAAATCTTTTTGAAATCCAACGATGCGATCGCGATCTTAGATCCCCAAGGCTATTACTTAGAAACAAATCAAGCTCACACGGCTTTGCTGGGTTACAGTGCGTCAAAATTGTGGGGAAAAACCCCGGCAATTCACCTGGGAGAACAGGCATTTACCTCTGTGCTGCAAAGCTTGGCAGAAACAGGGAGTTACCGAGGCGAAATGACCTCTATCAGGGCTGTGCAAGAAGAAACAGTTGAGGTAGAGGTTTCGGCTTTTGCGGTTTTGAATGATGCTGGGGATGTAGTTTGCTACGTAAATGTCAAAAGGGACATCACCGAACGCAAGCGAGCTGAGGAAAAACTCAAACTTTACCGAGAAATATTTTTAAACTCCAACGATGCGATCGTCATTATCGATGCTGACGGGTTTTTCCTCGAACAAAATCGCGCTCACCAAACGCTTCTAGAATACACAGACGCGGAATTAGAAGCAGAAGCGTCGCCGCTGGTTGCGGGGGAGCGGTTTTCGGCAATTGCCCAAAGTTTAGCGGAAACAGGAAGTTTTCGGGGCGAAATTACTAACTGCACTAAAGGCGGCCAGACGCTGGCGATCGACGTTGCGGCATATTCTGTGATTAACAACGCCAACGATGTAATTTGTCACGTCTGCGTCAAGCGCGACATTACCGAACGCAAAAAAGGAGAAGAAGAACGGCAAAAATTTGTGTCGCTGATTGAAAACAGCAGCGATTTTATCAGTATGGCTACCCTGAAAGGCAAAACGCTGTTTGTCAACGAAGCCGGACGAAAACTGGTGGGTGTAGAGCATCTTTCGGCAGTGCTTTATGCCGAGATTTGGGAGTATATCGGCCCAACTTTTCAACAAAAATTCAGTCAAGAGATTTTGCCAACAATTATCAGTCAGGGCCAGTGGCAAGGCGAAGGTCAAATGCAGCACTTGGCCACCGGACAACCCATTGATGTTGTGATGAATGCTTTTCTGGTCAAGCATCCTCAAACCACCGAACCGCTGTGCTTTGCTGCGGTAATTCGCGATGTCACCGAACGCAAGCAAGCTGAGAGAATGCTCCGGGAACAAGCAGAACGGGAACGGCTGGTTTCGGCGATCGCCCAGCGAGTCCGCCAGTCTCTCAACCTGACTCAAACTCTGAGCACTGCCGTACAAGAAGTGCGGCAGTTGCTGGCAACTGACCGCACGGTAATTTATCGTTTTGAGTCCGAGGAAACAGCACTTGTTGTTGTGGAATCTGTAGGGGATGATTGGATGCCCTTGCTGGGCAGAAAAGTTCAAAGAACATCCTTTGGGGAAAGTTATGTATGGCTGTACAGTGCAGAAACTATTCAAGCAATGGCAGATATTTATACTGCAAATTTGAGCGAGGCACACCGAGATTTACTTGCTAGTTTGCAGGTAAGGGCAAATTTAGTTGTACCAATTTTTATAGGCGATGAAAGTCAGGGGTTGGCAGCAGAATATTCGCCGGAAACTCGAAGTGAACTGCCGGGAAGGAGTTTGGAAACGAGTCAAAATCGGTTGTGGGGATTGCTGATTGCCCATCAGTGCAGCGCTCCGCGTGTTTGGACTGATTCTGAGATGGATTTGCTGGGAAGGTTGAGCGTGCAGTTGGCGATCGCCATTCAGCAATCTACTCTTTTTGAACAAGCGCAGCAAGCCCGAGAAGCAGCCCTAGAAGCGTCTCGAATGAAGTCGCTATTTTTAGCAAATATGAGTCACGAAATCCGTACTCCGATGAATGGAGTGATGGGGATGACTGATTTGCTGCTGAAAACGAATCTTACTCCCGAACAGCTTGACTTTGTACAGACGCTGAAACTCAGCGGTCAAAATTTACTCTCCATCATTAACGATATTCTGGATCTCTCCAAACTGGAAGCAGGAGAAATGCGCTTAGAAATACTAGAATTTAACCTCAGTATCTGTATGAATGAAGTGCTGGATTTGTTGGCGACTCCCGCACAAGAAAAAGGTATAGAATTGGTGGCATTGATTGACAGCGACGTGCCGGTGCAAATTAAAGGTGATGCAGCGCGGTTGCGTCAAATACTCACTAACTTGATCAACAATGCTATTAAGTTTACAGAAGCAGGAGAAGTGGTGATTGAGGTGGGTAATGCTAGCAATCCTGGGTTATTTTCAGCCAGCGAAAATCAGAAAATTTTAGATAATCTCGAACTGTTAAAAATAGAAAATAGTGACTCGATGCTCCTGGTATTTAAAGTCACAGATACGGGAATTGGGATTGCTGCCGAAGACAAAAAAAAGCTGTTTCAATCATTTACTCAAGTTGATGCCTCAACGACAAGAAAGTACGGTGGCACAGGTTTGGGGCTGGCTATTTCTAAGGAGTTGGTGGAATTAATGGGTGGGCAAATCGGTGTGGAAAGTACCCCGGGTCAAGGCTCGACTTTTTGGTTTACTGTGCCGACAGTTAAGGAAAATTTAACTGCTGTGGGGACAGCGTGCGAAGTGAATTTTGAAACGGTGCTGGCGGGGCGAAAAATGTTAGTTGCCAGCGACAAGCCGACAGTGCGAAAAGTGCTAGTGAGAATGGCTGTTTTGTGGGGAATGGAGGTTGAGGAGGTTGAGAACGGTTGGATGACGATCGCATCTCTGTACAAAGCTGTCAGCCTTAATTCCCCTTACGATATCGTTTTGGTTGATATTCAGTTGCCGGAAATGGTGGCGGGAAGTCTCGAACGCTTGAGGATTTCTGAGCCTGCAATGCAGCAGACAAAGTGGGTGGTGCTGACTTCAACGAATCAGCTTGCAGAGGCGAAACGCTTGGTAAATAGCGGTTTTAGCGGGTATTTAACTAAACCTGTTAAAGCTCACCGACTATTTGATTGCTTGGCGAATGCGATCGGGACGATCGCGCCGATCGATCTGCCTCTGGCAAATTCAACGTCCAATCGAGCCTCAGCTATTGACAACCGGGAGTTAGCAAGTTTAAAGATTTTGTTAGTTGAAGATACTCCAATCAATCAAAAAGTTGGTCTCAATCAACTCAGAGTTTTGGGATGCACTGCCGATGTCGCCAATAACGGCGCAGAGGCGCTATCTATGGTTGCTCTGAAAAAGTATGACATTGTGTTGATGGACTGTCAGATGCCGGTTTTGGACGGTTACGAAGCAACGCGGGAATTGCGCCGCCGGGAAGCAGCAGATGCTGCTGGGAAGATGGAACCGCATCAAAAGACGGTGGTGATTGCGATGACGGCGAATGCTTTGAAGGGCGATCGGGAAAAGTGTCTGGCGGCGGGCATGGACGATTATATTAGCAAACCTATTTCGCTCGAAAAGTTAAAATCGGTACTAGAAAATTGGTCTGCCAAGCTAAAAATTAAAACTCCCAATTTTAATGGCGAGGAACTTAATAACTCTGA
This sequence comes from Microcoleus sp. F8-C3, assembly GCA_036704825.1. Lineage (GTDB taxonomy): Bacteria > Cyanobacteriota > Cyanobacteriia > Cyanobacteriales > Microcoleaceae > Microcoleus. Next base: position 11,063 of record JAUBSN010000097.1, on the reverse strand, counting down.
GCCACCAGATATCGAATCGGTAGTCGATATGGCACGTTTGCACGAAATTGCGGGCGCTGATTTGGAGTTTGAGCGGGAAATACTGCAAGCTTTTGTGGTGGATACTCGCAGTTATTTAGAAGCTGCTAAGGGGGCGATCGCCTCGGGAGATGTGGAGACACTGGCGCGCCGCGCCCATCAAATTAAAGGTGTCAGCGCTACGGCGGCGGTGCGGTTAATGCCCGAGATGGCAGATCGGCTTCAAAGTCTGGCCGAATCAAATGATTTGGATGGGGCTACAAAAATCATCGCTGAATTAGAAATAATTCTGGCGGGGGTTGAAAAGTTGGTGGCTGCTGAGTAATCAATCAATTTTCTTTTGAACCGGGCTATCGGGCCCGATCCCGCACAGATTCTGGCAGCCCCCGCGATCGATCGCGTGTAAAGATTTTTAATCTTTTATCAAGATATTTATCTCAATGTGACGGAATTGGGAACTCTTATAACATCTTGTGTGTTGTAGCTTATGACACTAATACATTAAGTTATTGTGGTCAAATATAAAATAATCATTAAGCCGATCGACCTGAAGGTGCTTTTCGTCGATCGGCTTAAAACAGCAAAACTAGCTTTTCGCTAGGCCCGCCCATTAGTGCGTATTTACGCTCAACGAGGTTTTATGACTCCAGTCATGTTACGCCAACTTTGGTCCTTAATTGAGACCACCCAAGCCACTCTGTTAGTCAATTTGGACGATGCCACCCTGGTACAGTGGCTGCTGAAACAGTTAAAGACAAACTCTGCGCTTAATGGCAAAGAAGCAGATTTGTTGGACGAATACATCCAGTCTCGGCTGTCCCTAATCCGCGATTTAGCTGAGCAGCGGCTAGCACCAGAGCTACTGTGAACGCATTCAATCAAAATCCGATAAATAGCAGGGAAGGGCGAAGATCGCTCGCGGTGGGCAAAAATGGCAGAAAAGAAACCCGGTTTCAAGGATAAATCTTGGGTGTGACGAAGAGGCCTCCAGCCAGAAACCGGATTTCTAGCTCTCCGCGCCCAGCTTGCTCAAAAAAACAAGCGGGTAGTCGGTGCAGTTGTCGCCATGCAGAATGGCTAATTTGAAGCCGCCAGCTTTTGTGCGCTGCCGATCGCCACAGTTCTCGACAGCTACAAGGTAGGATTGTCAGGAAAGCGTTCTATTAAAATCTATGCGTAAATGGGGATTTCTGCTGCTAGCAAGCGTGTTATTTGCAGCACCGTTAGCGTCTTGTAGGGATCGATCGGCACAAACCGGACAAACAACAGCAACAACTGCAGCAGGAAGCAACTCGCAACAAGGTTCCAGCCGGATAGATACAATTGTCAGCCGCGGCAAACTGATTTGCGGAATCAGCGGCGAACTGCCGGGTTTTAGCTTTGTAGACGAAAAAGGCAAATATTCGGGATTGGATGTGGATGTGTGCAGGGCTGTCGCGGCGGCAATATTTGACGATCCCGAAAAAGTCGAGTACCGAAAGCTCAACGCTAAAGATAGATTTACAGTTTTGCAGGCCGGAGAAATCGACATTCTCAGCCGAAATACCACCTACACGGCGAGTCGCGACAGCACTACCGGACTGGAATTTGGCCCGGTGATCTTTTATGACTCTCAAAGCATCATGGTCAAAAAAGACAGCGGCATCAAAAGTTTAAAAGATTTTGCGGGCAAATCTATCTGCGTGCAGACAGGTACGAGCACCGAACAAAATTTGTCCGACCAAATGCGAAAATTAGGAATTAAATACACTCCTGTGGTGTTTGAAGATGTGAATACTACCTTTGCTACCTATCAAGAAGGTCGCTGTCAAGGTATTACTGCCGATCGATCGCAGCTTGTTTCTAAGCGGACAACTCTGCCGAATTCCGAGAATAATGTTGTTTTGCCGATCGTCATGTCAAAAGAACCGCTAGCCCCAGCGGTGAAAAGCGGCGATCCTAAATGGTCTGACGCGGTGAAATGGATTATTTTCGCGGCGATTGAAGCTGAGGATTTGGGAATTAATTCAGGAAATGTAGATAAAATAGTGCTTGCCACTACAGACCCCAACGTCAAACGTTTGCTAGGAACAGAAGGAGATTTAGGTAAAGGTTTGGGACTCCCGAACGACTACGCAGTCCGCGTTGTGAAGAAAGTCGGGAATTACGGGGAAATGTACGATCGCAACCTCGGCCCCAAAAGTATACTCAAGTTAGAACGGGGTCAAAACAGACTCTGGAAAGATGGCGGTTTGCTTTACTCGCCGCCGTTCCGCTAATTTTAGTTAACTGTTGACTGTTGACTGTTAACTGTTAACAGTCACTCGCCAAAGCTATGTAGAGTGCGTGACTTGAAAAATCCCGATTGCCAGTCTAGTAACTATCAAGTCACGCACCAAAGCTCAATCTAGCCTGGATTTGCCAGCAGATTTATCAAATATAATTTAAGTTATGAATCCAGAACCTCAACCGGGCAAATCCCAGAAAGTTTCCCAAATTAAAGATATATCAAAACTGCTGCGGGACGATCGCTTCTGGAAAATTGCCGGACAGGCGATTGCCATAATTTTAGTAATAGTTGTTATCGCCATTTTTTGGGACAATCTCAGTGCCAATTACTCGCAACTGGGGATTGAATTTGGATTTAATTTTCTCAATTCCCAAGCATCCTTTGACATCGGCGAAAGCGTGATTCCCTACAGTCCCGAAAACAGTTACAGACAAGCTTATTTGGTCGGTTTAATCAACTCGCTGCGGGTGATGGGTCTGGGGATTTTTTTCGCAACACTTGCGGGTTTGACGGTAGGAATTGCGCGCCTTTCCGACAATTGGCTGCTGCGGAGTTTGGCTGGTTTGTATGTGGAAATTTTGCGAAATACGCCGTTATTGCTGCAATTATTTTTCTGGTATTTTGCAGTTTTCATTTCCCTGCCAAAACTGGAAGACAATCAGCAGATGAGGGGGCCGATTTACTTGACAAATCGCGGCATTGGTGTACCTTGGCCAGTGGCTTTGCCGGGTTTTGAGATTTGGGTGATTTTGCTAACTGTGGGAGTTTTGGCGGCGGTGGCGCTGTGGATGTGGCGGGCGCGGGTGATGTTGGAAGAAGCTAAGCCGGGAAGACAGTTGTTTTGGGCTGTAGGTGCGATCGGGCTGAGTGCAATCTTAGCTTTTATTATCACCAAAAATCTCCCTTTTCGTCTAGATTTCCCCCGCCTGACACCAGAATTGCAACTCGCAGGAGGATTAAGATTAACTCCAGAATTTGCAGCCCTGGTGACAGGACTCAGCTTGTATACTGGCAGTTACATTGCAGAAATTGTCCGCGCCGGAATTCAGTCAGTCTCTAGAGGCCAGTGGGAAGCGGGAAAGTCTTTAGGGCTAAAGTCTGGAACAATGATGCGGATGGTAATTTTGCCGCAAGCTTTGCGGGTGATTGTGCCGCCTTTAACCAGTCAGTATCTGAATTTAGCTAAGAATTCGAGTTTAGCGGTTGCGGTTGCTTATCCCGACGTTTATTTTGTTGTGGGGTCTCCGACCTTGAATCAGACCGGTCGGGCGATCGAAGCAATGTTAATTATCATGGTAACATATCTAACAATTAGTTTGATAGTTTCTCTGTTCATGAATTGGTACAATAAAACCGTACAAATCAAGGAAAGGTAAACAACAGTTGACAGTTGATAGTTGACCGTTGACCGTTGACAGTTGATAGCGAGATCAGAATTTAAGTTATAATGTCTCGAACTCAAGTTGAAATGACTTACAAAGATTTTAACTTAAAAACAGTAACAAAAAATTTCGGTTTGACGATTGGCGATCGAATCGATCTGTTCGCTACTGTGGCCGAATTAGAACCAAGTTCCTTACTTGTAGAAGTTCTAAAAGAGAACGTACCCATAGCCTTAAGCAGTAATACGGACAAATCTCGATCGTCCATGATTACCGCACCGATTTTAATAGAACTTAGAAAAGTTTTCAACCATCAAATTGGTCTTTTTTGTGGAATAGATTTTACAGTTGATGCCGAAAAAGGATTAAATGGAAATTGCGATTTTTTGATTAGTCGTTCTTCACACTTATTAATTCTTACCGCACCAGTAGTTGCGATCGTAGAAGCACAAAACGAAGATATTAATGCAGGCTTGGGGCCATGCGTCGCAGAAATGTTGGCAGCTAGAATATTTAATGAATGCGAAGGCAACAAAAATGCCACAATAATTTATGGGGCTGTTACTAGCGGTCAAACCTGGAGATTTTTAAGACTCAAAGAACAAGTCATTGAAATTGACTTGACCGAATATTACCTAATAGATGTCAATAAAATATTAGGAATTTTAGCAAGTGCAATTCAGCAAGCAATCTAAAATCTAAAATATGGAAACTATCCCTGTATTACCGCCCCCAGCCACCGAATCGCCTACCCCTTGGAATTGGGCGCGCAAAAACTTATTTAGTACCTGGTACAACAGCATTCTGACAGTAGTTTGCCTAATTGTCGCCTTCCAAGCGATTAAAGGAATTATCGTTTGGGCAACAACAAAAGCTCAATGGCGCGTCTTAGAAGCCAACTTGCCGCTATTTTTCGCCGGCAGATTTCCCAGCGAATCCTACTGGCGGCTGTGGATAGTAGCCGCCATAATTGCCTTGTTGGGAGGATTAACTTGGGGAAACATTCAGTGGCAAGAACGTCTTTGGAATCCGCCTTTACTAATTATACTAGGTGCTGCGGTTGTGGGTGCGGTCATTTCGCCGATCGACCTAACCTCTCGCCTCTACCTCTTAGGAATTATTATCGCAGCCGCCGCCAGCTATGCCATCGGAAGGCAAATAAACCCAAAAATCATGGGCTGGATGCCTGCAATTTGGGTTCTTTCCTTCCCAATAATTTTGTGGCTAATTAAAGGCGGTTTGGGTTTGACCGAAGTGTCAACAAATGATTGGGGCGGTTTAGTATTGACGGTGTTTTTAGCAGTTATTAGTATTGTGCTTTCCTTTCCTTTGGGAGTATTGCTAGCACTCGGCAGACAAAGTTCTTTGCCAGTTGTGAGATTTTTATCAACATTATACATTGAAATTATTCGCGGTTTACCATTAATTGGCATTTTGTTTTTAGGTCAAGTGATGCTGCAACTTTTCTTGCCGCCAGAATATCCGAAATTAGATAGAGTGATTAGAGCCATTGCTGGATTAACCTTATTTAGTGCGGCATACTTGGCAGAAAACGTGCGCGGTGGCTTGCAGGCCGTGCCCCGGGGACAAATAGAAGCAGCGAGGTCGATCGGACTCAATACACCCCTGCTGACAATACTAATTGTACTGCCTCAAGCACTGCGAACAGTCATTCCGGCGATCGGCGGTCAATTCATCGGATTATTCATGGATACATCCCTGCTGTCTCTATTCGGAATGTTAGAATTAGTAGGCATATCCCGCGCAGTTTTAGCAAATCCATCCTATATCGGCAGATACGCCGAAGTTTACCTATTCATCGGCATCATTTATTGGATATTTTGCTACTCAATGTCCCTAGCAAGCCGCAAAATAGAGCGAACTTTAGAAGTAGGTCAGCGCTAAAAACTCATCTACTTTCATCTGCGTCCATCAGCGTTCATCTGCCGACCTCTGCGGTTCAAAAATAAAAAAATTATGGAAACTAAACCCACAAGCCCAGAAAAAGTAATCGTAGCAGAAAACGTCCACAAATGGTACGGACAATTTCACGTACTGCGCGGCGTCAGCATGACCGTAAACCGTGGCGAAGTCGTGGTCGTGATGGGGCCATCCGGTTCAGGGAAATCGACATTTATTCGCACATTCAACGCCTTAGAAGAATACCAACAAGGTAAAATTACGATCGACGGAATCGAACTTTCCCACGACTTACGCAACATCGAGACCATTCGCCGCGAAGTAGGAATGGTGTTTCAGCAATTCAACCTGTTTCCCCACTTATCAGTCTTGCAAAACGTCATGCTAGCGCCGGTGTGGGTGCGCCGCTGGCCGAAGAAAAAAGCTGAAGAAGTGGCGATGCAACTGTTAGAAAGAGTGGGAATATTGGAACAAGCAAAAAAATATCCCGGACAGTTGTCTGGGGGACAGCAGCAGCGGGTCGCTATTGCACGTTCTCTAGCAATGCAGCCTAAAATCATGCTGTTTGATGAACCGACATCAGCATTAGACCCGGAGATGGTGCGGGAAGTTTTAGATGTAATGCGAAATTTGGCTCAAACAGGAATTACAATGGTAGTGGTGACTCACGAAGTCGGGTTTGCGCGCGAAGTTGCCGATCGCATTGTGTTGATGGATGGCGGTGTTTTAGTTGAAGAAGCGAAGCCAGAAGAATTTTTTCAGAATCCGAAGGAAGAACGCACCCGCAAGTTTTTATCTCAGATATTGTAACTGATTTTCCAGTTTAATCGGTGGGTTTTACCACGGTAGAAGCCGTCAAAATCAGCACAATTAAGGTAAAATAAAAGAGTATACAATCAGTCTCTATTTTGCTGAGATAGCTTGCAATGCCATCCACAAAAACTCTGCCGTTAGTTAAAGACTCGGAACGCCTAGAAAGTCGCCTCAAAGAAATTCCGGCGGTTCCTGGTGTATATTTAATGCGAGACGAGAGCGATCGCATCCTTTACATCGGCAAATCCAAAAAACTCCGAAACCGCGTCCGTTCCTACTTCCGCGAAAGCCAAAATCTCAGTCCCCGCATCGCGATGATGGTACAGCAAGTGCGGGAAATTGAATTCATCGCCACCGACACAGAAGCGGAAGCTTTGGCCTTAGAAGCAAATCTCGTAAAACAGCACCAACCTTACTTTAATGTCCTCCTCAAAGATGATAAAAAATATCCTTATTTGTGCATAACTTGGTCGGAGGAATACCCGCGCATTTTTATCACCCGCAAACGCCGCGCAGGTAGTGCAAAAGACCGCTATTACGGCCCCTACGTCGATACAGGGGCGCTGCGGAGTACGCTACATTTAATTAAGCGAATTTTCCCCCTGCGGCAGCGCCCTCAACCGCTGTTTAAAGACCGTCCCTGTTTGAACTACGACATCGGGCGCTGCGTTGGCGTTTGTCAAGGGTTAACTTCGCCTGAAGAATATCGAAAAATCATCCAAAAAGTAGCGATGATTTTCCAGGGAAGGACTCAGGAATTGCTCGATATTTTAGAACCACAAATGGAACAAGCAGCCGCAGATTTAAACTTTGAAACGGCGGCGCGCATTCGCGATCAAATTAAGGGTTTGCAGTCTTTGAGTGCGGGTCAAAAAGTTTCTTTGCCCGACGATACGGTTTCTAGAGATGCGATCGCACTTGCGGCCGACACCCAGCACGCTTGCGTTCAATTGTTTCAAATTCGCGCCGGTCAACTGGTTGGAAGGTTGGGATTTATGGCGGAAATACCCCCCCAACCCAAAGCGGGCACGGGGGCACCGCCCCTACAATCCGGGGGGGAAGAGTTATCTCAACTTTCTCTTTCCTCCCCTCCAAGCCTTGGGGGGGAACGAGGGGCGGTAGAGGCCGGAGCGATTTTGCAGCGAGTGTTGGAAGAACACTATCAAAATGTCGAATCTGTAGAAATTCCCAGCGAAATTTCAGTGCAGTACGAGTTGCCAGAAGGGGAAATATTAGCAGATTGGTTGAGCAACCGCAAAGGGCGAAAAGTTACGATTTTGACGCCGCAGCGGCAAACTAAGGCAGAGTTGATTGAGATGGTGGAACGCAACGCTGAGTATGAATTGGCTAGAATGCAAAGATTGAGCGATCGCAATTGTCAAGCAATGGAAGATTTAGCAGAAATTCTCGATTTGCCAGAACTTCCTCGCCGCATTGAAGGTTACGATATTTCTCACATTCAAGGTTCTGACGCCGTAGCTTCCCGCGTCGTATTTATTGACGGTTTGCCGGCCAATCAACACTACCGCCATTACAAAATTAAAAATCCTGAAATTAAATCAGGGCATTCTGACGATTTTGCTAGTTTAGCAGAAGTTATCGGCCGACGTTTTAGAATGAAATCAGCAGAAAGAAAAAGCACGAATGAAGATCAATTTAGCGATTTAGAAGAATCGCAAGAACTCAGCAATTTATCGTCAGATTCTCCTACTATTTCCGACAAACCAGACTTAATTATGATAGATGGCGGCAAAGGTCAACTGTCAGCGGTTGTGGCAGTTTTGCGGGAAATGAATTTGCTAGAAGAGTTGCGCGTTGTCAGTTTGGCAAAGCAGCGAGAGGAGATATTTTTGCCGGGGGAATCTTTGCCGCTGCCCACTAATTCTGAGCAGCCTGGGGTACAATTATTGCGCCGGGTGCGGGATGAGGCGCACAGATTTGCTGTGAGTTTTCACCGGGATCGAAGAAGCGAGAGAATGAAACGATCGCGCCTTGATGAAATTCCCGGATTGGGACACCACCGACAAAAACAATTGTTGGCACATTTTCGGTCGATCGACTACCTGCGTTTAGCGACTCTCGAACAGTTGGCAGAAGTTTCTGGGATTGGCCCGCGTCTGGCGCAGCAAATTTACGATTATTTCCATCCGTAAAGCCTTACGCAGCATGGGATACGGGTATTTTTGGGGCGAGGGGGCGATCGGGCCGCAAGTTCCAATTCAGCCACTGTGAGGGAGGTATTCAAAAATTTTGCACAGGCCTATTGCAATCCCCAGAGACTTGTGGTATGTTTAGTACCTGTGTGCGGGCATAGTTTAGTGGTAAAACTTTAGCCTTCCAAGCTAACTATGCGGGTTCGATTCCCGCTGCCCGCTTCCGCCTACAAAAACCTCAAACCCACGAAAAATCAACGGTTTGAGGTTTTTTATTGCCCAGAATACGGCTAATTCGGCGGTCAAATTGAGTATCAACTGAGTATCAAATGACTACGACTTGACGAGAAAACGACCAAACTGAGTATCAACTGAGTATCAACTGAGTATCAAGTTTTGGTAGCAGTCATGCCTTAGTCGCAAAAGGCTTCAGTTCCATCAGCAAGTCAAGGTTCCCTCACAACACCCTGTCAGCTTGACCAAGTAACCCCAGAATCACCTCTACGTCTGCCAAGTCCGCCCTCGACTTTTTGCGCCGCGCTTTTAGCTGATTGAGCAAGTCGGCCGGCTCTGGAAATTCTGCGACGGTCGGAGCCGAGTTTTTACTTTCCTCCCGTGAGCGCCGCGCTTCCTTGAGCTCTTGCTCCAGCATCTGCACCTTCAGCCCTAAATCGCCGTTGCGCTCATGTAGCTGATTCAGTTCCCCGTCCCATTCTGCAAGTTGCTTGTTGGCCGCTTTCAATTCAAGCCTGAGCGATTCATCGTTACCATCGCTCAGGCTTTCAATTTTCCCAAGCGTTCTTCAATCCCTGCTAATTTTGCCGCTAGCAGTGTGTCTAGCTTGCTGTCTAGCAGTTTGTCTAGCACAGGTTCAATGTCCGAAATTTCGGACACTTGTGTTTGAGGTTGGTTTGGCGGCGCTGATACTGCCTGGTTGGCCGCTACTTCCAGAGTGCGGACTACCCAAGCGTTGACGCTCAAACCCTCTGCTGCTGCGACATCTTTAATGGTTTCGAGTAAGTCACGGCGACCGTCTAATCTCAAGTTAAGCTGGCATCTGTCTGTCATGTCTAGTGGTTATCTAGTGGTTGTCTAGTTAGATACTAGCATTGTGTCTAGTAATTGTCTAGTAGCTGTCTAGCTAGATGCTAGCACTGTGTCTAGCGTTTATCTAGTAGCTGTCTAGCATTTCTAGACAATTAGCGTCAATTGTCTAGCATTTGTCTAGTAAACGCCTAGACAACCTACTTTGTTATCACTCTAAGCCTTCAATTTGTCCAGACGTTCCTCAATGACAGCTATTCGTTCAATTAGTGGGGCAATGCGATCGGATATAAGTTGGTCTACACTTTCGGCGGCTACTGTAGACGCGAGGCTAGTATCACTCTCTGTAGACGTGCCTGAGACTTCCTTGAGAATGCGTTGTGCAGCTTGACTTACCGACTCACCTTCTAACCTCTGAGCTTCTATCCAGTTAAGGAAGTGGCCGGAAGCCCTGAATGATACGACTTGACTTTGACTCATTGTAGACACCTGTATACAGCATTTGTCTACACTAACAGAGGACTGTCTACACTGTCAACATATCTGTCTACAGAACTTGTAGACACAAAAATCCCCCAGTTAAGGGGGGATGGGATTTAGTCGTTAGTTGTCAGTTGGCGGCTAAATTTTTCCTTGGAGACGGATGAGTTCAGCAATTCGATCGCGAACGGCTTCCACTTCTCCTTCCAACCACTGAGCAATCGTAGCTATGTCGTATTTTTTGCCCGGTGCCTGCCAGCCAAACATTTGTGTTTGGAGAGTTTGTAGTTGCTCTGGATAGTATTCGTGCCACCACACCAGTGCTATGTCTCGCATCGCTTGGGCATCTTCGGGAGTAATTTTCCGAGTTAATAGCTGAGGTTGCGGTAGCATTTCTGCCAACTTTTGCCGCTCGCTATCGGTAAGTTGAGAGAGTAAATTACATACTTGACTGAAAGGTGAGGAAATTGCGTCACCATCGTCTCCACCGCCCTGCATAAGGGTTTGTGCGTCACCAACTGCGTCACCAACTGCGTCACCAAAAAATACTGGTGACGCAGTTTTCCTTACTGTGTCTACTGGAGACGATGGTGACGCAGTTTTTGCAGTTTGTGGTGAGGTGTGTACAAATCCGACGCCAAGCAAATATCTTTGCCCTTTCCGCTCCATCTCGTCTCGTTCGTTATGGCGACACACTTGGAGTTTAGGGAAAATCTCGCTGAACCTTGACCCCAACTGGTTTATAGCTTTCACCGGAGCGTCATACTTATTGGAAAGTTCATTCCAAATCAGCTTCTCTTTGATGCCGCTAGTCTCTCTCTCTAGAATCCCTGCATCCTCATACCAAGCTTGCAATTGCTCCCACAAATCTTTAACCCAGACGCGACCGCCAGACTGAACCTCCAAACCAACCTCGCGGGCAAACTGCCACAAGTGTCGGCTTTCCTCCTGAGCTTCCCGCATTGCTTCACGGGTTGCCTTGTA
>JAUBSN010000096.1:0-31226 GCA_036704825.1 Microcoleus sp. F8-C3 | reverse complement strand
GAGGGTTCTCACCCCGATCGACCGCTGCCTGGGGGTTGGAAAACTCTCGCGATCGAACGTGGGGGGTAAGTTCCGTTCTAGAAATTCATTTGTAAATATTTCTGTCCGATTACTTATTACCCCTAATTGATTATAAATTTTTGGATAGGTCTACTTCCAGATCGCGATTCTCTTCTAAAGTAGGGAGCGATCCAACACCATCATTAACATCACTGCCAAATGTCCTGAATAAATTGATTATATACATCACCATTCTGATTGCATAAAACAAAGATAGACTAAACCACAAAAGATTGTTACTTGGAAACCTAATGAACGCAAAACTACTAGGTACAAACCCGACCACAAAAGCGACTAAGCTAACATTGCGAAGAATATGCCCTTGTGCTAAACCCAAGAAGTATCCTTCGAGCGTAAAACCTATTGCACACAATAGTAAGGACAGTTGTAACCAAGGAAGCAAAACTTTTATATTTGAGGTGACTTCAGTGTGGTTAGTGAACAAACTAAAAACAAAATCGGGAAATAGCACGCACACTCCACCAAACAACAGTCCTACCATGAGAGCAGTTGACAGAGAAACAAAAGCTATGGGTGCTAATTGTTGTGAATCTCCTTTTCCTTTAAAGTTTCCTACCAAAGTTTCTGTACCAAATCCCAGCCCCTCTACAAAATATATATTAAGGCTAAATATCTGCCACAATAAAGCATTTTGAGAATAAATCAATGTTCCCATTTGTACTCCTTGATAGCTGAATGTTAAGGAGACAATCAAAATAATTAAATTACTAATAAAGATGTTTGAATTAAGGGTCAAGTTAGATTTCATAGCTGAGATGTCCCATATTTTTCCAAATAGGGTTCGTATTTCCAGCCACTGGAATTCCGTGAAAAAAAATATCAATCCTACCAACAAAGCTAGATATTGGCTGATCGCATAAGAAACTCCAGCCCCTACACTTTCCCATCCCAGGTGGATAATAAATAGATAGTCTAATCCGATTTTGCCCCCATTGCCAAGGACTGACAACAACACAACTAAGCTATTTTTTTCTCGCCCTAGAAACCAACCGATCAGCACAAAATTGAGTAAAATTGCAGGTGCTCCCCAAATTTGGGTATAGAGATAGGCAAGCCCTGAAGATTTGATCTCTGGGGGAACATTTAGTAGGGCAAACCCAAGTTCTCCTAAAGGGTATTGTAAGAGAATGAGGACGACACCTAAAACTAGAGCAATTACACCATTACGCAGTCCTACCAATAACATCCCTTCTCGGTCATTTCGTCCGACTGCTTGCGCTGTAACTCCAGTAGTTCCCATTCGTAAAAAGAATAAAACTAAATAGACAAAGTTTAGCAAGTTTCCAGCTAGGTTAACTCCAGCGAAGTGGCGGATTTCTTCAAGATGACCCAGGAACATGACACTGGCTATATTGGCCAGTGGAACCATAATACTCGATAGGACGTTGGCTAGAGCTAATCGGAAGTAGCGGGGTATAAAATTATACTGAGTAGGAAGTATTAGGTTCATAGATTGATTATTAGGTTATAGGGTCTGGTTCTTAAGAGAATGTTTGAAAAGTTAGAGGTTGAGTCAAAAGCTATCAAGTTACAATGTTTTCATGATTTTTAACTATAGCATCATCAACATCATCCTTCTTGGAGATTGGCAAAGGTATTGTTTGAGTCCTCCTTCCCCTCTGTCTCCTTGTTTATCCATGATACCAATCGCCAACTTCCTACAAATTGTCTTTGTTGCGCTGTCAACTCAGCCTGGGAAATCTTATAGGAAGGATGTTCCAGCCGGGAGGGGATGGGCCTTTGCTTAGGTGAAAATTCGTCCTACTTTAAGTTAGTAGCATTTTATTGTTCAAATCCGTAGATTTCGAGGTTTCAGCCTTAACTGTAGCCACACCATATGATGCAATTAAAGCTGTTGTTAAACCTCCAGAAAACCATTTAATAGATTGCCAATCCTTTTTTTTGTCTCGCTTTCTTGCGCTGTTCAATACTGACATCAATCGACTTATTAGAAATACGATCCATAATTCATCCTCAATAATTTGGTAAGCTTTCCAGGCACATTATGTAGCAATCAGCATCTGGGGGAATCAGGCAGAGGCATAAGGCTTTTGGCTAGTGTCTTGTAAGAAACTACCATGAAAACATTCGCCGTGTCTACATCTAAAGTCAGGATATCCAAGAATTATCTTAAGATAGCCTGAAAAGGTAGCAAGCAAGTTGAAATACCTACTAAGTACGACTTCTGAAAAGTTAATAGAAAAGAAAAACAAAGATAATGCGCTAATGAAATCAGATGGATAGATAAGTTTTTCCATTTTAAAGAGCAAAATCATCACTTTTAATAATAAATAACTCCCATAGCCGTTCTAGTGGGCCAACAATCTTCCCGTTGTCAACAATATTTTTATTGTTTTTAATTCTCAATAATTAGTAAGCGAAAACAGCGCCCCGGAGTCGCTTCCGGGGAGAAGTTTAACCCCTAATCATCAAACCTTACAAAAGTAGCAAGGACATCTTGAATCAAATAGTGAACTAATGCCTCTACTGTTGGATATTTATAAAACAAGGTTGATGACAATGAGATGCCTATCAAGTTTTGCAAGCGATTTCTTAGCTCTATGGATGTCATAGAATCCATTCCTAAGTCAAAAAATCCTTGTGATAAGGAAAAAGTTCTCTCTTGTTTGTCTCCCAAAACCTGAGACAATAGAGATTGAATATGAGCAATTAACAGTGCTTTGCGTTGCTCTTTCTCAGTTGCCTTTAATTGTTCGACTAAGTTGAGTGAAGTTTCTTCTCTTTCTTTATTTTTGAAAATACCCTCTGTCCCAGACTTTCCTGGGTTTACCAATCGGGCAACCAAACGTTCTTTGTCACGAAATGCAACCAGTTTTACTGAAGAAGCAGGTTCAATGCAGATTTCATCCAAAATTGTTTGTACTGGGTTATCAACTCCTGAAGGAGCTAAATTTAGAAGTACAAATGAAAGTTCGGGATGCTCTGGCTCTGACTGGATCGCTTGGCTGATTTCCCATAAATGCGATCGTACCACGTCTGTCTGCGCTTCTTCGATAGCTTGTACCCCTTGGGTTACTAACCAGAATCTAGGTGAAGAACCAGATTTTACAAGCGATTTAACCAAGTTAATATCAAGTTCGTTAGCCGGAGAATCTAAATTCCCCAAATGCACCACTCCATGCCATTTTTGAGCTGTTATTAATCCCTGATATTTGGTAAGTGAAGAGACCGTTTCTGTTCCTGATGGCTGGAGAGATTCGTTTGGAAAAACGACTGTTGGTAAATCGCCTTTTGTTTTCATCTCTGTCGCCAATTGCTGAGCAAACCCATGATTATCAGCAAAAATGAGCCAATTTCTCGCCAGAGGTTGGTTTTCTTTTGTGACTTGAGCCAATATCAGCACTTCTTGTGTACTAGGCGATGAAAAAGAAACAGGATTGGTAAAACCACTTGAAGATAACAGTTCTTGCCACTTGTTGATACTTAATAAGGGATAGTCAGGTCGCAGGTCAAGGTCGCTAAAGCGCCACCAACCTTCTGTTAAGCCAAAAGTTATGTCTACTGAAGGCTGACGAGTAGTGCTTTCTAAAAGCACCAAAATTCCGCCCGGAGCCAACATCTGCTCGACATTTTTTACTGTTTCACGCAAGTCTTTGGTGGCGTGCAATACATTGGGAGCAATAATCAAATCATAATAGCCCCGAGCAGTCGCTTCTGGCTCTTGCTCAATGTCCAATGTTTGATAACGTACAAAGGGATAATTGGCAAATTTTTCTTGTGCTTTGGCAACAAAGAAAGCGCCGATATCTGTGAAGAAATACTCCACCCGATCTGCAGGTAGGTTTGGTAATAAGTAAGAAGTTGTTGCTCCAGTACCAGCTCCGACTTCCAGAATCCGCATCCCTCGCCCTTGTGGTAAGCTTGAGACTGCCGCCCGCACAACCTGCTGTGCGAGGGTATTTATAAACTTGAGTTCTGGCGAATCTTGATAAAGTTCTGTTGTGCTGGTTAAATCACCTTCAGGAAACAACAACTGGAGCGGATCGTGCTTGCCCTGCAAAACATCGGCTAATCTAGGTCCGCAACGAGAGACAATTTGCGCCATTGCTGAGTGGGGAGATTTCAGTGACGAACTTGCTACTTCTGCTTTCGGCTCCGCTATCTGAGGGCTCTTGAGAACTTGCCACTCAGACTGATTAAAACGCACTAACCCTTCGTCAGCCATGATTCCCAAAAAACACCCGATTAAGCGTTGGTGCTGCTTGACAATTCCTAACTGCTCGATCAGTTCAGCGATTGAGAAGTGTAGGTTGGGTTCAAACTTAAAGCCTAGTTGTTGGAAGGCACTGACGATATACCCAACACTCCTACTTTCTAGTTCCTTTTCCTGGTCGCGATCGCGACTGCGCTCCGCCTCAGATAACAATACCTGACTGTCTATGTTTCTAGTTAGTTCACTCGGGGAGGCTAAATAATCAGAAGGCAAGCCATAACGAGGTTGCGGTTCCCACACCAGCTTATCGGGGCAATCTTGCTCAGTGGCTTGCTCGGGTAAAGGTTGGTGACTTGCAGGTTTCACTTGAAACTCTTCAATAGTCTGGGTTCCGGATTGCGTCAGGGGTTGTGTGTGTGTCACATCAATCCAGTAGCGCTCGCGCTGCCAAGGATAAGTTGGTACTCCCACTTGGCGGTGGCCGTAGTCGCGATGGAAGCCCTCCCAATCAATTGCCACGCCTCGTACATACAATTGACCCACAGCCTGAAGCACGCCTTGCCAATCGCTTTGCTCTCGCTGTAGCGTCGGCAGCCACGTTCCATAGCCAGATGGTAAACAATTACGTCCCATTCCCAGCAAAATTGGCTGCGGTCCCATCTCCACAAATATCTCCACTCCTTCTCTATGTAATGTCTCCATAGATGCGGCAAATCTCACTGGTTTGATTACATGATCTACCCAATATTCAGGTTTAGTAGGTAACTGACTCTCAAAAGCACCTGTGACATTGGAGATAAAATTGAGTTTGGGTTGGCGGAATGTCACCTCTTGCGCCACCTGACTAAACTCAGCCAGCATTGGCTTCATTAAAGCTGAATGGAAGGCATGGGAAACCTTTAAGCGCTTAGTTTTAATTCCCTTGTTTTCTAATTCCTGCACTACTCGACTTACCGCTTCCCGTTCGCCAGAAATGACCACGCTCTCAGGCCCGTTAATAGCTGCGATGCTGACTAAGTTCGTATCTTTGATTGCTTCTGCCACTTGTTCAACAGAAGCTAATAGCGATACCATTTCTCCGTTATCCGGCAGTTTTTGCATCAACTGCCCTCTGGCAGCAATCAGTTTCAATCCATCTTCTAAGGAGAAAATCTCCGCTACGCAAGCTGCTACATATTCCCCAACACTATGACCTATGACGGCGCTTGGTTCAATGCCCCACGATTTCCATAATTCGGTTAGGGCGTACTCTATGGCAAACAAAGCTGGTTGGGTGTAGGCAGTTTGCTCTAAAAGGGAATTGTCATCATTTTGGTAGAGGATTGAGAGTAGCGATCGCTCGCTTATGCCGATGGTGTTTAAAATTTCCTGACAGCGTTCTAGGGATTTCCGAAATGTTGGTTGTGTTTCGTATAGCTTCCGTCCCATCCCTAGATACTGGGAACCTTGACCTGTGAATAAAAAAGCGATTTGAGGTTGGCTTTCGCTTTTGCTGCCTTTAAAAAGATGAGTGCTTTCCGCTCCTGCCAAATGAGCTAATAATTTTTCCCGGGCCACAGAAACTGAGTCGGCAACCACAGCTAAACGTTCGTGGAAATGAGTCCGCCGAGTATTAGTTGTGTAACACACATCCGCCCACTCTAAGTTGGGATGGGTAGCTAAGTGTTCTGAGTAGTTACGAACCATCTGTTCGAGTGCGGGTTTGGTTTTGGCACTGAGGGTGAGCAGGTGTTGGGGGCGCAGGGCAGTTTCTACCTCGCTTTTTGCTGCTACTGGTGGTGCTTCTGACAGGACAGCATGGACATTAATGCCCGTAAAACCAAAGGAACTAACTCCAGCGAACCTAGTTTTATCTGTTGCTGGCCAGGGTATCTGTTCGCTTGCCACTTTTATTGGCATCCTATCCCAAGAAATATAAGGGCTAGGCTCTTTAAAATGCAGGTGTTGTGGAATCAGCTCATTTTGTAAGGAGAGAACGATTTTGATCAAACCTGCTACGCCAGCCGCTCCTTCCAAGTGTCCGATATTAGTTTTCGCCGAACCTAAAATTAAAGGTTCTTCTCGTTGGCGAAACACATTTATCAAAGCGTTTGCTTCAATTGGATCTCCCAAAGAAGTACCTGTGCCATGAGCCTCAATATAATTGACATCTTTGGGCTGGATACCTGCATTCGCGATCGCTCTGCGAATAACATTTTGCTGAGAAGAACCGCTGGGTACAGTGAGACCGCTTGTTCGTCCATCTTGCCCATGAGCCGTGCCTCTAATTAAGGCCAGAATATCGTCGCCATCAGCTTGTGCATCTGAAAGACGCTTGAGAACGACTATGCCGCAACCTTCGCCGCGAGCGTAACCATCTGCTCCGGCCGCAAAAGTTTTGCAACGCCCATCTGGAGACAACATCCGGGATTTGCAAAGGTTGAGCCAATATTCTGGCGAGACATATCGCTGCACACCTCCAGCCAGCGCCAGGTTGCAATCTCCCCTTCGCAAGTTAGTAACTGCTAAGTGAATGGCAGCCAGTGAAGAAGCACAGCCAGTATCAACCGCCAGACAAGGACCTGTAAAATCGAAGAAGTAAGAAAGGCGGCCTGCCACTGGGCTATAGGCATTTCCCGATCCTATGTAGACATCTGTTTCTACAGGGTCTTGTTTCACAAGTTGCCAAACGTAGTCATTGGCACATATCCCAATAAAAACACCTGTCTGGCTGCCTGCCAATTTTTCGGGTACAAGTCCAGCGCCTTCTAAGGCTTCCCAAGCTACTTCCATCACCAGCCGTTGCTGAGGATCTAAACTCGCTGCTTCTCTGGGGGAAATTCCGAAGAAACTAGCATCAAAATCTGCTGGAGATTGGTTGAGAAACCCTGCACGCCGAATATACACCTTGCCCGGCATATCTGGATCTGGATCGTAGTATGGATCTAGATATGAATGATGACCCTTTGGGGCTTCTCGAATGGCATCTACACCATTTGAAAGTAAGTCCCAAAATGCTTCAGGATTATCGGCTTGTGCCAAGCGACAACTCATGCCAACAATGGCTATCGGTTCCCGTTCTTTCTGCTTTAATCGCTCAATTTCGGATTGTAAATCAGCTATTTTTTGTGAGGCTACTTTCATTAGTTGAATATAGCGTTGCTCGTTATTTTCACTCATTTAATTAACCTCTTATTTACCTATTTTTGCTGCTTTTATCAATTGAAACAAATTCTAACCAGGAGAAGTTATAAACCGGGTTTATCAGTGGATTTTTGCTTTTCAATGACCATTCATTTTTCAAATTAGCCCGGTTTCTTTGGGTAAGTCCTAATGACTCTTTTGATTTGCAAGTGCGATATCAGACGAATCAATTAGCGATAACCAGACTTTCAGTTTTGGCTAACCAATTTTTGGGGTTCTTACAATCTCACTACAAACCCAAGGGAGTTGTTCATTCCTCTAACTCACCCATTGTATGCCTAATTGTTCTGCAAATTGTTTGGCAATGGCTTCGGCATCATCGTTTTCGTCGAGCGGTTGAAATGCGATCGCTTTGTTATCTGTTTGTAAGTACTGTTCGGATACAACTAAATCGTCGTCTTTTTCAGTCTCTTCTAGAAACTCGGTCATCAAATAATCCACTAACTTTTTAACAGTGGGATAATCAAAAGTCAGTGTAGCAGGCAAACGACAGCCTAAGCTGTTTTGCAAATTATTTCTTAACTCCACTGATGTCAGAGAACTCATTCCCAAATCGAAAAATCCTTCAGTAACTGAGAATGCCCGCTCTTTCTGGTAGCCCAAAACTTTAGACACTTGAGATTGGACGTGGGCTACTAAAAGTGCGTAGTGCCGATCTTTTTCGGCCGCCTTGATTGTTTCCAATAAACTAACTGAAGTTTTCTCTTGCTCTTTCTTTTGGTCAGCAGTTTTTCGGAACTCAGTTAAGAAAGTGCTGTCAACTGGATATTTCAACCAGTTTATTGGCATTACACCAACTTGAGATATCTGGTCCGCTAACAAATTCCCAAATAAATACATTCCTTGATTAGGCGGAATCATTCCAAAGCCAATTGCCTCCCAACGATTTTGAAGATTTGCATCCAGTCGCGTGGCCATCCCAGAGGTAGCCCAAGGTCCCCAGTTAATACTGGTAGCAGGCAATCTTAATGCTTGTCGGTGATGACAAAGTGCATCTATAAAGGTATTAGCCGCAGCATAATTTCCTTGACCTAGCGCCCCTAAAACTGAGGTCATAGAGGAGAAGCAGACAAAGAAATCCAATGACATTTCTTTGGTCAGTTGGTGCAAGTTCCAAGTACCTTGAACTTTGGGAGCCATTACT
Source organism: Microcoleus sp. F8-C3 (assembly GCA_036704825.1). Classification (GTDB taxonomy): domain Bacteria; phylum Cyanobacteriota; class Cyanobacteriia; order Cyanobacteriales; family Microcoleaceae; genus Microcoleus. Next base: position 22,644 of record JAUBSN010000096.1, on the reverse strand, counting down.
TTTGAGAAGCGTTTCTGGGTTTGATCCCGAAGCATTCCATCATCTAAAACACCTGCAGTATGAACTACTCCTCGCAAAGGAATGTTTGTTTCAGCAATTAGTATCGCTACACTATCGGGTTGAGAAATATCAGTTTTGACGATTTTCACCAACGCTCCTTTGTCTTGCAATTCCTTGACTGCTGCTTGTGCTTCTGGTGATGCTGCTCCTTGTCGTCCGACTAGCAGCAGGTGGCGCGCGCCTTGGTCCACAAGGTAATTTGCCACTTGCAATCCTAATGCTCCGAGGCCACCTGTTATTAAATAACTGCCTGATGAATCAATTTTTGCTAAGTAGCCGATCGCTTTAGCATCGGCACGTTTCAATCGCGCGACATAACGCTCTCCATTCCGAAAAGCTACTTGCTCTTCTTGCTCTGGGAAGAGAAGTTCTTCCACCAACATTTCGATTTCTTTTACTTGGTACGAATTCAGGTCTATACAGACTGTTTCTAGTTCGGGATGTTCTAAAACGATCGCGCGAGCCAAACCCACTAATGGCGATTGTTCTACTTGTAAGGGGGCTTTTGTCACTGCTTGGGCATTACGAGTAACTAAGCATAAGCGAGGCATCTTTTTACCCCAATGATGAGGAGGAATTTCAGATAATGCTTGAACCAAATACAAAGCACCAGTGCATAAATCCAGTGCTGTTGTTGGAACGTCCGAAATCTCCAAATTTTTATCGAGACCCCACGAATAAACAATGCCTCGACAGACTGATTGCTCTTTTTTGACTATTGCGGAAATTAGCTTCTGGAAGTCTTCTCGTTCAGCAGGGTTGATTTGATAGCGATCGCCTTCTAATAATGAAAATGACGAGCCTTGAGAAACGAAAATACAGCGGTCGCCCTGCTTATTAAGAAGGTCAGCTAAGGAATTGCTTACCTCACCTCCATCGCTAAAAATCAGCCAACTACCTGCTTGAGATTTTTGGCGATCCGTTATAGCAACTGACGAGCTTTTTACCGACGCAAGCGGCTTTACTTCCCAACCAATTCTGTACAACCAATCATCTGTTTGATTGGCTAGCAAAGCAGTTTGATTGGCACGGCGTACCTGTAAGTTAATCAAGTCAGCTATTGCTACTCCATTCTCATCAACCAAATGTAAATCGAAAGCAGTCAATAAACCAGAGCTGCCCTGATTTGATGATTGATGAACGTGACACCAAATGCTTGTGCTAGGCCGACTCAAGAAATTTAGACGCTCTAAACCAACTAAAAAGTAAGTCTTGCGATCGCTCTCAGAGCCATCTTCAAGAGCAGCCGCCAAAAGCTGCAAGCAACCATCTAACAACAGCGGATGTAAAATATCCTTTGCATCGCTCTCTACCATCTCAGGCAATTTAATCTTGCCGAGAACTTCTGGCGAGTCACCCTGAGAACGCCACAACTTCTCAACTACTTGGAAGTTTGGCCCATACTCTACTCCCAAATTGCTAAATTTTTGGTAATAGCCCTTGATTTCAATCTCTTGGTTAACTTTTTGCTTCAGGGCAACCAAATCTAGCGGCGCTTTTGCCACTGGAGCTTTTCCACTCAAAAGATAACCTTGGGAATGGCGAGTCCATGTTTCATTCTCATCAACATTATCTGAGTTTTTGCGGCTAAAAATCCCAAATTCATACCCGGATTCGTTGGGTGTTAATACTAATTGAACCGAGACTGTTTCTTCAGGATTCAAAACTAGCGACTGCTCAATCAGAAATTCTTCAATTACCAATGATGGGTGATTCTCCCGCGCCCCCGCTCCAAAGATTTGCGCTCCTGCTGCTAAGGCTATCTCCACATAAGCTGCGGTGGGAAAAATGACTTTCTCATAGAGAGCATGATCCGCTAAATATGCAGGGAAATCTGAGCTGAGTTGACTTTCAAAAACTATTTGTTGATTTTTCAGGGCTGCACTCCGAATTCGTTGACCCAGTAGAGGATGATGCCCGTTTTGCATTGCCAATTCCGTTGATGGTTGTCTTTGTGCAACATCAATCCAGTAGCGCTCTCGCTGCCAAGGATAAGTTGGTAATCCCACTTGGCGGTGGCTATAGTCGCGGTGGAAGCTCTCCCAATCAATTGCCACACCCCGTACATACAATTGACCCACTGCCTGAAGCAGTCCTTGCCAATCGCTTTGCTCTAGCTGTAGCGTCGGCAGCCAGGTTCCATACCCTGATGGCAAGCACTGACGACCCATTCCTAGCAATATTGGCTGGGGCCCCATCTCCACAAATATCTCTACTCCTTCTCTGTGTAATGTCTCCATTCCAGAGGCAAATCTTACGGGTTTGAGGACGTGATCGACCCAATATTCTGGATCTGTAGGTAAAACGCGCTCAAAATTGCCCGTGACATTGGAGATAAAGTTGAGTTTGGGTTGGTGGAATGTCACCTCTTGCACTACTTGGCGAAAATCTGCCAGCATTGGCTTCATTAAAGCTGAATGGAAGGCATGGGAAACTTTTAAGCGCTTAGTTTTAATTCCCTTGCTTTCTAATTCCTGCACTACCAGACGTACTGCTTCCCCTGCACCAGAAATAACTAAGCTATTGGGCCCGTTGATGGCTGCGATGCTTACTGAGTCGAGTCCTTGCAGTGCTTCTACTACTTGTTCAACAGAAGCTAATAGCGATACCATTTCGCCGTTGGATGGCAGTTTTTGCATTAAACTGCCTCTGGCTGAAATCATTTTCAAGCCGTCTTCTAAGGAGAATATTCCTGCTACGCAAGCCGCTACATATTCCCCAACGCTATGACCTATGACGGCGCTTGGTTCAATGCCCCACGATTTCCATAATTCGGTTAGGGCGTACTCTATGGCAAACAAAGCTGGTTGGGTGTAGGCAGTTTGCTCTAAAAGGGAATTGTCATCATTTTGGTAGAGGATTGAGAGTAGCGATCGCTCGCTTATGCCGATGGTGTTTAAAATTTCCTGACAGCGTTCTAGGGATTTCCGAAATGTTGGTTGTGTTTCGTATAGCTTCCGTCCCATCCCTAGATACTGGGAACCTTGACCTGTGAATAGAAAAGCGATTTGAGGTTGGCTTTCGCTCTTGCTGCCTTCGTAAAGATGAGTGGTTTCCGCTTCTGCTAGATGAGCTAATAATTTTTCCCGGGCCACAGAAACTGAGTCGGCAACCACAGCTAAACGTTCGTGGAAATGAGTCCGCCGAGTATTAGTTGTGTAACACACATCCGCCCACTCTAAGTTGGGATGGGTAGCTAAGTGTTCTGAGTAGTTGCGAACCATCTGTTCGAGTGCGGGTTTGGTTTTGGCACTGAGGGTGAGCAGGTGTTGGGGGCGCTTAGTTTCTCCTTCGCTTTTTGCTGCAACTGGCGGTGCTTCGGAAAGAACTATATGAGCATTAGTGCCGCTAAACCCAAAGGAGCTGATGCCAGCAATTCGTTGTTTATTGACTGTTGACCAAGGGGTTAATTCGGTGGGCACTTTGATCGGTAGTTGATCCCAAGCAATGAAAGGATTAGGTTGCTGAAAATGTAAGTGAGGCGGAATCTCTTTGTGTTGCAGGGAGAGAACAACTTTGATCAAACCTGCTATACCAGCCGCTGCTTCTGGGTGTCCGATATTGGTTTTAACGGAGCCTACGATTAAGGGTTCTTCCCTCTCAGCAAAGAGGCTACCCAAAGCGTTTGCTTCAATTGGATCTCCCAAGGAAGTGCCCGTACCATGCGCTTCAATATAGCTAACTTCCTTCGGCTTAACACCTGCATTTTTCAGTGCTTGACGAACTACTGCTTCCTGAGAAGGCCCGCTCGGTACTGTCAGACCGCCACTCGCCCCATCCTGATTGATAGCTGAACCTCGAATTAATGCTAAAATGTTGTCTCCATCGCGGATGGCTTGACTCAGGCGCTTCAAAACCACAACGCCACAACCTTCACTGCGGACATACCCATTTGCACTCTTATCAAAGGTTTTACAACGACCATCGGTCGCCAGCATCCGCGCTTTTGTGAAATTGATGCTCAGGCTTGGTGACAAGAGCAAATTCACACCTCCGACTAAAGCTAGGTCGGATTCTTTGTTACGCAAGCTGTTTGCAGCCAGATGCACCGCCACGAGGGAGGAAGAACAAGCTGTATCTACTACCATGCTTGCTCCTTTCAATCCCAAACTATAAGACAAGCGTCCTGCGGCTGGACTCAAAAGGGTTCCCGTGCCTAAGTGAGCATCGATTTGCGATCGCGCTTCTGACAGGCGCATAGCATAGTCAAAGGTGCTAATGGCAATAAATACGCCAGTGGGAGTGCCAAATAGCTTTTCTGATGACTGACCGCCATTTTCTAAGGCCTCAAAACTTACTTCTAGCAGTAGCCGCTGCTGTGGGTCAAGGGACATTGCTTCCCGAGGCGAGATCCCAAAGAAGTGAGCGTCAAACTTATCCACTTCCGATAAAAAGCCACCATAACGGCTAGACATCTTTCCGGGAGCATCTGGATTGGCATCGTAACAAGCATCAATCTTCCATCGGTTGGCAGGTACTTCCTGAATCGCATCCACGCCATTAGAGAGCAGTTGCCAAAAAGATTCTGTATCTTTAGCGCCTGGAAAACGGCAACTCATGCCAATGATGGCAATCGGTTCTTCTTTTGCTTGCTGAACTGCCTCTAGTTTGGTACGTGCTTCTTCTAAGGCGTTGAGCAACTGTACTGTTGTTGGTTTTGCGGGAGTTTGTGTCATGTTAAATATTACCTAGTAGTTTATTGAGTGCTTCGTACTTGCTGGCAAGTAAGATGTCAACTTCCTCTTCTGGAAGTTCTTCAAATACCTGGGTGGATGTCGTTTGCTCTTCTTCTGGTTGCTGGACACTCGTATCCTCTAGAACTAGCACCTCTTGCAGCAGATAATTCACCAATGCTTCTAAGGTTGGATAGTCAAAGAGTAGAGTTGAGCGCAAGGAACGTTCGACACTTTTTTCCAGATAGTTTCTCAATTCAACTGCCATTAGAGAATCAAGTCCTAAGTCGAACAAAGACTGCCTCGGCTCAATCCTTGTATTGGCATTCAATCCGATTACATTCCTAATGGTGGAACGAACATGATCCATCAAGATTGTTCGGCGCTCGTTAGCCAGAGTAGCTTTTAGTTGGGAAAGTAAGGCTGGTCGATCTTGAGATGGTGTAACAGTTGTTTGGAAATTTTCAAAGAATGGCGTAATTTCTGGCAGTCGTTCCAAGAATTTCGACCAGTTCATCGGCAATACTCCTACTCGATCGCATTCTTCGTTTTTGACCAAGTAGCCTAATGCTTGCAAGCCTTGTTCAGTTGGAATGATACCCCAACCTTGGGCTTTCAAGCGACTAGAAAGAGTTGCTGCCATTCCTACCTCACCCCAAGGCCCCCAATTTATGCTCAAACTTGGTAAACCTTGCGATCGCCGATAATGAGCTAAGCCATCAAGGAAGGCATTAGCTGCGGCATAGTTGCTTTGACCTGCATTCCCCAACAAAGAGGCAGCGGAGGAAAAGCAGACAAAAAAGTCCAAGAGTAAATCTTGAGTCAAGGTATGCAAATTCCAAGCTCCTTGTACTTTGGATGCCATGACTTTTTTGAAGCGCGCAGGTGTTTGCTCCCTCAACAAGCCATCATCTAAAATACCTGCGGTATGAACAATTCCACGTAAATTAGGACATTCACTCAGTATTTTTTTGACATCATCCCGATCGGAAATATCTGCATTAATTACCGAGACTTTAGCACCTGCCTGCTCTAATTTTCTGATGGCTTCATTTGCTGCCTGTTTAACACTGCTTCGTCCCGTCAGAACTAGATGTTTAGCACCTTGTTCGACCAGCCACTCAGCGACCTTTAATCCTAATGCTCCCAATCCTCCCGCAATTAGGTAACTGCTGTCTGGGCGAACCGAGCAATTTTCTGGATTCTGAAAACTTAACACCACTTTACCAATATGCTTGGCTTGCTGCATATAGCGGAAAGCATTTACAAATTCGGTAATTGGGAACACTTTGGAAGGTAATGGTTTGAGCTTACCTTCCTTGAACATAGTCATTAATTCCAGAAACATTGAAGAAATTTCCGCCCCATCCATCTCTCCTAAATCAAAGGGGAAATAAGCAGCATCGGGGCGCATTGCTTCCAACTTCTGCCGATCCCAAATGCCAAATTTACCGATTTCTACAAAGCGCCCTCCTTGGGTAAGTACGTCAAAGCTCCGATCGATAAACTTGCCAGTTAGACTGTTGAGGATGACATTCACGCCTTTGCCATTGGTGGCAGTCATTACCTGTTCGGCAAAATTAAGATTGCGCGAGTTGTATATATGTTTAACACCAAGCGACTGTAAAAAATCCCACTTAGGCGGGCTAGCCGTCGCAAAAATTTCTGCTCCTTTAAGCTTGGCCAATTGAACAGCCGCTAGACCTACACCTCCAGCCGCATTATGAATCAACACTCGATCTGTTGAGCCCATTTGAGCGCATTTGACTAGACCATAATAGGCTGTCAAAAAAGTAACAGGAATCGTTGCCGCCTCTTCAAAACTGAGTTCGGATGGTTTAAGAACTACCAATTTTGCTTTAGCTTTGACCGTACTTGCCAAACTACCTGATGCGTAGGCAATGACAGCATCGCCTACTTTAAAGTCAGAGACTTGTTTGCCAACGCGCTCGATCATGCCTGCACACTCAAAGCCGAACAATATATCGCTGGCCGAAGCAGCAATACCTAACGACTCCTCGAATTCGCGCATCATTCCTAACACACGTAGCACATCTCTAAAATTAAGTCCGCTCGCCCGAACTTTGATCTCGACTTCATCAGGTGCCAACGTTGGTGCAGCTAAGGGAACCAAAGTTAAATTGTCGAGCGTGCCGTAGCTGGTCAACTTCAGCGCTACAGGAGCAATGCTTGGTGCCTGTATGGGGTGGAAAGGCTCTAATCTAGCTACATAGCGTGTCCCGTTTCGATAAGCAATTTGGTCTTCTCGATCGGGTGCGAGTAGTTCTTGGAGTAAAGACTTAACCGTTTCATGGGAGTGGCGATCGCATGGTAAGTCTAAACAGGTAGTGGAAAATTCGGGGTGTTCTAGAGAGAGCGTTTTACCTAGTCCCCAGATCGGTGTTTGCCAGAAAGCAACTGTATCATCCTTGAGCGCCGACTGTGCCCCTTGCGTAACCAACCACAATCGAGGGGAAGTCTTGGCTGAACTCAGAGATTGAACTAGATGCAATACTTGCTCGCAGCTTGAATCGCAGGAGTCATTTTCATCAAGGCTCCAAAGGTACACTACGCCTTGATACGATTTACTTGCCAACAAATTCTGCCAGTCGCTTGGGTTTGTCCAGTTAATAGCATATTGCTCTGGCTTGGAGTTCCCATCAGTTGTTTTGGCATAGACGAGGTGCGATCGCTGTCCGCTTCCCTTCAATAAGTCAGCCAAGGTTTCAGCTACACCAGTGCGATCTGCCAAAATTAGCCAATCTCTTTTGTTTGTTGCGCTTGCACTCCCTGCTGTTTTTTGGACTTCTTTCCAGGCAACTTTGTAAAGCCAATCTTTCCAGGGTTCCTTCTGCTGTAATGCTTTTAACCGAGCTTTTTTCAGTTGCAAGCCGATCGCTTCGGCATAAACTTGACCATCTTTCCCAATTAACTGCAAGTCTGCCTTCAGGGTTTCTTGACCGGGCTGACCGTGAAGTTTAACGTAACTAAAAATTTCTTTGCTAGGATGCTGCCAAAAGGTGAAATGTGGATAGCCGACTGGTAAATAAGTTTCGGCAAAGTCGGCAGGCATAGCTGCTAAAATTACTTGGAAACATCCATCCAAAAGCGCTGGATGCCAATGATAGGGATGGTTGACCAGGTTTTTAGCTAACTGAACTTGTCCGAGGGCTTCTCCCTCAGAACGCCACAAGCGGCGCAAACTTTGGAAGCTACCTTCATAGACCATTCCTCGATCGGCAACTTGCTGATAAAAAGCTTTGATGTCTTTATGTTCTTGGAGATGAGCTTGTAAAGCAGTTAAATTTGTGTTTGGTTCAAGATTTCCTCTGTCTTTACCTACATTAATCTTTCCGGCTGCGTAGCGCGTCCAAGTCGGTTCTTCGTTAATCAAGACCAAACTAAAAACTTGCCATGAATAGCCTTCCCCATCGGGGGTCAAGACCAGTTGCAATGTTTGAGGTTCTTCTAGCTTGAGAGCTTTTTCAATTACTACATCTTCAAAGGCGATCGCGTGGTCTGCAAAAAGTTGATTTCCCGCTGCCAAAACCATCTCGAAGTAGGCGGAAGCCGGCATAATTGCTTGACCGAAAGCACGGTGTTCTGCTAAGTAGGGCAGATCGTCGGTAGAAAGATAAGCCTCAAACTGAACTTCTCCTTGTTTGAGTACGGATGAATAAATCCTCTCTTGTAATAAGGGATGTCCGCAGATTTCACTGCTCTTTCTGGCAATGCGTTCTTGTCTGACATCAATCCAACAGCGCTCTTTTTGAAAGGAATAAGTTGGTAACACCACTTTGCGACGGTGTTGGTCTTGGAAAAACTCTTTCCAATTGATATTGACACCGCGAACATACAATTGAGCTAAACTTTCCACTACAGTTGATGATTCTGTATCAGGACGAATACTAGGTAGCCATGTCAGGCGTTTTTCCTCATCAACTAAGCAATTAACTCCCATACCTAAGAGAATTGGTTTGGGGCCAATTTCTACGAAGCATTCTATCCCCATCTTTTGTAGGGTATTCATGCCATCGGCAAATCTCACGGCCTGACGAATATGGCGAGTCCAATAATCAGCGGTTGCCACATCGTCCGTTACGCGATCGCCTGTGATATTAGATATCAGCGGTATTTTGGGTAGAGAGTATGTCACCTGTGCGGCGACTTGAGCAAATGGCTTTAACACTGGCTCCATTAGCGGCGAATGGAAGGCATGAGAAACTGTTAGCTCGTGGGTCTTGATCTGCTTGGTTTTCAGTTCGGCTACGATCGAGTCTATGGCTAGGCTATGACCGGAAATGACTATGCTCTGCGGGCCATTGATTGCGGCTATAGAAACTTGGCTGCTGTATGGCGCGATCGCTAATTCTATTAGAGCTTCGCTTGCCATAACGCTAACCATTTTGCCATGCACTTCTTGCGGCAATTGCTGTATTAGTTGTCCGCGAGTTGCGATCAGCTTTAAGCCATCTTCCAAGCTAAATACCCCTGCCACGCAAGCCGCGACATACTCGCCTACACTATGTCCCATCACAACATCAGGTACGATCCCCCAGGATTTCCACAACTGGAAGAGAGCGTATTCAAAGGCAAAAATTGCTGGTTGCGTATAGACTGTGAGATCGATGATGTTTTCTGGTCGATCGGGATAAAGTATTGACAGCAATGGTCGGTCTAAATAAGAACGCAGTATTTCATCGCATCGCTGCAACGCTTGACGAAAAGTAGGTTGCGTCTCATAAAGTTCGCGTCCCATTTCAACGTATTGCGAACCTTGTCCGGTGAACAAGAAAGCGATTTTAGGCGTTCCTTGGTAAGCATCACCTTGAATCGTTCCTGTAATTTGGTTGCCCTTGATAAAAGCATCAAGCTGTTGGGATATATTTGCTTTTGAGCTACCAACAATAGCTAACCGATTGGCAAAATGGGTGCGTCCAGCGGCGGCTGTATAGCAAATATTTGCTATAGAATCCTCTGTCTTGTCCAAGAAAGTTAAATAACGATGGACGATATCGGTGAGAGCTTTTTCGCTCTTACCAGATAAAGTAAGTAGATGGTATAAAGGTTCAATTTCCTCACCAGAAGACTCAACTTGAGGTAGCTGTGGGGCTGCTTCAACAATTACATGAGCATTGGTTCCACTCATACCAAATGCACTTAGGCCTGCCAGTTTTTGTTCATGTTCTGGCCAAGGCATCAGCTCAGTTGCTACAGTAACTGGTAATTTCTGCCAAGGAATGCGCGGATTAGGTTTATCAAAATGTAAGTTGGGGGCGATCTGGTTATGCTGAAGTGAAAGTACAACTTTCATTAAACTAGCTACACCTGCGGCTGCCCCTAAATGCCCCATATTGGTCTTCATCGATCCAATTACTAATGGATCTTGACGATCTTTACCTAATACTTTTGCTAAGGCTATAACTTCAATGGGATCGCCTAAAGGTGTTCCGGTTCCATGTGTCTCAACAAATTGCACCTGATGGGGCTCAATGTGAGCGTTTTCTAAGGCTTGGCGCAGCATTGCTTCCTGTGCGGCACTAGCAGGTGTTGTCAGGGTTAAGCTGTACCCATCGTGATTGATGACTGTACCTTTGATCGTAGCCAAGATCGGATCGCGATCGCGAATAGCATCGGAGAGACGTTTCAGAATAACAACGCCACAACCCTCTCCTTGCACGAATCCATCCACTGAATCCGAAAAGGTTTTGCAGCGACCATCTTTTGCTAAAACCTTCATTTGGCAGAAACCAACTGTCAGTTTCGGAGAGAGTAGGAGACTAACACCACCAGCTATAGCCAGATTGCACTCACCATCGTGCAGAGATTGACAGGCCAAATGGACGGAAACTAATGCTGAGGAACAAGCTGTATCTATTTGCATTGTTGGTCCATGCAAGTCCAACACATATGCAATTCGTCCTGCTGATAAACTTCGTAAATTGCTCAATGTAGGGTAAGCATTAATTTCACTCGGATTCACCATATAAAAGCGTTCTGCCGAGTAATCATCCCAGTGAATACCGACAAACACACCTGTCTGGCTACCCGCCAAAGATGTAGGTGCAATTCCCGCGTTTTCGAGAGCTTCCCAACTTACTTCTAGTAGCAAACGTTGTTGTGGATCTAAACTTGCTGCTTCTCGCGATGCCATCCGAAAAAATTCGGCATCAAACTGTTCTATCTCATTTGTATCTAAGAAAGCCGCAGAACGCACATAAAACTTGCCCGGTGCAGGATTAGGGTCATAGTATCTCTCTAGATCCCAGCGAGAAGAGGGAATATCTGTTACAGCATTTACGCCATTACGCAACAGTTCCCAAAATGCTTCTGGGGTATCTGCATTTCCTGGGAAACGACATCCCATCCCAACAATCGCGATTGGTTCCTTCTGACGATTTTGTAAAAGATCAGAATCATGGTTAGGATCAGTGATTTTGTTCATGATTGATTTTTTTGAGAAGGGTTAACATCGTTGCAAATTAGGATAGACACGAACGGTCAGAAAATTCTAATGTGTAGTTGAAGTCAATTACAAAGAAATGAGCGATTAAATCCTATGTTTACTTTTGTCTCAGGGAATAATACCCTCTTCGTTCATACCTGGGACATCAATTTACCAAGTATATAAGCTTTGATATGGTCAATTGTTTCAAAATTTTTAAAGACAAGTTCTTCAGGTTCCCAAAAAATTTCAAATTCTTCTTCAACAAAGCGCACCAGCCGAAAGATATCCATTGAATCTATGATTCGTTGCTCAATGATCTTTAAATTGTTGGTTAAAACCAAATTGGTTTGGTCATATGCCAACTCTTGAATAATAAACTCTTTGAGCATTTGTTCTATTTTTTCTTCTGTCATTGTATTATTTCCTGTTATTTTATGATTGTGCTTCTTGAGACAACTGAACTTTGTCTATCTTTCCGGTTGAAGTTTGGGGCAAGGTACTTCGGAACTCAAACAAATGGGGAACCATATATTTAGGAAGCCGTTCCGCACAAAACAACTTTAGAGCCTGTATTGAGACATCAGGCAATTCCGAAGGAATCGCTCCTGCAAGTTTGTCGCCACTACGTGCCACAACGATGGCCTTGATCCGATTGCCAATTTCATTGTCGGGAATTGGAATTACTGCGACTTCTTCGACTCCCGGGTGGCTGTACAAAATGTTCTCTATCTCACCTAGTTCAATGCGATAGCCACGACTCTTAATCATGCGATCGCGACGACCTAAAAAGATATAATTGCCATCCGGGGCTTGTTTGACCAGATCCCCCGTGCGGTAAATCATCTCATGTCCTAAACTACGATACAAACTAAAGGGAACTCGGACTTGGGCACTTTTTTCAGGTAAATGCCAATAACCTGTCATCAATCCAGGTCCACGCACGCAAAGCTCACCCACCTCACCTTTAGCTACCAATTCATTGCTTGTATTCAAGACAAAAACTTCAGTGTTAGCACAGGCTTGGCCAATTGGAAGTGATTCAGTTAGTTCAATATCAAGTGGTGGAACTTGGTAATAGGTACAGACATTCGTCTCAGTCGGACCATATAGGTTATAATAGCAAGCATGGGGAATCTGCACCATCAACTGACGCAAATATTTAATGGGGAAATTTTCACCCGCAAACAAAATGGTTCTTAGAGCGGGGAAAGTATGTTGTTCTAATTGACCATATAAGACCAAACTTGTGAGAATAGAGGGTACTGAATACCAGATCGAAATTTTTTCTTCGGCTATGAATTTGGCTAAATTAATTGGAAATACCGATAAAGCGGCTGAGAGTAAAATAATCGTGCCCCCGGCTTTGATAGTTGTAAAGATATCAAAGATGGAAAGATCAAAATGAAACGGTGCATGATTGGAAACGCGGTCTTCTGCTGTGACCTGAAATGTGTCGTAGGCCCAATTCACAAAGGTAAGAGATGCTCGATGATTAATCATAACCCCTTTCGGGGTTCCTGTCGAGCCAGATGTATAAAGAATATAAGCCAAATCGTTTTCAATAAGATTGGGATCTGGCGGTGGACAGCAAGGAGCTTGTAAAACCTCTGACCATTGGATAATTTTCCCAAACCACTGTGTTGCTCGATCGTCCTCATCTGCCAGAATCACACTGTTGAGACTCTGCAAATCTTCTAAGGAATTGGTTGCTAAAGCATCTATTTTTTGATTGGTCGAAATCAGTGTCTCGATCTGACAGTTTTTGATAATAAAGGCAAGCCGCTTAATTGGAGCGTAAGGGTCTAGAGGTACATAGGTAGCACCAGCTTTTAATATGCCAAAAATAGCAATAACAGCTTCAATTGACTTATCGAGGTAAATACCAACTCGGTCTCCCCGTTCTATACCTGCATAGATCAAGGTATGTGCTAGTTGGTTGCTTTTCTCGTCTAACTGACGATACGCGATCGTGTGTTCTTGTTGCTGTATAGCAACGCGATCACTATGGGTTCGAGCGCTGCTTATTAACAGATGTTGCAGTAGATATGACATGATGACCCTGCTTTACAATCCCAAGAATTTAGCAATAACGACTCGTTGAATTTCCGAGGTACCAGAGTAAAATTTACTGCCAATAGCATCTCGCAGCTCTCGTTCTAACTCTGTATTTGTTAAATAACCATAGGCACCATGAACCTCGATTGCTTCTAGACACGATTGAACCCAAGCTTCACTAATGTACAAGTTAGCCATGGAAGCTTCCATAAGAGCCATTTGTTTATTTTCTTTCATCCAAGCAACTTTATATAAGTACGCCTTGGCGTTCTCCAACCGCAGCTTCATTTCCACTAACTTGTTGGCAACTAATTGAAATTTTCCAATCGCTTGACCAAATTGCTTGTGGCTTCTAGCGTAACGAATAGACTGCTCCAACAATCGTTCCATTGTTCCCACAGCAGCGGCTAGAATAAATCCCCGCTCCCACTCCATACTATGATTAAATATGGCTAGCCCTGTCCCTTCTTCACCTAAGCGATTAGCGGCAGATACTTCACAATTTTCCAACCTGAGTTCTGGCACTTCCGCTGTACGCATTCCCATTTTAGATATAGGCTCTGATAGGATCAGACCAGGTGTATCTTTTTCGATCATAAAAGTCGTCAAACCCTCTTTTCCCAGAGATGGGTCTACGGTAGCAAAAATGATGAAAAGGTCTGCAAGGGTTCCATTGGTTACATAGTGTTTGTATCCATTAAGAATGTATTTATCTCCATCTTTTTGAGCCGTTGTCTTGAGACTATAGATATCAGACCCCGCTTGTGGCTCGGTGGCTGCGTGGGAAGCAATCCACCCTCCCCGACAAAGCAAGGGGAGATATTTTTCTTTTTGTTCTTCTGTCCCAAAGGTCAGCAGAGGCATTTCGCAAGCCCATATATGGGCATTCATAGAAAATATCAATCCGTTATCCTTGCAACCGTATCCTAATCCTTGCAAAGCATAGGCGGTAGTGAGGATATCCAGTTCTTGTCCGCCATAACGTGCAGGGATAGGCCATCCGAGAACACCAAAATCACAGCATTTTTGCCACGCATCACGATTAAATATTTCTTCTTTGTCGTGTTTAATCAGATCGGATATCAATGACTGTTGGGCAAATTGAATAACCTTTTTTTTGAATTGAATTTGTTGACTGTTCCATGCAAAATCCATTACATCCTCTGCAATTTTAACTGATTTATCGGTTGTGTCCGCATATTAATTCTATTTTTTGTTGGTACTAAGCAACTAGGCGGGATTAAACCGCATAATGCAACACTGTGCAAACAGGTTTGAGTCAGCCAGTAGAAAGCCTGTGGAGACTTTGCCCTCGTTTACATAGGGGCGTTTTTTCATGCCGACTTACTTACCTCTTTAGATCTACATGATTCTATTTCTTTAGATAGATGTTTGTCTAGTCCTAATTCATAAAGTTTTGTAAAGATAACTTGGACTGAGCTAATCTTCTAGCTAATTAAAGGTCTGACCCTACAAGGGGTAAAGCCGGGATACGATACTGTTGGCTCCATATTTCTTAACATTAGAGCGATCGCCAAGAGGCATCTGTTTGGTCATAAATAAGTTATGCGCTTTATAAACAGGCTCGGGCTATGTTACCTCAACCCACTCTCATCACACCAATTCCAGAACTCACCGTGAGCGTTGCCCAAGCGGCTTTCCCTAAAGGCAACACCTTCATGCTAATGCGCGACGAAGCGTTACTACCGCTCTTTCATCACTCTAAGCAGAAGAAAATAAGAGATAGTCGTATTCAGTGAGATCTGGGATAGCGCCGCGCATTCGATTCATCAAGGCAATTAGTGTTAAAAAGCCAACTGATAAATGCGTAATTGGAAAAACATTAAACCAAGGTTTGAGTAAATTAAAAAATTGATCGGGTTGCATAACTAGACGTAAATTATTCAGGAGATTTTTCCAGCCTTGACCGAAGTCCCACCACGGATGCTCAGCTTATTTGGAAACTACTGGTTCGGTGGAGTCATGGATATCGCGAGCCTCAACCTTGTGCAATTTTTGAGAATGCAAACTTACCAAAAGATAAGCGCTCATCACGATTTCCCACCATTTCTGAATTTGAGCATAGTCAGTCAGCCGAAAATCAGCCCAAGCCAATTCATTTTTACTTTGCTTAAGTCCGTATTCTATCCAATTTCTCAAGCCATAAATATTGCCCACTTCCTTTATATTTTACACCTGGTATTTTAGTCATCACATACCAAGTCGAGTTAGCTGGTAATTTTTCGGGTCGGTGGTAATCAACCAGTATTGAACTGCTCTTCTTTTGCCAAATATTATCTCTCGGATATATCGAACTTGCTGACTGCCATCGGAGAATATCCTGTCAAATGTCCGCCATCTATTCTCTCTCACCGCCTGCCCGACTGGGCAACCGCACCCCATGATTGCTCCGAATGGCTACGGCATAATTCAGTTGCAATTCATTCAGGACATTGATGAAGGTACTGTGGCTTTCACGCCAAGAGGCTATCGGCTAATACTAATTTAAACTTAAAGCCCATTTTTGGTAAGTATCTAATCATTGACACGGCGAGCTTTGGCTTGCTTAAATATGTGTCTGTTTCCCGTAATCTCTCTTTCGGCTTATCAACTTCAAATATTAATGGAAAAGTTATCCCTTCCAGTAATCCATAGGCTGTGACTGCTACTATCCCATTCTCTATTTTTCCTAAATTTCCAATGTACTGCCGTTTCACATAGTCGGTGGTTTCTCCTTTTTTTCTCTCCCCGGTCTCATCAATAATTAGGGTAATTTCTCTCAGGGCTAATACTTGTAGCATGAGCCTTAATCTTGCTTGTCTTAGTAGTTCTACTTTCCAAGGTGATTCGGTTAGGAAATGCAAAAGTCCTTGCTCGTTACTTAATCCAACTACACGGGCTATCGCTGGCAGTGTTTTCCGTTTAATGTCGGAAATCATCCCGACATGGAGGTATTTAAACGCCTCAAAACTCCTAACTTCTGAAAATAGCTTTCTATACCATTGACAGTAATCGTCAATGAATTTTATTGTCGATGCAGGTTCTCTTTCCCCAAACATAGGCCAGTCAACTGTTTGCGACACTTTACTCTATTATTATCTTATCAGAGTGATGGAAGAGCGTTAGAGTGATGAAAGAGCGGTAAGTGCTTGTATCATTAGCCAAACATATCAATAAACCGGAGCGAGCTCGCCCTCTCCTAACTTGCCGACTCCTGAACCACCTCGTTAAGAAATACCCCCGACGGATGCAGCAATGCAGCAAATGCGGCAAACTTTCTGGTATCGGGTCGGGTATACATTAGACATGAAAATAGAGGGACACGGGCAAGCCAAGATACTCACGCAAGAGGAAATCGAACTCTTGTTCAACGAAGGTTTGCAGACCGATCGCGACCGCGCCCTCTTCGGAGTTTGCCTCTACACCGCCTGCCGCATTGCCGAAGCGTGCAGCTTGAAAGTCATCGATGTTTTCACCCCAGCGGGTGTCATTCGCTCCGAAATGATTATCCGCAAAGGCAACACCAAAGGCAAGCTCGGCACCCGCACTATCCCGATCATTCAAGAGTTGAGGCTGCTGTTAGAAACCTACAAACATCCCTCACACCCCTACCTGTTCCCCAGCCGCCACCTCAACCACCGCTGGAAACACGCGAACCCGGAAGCCGCCTCTCACCTATTCCAAGAAGCCTGCGAAAAAGTCGGCATCATCGGCGCTTCCACCCACAGCCTCAGAAGGTCAGCACTCACTCAGATGAGCAACGCGGGTATTCCATTGCGGATCATTCAAGAAATCAGCGGCCACCGCAACGCCAGAACAGTTGCAGAAATACTTAGAAGTGCGGCCCGACCAAGTAAGGGGAGCCGTCTCCGCACTCTCTACCCTTTCCTACGTCAGGAAACAGACTTATCCTGATTCAGCTCCCCCAAGCCCAGAAAATCCGTTGCCGACTGAGCAACTGTCACAAGCCCAAGCAGACTCCTCGGCCCAAGAAATTCCCGATTGGTGACGAGCAATTTTATGACTTCATCGGCCAATCTATTAACGCCTGGTTTGCGTCTGATGACGATGGTATCGACTGGAGAGGACTCGAAAAAGAGCTCATCGCTTACTCCAAAGAAGTTGAGGTGGAGTGGAGGAAGAAAAAACGAGCGCAAGATTGGGCTGAGGCAATCAGGGCAGGGCGGATGTGATTCCGATCGCCCGATCGCCCCCAAAAATAAAAAGCCCCCCGGTGCATGGAGGAGGGCTTTTTAATTTAATGGGTGATTAGGTATCGAGTTGCGCCACGCTTTCAAATCATCTGTAACAACGTAGCGCTCGGTTGCAGCTATCTGTAACGCTCGGTTGCAGTTAGCTTGTGACGTTGGAAGCGAACACAGAAATCCGATCATCGTTCAATTATTGAAGTTGCTGCTATTGTTGCCAGCGCTAACCAAATTTCTGGCGAAGTCGGCCCGCGTGCGATGGGACGAAAGCAAGAGTTCGGTAGCGCCCACCCAAAGTCCAATACCCAATTCCTGACTCGCTCCCGTAAGCCTCAAACTGTGTGCGGGATACCGAGTGCCAGCATCCCTTGTTGAGATTCCTTATCCCTATCCCTTGAAGTATCTCGATCGGTATCCCTTGAAGTATCTCGATCGGTGTTTGCGGAGGAGGCTTTATGGATTTACCGGGCGTCATCTCGACCGACACCTGGAATCAGACGCCCAAAAGCAATTTCAACAAAAAGAAGCGCAAGCAGCATAAGGCTCCCAGCACTTCTTTTTGTTATACAATCAGTTTGACTGTTGTCGTGTAAATCGGCCAAGATGCCACGACGAAGTTGAAGCTACCACAACTAATCGGCCTCCTAACAAGAGTGCCGACCACATTCATGATGCCATACGTTGAAGAAAAAATAAAGCGCAATTTTAGCATTACTTTGCCAATTGATGCTGTCGGCAGCGATTTGATCCCACCTTCCCAGAATTCTGACACTACCCATAGCTTTCATAGCTTCAAAAACTCTTCAAACCTAGGCTGTAAGCCAATTTTACCCAATTCACCGAAAAATACGACAACTAACCGGGGATTTTTTGCTGTTGGTTTTGAAGCTGTGATCGGAGGTACGGTGTAATGAGTACCACACAATCTACACAAGAAAGTCAAGGACTTGATACCGCGCAATCCACGCCAGATTTAAAGGGATTAGGAACGCTATGCAGCATTGACAAAAAATCCCTCACCCCCGAACACGAAGTCCACATCTCAGGTAGAGACTTACTCAATAATTGGGCCCGCGCCTGCTGCCACAGTGCCAGCATCGCCCAAGCTTCGCTTTATTTGGGATACGCAGTAAAATCGGCAGGCATCCTATTCATAGGGAAAAACGGGCAGGTACAATTCCGGCCTGATATCCGGGAGCCGAAGCGAGGCAAAAAGGAATCCCCGAAATACCTTTCCCCAAAGGGAGAATTTGACGCTCTCCTCCCCCCATCTCCCGACAACCCGCTCTACTGGGAGATTGAAGCCCTAAAGCGAGAAGCTTTTTATATAAACGATGTACCCTACGTTCTGCTTACTGAGGGAGTGTTTAAAGCCCTTGCCGGGTGCTACAATGGCATCCCTACAATTTCCTTACTGGGAGTAGAGCAAGGCCTCACAGGTAAAGCCCGCGACCCCGAAAATCAGCGATTCCTAGTACCCGCACTGAGAAGGCTTGCAGAAGCTGGTTTTGGTTTTATTATTGCCTTTGATGCTGATGCGGCCACAAATCCAAATGTCCGCGCAGCCGAGAAGAAATTGGCCAAGCAATTGGCTAAATTCAATGTGTTAGTGAGAACTGTCACGGGCGCATGGGAAGCGGGCCCGAAAGAGGAATTCAAAGGGATGGATGATTTTATCCAGCACAAAGGGATTGAGGAATTCCGAGCAATCCTCACCAAAGCAAAACTGTTTGGCGAGAAAGAGAGTGATGCCGAAAAGGGAAAGGACAGAACTAAACCTATTACCCCCCGCGAAACAGCAGCGCAAATAGCCGAAGAATACGGGCATCAGTGGAAATTTGACAATGAACAAAAAGCTTGGCGAATATGGACTGGCAAAGAATGGGAGAAAATCGAAATAGGCAATTTTGAAACTCTACTAATGACCGTAATTGATGCCAAAAATATTCCTTACAGCGGGGACGCCTACTTAACTGACGTACTCAAACTTTTAACCAAAAGACTGAGGGTTGCTCGCTGGCAAACTTGGGACAGGAAGCGTTACATCAATTTCAATAATTACGTGCTCGATGCTAGCAGGTTTACACGCTTAGACCACTCGTCGGGTATGGGATTTACTTCACACCTTCCTTATGAATACAAGCCTCTCACAGGCAGTACAAGCAGCGATGTGTTGGAGACGTTAAAACTAAACTGCCCGAAGGTTTACCGATGGATGAATACGGCAATGCAGGGCAACCGCAAGAAAATCCTCAAACTGTTGGCAATCATCAACGGATTGCTTAAGTTTCGATTTTTTGACTTGCAGATGCTCGTTCACTTAATCGGTAAGCCGGGGAGCGGAAAGGGTACATTTATTCGACTACTTCAAAAAATAGTAGGTCGAGAGAATTGGAAAGGATGCAAACTCAAAAATATGGATGACGGCTCAACAATTGCCAGTATTATCGACAAGCAATTGGTAGCCTGTCCAGATGAGCGCACTGCTTTGGGTGTAGATGCGATATTGTCCTTGACTGGTGGCGATGCCGTTAGTTACCGGGAAGTGTATAAACCAGCCTCTGATGCTTTTTTCTACGGGTTACTAATCATTGGAAGTAACAACCCGATTTTCGTAGGCGATACAACTGGTTTAGACCGCCGTTTGTGTCTTGTTCACTTCGACAATCCCTTACCAGCGGTGTTGCGAAATTCAAACATTGAAGCGGAGATGGATGAAGAAATCTCTCAACTCATTGCCGTGGCTCTTAGCCTTTCTGACAGCACAGTTACCAAGTGCATTCAAGGGGTAGGCAAAAATCAGATTGCAGAATTCAAGCTCGAAGAATGGGACATGAAGCTGCAAACCAACAGCGTGGCAGCTCACTTTGATGATTGCTTGATTGTAGACCCGACTGCCGCGACCCCTACGGGCAAGATTTACGAACATTACAAGAATTGGTGCGACTCCAACCTCAAAGCAGTTTCTCATATCAAGTATCCAAAGATGCTCTCGGAGCTCTGCAACGATTACCTTGAACTCACTGGAGTCAAGTGGCAGCGTTCCCGTGGTCGCAGTTGGATTGAAGGACTAAGACTTCGCAGCGAAGGGGAAACATCCCCCACTCATTCTGATGTACTTTCGGCACTTATCCCTGAAGATTCTCCTACCAATGATGCGGGGTTTGATGCGGGGTTTGACGGGGTTACGACGGGGTTACGACGGGGTTCAGAATCCTTGCCAGACGGGAATTACAGCCATTTGCGGGGTTTAGACCCTTTAAACATTCCAGATAAAACCGAAACTTCTGCATCACATGAGGAAAGCCACAAGACGAACCAGGAAACAGAAACAGTGGAAATAGAAAAAGTAGGTTTGAACCCCGTCAACCCCGTCAAAATACCAGAACCCTTACCAGTAGAAGATTTAAACCCCGCAACAAACCCCGCACAAACCCCGCACAAACTCCGTCAAACCCCGCACTCTGAACTCAACGAAGATGAACTCAACCTGCTGGACATGATTCGGATAGCAACGGCAGAACCCGACCCCGAATCTGCACGACGGGCAGCGGCCGACATTCTGCCAATCCTTAAAGATGTCTGTGCCAGGGGAGCTGCCAACCGCGAGAAAGTTTGGGCCGCTTTGACCGATTCGGAGCGAGCGATATTCTCGGAACTGACGGCGAAGCCGAGCGCCGGTAGCGACAATCCGCAAGAACCAATATCCCCACAGCCCGCGCCAGAGCCAGAAATTATCGCCCTCACCGATGCCGAAAAACTGCGAGAAATTGCGACAGTTTGGTGGGATGAATACTTCCCGGGACAGTTGCAGACTCTGATTACACAGATGTTTGGCTGGGGTGCGCCGGGGACTAAATACGATGCTGCCACTATAGCTACTTGGTTAGCCACTGAGGGCGCCGTAGTGCGCGAGCGGATACGCGAACTGATTCGCCGACGCTCGGACGGTTCCTGCTAATTTTGACAGTCAATAAAAAACCACACAAAATTGTCCGGTTTCAGTGACTTGTGGCTAGAGCGCCAGTCCAGTAAAATAGCTTGACAAAAAGCAGGAAGTATGTTCTACAAAAAACTCACGGTGAGGCACTCAGGACTCAGGTTGCAACCCACATTCCGCAGATATTTAGACAAATTTAATAGTTTTAAATTGGGAGGCATAAAGCCATGTAATCAATATATAGCAACGGTCTCAAGTATTGCTAAAAGTATATAATAGAGTCAGGAACACAGGTGTAAAAAATCATGAATCAGCCCCCGGTCGCAATAAAAGTCCTCAACATCGATCGTTGAGGAATAATAGCCGGAATTATCGATGAAATGGAACTGGTAGAATTAGTGAATAAACAAATCGGTATCAAAGAAAAAGAACTCCTAACTCCCGGACAAGTAATGAAAGCAATGATTTTGAATGGATTAGGATTTTTGAGCGCCCCTTTATACTTATTTGAACAATTTTTTGTGGGCAAAGCAACAGAACATCTGATTGGAGAAGGAGTATTACCATCACATTTAAATGATGACCGATTAGCCAGAGCCTTAGACAAATATTATGCAGCAGGCACAACACAACTATTTACAACAATCGCTATAAAAGCTGCCGAAAAATTTCAAGTAAAAATGAAGAGCATTCATTTGGATGGAACTTCAATGTATGTACGTGGGGAGTACGCAAAGCCGTCAGAAAAAGGAGTCAATTCAGTTAAGATTGAGTCAGAAGTGAAAATTCAAGAATCTGAGCATGAATCAGACATGAAAACCATAGAACTCAAACATGGATCTTCGAGGGAGCATCGACCAGACCTCAAGCAATTTATTGTTGACATGATTTGTACAGGAGATGGAGATGTACCATTATATTTAAAAATAGACTCAGGAAATATCGATGACAAAAGTGTATTTGTAGAGCGATTAAAAGAATTCAAAAAGTCCTGGAATTTTGAAGGGGTAAATGTAGCAGATAGTGCCTTATCTACCAAAGATAATATCATCGCGATGAGAGGAATGAAATGGATAACTAGAGTTCCTTTAACTATAAAAGTAGCTCAGGAGGCCATATTAAATATCGAAGCTGACCAATGGACAGAGAGTGAAATATCAGGATATAAAATGGTCGAAAAAGAAGTAGAAGTTCACGGGGTTAGCGTGGCAGAAGAGAAGGAGGAATCTGACCAGAACGAGTACTCAAGACAGATTCAGT
>JAUBSN010000095.1:25628-31433 GCA_036704825.1 Microcoleus sp. F8-C3 | reverse complement strand
TTCCGGCACTGTCTTCTCCATGTGCCTCACCTTATCAGATTTTTTGGGTTTTTGCTACCCCCGTGAACTTCTACCTTATTGCCACCGACAAAAAAATCGTTTCGGTGAGCTAAACCTAGTTCTACCGAACGGATTAAAACGTTCATAGCTATACGGTGGCGGTTGCTTTCCGTTTCTGCACCATCATCAAAAATTAAATCAGTCGGCGGCTTGTGTTCTTCAAAGAACAGCTTGGCTTCTCTATTAATTTGCTCTCCTATAGATTCTACTGGTATCATACTATCTCCCGATGTATTTTGAGCTATACTTTTATTCTACAATGTCAATTCGCCGCACTCCCAATCCCGATCGCCCGTTTGGCATCAAACACTCATTTTCGACGATCGCACCGGTGAAAGGATCGTCTAATAAATTTAAGTGACTGTCCAAATCCAAATAGTCAGCTAGCGGGGAAAGTTGTGCTGCTGTATTTGCGATCGCGCTATCTGAATAGCAGCCAAACATTACTTGCAAATTGCAGGCTTTTGCTGTGTGAATCATCCGCATTGCTTCGGTCAATCCGCCTGACTTCATCATTTTGATATTGATGCCGTGGACGCAGTGCGCTAATTTGGGTATATCAGAACTATTAAAGCAACTTTCATCGGCAAAAATTGGCAGGGGCGATTGACGGTACAGTTCTGAAAATTCCTCCATATCTGCGACGGGTGAAAGCGGCTTTTCTACATAATTTATATTGTATTTTTCCAGCCAGCGACACATTTCGATCGCGCTGGTCAAACTCCAACCGCCGTTAGCATCTACACTGATTTTTAGGTTAGCTGGTGCTTCTTCTAGCACTGCTATTAACATAGCTTTGTCGGCTGCGATTCCTTCGGGATTTCCTAATTTAACCTTAACGGCGCGGTATTTGATGCTTGCTGAATCTGTCACATCTTTGCCAAACCAATCGCGCACTCTTTCTCTTGCACCCGACGGTGAATTAATGCCGATTGTGACGGAGGTGGGGACGATGCGCGATCGATCTAATCCCCACATTTTCCACAGCGGCAAGCCTGCTTTTTTGCCCAGCCAGTCGTGCATTGCCATGTCGATGCCGGCGCGGGCGGCTGAGGGTAAGTTGACCTCGGTTAATACTTGTTCGATTTTTTTGGCGATCGAAGGGAGTAAACTTTTCTAGCAGCGGTGCAACTTCCTGCAATGCGGCTAGCAGAATTTCGGTAGTTTGGGGCCGAGAACCTGTAGAAAAGGGCGATGCTTCTCCCCAACCTTCGATTCCTTCGTGTGCTAATTTTACCCATAAATTCGTACTTGGCGCTGTTGTACCGCGGCTGATGGTAAGCGCAAACCGCTTGCGGACAGTAAAGGTTTCAATGTGAACTTGCATTGTCAGTGATTGGTTATTTTTTGTAGATAAAAATCCGAGGTGGCGGATTGCGCGGCTCTTGCCATTTTTAACTTTTTACTTTATAGTTTGATTTTGCTTGTTCTAGTTTATCAAAAACTTGATGAAATTCCTGATTTCTGTTTCGCCGAAGAGAGTTGCTTTCTCTCTCAGCATTTGGGTGCTCTTCTTTGCTGTTGCTGGTTGCATTGTACAAGTTCTGCGCTACGGTTTCAACTATCAAGAACGCTGGATTAGTTTGTTTAATTTAGACAGAGAAATAAATTATCCTTCGTGGTACTCGTCATTTACTTTACTGTTTTGCGCGATTTTGCTAGGTATTATTGCTAGTGCTAAGAAGCAGCAGGGCGATCGGTA
This sequence comes from Microcoleus sp. F8-C3, assembly GCA_036704825.1. Classification (GTDB taxonomy): domain Bacteria; phylum Cyanobacteriota; class Cyanobacteriia; order Cyanobacteriales; family Microcoleaceae; genus Microcoleus. The sequence continues at coordinate 29,671 of JAUBSN010000095.1, read as the reverse complement.
TTTTGGGCACTGGAAAGCGCTGGGATTCATCTTTGTATTTTTCTCTTTAGATGAAATATTGAGTTTGCATGAAATATTAATTATTAACGACTTGCGAAAGGCACTGGATTTAGGAGGAGTTTTTTATTTCATTTGGGTAATTCCGGGGGCGATTTTTGTTGTGCTTACTGGGCTGGCTTATCTCAAGTTTCTCCTGCACCTGCCCCGGAAAACCAGGAATTTTTTTCTATTGGCAGGCACGATATATGTCGGTGGAGCGCTTGGCATGGAAATGGTTTGCGGCTATTATGCAGATGCGGTAGGTCAGCGAAACTTGATCTACGGTTTGATGGCTTCTGTTGAGGAAATTTTGGAAATGATAGGGGTTATCGTATTCATCTACGCCCTGCTGTCTTACATCGGTTCCTATCTTGAAAATATTGATTTGCGGTTGAAGATAGTGGATAATCCAGAGATGTAAAGCTGACGATCGACCAAGATTATTAACGAAATTGAAATCGCAGACCTTATGGCTATCTACTTCTACACCACTGGCAGCGAATACGGCTGTTTCTCTAATTTTTCCAGTCATGGATTCGAGTTAGACGGAGAATACTGGCCAACTAGCGAGCATTATTTTCAAGCGCAGAAGTTTCCGAATACACCTCACTGCGACCAAATTCGCCAAGCAAAAACGCCGAAAGATGCAGCAAAAATGGGGCGCGATCGCTCTCGTCCCCTCCGCAAAGATTGGGAAGAAGTAAAAGATGATATCATGAGAAAAGCGGTCCTCCGCAAATTTGAAACTCATGCCGAAATTAGAGAAATTTTACTCGCTACGGCGGATGAGGAAATAGTCGAAAATTCCCCTGTTGATTACTATTGGGGTTGCGGTAAAGATGGCAGCGGCAAAAATATGTTGGGCCAGATTTTAATGGAAGTAAGGGAAATATTGCGAAAACGCACGCCAGAGTCAAAAATAATTTAAATTTCCCATCATAAAGCAGGACTTGTTTAATAGTAAGCCCTGCAAAGCTCTAAGCGAGCATTTTTCCAATTTTATTAAACACGCTGACTCAAAAATCCGCCTGACCAACTGTCGAATTTTGTGCCAATCTCCTCAGGCTGTTCTGGTAGAGGGTTTAGCCTCTCCGAGAAGACTGCAAAGCAGGGGAAACGGTAAAAACCCTGCACCACTTTTTGATTTCAACCGCTACTGTCAATCCGAATTAACTTTTATCGTCGCAAGTACAGCATTTGTCGGCCAATCGCCTCCCGGACACCGTTCTCCTTAGGTTGGCGATTCACAGGTCAAACAGCAAAACTCCTGTTCTGGTTAAAGTTTGTTTTTTTATTGATGCTGTATCTTTCTATTGTGTTGGATTTGGGGAAAGTGTTAGCTATTGTACAGAATTCTTTACATTTGTGATTTATTTGGATATAATCGCGCCACTCTGCCGCATTTGCTGTTGAACTCGGTTAAATTCTTTCTGTTCTTGGCTTAGCAAAGTATTGTCGATCGGCGATCGCATATCCCACTGCAATTCGGACAATAACAACAAACAGCCGGCCATAATTGTGCCTGTGGTTAGATATTGCCAAGGTGCAACAAAAGTTAATAGAGGGATGCTAAATAAATGAGTTAGTCCGATCAGGAGAAAAGTGCGCGATCGCAAACCCAATCCAGTACAAAAATAGCCGATCGCGCTCAACCCCAACCACAAATCGCAAAGGTGCAGCAACAAACCTCCCCAACCGGCAAAAATACTGCAATCGGTCAGAACCAAACCAGTTATCATCAAAATCGCCCAAGAGTAAAGAATCCAGCTAACTCGCTCGACTCTTACCCAAAACAAAGTCAAAACGGTCATTGCTGCAGTACCAACTAAAGTCAAAGTTGACCACAGAATCGCCTGAAAGCTCCAACTGAGGGGGACAAACTGAGCCGTAAAAAAAATCCCCCCTGTCACCAAACCCCAAAGCAGAAAAGTCTGGTCGATGCGGGTATAAAATCCTGAGAAAAGAGTAATATTTCCAATTTGCCAGCGGAGTTGTAACAGGCCTTCGCGGTCTTGTACGTCGAGATGTTCCTGTTTGCAGCGGATTAGGGGTTCGCAGGGGTTGAAAAAGGTCATCCAGTGTTGGGGAAAGTATGAAGTTTTGTGTATTGTAACAAATCTTAAGAAATATTTTGCTGATTTTTTCTTGTTCCCATGCTCTGCCTGGGGACGTAGATTTGGAGGCAAAGCCTCCCCCCAGTCTGAGACTTGCGAGGCAGACCAAGAGTGATATCGGTTCCCAGGCAGAGCTCGGGAACCAGTTAATCTGCTGATTAATTATTTATTGTGCCTGCTGTTCACACCACAGATTCAAAATTGCTTGCCACTCCAGCAGTAGCATTTTTGCTTCTGTCAAAAGGATCTCCGTGCTTTCTGGTTCTGCATCTTCTCCACCTGTGGGCCATAGTTCTGTAATTACTATACGGTCGGTATAAAGTTCAGCATCTATAGCATTGCCAGTCACTTCAGTTACTTTTACATCTACATCGCTCATATTTTTGCTACATTCAATTTTCTCAATAATTTTTAGGTATATTTGTCCTTTCGTAGACCGAGCTTCTTCAAGAAAAGCTGCTAGGAGATAACTCCGAGGGGGTAATTCTCGATCGAAAATAGCGATCGTTCTTCCGTTACAACTTTCCACCCTGAATTTCATTGTTTATTCTCGTACTAATAGACCTCCACGGCTCGGTAGCTGATTGAAGCCTCTGCGTTTTCGGAACGAACAGAGTAGCCTATTATGCGATCGGCGTCCCCAAGCTACTTACGAAAAATTCCAAATTCCCATCCGCCTGATGAATGCGGCTGTCCGCTATAAGGAAACAAAAGGCGACAGACGAGTTTTGCTAGAACTTCCGATAGAATAACGCAATTTATTAGAACCATTGGTGTCAACCAAACCCGAATAAGTAAAACAGGACTTACGCACTCCCACAAAGAAACCGGGTTTTTTACCTAATCTTCGAGTACGATCGAAGTATTTTCGTAAAAAAACCCGGTTTCTGGGCCCCCTGCGTAAGTCCTATCAAATAGATATAAAATAGAAATTGATGCTACTAGCAATGGAGTCATCCCCATGACAACAACAATTCCCACTCAAACTTTGCCAGAAATTATCTACCCAGACAGCGACGGAAAACCCATGTCTGACAATACCAAACAGTTCCAATTAATCGTAAAAATTCAAGGCGGAATAGATTCCTTATTCAAAGACAACGAAAATGTCTTTGTAGCAGGTGATTTGCTGTGGTATCCCGTCGAAGGAGATAACAAAACTCGCCAAGCACCTGATACTATGGTAGTCTTTGGCAGACCCAAAGGTGACAGAGGTTCCTACCAACAGTGGCTTGAAGATAATCTTGCGCCGCAAGTTGTCTTTGAAATCATCTCCCCCGGCAACCGAATGCGAGAAATATTTAAGCTTTTTAATTTTTATAATAATTATGGAGTCGAAGAATGTTATTTCTACGATTTAAAGGATAATGAGTTAATAGGTTGGGTGCGAAGTGACGGAGAACTCAACTATATTGAATCAATCGAGGGTTGGGTAAGTCCGCGTTTGGAGATACGTTTTGAAACTGCATCGGGAGATTTAGAAATTTATCGGCCTGATGGACTAAAGTTTTTGTCTTATGTGGAGTTATCAAGACAAATGGAACAAGCGCAGCAACAAATGGAACAAGAACGACAACAAATGGAACAAGAACGACAGGAGAAAGAGTTAGTACAGCAAAAAGCCGATCTCCTATCAGAAAAACTACGAGAAATGGGGATAAATCCAGAGGAAATTTGAGACTTTTCTAGTCCTCGACGCACGGGTAGTCAGAAACGGGTTTTTTGCTTGAGAAGACACGTTACAGCGGAAAAACTGCCAAAAACCCGGTTTCTTTGGTTGAGGCGGGTTTTGTTTGTGTAGACGCCCTTTCACCCGCCGAGAAACTTAACAAACTCCCCATGTTCCGCCGAATTAATCCCCTCCTGCAACACCCCCATCACCTGCGCTAA
>JAUBSN010000095.1:0-25528 GCA_036704825.1 Microcoleus sp. F8-C3 | reverse complement strand
TCATCAGTAATGCGCGAATTTCCCCCATTTTCAATTCGCAGCAAAGCGTCTGGCTGCGGTTCATTATCGCCATCTAAGACTACCGTTGCATTGTCGCCCAGCCGAACACCGGGAGTAACAATCCGATAATTCCACAGCCAGCCAATAATGTTACTGTGAGGTTCAGCATGAGGTTCAAAACGTACTGGCGATGGCATATACACAACTCCTTCTATGAGTTCAGCTTTCTTAACGTGCGACATGGCGAGATAGCGATCGTGAAATTCAGGCTGCGAAAGCCGATCGCCATTTTCCAGCGGCAGCATCTTTTCTGCATCTTCCGAAGGAGTTTGTTGGTCGAGATTTTTTGTATTTTTTACAGATGTTTGAGTCATAAGATATTACCTTTTAATCAAGAGTACAGAAACTCGAAATAGGAAATGGTAAAATAAATAAGCAGTTATTTAGATTATAGTGCGCGAAGGCGGACTTTGTTTGTGTAGACGCGATTTCCCATCGCCGAGTATTTTTATCAGTAACTAACCATGCAAAATCCCCGCCAAATAGCCTTGATCGCACTCCGCGAAGTCCACCGCCGCGGTGCATTCGCAGATGCCGCACTCGATCGCGCTTTCGGCAATTCTCAACTCAACGACCTCGATCGGCGTTTAGTCACAGAATTAGTTTACGGTAGCGTCAGGAGAATGCGATCGATCGACTTCATCATCGACAAACTAGCAACAAAGAAATCCTCCCAACAACCTCCCGAACTCCGCACCATCTTACATTTAGGCTTATATCAACTCGAATATCTCAACCAGATTCCCCCTTCCGCAGCCGTCAATACCACCGTTCAACTAGCAAAAGAAAACGGATTTTCAGGACTCAGCAGTTTTGTCAACGGTTTGTTGCGAGAATATACCCGTTTAAACCCCCCAACCCCCCCTTACCAAGGGGGGGCTAAGAATGTGGCAAATTCCCCACAGCAAGCAGAGACTAAGACAACATCTAACTCCCCCCCTTACCAAGGGGGGGCTGGGGGGGGTTTGAATTCCCTAAAATTACCCGAAAACCCAGTCCAACGCCTAGGAATTTTGCACAGCTTCCCCGACTGGCTAGTAGAATTGTGGATCGAACAAATAGGCGAAACCGAAACCGAACAACTCTGTGAATGGTTCAACCAATCCCCCACAATTGACCTGAGAATCAATCCCTTAAAAAGCTCGATCGCCCAAATTGAAACCGCCTTCAAATCCCAAAACATCAGCGTTAGCAGAATCCCCCACTTGCCACAAGCATTAAGACTAAATGGCACCATCGGCGCAATTCAAAACCTCCCCGGATACAGCGAAGGTTGGTGGACAATCCAAGACAGCAGCGCTCAATTAGTCACCCATTTACTAGGGCCCCAGCCAGGGGAAACCATCATCGACGCCTGCGCCGCGCCGGGAGGAAAAACCACCCACAGCGCCGAATTAATGCAGGATACAGGCACTATTTATGCCTGCGACAAAACCGCCAGCAGACTCAAAAAACTTAAAGAAAATGCAGACAGACTGCAGATGAAATCCATTAAAATTCATACCGGAGACAGCCGCCATTTCCCAGAGTTTGTTAACCTCGCAGACAGAGTTTTATTAGACGCACCTTGTTCCGGCCTCGGAACCCTCCACCGCCGCGCCGATGCCCGCTGGCGCCACACGCCCGAAAACATTCAACAACAATCTCAACTGCAATCGGAATTGTTAGCAAATGCAGCGACATTTGTCAAGTCCGGTGGAGTATTAGTTTATGCAACTTGCACAATTCATCCCTTGGAAAATGAAACAGTTATTCGATCGTTCTTAGATAGCAATCCTCACTGGCAAATAGAACCGCCAACAATTGATTTACCCGTACAGTCATCACCCGAAGGATGGGTGAAAGTGTGGCCGCACAGACATCACATGGACGGCTTTTTTATGGTGAGGCTAAAGCAAGATTAGATTTGTAGATTGTGATTTATCGCCCGGAGTGGGGGGTTTATGAGATTATTGGTTTTAGGCGATTATTGTTGGTGAAACCCGCCCCAACGGGTGGCAATTGTTGGTAAAACCCGCTTAATATCCCGGTTCTTGATAAGCTGGCTCTTGATAAGCTGGCTCTTGATAAGCAGGTTCTTGCCACTCGCGATACCGGGGTTGAGGATTGGGATTGTAAGGTACGATCGCACCATCCTCATTCACAATCATCCCCCGAATAATCCTATTAGGCTGAACCGGTTTGGCCTTAATACTGCCTTTGCGGCCCTCCAACTCCGGCAACTTCGGAAACTTCTCAACCGGCATTCCCTTAACGGCTTGACTCATAAAATCGCGCCAATTGTAGGCTGCCGTACCGCTAGTTCCCCACGTGGGATAATTGTCATCATTCCCCAGCCAAACCCCAGTCACTACCTGCGGAATGTAACCAATAAACCACAAATCCCGCACGTTTTCCGAAGTACCAGTTTTGCCTGCTACAGCGCGATCGTTTAAAGCAGCCGGTCCCCCCGTACCGTTTTGCACAACACCCTCCAACATCCAAGTAGTAATCGCAGCACTATCCTTATCCAAAACCCGCTTAGGTTTAAAATTAGCCTGATAAATCACATTTCCCCGCTGATTAATCACCCGCTTAATGCCGTGGGCTTCAATAAAATTCCCTTGCGATGCTAAAGTACCGTAAGCATTGGTCAACTCCAGCAAATTTACCTCTGAAGAACCTAAAGCCAGGGAATAAATCGGACTCAATTTAGACTTAATCCCCATATCGTTGGCTAATTTTATCGCCGGTTCAAACCCCACATCCATCAACACCTTCACAGCTACGACATTCACCGAACTCGTCAAAGCATCCGAGATCGATCGCCAACCGCTAAATTTTTTGCCATAATTATTCGGTTGATACCCGTCGATAATAATTGGTTCGTCTTCGTAACTGTCATAGGGAGAAAAACCAGCCGCCATCGCTGCTGCATAAACCAACCCTTTAAACGTCGATCCGGGCTGCCGCAAAGCCTGCGTAGCACGGTTAAACTGACTTTCCTTAAAATTTCCGCCACCCACCAGGGCTTTAACTTCCCCAGTTTTAGTGTCCATAGAAACTAAAGCCGCCTGTTCAAAACCCTGACGGCGCCCATCAACTTCGATCGCATTTTTAATAACTTCTTCCGCTATTTTCTGCCACTTCAAATCCACCGTCGTTTCGACAGTCAAACCGCCAGCTTCCAAAGCATCCTTAGAAACATAGCGCGGCAATTCCTTCCGAATGTAACTAGCAAAATAAGGCGCGACTACTTTAAATCGCTTCGGCGGACTTGGTTTAACCGCCATAGGTTCCGCCATCGCCTCCTTCGCCTCAGCCTCTGTAATTACCTTTGCTTCCTGCATTTGTTGCAGCACAAGATTGCGGCGTTTCTTAGCAATATCGGGATTAACCAAAGGCGAATATTCGCTCGGTGCCGGCGGCAAACCCGCCAATGTTGCCATCTCTGCCAAAGTTAATTTATCGACTGTTTTGCTAAAGAAAACCAAAGCTGCATCTGCCACTCCGTAGGCATCCGAACCCAAATAAACCAGATTTAAATATCTTTCTAAAACTTGGTCTTTACTCAACTCCCGCTCTATTTTCTGAGCTAAAAGAGCTTCCCGAACCTTCCGCCTAATACTTCTTTCCTGATTGAGAAAAACAACGCGAGCCAATTGTTGCGTAATTGTACTGCCCCCCTGCACTACATCTCTTTCTATCAAATTAGAAACAATGGAGCGCACAATACCTTGATAATCCACCCCGCGATGTTTGTAAAAACGGCGGTCTTCTATGGCAATAAAAGCTTTAACCAACAGTTCGGGAATTTCTTCAAGTTTCAGTTTATCTCTAGTTGCAGGTCCGGACTGCAACAAAATCGTATTATCTGCCGCCTTAATTGTCAGCGTTCCGTCGCGGTTAAAGGCGGACAAATCGTTAACATCCGGCAAGCCTTTGTCTAAGGTGTACAAAATCCATAAACAGTAGATTAATGCGCCCCCGCCTATACTGGCAACACCTATTCCCATCCAAAATCTAGGGGGGCGGGACAGGATTTTTTTTAACTTTCCCTGAAGTTTGCTATTTTTCGACAGTTCGTTATTTTCTGGCAGTTCGGCGGTCTGCGATTCGCTATTTTCCGGCAATTCGCTACTATCCGATTTTTGAGATAATTTAGTTTCCAGCAAACTTAATCCCGGCCGCAACAATTCTTTTCCCTTGGTTTGCAAGCTGGTAACTTGAGGTTCAATTTCCAACCAAGCAATTAAGCGCTTCAACCCTTCCCAATCGCGCTTGACTATTGGATATCGAGCGTATTCTGGCTCTAAATATTCTGACTCTAAATATTCTGACTCTAAATATTCTGACTCTTCTAGAGGTGCAGCATCTTCTGATACCACATACTCCGATCGCTCATCCCTTGTCCGTGTATAAGATTCCGCCTCCGATTCCGGCGAATTGAGCTTATTGACCTTCGCAGCCTTCGGCAGTTCTCCATCGGAATTACCGCTTATTGCGTTAGTGACTTTGCTCAATGTATCTTTGATATTTGAGAAAAATTCTGCCACGTTCAGACCTTCAAACCTCATCAAGTCCGATTAAAATTTAAAAATTAAAAAAGCTAGTCTTTTTTAATTCTTAATTTTTAATTTTACATTTTTTCTTGAATAACACGCTGCCTTGAATTATATTTTTTGAATTAAAAAAATTAATTCACCGCTCAAAATTCAAAACTTTTCTTAACGCTGCCGAGTTTGTTTTTTTTTTGAGAAGTGAATTAGATTTTTTTATTCAAAATTTTTTAACTCAAACCTCAAAACTCTGCTTAACTCGCACGACCCAGCGCCAAGGCTGCTACCAGCATACCCAAAACCAGGAAAGGCTGAGCACTTGCCTGATATTTAACATCATTTTCCAGGGGATTACGCAAAAAGTACATATCCTGAAAAGTAATTTGGGGAATTATCAGCAGCAGCAGAATGACAGCGTAAAGGTTTTGGTGGATGCTAATCAGGTAGCCTGCAATCCCAGCTTGAAATATGTCGATCGTCAACACGCAAATCCAAGCTGCGGTGTCGATGCCAAACATCACTGGCAAAGATTTTAACCCTAATTGCCGATCGCCTTCGACACTTTTGAAATCATTGACGATCGCAATTCCCAGCCCTGCCAAACTGTAAAACAGAGTCAAAATCATAATGGTCGGATCTAGTGTACCAAACAAAGCTTGACCCGCCCACCAAGGCAGGGCAATGTAACTAGCACCCAGGGCATAATTTCCCAACCAGCCATTCTGCTTGAGTTTCAGCGGTGGCGCAGAGTAGATGTAAGCTAGAAACACGCCGACGAGAGTCAAAACAGTCATTGTGGGGAATTCATGACCCGCCCACAAGTCTAGAGCATAAGCCACCGCAAATCCTGCGGCTAATAATACCAAAATTTGCGTTACTACTTGGGGAATCGAGATCATCCCGGAGGGAATCGGACGGTAGGGCTCGTTAATGGCGTCGATGTCGCGATCGTAAAAATCGTTCAAAGTTTGAGTGTACCCGGTCAGCAACGGCCCTGACATCAACATGCAAGCTGCTGCAATTAAGAAATTCTCTAGGTTCCAAACATAGTTTCCAGAAGACGCCGCCCCGCACACCACGCCCCAAATTAAGGGAATCCAGGTAATCGGTTTCATCAGTTGCAGGCGAATTTTCCAGATGGATGTTTCCCCGCTAGCGGCCCCTTTCATGCCCAACATTTGCCGAGTTTTGGCAGTGCGGTTTTCGGTAGCAGCACTTTCCGGTGCTGCTTCTGGGGAGATTTGGGATGGAGGAGAGTCAGACATAAGTTTGATGTTAGCGGTACTGCTGCGATTGTGTCGTTCTGGGTTTCAATAATAATTCTGATAGGATACCACTGATATTTAAGGCATCGTCTTGAAAACTTTCCCTGGCTTGGAGTTGATGCTGGGGGGCAATACCGATTTTACCAGGGCATCTTAATATCATTATGATGTAAATGTCAAGAGTCGAGACTTGTTTTAATAATAATTTCGCTGGACCCGCCAGAGTCGGGGGATTTTTGCCAGCAGTTGCATTTAATGTCAATTACCGGGAGGCGATCGAGTTTTTTGCCCTGCTACCCTTGAATCATCTCATCTGGCCCAAAGCGACAGCAGAAAGTCAATATGTCTTCTACAGGACTTACGCAACGGGCACAATTAGTCAGGTGCCCCGGAACCGGAAACCCTCGACCGTCATTTCTTAACTTCGTCTGACGCAGCCTACAATTCGATTGGAGTGTGACACGCTTGCCTGATATCGTTCCCGGTTGCACTCATACACGATCTAGAGGAAACCGCGCCGCGCCCTTTGACTACCCGGATTAATTGTAGTCCAAGGGCGCGGCGCGGTTGCGAAAGCTGTGGGTAATATTAATTCCGATGCTACCGGATTTGAGATTAGTCCTAATTCTATGTCTGCAATCAGATTTTCCCAGTGGATGTTTAAATAGTCGCAACCCCCCAACTTTTCCACAGTGGTTTCAATCGATCGATCTCAGGTAATTTGTATCATACAATGTTTGTCCGTCAACTTCTAATTTTGTTGTCATAAGCGGTTTGTGCTAACAACTGTAAATTAACAAATATGGCGGTACGAATCAAAAGGCAGTCCCGTCCGCCGCTTGACTTCTACAACTGATTTGTAAGCGCCTTTTCTCTGCCTTTCTCTAACTATTTTTTCGGCAACAGCCCGATCTAAACCGCTGGCTACTAACTCTTCGGGCGAAAGAATATTTAACCGTTTCCAAGTAAACTGCAATTCTTTTTGATAGTTGTAGCTGAAGCAAATCATCGGGGCGATGCGTCTGACGTGACTTTCGGGAACTCCGGCTATTTCCGATAACTCTTCGGCGTGTGTAAAAATGTAGCCTTCGTTTTGCAAAGATTCAATATCGTTAGCGTAGACGATCGGCAAACCCAAGATTCTGACCATATCGTCTTTGGTACACTCGTTAATATCTATTTTACCGCGCACGTTTGCCAGTTCTTCGGCATTCGTCGCACTCGCCGGAACCAGTAAACCTCTGGGTGCGGTTTTGATCAGATAGCGCTTTTTCAAACTAAAAGCAGTGACAATTTGAGCGATCCAAACGATCGTACCCAAATTAGTTGAAGAAGATACCGCTAGTGCTGCTAAAGTAATGCCAACACCCCATCCCATCCAACTGCGAATATTTGACTTTTGGCCTGCATAGGCGATCGCCAATCCGCCGAAGTAGGGAATAAAAGAATACCACACCCAATTTGGAGTTTGACGCAGCCAGTATAAATCTTGAGACACTTTAATTTTATCCTCGCTCAACTTTTATTTGACTCTTGTTTAAATTCCACCCTTTTCATACAGTCCCGGACGCAAAAAGTGGTTTGACACGCTACTGATAGGGGTAAGGTGCTTGTGGGCGAACCCTACTACATATAAAATTTGTGCGTAAATCCTGTCATAGTGGATTCCTTTCTTCCTGATGACTGCTGACTACTGACTACTGACTACTGACTACTGACTTCTTAATTACAATTCTCGCAACAGTTTTTGGCGTTTTTCTTCATATTCTTCGGCCGTAATTGCGCCCATATCGTAAAGTTTTTTCAATTCGCCGATCGCCCCAGTTACATCTTTTGCCGCTCTGAGCGCATACCCAGACGGCAATGTTCCGCCATTGTACTGTACCTGAAAAGCTTGTTCCGACATCAGCAGCAGACCGATAAAATCGAAAAATGCGATCGCTGAGGGAATTAACGTCCAAGAAAATAGCAAGTATAATACCCCTGCTAAGTTGTTGCCCAAATAAAATTTGTGAACTCCGAAACCTCCTACAAAGAAAGCTAAGACAACGGCTACGGTTTTATCTTTTACCATTTTTCCATTTCCCCAGTTGTTTATTTTAACTTCCGCGATCGACCTTCAACGATCGAGCTAAGTAATCTTACTAATTTTTACTCATTTATTTGGGTTTTTGCGAAACTTAGACATCGCAAAATACAGCAAAACTATACCGGCTTGAGCCTGTAGAATGACCGAGTAGCCTCTCAAGAAATAATTGAGTTCGCTGCCTGAATTGAGAGAAAATATTAAAATGCCCAAGGCTGCGTAGGGTGCCAAACGCATCCAACTCGGCGTTCCCTCTAACTTGCGGCTGTTGAAATTGCTCATTGGTACGACCATCCACAAAAACCGGACAAGGTATTACTTCTATGTTAAAACAAGTTTTTCCGTTTAACTTCAATATTGGCGACCAAATTTAATATCAGGTGCGCCCCGCGCACCTGCCGAACTCGCCGTTTCTCAAACTTGTGAAAAAAGCAAGATTAATTCACAATTATTAACAACCGCCAGAATTAACTCGCGCCGCCGCCCAAAAGAAACAGACTCAGGAGAGTACCGCTGTTCCAAAGACTGTGGAGAAGCATGGGGGCAAGGAGATTGCGCGATCGCGTGTACACAAACCCCAAAACCGCACCCAAAGTCGCCAAAGGCAGAATCTCAGAAACACTCAAGTGAGCCACGGCAAACAAGAAAGCAGAAGCAGCGATCGCCCCCCAAACAGGCAAATAGCGAGTCAGAGAAGGCAGCAGAAAGCCTCGAAACACGATTTCCTCAAAAACCGGAGCCGCGATCGCAGCAGTGCCGAAAAACACCGCCAAAGCCACGTTGTCCCTACCTTCGAGGACGATCGGCAAAATCGGATTGCTGCCGCCTTGTCCCTGCCACAATTGCTGATTGATCAGCGACACCAAAACTACCAAAGGCAAAGCCACAAAATAGCCGCCAAATCCCCACAAAAACCAATTTCCCCGCCAATTAATCCGAAACCAACCTTCCGGCAAAGGCAAAAAAGACTTGACCGAAAAATACAGTACCGAAAGCCCGCCAGCCGACAGCAACAAATAAGTAGCAAAGATATAAAAAGCCTTCTCGCGCCCGTCAAAAGTAGCAGGATTGAGCTTTAAAACAGCCAGAGAAACCGGCAGCAACAAATAGGGAATCAAGATTTGGCCGACAAAGAAAAAGCCGACCACCAGCACCTGCCAAACAATCTCGCCGTCCCAAGGCACATCCCAAGTCAAGCTCGCATTTCGCGCCAACAGCGGCCCGGAACCTGCTGTATCTAACTGCTTCCGCTGCAAGAACCACTGCACGGTCAAACCAACCAGCAAAACCGTGCCAATAAAAAGTGCGATCGCCGGAACGCCAACTATAATTGCCAACTTTTCTACAGCTTGCTCGGCCGTTGCTTGCTCTGCTGCTTGCAGCGCCGCCAGGTCTTTAGAACGTTCTTGCAGCTTGTAAAGTTGAGCGAGAGCGCGATAGCGAAACCAGCCATCCAAAGACTTTTGAATGCGCGGCTCGGCATCCGGCAGCAGTTGAGCCGGATTGCTCCAAATTCCCGTTAAAACTCCAGCAGTTACCGCCGAAACATCCTCATCAATTTTAGTTTTGTAGCGCTCAACTAAATTTTTCCAAGTTTGCAGAGCCGCCTCAGTTTTACCGCTGCTTGCCTGCAAAATTCCCAAGCGCAAGTCAAGTTCGTTTAGCAGCACTGACTGCTGCTCGATCGACTCTGACAAAGCCTTGTTTTGAGCCAAATTCACAGTAGTATTATCAGACTTGGAGGCAATGGCAGACTGAATTCCTTTAAATTGTGATTGAGTTGTTTCGAGAGTTTTGCGAGTCGAGTCTCGCGCTTCTTGATATTGCGTCAAAGCCGTATTTAAAGGATCTGCACCGACAATATTGTTGCGCGCCGAACTTAAATTAGCACTCTGATTATTTTCTCCTTGCCACTCGGAGGCGTGAAGCAGCAAATTTGTCTGGTAGAGTTCCAGCCGACTTTGAATTTGCGGCTGGTTCCAACTAGCAACCAAAGATAAACCGACCAGAGCGATCGCGATCGCCGTTAAAATACCTAAAATCACCCGCTTCAGTGTCATTCCTGCTTTTCCATCCCCCGCGAATCTGTGGCTAAATCTTTTCCGTATTTAATCATAGGTCGTTGCAGACGAGAGTATCCCGACAACTGGTAAAATTTCACTGGCTCATCTTTTTGACTCGCCTCAACAAGACTTGCGCCACAAATCCTCGCTTCGCCATGTATGGGTAAGGTGTGCACAGCGCACCCGCAGCGAGGTAGCAGGCTAAATCTAAAATCTAAAATCTAAAATCTAAAATCGAATGACTCGCATTATCTTAGTCCGTCACGGCAAAAGCACCTACAATCAAGAACGCCGCATCCAAGGCCGCCTCGATAAATCAATTTTGACAGAAGCAGGCCGCAGCGCCGCCCTGCAAGTAGGCGACACACTCAGCAGTATCGCCTTTGATGCCGCCTATACAAGTCCCCTGCAACGAGCCAAAGAAACAGCCGAAATCATCCTGTCGCGCTTGACAAATCCGCCACAACTCCAGCCAACTGATAATTTGATGGAAATCGATTTGCCTCTGTGGGAAGGAATGCTGCGCCAAGATGCGATCGACAAATTCCCCGAAGCATATCAGCAGTGGCAAAGACAGCCAGACAAATTTTCCATGAAACTGCCATCTGCCGACGGAGACATCGAACACTTCCCAGTATTGGCAATTTTTGCTAACGCGCGTCATTTTTGGCAAGAACTTTTATCGCGCCACCAAGACGGCACAATTCTAGTAGTAGGTCACAACGGAATCAACCGCGCTCTCATCGCCACCGCGTCGGAAATTACCCCGGATTACTATCAATCAATTCAGCAGTCAAATTGCGGAATTAGCGTCCTTAATTTTGGATATTCCCCTGTTACCACCGACGAGCCAGGAGAGCCAAAAAAGAAAGTTCCAGTTCAATTAGAATCGGTGAATTTAACTTCCCATACAGGGGAAATTTTTCCCAAACCGAGGGACGGACACCAAGGCCCGCGCTTGTTGCTGGTGCGTCACGGCGAAACCGACTGGAATAAAGCAGGTAAATTTCAAGGGCAGATTGACGTGCCTCTCAACGATAACGGCCGCGAACAATCCCGGCGGGCAGCAGAATTTATCAAAGATGTAAAATTGGATTTTGCGATTAGCAGTTCCATGCTGCGCCCGAAAGAAACTGCAGAAATTATTCTCCAACATCACGGCGGTTTGCAACTGGAACTGCGCGACGAGTTGAGGGAAATCAGCCACGGACTTTGGGAAGGAAAATTTGAATCAGAAATCGAACAATCCTATCCGGGTTTGCTACAGGAATGGAAAACATCTCCTGAAAAAGTCCAAATGCCCGAAGGAGAGAATTTGCAGCAAGTTTGGCAGAGGGCGATCGCCTGTTGGCGAGAAATTGTACAATCTGTTTCGGGTACTGGGATTGTCGTTGCTCACGACGCCATTAACAAAGCGATTCTCTGCCATTTATTCGGTTTGGAACCAGAACATTTCTGGAAATTCAAACAAGGAAACGGAGCCGTTAGCGTGATAGATTATCCCCACGGCCCCGATGGTTTGCCAGTATTACAAGCGATGAATGTCACAACTCATTTGAGCGGCGGCGTTTTTGACCAAACAGCAGCCGGAGCACTGTAATCGGTAAATTGCTAGGCGCGAACCAGTAGCGGCAGGAACGCCCACCGCTACGCTTCGCCCGCCTGAAAAATGTTTGAATTTTGATAACAACCCCGCCCGATGCTTAGGAAGTTTTTAATTACTGAAACTAATGCGGTGGATTGCTTCTTCCTGACATCCGTTACATCCGTTACATCCGTTACATCCGTTACATAATCCGTTGCCGAACTTCCTTCTGCTATATGAGCCGCGAACTGCTACAAAATGTACGAGTGCTAGATCCAGTTTCAGAGAGCGATCGCATCGCTGATATTCTGATTGCTGAAGGTAATATCAAAGCAGTTGAGGAAAAAATAGCTGAGTTTCCCGCTGACACCCAAGTGCGGGATTGCCGGGGACTGATTTTGGGGCCGGGGTTAACTGATATCTACAGCCACAGCGGAGAACCGGGTTTTGAGGATCGGGAAACGCTGGAATCCTTGATGCAGGCTGCGGTGGCTGGCGGTTTTACGCGAGTGGCGATTTTGCCGGATACCTCGCCCCCTGTTGACAATTTGGCCGGTTTAGCTTTGTTGCAGCAACATATCCGCAATTTGCCGCCCGGGCCCCGCTTGTATTTTTGGGGCGCGCTGACAGCGGGCGTTAAAGGGCAGCAGATGGCGGAGTTGGGCGAGCTGGCCTCCTGTCCAGTGGTGGGTTTTGCAGACGGTTTGCCGCTGTCTAATCCGGCTCTGGTGAGGCGTTTGCTTGAGTATATCAAGCCTTTGGGCAAGTCTGTGGCTTTGTGGCCGTGCGATCGAACTTTGGCAGGAAATGGCGCGGTGAGGGAGGGTGCGCTGTCGGTGCGCTTGGGTTTGCCGGGAATTCCGGCGAGTGCGGAAACTTCGGCTTTGGCTGCAATTCTGGAGTTGGTGGCATCTGCGGGAACTCCAGTGCACATCATGCGCGTTTCTACAGCGCGCAGCGTGGAATTGATTCGGGATGCGAAGGCGCGGGGTTTGCCGGTGACTGCGAGTGTGACTTGGATGCACTTGCTGTTGAATGTCGGGGCAATTTCAGGCAACTCTAAAAAAGATGCCGGCGGGAAAAATGCTCTGACTGCTTCGTTGCCCTACGATCCGAATTTACGTCTAGAACCGCCGTTGGGCAATCTCAGCGACCAATTAGCGCTGGTTCAAGCTGTGAAAGATGGCGCAATTGATGCGATCGCGATCGACCACAATCCGCATACTTATGAGGAGAAAACTGTGGCTTTTGCTGATAGTCCGCCCGGGGCGATCGGCTTGGAACTGGCTTTGTCTTTACTGTGGCACGGACTCGTAGAAACGGGCGAATTTTCGGCTTTGGAACTGTGGCGAGTGTTGAGCGCAGGCCCTGCCGTTTGTCTCGGACAAACCCCCGCCACGGTTGCACCGGGAGCCTCTGCTGAGTTGATTTTGTTCGACCCGGAAATGAGTTGGACTGTTGACGGGCAAAGTCTGAAGTCGCGATCGGCAAATACGCCTTGGTTGGGACAGCAATTAGCGGGAAAAGTTGTACAAAGCTGGATTTATTAATTCTTGCGATTGAAATTCATCGGTTGTAGAACAGGCATCTTGCCTGTTTCTAAAAGTAGAACAGGCAAGATGCCTGTTTATGGGAATGCTGGATGAGGTGACTCAGAAAAGAAGATAAATACATGATTGCTGCTTTTGATTCGTGGAAGTTCCCACCGCAAAACCTGACATTGGGCCCGGGCGAAATTCATGTTTGGCGCGTGTCTCTGGTTCAAACAGAATCTTGCTTGCAGAGTTTACAACAGACTCTCTCTACCGACGAGCGGACAAAAGCCGAGGGTTTTCACTTTCCCAAAGGTCGATCGCAATTTATTGTAAGTCGTGGCGCACTCAGAGCGATTCTGAGCCGCTATCTTAACATAAATTCTCACATCTTGCGCTTTGACTACAATCCCTACGGCAAACCCTCTCTCATCGCCGCTCAAGGTGGCAATACCCTCCGTTTCAATTTGTCTCACTCAGGGAACATGGCTTTAATTGCGATTACCAAAAACCGAGATATTGGTGTCGATATTGAAGGCATAAATCCCAACTTTTCTTGCCTGGAAATTGCTGAAAAGTTTTTTTCCCCCTTAGAGCACTCTGTGTTGCGTTCGCTGCCAGAACATCTCCAACCCCGCGCTTTTTTTACCTGCTGGACTCGCAAAGAAGCCTATATCAAAGCAGTGGGAAAAGGACTTTCAATTCCCCTGAATCAGTTTGATGTCACCCTCGCACCAGGAGAACCAGCCGCGCTGTTAAATGTTGAAGACAACCCCGAAGAAGCATCGAGATGGTCTTTAATGGAATTAATTCCCTGTTCAGATATGGTGGGGGCTGTTGCGGTTGCAGGAGATTGCTCGAAACTTCATTGTTGGCAGTGGACGGGGGAGTTTTGAGTTATGGTTCGTATCATTGCCTAAGACAACCTTGACTTCGACTCAACAGAGAGCCATTAAACACAAAATGGGGAGCATCTCATATTTGTAAAAACACTTATTCTGGCTCCTTCCTTCTGACTTTTTCCTTCTGATACCAATTTTCAAAAAGCATGCAACAGTATTCTTGTTCCCCCCCCTTTACAAGGGGGGGCTAGGGGGGGTCAAAGAGTGTTGCACAATTTTAGAAAAATGGTATGACTTCTGACTCCTGACTCCTGACTCCTGACTCCTGGCTCCTAGCTCCAATTTCTAGCTGGGCTGCTTTCATTGAGATGCTACCAAAAAATGCTACTCTAGACAAGCTCCCAACCCATAAAATCTCTAAGAGATAAAATTTAAAATCTCAAATCCTATGAGACTGTTCTATTCTTTAGGATGCCGGACACTCGATGCTCAGTAACCCTGTTTATGAGTCTATTTCTCGTTACTAAAACCAGGATTCGCTAAAGCGCATTTTTCACTTATAAACTAAATAAACAGGATTTTGAGTGAATCTTAGTAAAAAACAAAATAATTATTGTCCTTATTACAGGTGATAATTCATTGCTTTTTTATCGCAGAATTTATTAAAGAAAGTCCGACAGACTTTTGGGTACAATTATCTGCAATTCCTGACAGCGTTGCAGATAGTTGTGCGCCACCCGATCCAGGGGATTCTGTCGCAGGCAATCAGCAAACAGTTCTGCTGCTTCTTGATGTTTAGCCGCAGCGTAGTTATACAGTGCTTCTAAAAATACGGGCAAAGTTGCTAACTTGCCCTCTTTCACTTCGGGTGCATCGGCATCAAATACTTCGTAAATCGTCAGCAACTCCGATTTACCTTTCACTCGAACACAGCCGATATTTCGGATTGCGTAACTTGCTGTATCGCTCAACTCTAAGAAAGTATTTTTAGTAATCAGCATAGACACCCCGTAACTTTTCGTCAAGCTTTCCACCCGCGAGGCTAAATTCACGGCGTCGCCAATCACCGTACTGTCCATCCTGTTAGTCGATCCAACTGTTCCTAACATCAATGAACCCGTATTGATCCCAATCCCAATTTTAATAGGTTCGTAGCTGCAACTAATGCGATGTTGATTGTATTCATGGAGACTGTGCAGCATAGCAATTCCTGCCTTGACTGCATCGTCTGCACTGTATCCAAACAATGCCATAATTGCATCGCCAATATATTTATCAATAAAGCCATGATTTTTAATAATGCTTGGCTCCATTCGACTCAAATAAGAATTAATAAAATTGAAATTTTCCTGCGGTGTCATTTTCTCAGAAAGAGCCGTAAAATCGCGAATATCGGAAAACAATATTGACATTTCCTTTTCTACGCTCTCGCCGAGTAGAACGTCGCTCAAGCTATCGTGGCTTAGCAGCGAGACAAATTCATTCGGCACAAAGCGTTTAGCAGCTTCTGTTAATTTTAATTGCTGTGATAGGGCAAATTCTAGTTCCTGATTGATTTTCCGAAGTTCGGCATTTTGTTCTGCTAGTTTTTTATCCTGACTGTAGCTGTAGACGGCTTCTGTCACAGTCAATTTCAAGTCTTCGGTTTGCCAAGGTTTGCCGATGTAGCGGTAGAGTTTTGCCTGTTTGATGGCATTTCCTACCGCCTCAATAGTCGCCTGACCAGTTAGCATCACCTTGAGAGTTTGGGGAGAAATTTCGTGAACTAGCCGCAACAATTCATCTCCTTTCATGTCAGGCATCACGTAATCCGAGATAATTAAAGGGATTTCATACCCGTCTTCAAGCAATTCAGCAATTAACTCTAGGGCATCTTTACCTCCTTCGGCAATTTCAATCTGATAAGTATTGCCTAAAGTCTCTTTTAATTCAGCTTTAAGACTTTTCAGAATAGTTTTTTCATCGTCAACGCAAATAATGACTTGTTGTGTCATAGCGATAAAGCCGTTTTAATGGTTTCGATCAGCTCTGATTCCGACCAAGGTTTCTGCAAACACCGATGGAGGTTGGCTTTGTCAAAAGCCCTTTTTAAGGCTTCTTCATCAGCTTGGCCAGTCAGCATAATTTTTACGATGCCCGGGAATTGTTGATGAACGCGAATCAGAAATTCATCTCCTTTCATTCCTGGCATTAACCAATCCGATACAATCAAGATAATCGAAATTTCGCCGTCATTTAATTCCTCAATTAACTCTAAAGCCTCGGCTGGATTTTCCGCTAGCTCATAAAGGTAAGCATTTCCAAATGCTGATTTTAGTTGAGTTTTGAGGCTTTTCAAAACTACTTGTTCGTCGTCAACACACAGGATTATTGGTTTAGACATTTTGCAGGTTTAACTAATTGTTTCTGGGAGATTGACAGGCAAAAAGACCGTAAAGGTGGTTTTGCCTGGAACTGATGCAGCTTCTATTTTACCGCGATGTTTGTCCACTATTTTTCTGACTATATCAAGACCCAGGCCGCTGCCTTCTCCGGGGGGTTTAGTTGTGAAGAATGGAGCGAATATTTTGGGCATGACTTCTGGAGGAATTCCTTGGCCACTATCGGTAATGCTGACTTTGATATAGTTGCCTTCCTGAACGATATCTAGAGTTAATATGCCTTTATTGTCCATTGCTTGGAGGGCGTTGTGAATCAGATTTGTCCATACCTGATTCAGTTGGTCTACATAGCACAGCACTGGCGGTATTTTTTGGAAATTGCGGCTTACTTCTACGCCGTGTTTGAGGTTATTTTGATACAGAGTGAGTACGGTTTCTATGCCTTCAGTTATATTAGATTGAACCATCGTTTCTGATGAGTCGTAACGGGCATAAGTTTTCAGGGCAAAGACGACTTTAGAAGCGCGATCGGCTGCGGTATTAATTGTTTGGGTTCCTCGCTGGATTTCTGAGAGTTTGTAAGCCATTTCTAAGATGCGATCGCGATCGACATGAAGCAGCAGAGACAGAAAGTCGTCGGCCTCGTAAATCCCCATATCTACCAAGGTGTCGGCGATATCATCCGCTTCGTCAATGTCTTCGCTTTCGAGTTGACTAATTAAAGCCCGTTTTAACTTCCTTTCTTCTTTAGCTGTTAAAGTCATATTTTTTTGTAGCGAGCGATACATTAATTCGCGGAAATTTTCAGATTCTGCGGGCGAAAGCGACTGAAACAGTGAGGGCAAGTTGGTGAGAGTTTGACCCACAAATTTAATCATGTTTCCAGCACTCGATCGGATCGCACCCAGGGGAGTATTCAATTCGTGAGCAACTCCGGCGACTAATTGCCCTAAAGCTGCCATTTTTTCCGATTGAATCAGCTCTTCCTGAGTGGTTTGCAGGTGGTCTAATGCTGTTTTGAGTTCTTGGGTTCTTTCGGCGACTTGGAATTCGAGAGTGCGGTTGTATTCCGCTAGCAATTTTTCGGCTTGTTTGCGTTGAGTGATGTCGGCAAAAGCTGCGATCGCATAACTCACCTTTCCTTTATCATCATAGATGGGCGTTCCCCAAACCTCGATCGGAATAATCCTGTCTGGCTGGTGAATTTCCATATCGTCAACGTTAACGCTGGCACCTTTAAAAGCATTGATAATTGGATCTCTTTCTGCAGGATAAATTTCGTTTGTACCTGCCAGATAAGCTTGATAAATATCTCGAAGTTCTGACGCATTATTGGCAACTTTATCTGTACCTAATAAATCCATAGCGCGAGAATTAACATAATAAGGTTTGTCGCTAGAATTGGCGACAAATATCCCGATCGGAACCGCTTCTAAAATTTGGTAAAGTCTGCTTTTGCTCTCAGATAATTCTGCATTCAAAGCTTGCAATTCTGCAAAGGATACTTGCAGTTGAGCCGCCATACTGTTAAATGAATTGGCAAGTTCTCCGACTTCATCATCGCGGTTAATAATTACATTTTTACCCCATTCACCTTTAGCAATATTTTTAGCAGCCTCATTCAAAGACAAAATTGGTTTTGTTACCCACCTAGCAGTCAAAATGCCGACAAATAGAGCCACGACTAAAGCAGCAGCGCATAAGAACATCGTCGCGGTATTATTGGCATTAATTTGTGCCATAAAATCTGCTTCGGGAACCACAACTACAATCAACCAATCCAATCCTTTGTCATCTTGCCAAGGCAGAACTTGTAAAAATTGTTTTTTACCCTCAACATCAAATTCGAGTGACTGCGAAGTTTTCAGAGATTGGAACTCGTTAAAATTTGCCGCTAAATATTGAGCCGTGGTTTTGGTAAAAGTATTTTTACTGTCAATTGCTTTAACTCGTTCGGCTCCGTAGTCTTTTTTTACGGTGTGAAACGGTCTTTCTCCGGTCGAAGTTGCGACCAACATTCCCGATCGTTCGATTATAAAAACTTGTCCGTTTTGACCAATTTTTAAGCTTTGCAAAAACTGGCCAATGGTGGACAAATTAATATTAGTTAGCAGCACCCCTTGCAATTTTCCTTGTTTGTCGTAGAAAGGCATAGATGCGCCGAGATAAGCAGTAAGGCCGGCTGTATTGGGATAAATCTCGCTCCAGGTGGGTTTGCCAGCAGCTACGGCAGCTTTGTACCAAGGGCGAGTGCGCGGGTCGAAATTGGTTTTGTTGTTTAATAATTGGCCTATTTCGCCGGATTGATTGGTAGCATAGGTGCGAAAATCATAGTTACTTGCTGCTGTCGATACTCTCAAAGTCAGCGAGCCGTTGTCGAGCCTTTCTGCTCCCAGGTTGTCTCTTTGTTCTAGCCCTAAACCCGTAAAAGTGAGCGTGTCAAATATCTGAAGCTGCCGCCAAAAATGACGCTGTAAAACAGGTAAATCTTGCAGGTTCAGGGTACCGATCTCGATCGCCGCAGCATTGATCAGGTTGACCTGATGGGGTAAAGTCAGGTAAGTACCCAGATTTTGTTCGACGCGGCTGCCTACTTCTGCCATCAGTCGATCGGCAATTTCGTTGACTGCCTTTTGTCCGTTTTTAAATGAGAGATATCCAACCAGCCCCACTGCCGCGAAAATTTGCAAGACGAAGGGAACTATCAGAACTGTTCGCAGGGTGCGGGAGCGAGCAGTTTTGGCAGCGAAACTACCAGCAGATTTAGTTCTGTTCATAATGAGAATCCTCGATATTCATATCCTTGTGCGTTTTATGCACGGCGTCACAGTCATAAATTAACCATGATTTAATGCAGGGCTGTTTCATTCTCGGTTAATGGGGAGAGGGGGAGAGGGGGAGATGGAGAGGGGGAGATGGGGAGAGGGGGAGATGGGGAGATGGGGAGATGGGGAGATGGGGAGAGGGGCAGAAAAGCCCTCTTCAAGAGAGTGATTAATTTTTGAGCTTTTGAGTCATCCCTCCGACTGCCCTTCTCCCCATCCCCGTCTCCCCCCATCTCCTCATAAGGATGAGTTTTTTGGTGAGAATGAAAGAGCCCTGTGATTTAATGTACTGACTGTGACAGATTCATCAAACGGCACATATCCTAAAGGCACTTATCCTGAAGCCAGGAGGGAGGAGGCACTTATCCTAAAGCCAGGTTTGAGTCCAAATCCTTGATACAATCCTTCTCCTGAACCATAACCTTTTTTAACACAACCCACGGGAGCTAGTCTCCATGTAGGCGATGCCCACCTTGCATAGGGCTTGCTTAAAAAGTCTATATAGGAATGAGAATTAAATAACTTACAATTTATTGTTCTTGTGGGATGGGCGTCCCGCCCGTCCCACAAATACGTGTAAATTATTTAATTCGCGATCCTAAGTTCTCTTCTGAGAGAAAATCATAGTACGTGGGTAAGTCTTAATAGAGAAATAAGGACACAACAATGTTGTGCCCCTAGGTTTATTCGACTGCAACTTGCAACCCTACAACTGATTTAAAAATTTAACCAAATCGATAGCCGAACCCGCGTACCGTAATGATATATTCCGGTTGGCCCGGATCTATTTCCAACTTTTCGCGCAGCCAGCGGATGTGAACGTCAACTGTTTTGGTGTCTCCAATAAAATCTTGACCCCAAATTTTTTCCAGCAACTGATCGCGAGACCAAACTCGCCGGGGATAACTCATAAATAGTTCTAGTAACCGAAACTGTTTAGGAGAAAATTTCACTTCCAGACCGCGAACCAACACCCGGCACTCTTCAGGATACAGAGTTATGCTCTTATATTGCAGCATCACCGGTTGCGGCAACTGACCGAAGCGCTGGCGGCGCATCAGGGCCCGACAGCGAGCGATAAACTCCCGCATTCCAAAAGGCTTAGTCAGATAATCATCCGATCCGGCTTCTAGGTAAAAAGCGCAATTGTTGGCACTTCCTCTAGCACCGATAATTAAAATAGGGACGGGATTTCCTTGATGCCGTAACATTCGACACAGATCCAAACCGTTGATAGAATCCATGATTAACAGGTTGAAGGCAAATTCACCGTGGTATGGCGAAGCAGCCTGTACAGAAGGCAGGGCGTTGCGCCCGTCGCTAGTAACCACCACTTCGTAGCCCTGTTCTTTAAGGGCTAAAGCTAGCATTTCCCGCAACAGATCTTCACCTTCCAATAACAAGATACGGCCGGCTTGTCCAACAGCCAACCTTGAAGGACTTTCGCTTAATTCAGCAGAAGACATAAATATAAGTGGGAGTGATGTTTGTATTTGGCTAGCGCGAAGTACCTTCTTCAGTAGCTGAGGTACTCTCGCGCGGCGATCGCTTGTACGATCGCCATTTGTTCGATGTTTAGAATCTTTCGCAAGCCCATCCCACAGACACGCGCTCGACCTTTGCTACTTGCTCGTGTAAAGAATACAGCCGTAAAGCAGTTGCGGGAACGGCGCTGTCTGCCTGCGTCCAGGCCACAGAAGTCTGGTCATTTTTCGGGGTCGGTGTTAATTTCATAAAACATTGCCCGCTGTTAATTGACCACGTAACACCCAATCTAGAGGGATATGCTTGTTATACTACTCTTAAAAGGTTATTAAAAGGTAAAGTTTTGGTAATCAATTGGTTAAATTATTAAGGTTAAGTAATATAACTGTAAAGTTGCGATCGCCATTTAGAGCTTTGTTTAAGAATACAATAATAAGTTGACCCAAAGTCCTTTTTGTGCGCCTGCCGGCTACGATCGGCGATAGCAAGTAAAAATTCTGTAGACTGCCTATCATGTTGCTGCATTTGAGTACCTGGCCCGAGGTAGAAGCTTATCTCGAAAGCTCGCGAGGCATAATTATCCCGATCGGCTCCACCGAACAGCACGGGCCCACCGGCTCGATCGGCACCGACGCAATTGCAGCAGAGGCGATCGCCCGCGGTGTCGGCGAAGCTGCCAATGCCTTAATCTGCCCGACAATTAATGTCGGGATGGCCTTGCACCACACCAGCTTTCCCGGCACAATCAGCCTCCGACCGCAGACCCTGATACTGGTAATCAGGGATTATATCACATCTTTGGCAAAAGCGGGATTTGAGAAATATTTCTTCATTAACGGTCACGGCGGCAACATTGCCACCATGAAAGCAGCATTTTCCGAGACATACGCGCATTTGTCGGACTTGAATCTACCAAATGCCGATAAAATCCAGTGTCAAATTGGCAACTGGTTCATGTGCGGCTCAGTCTACAAACTAGCAAAAGAATTATACGGCAACCAAGAAGGTTCCCACGCCACTCCCAGCGAAATAGCCTTAACCCAGTACCTTTATCCAGAAGCAATCAAGCAAGCTCCGCTTTCGGAAGAAGTTGCTTCCGGGCACAAAATTTACGGTGCTGCTGATTTCCGCCGCCGATTTCCCGACGGGAGAATGGGTTCAAATCCGGGCTTAGCAACCCCCGAACACGGTCAGCAGTTTTACGAATTAGCAGTCAAAGAATTGACTAATAATTATTTGGAGTTTTTAAGTTCCGATTAACGTTTTGTATTCTCGTTCTCAGGAAGCTCTTGGTAGCGAGTAAAACTCTCAAACTATTCTATATTTTACGGTTGTGAGTGAGTCAGAAGCAAGATATTTCATCTGTATGAGAAAAGCTATATCTCCCGATTAACCACCGGGAGAATATCAAAACTATTCCAGAATCCAAGGAGTTAAACAAGGTGTCCAAGCACTCAATTCTTCTTCCTTGAACCACAGGCTAATTTCCGCACGGGCAGTCTCGACAGCATCAGAACCGTGAATCAGATTACGGCCGACATTGACGGCAAAATCTCCCCGAATTGTCGCAGGTTCTGCATTCAGAGGATTTGTGGCGCCAATGATTTTTCTCGCCGACGCCACAACGCCGTCGCCTTCCCAAACCATCGCCACTACAGGGCCTGAAGTGATAAAGTTTACCAATCCAGCAAAGAAGGGTTTTTCTTTGTGAACATCATAATGTTGTTCCGCTAGTTCGCGACTCGCCGTCATCAGCTTCATACCAACTAGCTTAAAGCCCTTGGCTTCAAAACGACCGATAATTTCGCCTACGAGTCCGCGCTGTACGCCGTCGGGCTTAATCGCTAAAAAAGTCCGTTCCAAGATTAACTCCTATAATTGCGTTAACTGATCCAAAAGATAGAGTAACTCAGAACGCACCTAAAGGCAATTCTGAGAATTGGCAATTGTCATTTGGAGACTTATGGCCGCCGGAAGAAGGAAGAAGGAATAAGAAGAGGAAAGAGCAAAGACGGAAGAAGCAATAAAAGCAAGGGTTAAACAAACCGGGTTTCTCAGAAAAATTTGTGTTGAGTAGCGATGAATTCCCGACGAAACCTGTTTGCGAAAATTCTATGAGTCTAGGACTGATTTGCATGAATCGCCGCGATTTTGTAAAAAGCATTTTTGAGCAGTGCGAGCAGAATGCTCATTTGCCTGTATAAGTTAATCAGCCTTTAAATTATCGGTAAATAAATAATCAAACTCTTGTGGAGTGGCTTTGATCGACGCCCGAAATATCCAATCTAAATGTAAAATATTTTATCTCTAGCGAACAAGATGTTTGAATTTCTGGCAGAATATGATACAAGTCACAACTTTCTGTGACTGCCAACACTCTTACCTACGATCTCAAATACAAATATGTATGATAACAAACACAATTATTTAGGCGCAAAAATATAGATAATTAACAAAGGTATGAAGATTATCTTGACCGCAACCATCCAGGCGAAAAAAGTATGAAAGCCATTGTAGCATTCATTGAACTCAAAAAGCAAGAGTTTGCCAAATTACCCTTGTTTGACTTTCTAGCCAACAAACAGATTCACGCAAATCAACGACTAATTTTTGCACCTGTGCTCGCTCCTTTGGCTGTGGGATTGAGCGATTTAAATAAATATGTACTGCGAGATTCTTCTAGTAATAACAAAGTTCAGGAACTCATTAATAAATATACTTATAAAAAAAACTATTATTGGCACGACTATCTAGAATACCTAGAGGAACTCGGCTTAAATCAGTTAATTAGTTACGGGGATTTCAGACTGCTTTGGGGTGAAGAAACTAAAAAAACTCGATCGCTTTGTTCAGCGATCGAACGCTACGCTTGGAAAGCTTCTCCCATTGAGAAACTGGTGTTAGTGGAAGTCCTCGAAGGAACTGCCAAAGTTTTTTTTGAGGCGGCGCTAGCAGTGGTAATGGAATTACAGCACATTAATCAAAAAGAATATGTTGATTTTGAAGTAAATTATGGGGGTTTAGAAAATTATCACCTTTTAAACATGCCAGAGATATTGCAATTTTTAGCAGAGATCGAGCTTACTAATGCGGAATGCCAAGCAGCTTTAGAATTAGCACAAAATGTATTTGAACTGTTTACAGAAGCGATGAACGAGCTGTTCCGACACAGCCAAACAAATTCTTGCAAGACTGTGCTGCAAGTACCCTCAATTTCTGCCTTCGCTCATTGCCCGATCGAGTGTCTCGATATGTATAGCCTTTCTCAAAAAGATGAGGTATGATTGACAGATTATATAACCACTTAAACGTATAGAGCCCTTTCGGGAGCATCTCATATTTGTAAAAACACTTATTCTGGCTCCTGCCTTCTGACTTTTTCCTTCTTCCTTCTGACTCTTTCCTCCTGACTCCTGACTCCTGACTCCTAGCTCCAATTTCAAGCGGAGGGCTGCTTTCATTGAGATGCTCCCGCCCTTTCGGCCCAACTACGTCCGCGAATCTTTCGCTCGAACCGCTATAGCAGTTTAAACAATCACTAAATTATCTCGGTGTACCGCCGTTTCTACACCTGCATAGCCTAAAATCTCAGCAATTTTATCGGACTTGCACCCCTGGATTTGTCTCAATTCTACACTGCTATAATTCACAAGTCCCCTCGCAATTTGCTTGCCGGCTGCATCGCACAACTGCACGGAATCATCAGCTTGAAATTCTCCTTCTACTTGAGCAATACCCGCCGCTAAAAGCGATTTTCCGCCGTGGGAAATTGCCTTGACAGCACCCGCATCTAAATATAGTTTTCCTGCCGGAATTAGCACGTTAGCTATCCAGTGTTTGCGAGCGTTTACAGGGCGCGGTTGAGGCTCGAATTGAGTGCCGATCGACTCTCCGTTGAGTATTTTCTCGATATTACCAGGAAAGCAGCCGTCAGTGATGACTGTACGCACTCCCGATGCAGTTGCTATTCTCGCCGCTTCAATTTTTGTCACCATACCGCCGGTTCCCCAACCGCTGCGGGAATCTCCTGTTTGCACCTGAAATTCTGTGAGCTGTGCCATACTTTGGACTAGGGCGATCGGCTGCGCGTCTGGATTGCTGCGCGGATCTGCCGAATACAGCCGATCGACATCTGTGAGTACAAACAACCAATCTGCTTCTACCAAACTCGCTACTAGCGCCGAAAGCGTGTCGTTATCGCCAAATTTGAGCTCGTCTACCGCCACAGTATCGTTTTCATTGACGATCGGAATCACGCCCAATCTGAGCAGTTGCCCAAAAGTATTGCAAGCGTTAACATAACCGTTACGCTGCACTAAATCGCCCCTGGTGAGCAATACTTGAGCGATCGGCTGTTGCAGAGTAGTAAACAAATCATCGTACACCCGCATCAGCCGCCCTTGGCCCACGGCCGCCACAGCCTGTTTCAAAGCAATGTTTCGCGGGCGTTCCGTCAAACCCAAGCGCGCGCAGCCAACCCCAACCGCACCCGAAGAAACCAAAACTACTCGATGGCCTTGCTGCCGCAAATTAGCTAAAATTTCTACCAATGCAGCAATAGTTGAAAGAGCTAAGTTTCCTGTAGTCGATCGAGTCAGAGTCGAAGTTCCAATTTTAACAACAATAGTTTTAGTCATTAGTCAGTAGTCAATAGTCAGTAGTCAGTAGTTATTAGTTATTAGTGATAATATCATTTCCAGTAGACATCTCCAATAATTATTGTGGAACAGGCAGGAAAGCCTGTTAAAAGCTGGCAATTATTGCTATGTCTAGTTGATTATAACCAATACTGTAGATACTGTCTAGACAAGTCAAGGGGTAGCAAGTAAATAATTGGGGTCGAAAGGCTTTTGGGACTTTAAAATC
>JAUBSN010000094.1:0-31753 GCA_036704825.1 Microcoleus sp. F8-C3 | reverse complement strand
TCAAATCCTCTCCCCATCGGACCTACTCCCCCTCTCCCTCTCTAATACCATAGGCAATCTAGATGCAACACAGCTTACTCTTTAATTCTTTTAGGAAATCCCAAGCGTTACTTGAGTTTCTGACCTACTAACATTAAACGCATCACTCGCTCAGCAGCATCCGTCAGAAGTTCAGTGGCGTTAGCGATCGCATCTTCTAACGTCCCTGGAGTCTCCAAAATATTGGCAAACGAGTCAATTCCATGCTCGTAATTGAGGTTAGCCCCATCCCCAATTGTGCCGGCAATGGCAATCACCGGCACTTGATATTCTTTTGCCCGCCGCGCCACCTCTGCTGGAATCTTGCCTCGTGGGGTTTGCCGATCGATACAGCCTTCGCCGGTAATCGCCAAATCCACCTCTGCCAGCAAGGTATCAATCTCCAGATATTGCATCACAATGTCGTAGCGCGAGTGCAACGTTGCACCCAGCAATGCGCTCAAGCCGGTTCCCAACCCACCGGACGCACCCCCACCCGGCATTTCGCGCACATCGATGCCGGTGTCTCGTTCAATGAGGTCAGCGAAGCGATCGAGGACTGCGGCCAGCTTCTCAACAGTTTCGGGTGAGGCACCTTTTTGCGGGCCAAATACTCTGGCGACGCCGTGAGGGCCACATAGGATATTGTGCCAGTTGCAGGCCACATCAATTTGTACTTGCTCCAGTCGGGGATCGCGCTGGCTTAAATCGATGCGCTCAAGCTTAGCCAATTCACTGCCGCCGCGCCCCAACTCGTTGCCCTCAGCGTCCAGCAGGCGCACACCCAAAGCTTGAGCCATGCCGGCACCAGCATCATTGGTCCCGGAATCGCCACAGCCAATCAGCAAGCGCTCAGCACCGGCATCCAGGGCGGCTTTAATTAATTCCCCGACGCCGTAAGTGGTTGTCACCAAAGGATCGCGAACATTGCGGGGAACCAAGCGCAACCCAGCAGCAGCCGCCATTTCCAACACTGCTGTTTTCACATCGGTCCCACCGAGAAAGCCGAAATGGGACTTCACCGGCTGCCCGATCGGCCCTGTAACCGTCAGTTCATGCAACGTGCCGCCGGTTGCTGCCACCAGTGCTTTAGAAAAACCCTCGCCCCCGTCAACCAGCGGGGCTTTATGGATTTGGGCAGATGGGAGGACGCGTAAAATTCCCGCTTCAATACTGTTAGCAACTTCATCTGCTTCTAAACTTTCTTTAAACCCAGAGGGTGCGATTAAAATTCGTAAGCTCATCTTCTGTTGTTTTTGGTTAATTTTTGAGATCGCTTCGGGAAAATTTTGCCTGGAATTTACTCGCGCAGCGGTAATTGAATCTGAACATAAGTTCCCACACCCGGTTGACTGTTAATGCTCAGATGACCGCCGTGCTGCTCAACAATGGCCTTTGTTAGCTGCAATCCCACACCGACACGCCCGTTTCGTAGGTTTTCAAAGGTGGCAAAAGCTCGATCGATCGGCGGCTGTTCAGCCCCCTTGCCATTGTCAGCCACTTCGATCGCCAAAAGGCCGGCATCCGCTGCGATGGAGGCGCGAATTCCCAATTGCCCCCCCCGATCTGGCATGGCTGCGAGTGCGTTACGCACTAACTCGCCCAAAGCTTCGCGCAGTTTGAGCCGATCGACCACTGCATGGCTGATGTCTGGCGAAATTTCCAACTCAAAGCTAACGGCACGACGCGCAAACTCGTCATGAAACCGCAGCAGCACTTCGTAAAGCAGCGAACGGATATCGGTGCGGGCCAAATTAAGATCCAAGGGAAACCCAAAGTCAGTCGCACGCGCCACTGCCTGCAACAGTCGGTCTAGCTGAGCGATCGTTTCCTGTTTGTCTTCAGCCGCCATGACATTGTTATTGCTGCCGGCACTGTTACCGAGTTGGCTAACCTGAGAGCGCAACTGGGACACCAGGGTGTGCAGTGTCAGCCGCGAGGGCATATTTTTGAGCGATCCGTCTGAAGCCTCATCTGCCACCCCTGCAGGCAGGCTTGCGAGTCCGATCCTCTCCTCTCGCTCTTGCATCGCCTCTGTCATGCGATTAAATGCCCGGTTCACTGCCCCCAGTTCGTCAGTGCGTTCTTCTTCAAGCCGGCGCTGCAAATCGCCCCGCGCCACATCGTCGAGCGCTTGTTCAACCTCTCGCAGCGGTGCGAATAAGTCGGAGGCGAGATAAGCCGCTAGCAGCAATACCAGCGAGACGGTGCCGAATGCGGCGATCGCGAGTACCAGTTCAGCGGTTTCCCTGGTGCTTTGAGTTTGCGCTTGAATCACCTGCCGGTATTTTTGGTCAGACTCGACGGCTGCTTCCGTTAATTCCTCAAATGGCTCGAAATCATCTTCTAATTTCTTTTGGATAAAATTAAAAGCCTCTGTTTTGCGCTTCGCCCTCACCAAGTCAAAAACAGTACGAGCATCTTGCACAAGCACGTAGTAGGCATTGCGGACTTGCGTTACCTGTTTTTGTTCTTCCTCGTTGTCAGCCAGATCGGCCCACTTCTTTAAGTCTTCACTGACGGATTTAAGGGATTCTTCAAACTCTCCCCGAGCATCGTCGTCGGTGGTGACAGCCTCTGTTACTTCTTTGAAGGCACGAAAGGTTCCGGCCCGGACTCGCTGGACTAACAGACTGCGCTGGTAATGATTTTGCAGCTTATTTTCGCTGTTTTGCCATTTGACAATAGCCCAGACAGTCATGCCGGCAGTCGCTAGCGCCAGCAATCCCAATCCTGCAAATGTTGTCAGTAGTTTCTTTCGCAAGTTCATCAGTTTTTGCTTTTTCCTCCCCCCTGAGTTTTAAACTTTAGAAATAGATTAATTTGACAGCAGAAACCCAACCTACTAGGCTACCAGGCTGGCACAGCTACAGTTGCAAACCAATCCAGCGCCAGTACCCAAAGTAAAACACCACCATCAGTCCCAGGTGAACAAGTAGCAATACGGAACTCAAACGCAGTAAATCGGCTGGTTTATAAGTTTCACCTTCTAATTCTTGAAACATTAATAATGCTTTGGAACTAACTGGAAAGGTGAGGCAGTAATCCATGCCGACAGTGCTGATGAATAATACGGCAACTGGATTAAGTTGCAAACTGCTCCCTAGGTATAAAAGCGCAGGAACTAATGCTGCCGCCCGTGCTGTGTGGGAGGTCATATAAATGTGTGAAGTGAGGGAGATAAATGCCAGCACAAATAAGATGACTGTGCGCGATTGTGCCCCGACGATGCCGGTGACGACAAACAACTGGTCAATAATCCATTGGGCAGCGCCGGAGTCAATCAGCGCCCGTCCCAAGACTAAGGCGGCACCCACGAAGACGATTAAATTCCACGAAACTGCTTTGAGTCCTTCTTTCCATTTGAGGACACCAATTCCTGGCAGCGTCAGCACAAGCGCCCCAAATACGCTAACTGTGGCAATTTCCAAGCCGTGCCAGGTTTCTGTCAGCCACAGTCCGATCATCGCGACGACAACGCCGAGGGTTTTCCATTCTGCCTGTGAGAAGGGCTTGCTGGTTTGCACCGGCACCTGCAACTGGCGATCGAGGCGCTGTTTATCGAGAAATAAGCGCATAATGACCCAGCAAGAGGCATAACTGGCGGTAATCCCAAATGGTAAGCCATAGAGCGCCCACTGAGCGAAGGATATCTGCTGTTTGGCAATCTGTTGCAGCAAATCGTTGGCAACGAGGTGAGAGCCGGCTCCGACTAATGCAACGATCGTAGATACCAAAATAATGGTTGGCATCAGCAAGGCTAAGGCGCGAATGATGCGGCGATCGTCGGTGGCATTGGCGATGCTGCGAAACACGGGGATCGCCACGGCAGCGCGTCCAGATGTGGAAGGGATCAAGAAGGAGAGGGGAATTAGTACGGTTGTCAGCAGCCAGAACAAGCTGCGGACGTTTGTGGCGCGGGAGACGACAAGTTGAGTCAGCCGTGCAGCTAAGCCGGTTTTTTGTACCGCGCCACCGAGGATGAACGCACCAATCATCAGCCAAATGACATCTGAGGCGAGGGCTTCAAAGAGCTGTTCTTGGGGACTGCCACCGGCCAAAATCAGCAGCATCATGGTGCTGAGGGCGATGTAGTCGGCGTTAATTGAGGTGGTTGACCACAAGATGGCAGCTAGGATGAAGGCGAAGAGTGACAGACGTGCCGATGTGGGTAGCGATCCGGGCAAGAGTACAGCAATGCCGGCTGTGAATGTGAGGGCTAGGGGCACTACAGCGTCCACAACCCAGCGAAAACGTCTCGGACTCGGTTTTTTCGGGGGCTTGTGCTGTGCGTCGAAGCGCGTCCAAATGCTGGTTGAGCTTGATTTTGCTGAGCTATTCGCCGTTTTTGTCGCAGTAACTTTCCCCATTTTCTCCTCAATTGCAGCGAAAGTCAGGCTGGTGTAGCAGCACTGAGAACACCAGTTTATTTAACGGGTTAATCCAAAGCGCGTAACTCTATCTTTCGGCAGATATCACAAAAGCCAAATCGTGCACAAGTCTTTCTTGGGAATTCTGGCAAACAAAAAAAACATTTCTTAACATGAAGTTACAAAGGGAGTGAGGGAACTCGAACAAGACCTGAAGCCCTTAAAACGGTTGATGAATCGAGATATTTCAAGAAAAAGGGCGGAAAACCTGAATAATAGACCTCTTGCAAAAAAACCCATAGCCTTTCTCAAGCATGGTGAGGTATGACTGACAGCTTATATAACCACTAAACGTATAGGGCTCGCATCCCAACTACGTCCGCGAATCTTTCGCTCGAACCGCTATATATTATAATTAAAGGCTTTGAATTTTAGACTTTACAGCTAACTCATAATTGTCAAGTGCTGACAACAAATTACAGCGGAGACCGTAACGGCGGCGGCGATTTCGATAACGACTGGACAAAATGCAAGAAAGCTTTTAAGCTGTGTTGCATCTAGATTGCCTATGGTATTAGAGAGGGAGAGAGGGAGAGGGGGAGAGGGGGAGAGAGGGAGAAGGGGAGAAGGGGAGAGGGTCCGATGGGGATCGGGGGAGAGGATTTGACGATTTTCGATCGGGACTCGAAATATACAATTTAAATGCACAACAGCTTAGACTCCTATTAATATGTTCAATCACTATTCGGTTCTGGGCTAAAGCTCGATTGTAGTCTTTTTATAAAAGAGAAATATTCCAATTTATAGGTTTATTTTTAGGAGTCGATTTATTAGAGTGATAATCTTTTATCCCTTGATAGCCATTATCTTGTAAACTATCTGTCTCAGGATGGAAATGAACATTGCTTTTTTTAAACAAGCTGAAATCGTGGCAATGCCCCAGTCCAAAATTCAGGCAAAAAATCTGTGCTGGTTTCTTGATTAATGACCAGTTGCATTTTTAGGCTGCGGTATTTTTTTGACTGAATAGTATTTATTATTTTTTTTGCGTTCGATAGCTGTTTCTGTGACATCCATTACCACAACTTTGCTGATGCCCAAAAACTTTGAACAATGCTTTATTCCCAGGAATGCCAAACTTTCCCGTTTTCATTAAATTTGATTCAATGTTAGTTACAATTCGGCAAATCGTTGATTCGGATACTCCCCAATTTGTCTCCTATGAAAATTTCGATGTTCTCGCCAATATTCCCAGGTCACTCTTAACTTCTTCAAGAGTTAAGGCGCTTCGACGTGCTCGTTGATTTTGAGAATTTTCAACCGAAATTGTTCTCAAGCGTTAACCACAATCTAAAATCCACAATCTAAAATCTAAAATCTAAAATCTAAAATCTAAAATCGATTGATGGTATTTTCTAGTTTTTCGGCAATCCCTTCAACCCAGTTTTCATCTTGTTTTGTATAGCTGCGGGGCGCGTTAGCACCTAAGATTAAAACGCCTTGGGTGCCGATAGGTTGACAGATGACTCCTTGAGTATTTTCTGGTAAATAGTCAAATTCTATTTTGCCGGGATAAATATTGAGATTTACTAAATAAACTGGTTTGTTTTTGTCGAGCACTCGCTGCAATATCGGCCCGGGTTTAACTTCGGGATTGATGCCTAAAATGCCGCGCCGCAATAGGACTTTTCCCTGATACACAATTACGATCGACCTTGTGGCGGTATTTGTCAACAGCAAACGCGACGCCCAAGCTAATTCTATTTTCACGGCCTCTGGCAAATCCGGCGCAAATTCAAAACCTTCTTCGCCGATAAGTTTTACCGAATCGGGCGATCGCGCTTGCACCTGCTGCCACAGCAAACCTGTTAAAATCAGCAGAGCGCTGACAATTACTCCCACAGCGTCGGAACGAGCTTGAGAATCTGTAATTTGCTCTGTCAGCAAGCGGTTGACCATTAGCAGCGTACCTGCTAACCCTCCTGCAACTAAGGGCAATTGCCGCAAAACTTTATTGGGATCGGATTTAGTCATTAGTCATTAGTCATTAGTCATTAGTCATTAGTCATTAGTCATTAGTCATTAGTCATTGGTAATTGGTAGTTGGTAATTTAACTAATGCCAACTGCTTTCCTGTCAACTGCCAACTGCCAACTGCCAACTGCCAACTGACTTTATCCTACTTCTCCAATTTCGACAATTCGCTGGAACAGATAGCCGGTGCCGCGGGCGGTGAGAATTAATTCGGGATTGCTGGGGTCGTCTTCCAACTTTGCCCTAAGCCGCGAGATGTGAACGTCCACTACGCGGGTGTCTACGTGGCGTTCTGGCGTGTATCCCCACACTTCCTGCAAAATTTCCGATCGCGAAAAAGGCTCTCCAGAACGGCTGACAAGCAGTTCTAACAAGCTGAATTCCATGCCCGTGAGGCGAATTCGTTCGTCGCCTTTGTAAACTTGGCGCTTGTTGGTGTCAATTCTAATATTGGTGACGTGGATGACTCCCGAACTGGGAATCCCCGACGCCCCGTTTTTGTCAACCCTCCGCAGTACCGAACGGATGCGGGCTTCAAGTTCTTTGGGAGAGAAAGGTTTGACGACGTAATCGTCGGCGCCCAATTCTAAACCGGTGATGCGATCGGCTACGTCTCCCAAAGCGGTTAGCATGATGATCGGTACGTCTGACTCTTTTCGCAACTCCTGACAGACGCCGTAACCGTCTAGCTTCGGCATCATCACGTCCAAAACCACTAAGTCGGGTTCGGTGTTGCGAAATGTTTCGAGAGCTTCTTCGCCGTCAGCAGCGGTGACGACATCGTAGCCAATCATGGAAAGGCGAGTCTCCAGAATGCGGCGGATACTGGCTTCGTCATCGACTACCAGAATTTTTTCTTTATGGTTTTCCAAGTTACCGAGCACTCCTTAAGTTACATTTCAGATAATGTTATTTTTTTGTACCCTATCATAGAAGACACAAATTGAATCATGGGCGGCGATCGGTCTGAAAGCTTGATAATTGCTTTAACTCAGACTTTTCTAAATGTTAGGGTAACTATTTATCTATAGTAAACAATGCCTAAGCCTCGAATACAATATATTTGTCGGGAATGCGGGTATGATTCACCACAATATTTTGGCAGGTGTCCTAGCTGTCAGAAGTGGGATTCTTTTGACGAGCAGTTAGAACAACCTGCTGTTGGTGTATCGCGGGCTGGTTTAACTGGGGTGACAACTAAGACAGCGGGCGGTTCGCCCCCTGATAAGTCGAAGGGTCAACCAAGGGTATCTTTCAGATTATCGCAGATTTCCGACCAAACTCAGTCTCGCTGGCCTTCTGGTTACGGGGAGCTCGATCGAGTTTTGGGAGGCGGGATTGTTCCGGGCTCGCTGGTGTTGATTGGGGGGGAACCGGGAATCGGAAAATCGACGCTGCTGTTGCAGGTGGCAAATATGTTGTCGCGCAAGGATCGGATACTGTATGTCAGTGCGGAGGAGTCCGGCCAGCAGGTGAAGTTGCGATCGCAGCGTTTGGGTGTAGCTAATCCGGTTAATTTGTCAAGCAACGGCGGACATAAATCCGGCAGCAACGGGGAAGCTAAAACGGATTCCGAGGACAAGTCAGCGGAGAATTTCTACTTGCTTCCAGAGACGGATTTAGAAGTAATTTTGCGGGAGTTGGAAGCGCTGAAACCGAATGTAGCGGTAGTTGACAGCATCCAAACTATTTATTTTGCTAGTTTAACATCGGCTCCGGGTTCGGTGGCTCAGGTGCGGGAATGTACGTCTGCTTTGATGCAGGTGGCGAAAAGGGAAAATATTACTTTATTTATTGTCGGTCACGTTACGAAAGATGGAGCTTTGGCCGGGCCGAGGGTTTTGGAACATTTGGTAGATACTGTACTTTATTTTGAGGGCGATCGCTTTGCTTCTCACCGGCTTTTGCGATCGATGAAAAACCGTTTTGGCGCGACTCATGAAATCGGTGTTTTTGAAATGGTCGCCAACGGTTTGCGAGAAGTAGATAATCCGTCGGAGTTGTTTTTAGGCAATAAAGATGAATTTTCTCCCGGTACTTCCACGACTGTTGCTTGCGAAGGAACTAGACCGATTCTAGTAGAAATTCAGGCGTTAGTCAGCCCTGCGAGTTTTGGTTCGCCGCGCCGTTCTACTACTGGTGTGGACAATTCTAGATTGCAGCAAATTTTGGCGGTTTTGGAGAAAAGGGTGGGGATTCCTTTATCTAAGTTGGATACGATTGTCGCGTCGGTGGGTGGGTTGAAGGTGGAGGAACCGACGGCGGATTTGGCAGTTGCGATCGCCGTTGTGGCCAGTTTTCGCGATCGGGTGGTTGATGCGCGCACAGTTTTGCTCGGAGAAGTGGGTTTGGGGGGACAGGTGCGGCCGGTTTCCCAATTAGAATTGCGGCTGAGGGAAGCGGCAAAATTGGGTTTCAAAAGGGCGATTATTCCTAAGAATCAAGCGGTGCCAGATTTGGGGATGCAGATTATTCCGGTCGCTAAAGTAATCGATGCAATTATTGCGGCGATTCCGGCTACTCCTGCTCAGTTGCAGCCTGGTGATTTAGAGTTTCAGCCTGTGGATTTGGAGGAAGAGGATTTATCGAATTGAGTTAAAATAGTGATGCTCTAGATTGACTGTAATGAGGCAAAAAATATGTATCAAGTAGATGCTGTTGAGGCTAAATAAAAACTTCTGGAATTAATCGAAGCGGCGATGAGAGGTGAAGAAGTTTCGATTAGTAAAGATAATCAGCCTGTTGTAAAATTGGTAGTAATTCCCAAACAAGCTAAACCCAATCGGCAAGCAGGGAGCGCTAAAAGAATGGTTTGGATGTCCGATGATTTTGACGAACCGCTAGAAGAGTTTAAGGATCGCATGGAATGAGGTTGTTGTTGGACACTCATGCCTTTATTTTGATGCTTATGTGCGGCTGGGGTGAATTAAGTTAGTGTAAAAAGAAAGAGGCAAAAAGGATGTAATAGCAACGTGAGCGTTAGATTACATCCCCATGCTCAAGCACGATTGATTGAGCGAGGTGCAACTGAGGCAGAAGTAATTGCTACTGTTGAAAGTGGCACAACTTTTCCGGCTCAATTTGGCAGAACCGGATTTAGGCGCAACTTTTCCTTCAATGCTGAGTGGCAGGGAAAAGTTTATGCTATGAAGAAAGTCGAGGCGATCGCAGCCCCAGAAGGCGGAGACTGGATAATTATCACTGTAATTGTCAAATTCTTTTGAGCAGGAGGTTCCATGAAACTGACTTACGATCCGAGATACAACGTAGCTTATATATACCTGCAAGAAAAAACCGCACAGGTAAACACTATCCAGGTTAGCGAGCAAATGAATGTGGACATTTCCCCAGACGGTACTATTTATGGAATTGAATTACTTAATGCCAATCAACAATTAGGGGCGGATAGTCAAGGAAAACTGATTGTTGTCAACGAAGCTTTAGGAGAATCTTCCGAGATTCAGCTTGCACTTTAATGGCATTGAAAACAATGAGTAAAAATGTGGTTGCTGGATGAATGCTAGGAGTAATATCAAATGCTTCAAACTAACTGGCAATGCGTACACACCCTTCACGGACATTCATGTTCGGTAACTTCTGTTGTCATCACTCCAGACGGACAGACTGTAGTTAGCGGAAGTTCTGATAGCACAATTAAGCTGTGGAACCTCAACACAGGGCAAGAAATTACTACTTTAGCAGGACATTCACATGGAGTTACATCCATTGCCATCAGCCCTGACGGACAAACTCTTGCTAGCGGCAGTAAAGACAAAACTATCAAACTGTGGAATCTCAGCACTAAAGAGGAAATTTACACCATCACCGGACATTCAGACATAATTACTTCTGTAGTTATCAGCCCCGACGGGAAGACTCTGGCAAGTGCCAGTGAAGACACAACTATCAAACTTTGGAACCTTAGAAATGGAGAAGAAATTCGGACTTTAAAGTGGCCAGTAGAAGTATTTTATAGTTTGGCTATTTTATTCAGCCCTGACGGAAAGATTCTACTTAGTAGCAGTGCAGATGATTATGTTTCTCTAAGTGCAGTAGCTTTTAATTTAACCACTGGAGATGAAATCTGGACAAAGCATTGGCAGGAGGGTATGGACTCTGTTTATGCGATCGCTGTTAGCCCCGATGGAGAAACTTTTGCGACTTTGCACTGTGTGGGAACTATTAAGCTGTGGAATCTCTACACGGGAATAGAAATCTATACTCTTGCGGAAAATTCAATGGGGGACTTCTGCTTAGCTTTTAGCCCTGATGGGAAAATTTTAGCAAGTGGCGGGTGGGATTCTGGCAGCGAAGATGATAGTACGGAACCTGGTATTATCGAACTTTGGAATCTCGATACCAGAGATAAAATTTGCAGTCTCTTGGGGCATTCATGGGGAGTTTACTCTGTGGCTTTTAGCCCGGATGGGCAGACTCTGGTTAGTGGAAGTGATAACAAAACTATCAAGATTTGGCAAAGAGATTTATAATCGTGGGAGTTTTTTTATAACTCAAGGAATTAGAAAGTAAATCACAAACTGAATAATGTTGTAAAAAAATCGACCTAAAAATTATGAAAGCTTACGAGTTTCCCGCAAAAGTCACAGATGAAGGGAAAATAAAATTTCCCGATACCCTCTTAAAATACTTGGCAGCTAACCAAGAAGTCCGAGTTATTGTTCTGGTGAAAGAACCAACTGACACAGAAGATGAAGAAGAGGAAAACGCTGCTTGGCATCGTCTTGCCACCGAACAATTTTTTGGTGCTTGCAGCGAAGAAGACGCAATTTACGATGAGATTTGAGCTATGACTAATTATCAGTTTGGAGAATTAGTTCTAGTTGCATTCCTGTTTGCGGGTGCAGCCGAAACTAAACGCCGTCCTGGTTTGGTACTGTTGGACACAGGAGATGAAGACATGATTATTGCGAAGATAACCAGTCAAATCCCTCGCAAAACTTTATGATGTAGAAATTCGGGAATGGCAACAAGCAGGATTAAATCGACCTTCAACGGTTCGCTTACATAAACTAAACACATTACAAAAAAGTTTATTTGAACGCAGACTGGCAATATTAACCCCTGATGATTTGGCGCAAGTTAGAGAAAGAATACAACAAATATGGTATTCTATTTAAGCAAGTTTAAAAAAAATATATTTACTTGCCAAATTTTTGAGGTACGTTTTCACTAAACATGAACAAATCAAAAAGACGCAAAAATCAGTGGTCTAATGAACTAAACGACATCATTCGAGGTGCAT
This sequence comes from Microcoleus sp. F8-C3, assembly GCA_036704825.1. Lineage (GTDB taxonomy): Bacteria > Cyanobacteriota > Cyanobacteriia > Cyanobacteriales > Microcoleaceae > Microcoleus. Next base: position 20,068 of record JAUBSN010000094.1, on the reverse strand, counting down.
CGGGGGGCTTTTTATTCGGTATTCCCCTGCTTTATACGATGGAGGTTTGGTGGATCGGTTCGCATACTAAACCAGCGGAAAAGTCGATCGCGATCGCAACTACTTTTCTCGTCGTTTTCTTGTTGACTCGCACTGAAGGTTTTCGCAAAACTCAAGACATCCGCTGGCTAGAGGCTGCGATCGATACCGTAGAAGCGATGGCTATCGGCATTGTCTGCGCGGCTTTTGTCCTGTTTTTGCTCAGGGAAATTACGCCGGAGACTCCGCTGCAAGAAACTTTGGGGAAAATCATCTTTGAAGGCCTGCCGTTTTCCTTGGGAGTAGCCCTGGCAAACGGTTTCTTGAGCGGCGATCGCTATCAAATTTCAGGCAGCGAAAAGGAACATACCATTAATGCAACTCTAGCAGATATCGGCGCTACTTTAATCGGCGCGACGATCGTTGCTTTCAACATCGCCCCAACTGACGAAATTCCCATGCTAGCGGCAGGTATTTCGCCACCTAGGCAATTAGCAATTATCGCCGCTTCGCTGCTAATTTCCTACGGTATTGTATTTGTAGCCGGCTTTACTTATCAAGCAAAACGGCAGCGGCAGCAAGGGATTTTTCAGCGTCCCATCAGCGAAACTGTCATGGCCTATTTAGTGTCGCTGGCGGCTTCTGCATTTATGATGTTTTTCTTCCACAAACTCACTTTTGACGACCCGTGGTCGATTTGGTTGAACTATACGTTAGTCTTGGGGTTGCCGGCGGTTGTTGGCGGCGCGGCGGGGAGGTTGGCGGTATGAGTGAAAGTAATAACGAACAGCAAAACGAACAGCAAAAAAAAAGAACTCCTGCTGAATGGGTGGCATTTGCGATCGCTTGTTCGATCCTTTCTATCCTCATCGGACTCGTACTCTACAACTGGGTGACTAAAAAAGAGGAACCTCCGGTTATTTCTGTCACTCGGAACACGCCTGTTCGCGAAACTCAAAGGCAATTTTACGTGCCGTTTGCAGTAACTAATACGGGCGGCGAAACGGCAGAGTCCGTGCAAATTATTGCCGAACTGCGCGTCAACGGTGAAGTTGTAGAATCCGGCGACCAGCAAATTGATTTTTTGTCAAGCGGCGAAACTCAAGAAGGAGCTTTTATCTTCAGCCGCGATCCGCGTCAAGGTGAGTTGATCGTGCGATCGAGCAGTTACAAACTACCTTAGTAGTGCTAAGCTGTGTTGCATCTAGATTGCCTATGGTATTAGAGAGGGAGAGGGGGAGTAGGTCCGATGGGGTGAGGATTTGACGATTGTTCGATCCCAAAAAGAAATATACAATTTAAATGCACAACAGCTTAAACAAGTAATGATACATCGGTGCCATGTACAAAATAGCACATGGCACCGATGTTATTTTCTAGCGATTGCGTAGGAAAAAAATAAGGTTTTTCCGGTAGTCCGCTGGAAGTAAGGATGGTAGATTAGCAGTAGTTCTTGCTAATCTCTCCCTGACAATGCCTCTTTGTTCTAAATGTTCTTCTTGCCAGACAGTCAAAAACTGTCGCATTCACAACAGTAAACAGCGGTTTAAGTGTGTTAAGCGCGGGCAATTCGTTGAACATCCGCATTTACGAGGTGATTGACCGGCAGACACGAGAACTAATCGATCGATTGTTGTTAGAACGTATTTCACTTGCGGGGATTGCTCGTGCGATCCAGATTTCTCAGCAATGGCTCCCAACCTACGTTAATGAGAAATAAGCTGGGTACCCGAAGCGTGGATTGATTGAATCCGTAGGAGAAGCGAGTTATTTACCTGTCTCTTTATTCTGCCGATTTCAATCATATTGAAAGCAGAAGAGTCTCAGCTAAAAGAATATCTACGTTGGGTTGGTGCACGTAAGTAATTACACCTGAGAGTCAGCACTTGTGGACGGATTCGAGTCGATCGCTCTCAAAGCTCTCAACCATTGGTAGACTCATTATTGTTACTGTAACTCATACGGTTGAAAAGCACTGTCACCAAAGGTGGGCAGGGCGGTTTTAAACAGGCAAAATCTCTGCTAGCCATGATTGCGGGCTAAACCTGCTCCTACAGACTATTTATATTTTTTTCCTCTCTCTATCTACTTAGCTGCAGGATGTGTTATCATCAAAAACATAGAACTTAAATAAAAATGGTCATATGTTTTACAAAAGTTCAGACTTTTTTAAGCTAGTTAACGAAAAAATAATTTTTTATTTCAGGTTTCAATATTAAATAAAGAGATATTTAGCTAAACGACCCCAACTATTTACTTTCCCACAGCATCTAATACTGTTAAGAGAGATACAATATTTATGAATATCAAGGCAAATTACAAACTCATAGAAAAAATTAATGAGGGTTCCAAGACAGTAGTTTATCGCGCACAGAGGAGGGAAGATCAGACTGCTGTGATTATCAAAGCCCTGATCGCAGAGTATCCTACTCTCGAAGAGATTATGCAATTGAGACATGAATATGAAATATCCCGGCATCTCAATTTAGAAGGTATTGTCAAGCCCTATGGATTGGAAAATCATCATCATGGTCTAGCACTGATATTGGAAGATTCAAGAGGAGAAGCCCTCAAAAACTTTTTGAATGGTCGTCAACTTGAACTCAAAGAGTTCTTAAAAATTGCTATTCAGTTAGCAGATACTCTGGGTAAGTTGCACGATCGCAAAATTATTCATAAAGATATTAAGCCGACAAATATCATCATCACTCCTGCTACGCTAGAAGTAAAAATTACTGACTTTAGCATTGCCACGCGCTTGTCTAGAGAAACCCAAACACTCAGCCATCCCAATTTACTAGAAGGCACAATCGCCTATATCTCGCCAGAGCAAACAGGGCGGATGAATCGCTCAATTGACTATCGGACAGACTTCTACTCTTTAGGTATCACATTCTATGAAATGCTGTGCGGTGAATTACCATTTAAGGCTACAGATCCGATGGAATTAGTTCACTGCCACATCGCGAAACAGCCGAGTCCCCTCTGGGAAATTATGGCAAAAAAGCCAAACAGCAGACTTGAAATTACGAGCAATAATCCCACATCTAAACTTCAAAATGATAAGATTATTAAAGCACTTTCTTACATAGTGATGAAATTATTAGCCAAGACTGCTGAGGATAGATATCAGAGTGGTTTTGGTCTGAAAGCCGATCTAGAACAATGTCTAAATCAATTACAACAAGCTGGCAAAAATTCTAACTTCATTCCGGGTGAGCGTGATAAGTCCGGTCATTTTCTGATCCCGCAAAAACTGTACGGACGAGAAACACAAGTAGCCAATCTAATGGAGGCTTTTGACAGAGTTAGCGCTGGAAAAGCCGAGATAGTGCTAGTTTCCGGTTACTCGGGAATAGGTAAATCTTGCTTAGTTTATGAAATTCACAAACCCATTGTCGGAGCAAGGGGTTATTTTATCGCAGGTAAGTTTGACCAATTTAAACGGAATATTCCCTATGGAGCCTTAATTGAAGCTTTTGAAGAACTAATTCGCCAAGTATTAACAGAAAGCCCGGAAAAAATCCACTTTTGGAAACAGAAAATTTTAAATGATTTAGGCAAAAATACTAGAGTTATAATTGACGTTATTCCCGAATTGGAATTGATCGTTGGCGAGCAACCTGAAGTTTCTAAATTAGGAGCAAGTGAATCACAAAACCGTTTCAATCTTGCCTTTAAACAATTTATTCATGTTTTTACCCAAAAAGCACATCCGCTAGTTTTATTTTTAGATGATTTGCAGTGGGCAGATTCTGCTTCTTTGAAATTGCTTCATGTGCTGCTAACTGACCCAGATAGCCAATATTTATTGGTGATTGGAGCCTATCGAGATAACGAAGTCAGCCCAACTCATCCTTTAATGCAGACCTTAGATAGTATTTATTCAAGCGGAGCAATAACAAATAAGATCGTCCTCCAACCGTTGACACTTAGTACAGTAAATCAATTAGTTGCTGACACGTTGGGTGACAACTGTTCATCACCAGTCCCCCCAGTTACTTGTTTTTCCGAGCAACACGGAGAAATCGATCGAGAAAGTTGGCTTGCTAAAAACAATAATCATGAAATAGAAAAGTGCAAGTTATTAGCTGAGTTAGTTTACAATAAAACTCAAGGTAATCCGTTTTTTATCACTCAATTTCTCACCTCCCTTTACGCAGAAAAACTGTTGACATTTGACTTCAGCATTGGCAGATGGCAGTGGGATATGGGGCAAATTCAAAGTGTTGCGATCGCAGATTATAATGTCGTAGAACTCATAGCCAGAAATATTCAAAAACTGCCTCCAGATACCCAGAAAGTTTTAAAGTTAGCAGCTTGCATTGGCAACCGATTTAATTTAGAAGTTTTAGCAATAGTCAGTGAAAAATCTATATCGGAAACGGCATCTGCTTTGTGGGACGGGCTTCAGGAAGCCCTAATTTTACCCATCGGGGAAAGTGCTTATAAACTTCCTTTACTCTTTAATAGTAATGAATCATTGGTAATGGGTACTGGTCAAGGAACCCAATCAGAAATTAATAGTTACAAAGTATCCTACAAATTTTTGCACGATCGCGTGCAGCAAGCGGCTTATTCTCTGATTCCTACTGAACAGCAAAAAACTACCCACCTGAAAATCGGCCAACTACTGTTGCACAATACAAATCAAGACGATCTAGAAGAAAATGTCTTTGATATTGTTAACCAGCTCAATGTGGGATTAGAATTCATTACAAAGCAAGAAGAAAAATACCAGCTTGCTCAATTAAATTTAATAGCTGGTCGAAAAGCCAAAGCAGCGACAGCTTATGAAGCTGCTGTCACGCTACTAAAAGTAGGGTTAGAACTCTTACCAGAAAACAGTTGGCAGAGTAACTATGACCTGACGCTCGGACTCTATGTAGAAGCGGTGGAGGCTGAATACCTCAATACCAACTACGAAAGCTCGGCAACTCTTGCTGAAGTAGTTTTGCAACAAGCTAACACTCTGCTCGAAAGAGTAAAAGTATACGAGCTACAAATCCAGTTTTATATGGCTCAAAATCAGATGTTAAAAGCCATTGATACTGGGCTGCACGTGCTGGATATGCTGGGCATCTCTTTGTCGAATGAAGCGGGTGAGGGTGGTTTTGTCGTTGAGTTGCCTTCTCTTGAGAATTTGGAAAACATCCCAGAAATGACAGATCCGTATCAATTAGCAGCCTTGCGGATAATGATGAGCGTTATTTCTCCTGCTTACACAGTGAAGCCAGATATTGTGCCCCTGCTTGTCCTTACCCAAACTAAGCTCTGTGTTGAACACGGTCATTCAGCAATGGCGGCTTTTGTGTATGTTTTTTATGGCAATTTCATTTATTCGATAACCGGAGATATAGATGCCGGATATCATGCAGGTGAGCTAGCTTTAAAGCTCTTGGATAAATTTAACGCTAGAGAACTTCAATGTAAAGTCTGCAATTTATTTCATGGTGTGATAAAACCTTGGAAAGTTCATGTTAAGGAAACATTAGTATCTCTACGAGAGGGGCTGCAAAGTGGGCTGGAAACCGGAGATATAGAATTTGTTAGCTATAATGCTAGTATTTATTGCACTAGCGTGTTTTTGACTGGGGAGCAATTAGACATTGTAGAGCAGCAACAAAGGCAATATCTTGATTTAGCACTGAAACTCAAACAAGACTATTCTATCTATTACATTAAAATATTTCACCAAATGACGTTAAATCTTCAAAAAGAAACTGAAGATAAATGTCAATTGATTGGCGATAGTTTTAACGAAACACAAATATTACCTATTTTTAGAGAAACTAATAATCGAATTTTGTTGTTTCTTACCTATTTCGCAAAGACGATGCTATTTTATTTGTTTAAAGAACCTCACCAAGCTGTTGCCAGCGCCAGTTTAGCAGCAGAACACGCAGTCAGTGTCATGGGTATGCTAGTTTCTGCTGCTCACAACTTCTACTATTCGCTGGCTCTCCTTTTACACTATCCCCAAGTTTCAAGCTCGGAGCAACAAGAATATCTGGTGATTGTAGATAAAAATCAACAAAAAATGCATAAATGGGCATTTGATGCTCCATCAAACTTCAAGCATAAGTACGAGCTTGTGGAGGCGGAGAAAGCACGGGTTCAAGAGCAAATTGCAGAAGCAATGGAATATTATGACCGAGCTATAACGGGAGCAAAAGAACAAGGATATATTCAGGAAGAAGCACTAGCATCGGAACTAGCAGCAGAGTTTTATTTCTCCCTCGGCAGAGACAAATTTGCTCAAATTTATCTAACACAAGCTTACTACGGGTATATTCGTTGGGGAGCTAAAACTAAAGTTAAAGATTTAGAGTCTAGATATCCTTTGGTATTTTCCGAGATGCTGATGCGAGAATCCACAGGCATAGAGATTAATAGAACAACAACATTGACCACGGGAGGAAGTTCGGCGGTTTTGGATTTGTCCACTGTGAACAAAGCATATCTAGCCTTGGCTGAAGAAATAGTTCTTGATAAGTTGCTAGATAAGTTACTTAAAATTGTGATGGAAAATGCTGGAGCTACAACAGGGTGCTTGATCTTAGAAAAAGATGGAAAATTAGTGATAGAAGCTACAGGTGTTGTGGATATAGATGTGGTTGTATTGTGTTCAGAATCATCAGTCGAAAACAGTGAAAATCTGCCGCTCACCATAATTAATTATGTAGGAATAACTAAAGCAAATGTGGTTTTAAATGATGCCTCAGTGTCACAAAGATTCATAAACGATCCTTACATCCTCAAAACAAAACCCAAGTCAATATTATCTATGCCTATTATTAATCAAGGCAAGCTGATAGGTATTCTTTACTTAGAAAATAATATAACAACTGGTGCCTTTACAATGGAGAGGCTGGAATTATTAAAAATACTTTCTTCACAGATAGCTATATCCCTTAAAAATGCGATGCTCTATGGGAGATTGGAAACCGCTACTCAAAACTTGAAAACAGCTAACGAACAATTAGAGGATTACAACCAAACGCTCGAACAAAAAGTAGAAGAGAGGACTCAGCAGTTAAAAGAAAAAAATAGCCTGCTGAGAGAACAAGCAATTCAACTTGAACTTACCCTAAAAGAATTGCAAGCGACACAGACTCAGCTAATTCAAACTGAAAAAATGTCAAGCCTGGGGCAAATGGTTGCTGGTATTGCTCACGAAATTAACAACCCAATTAACTTTATATACGGCAATCTTACCCCTGCTCGTGACTATTTTCATGATTTGCTGGGATTGCTGAATCTCTATCAGGATCAATTGCCTAATGCAACTCCTGAAATTCTGAATTTTGCAGAAAGTATCGATCTGGAATTCTTAATTTCCGATTTTCCTAGGCTGCTTGAGTCGATGCAGCAAGGGGCAGAACGCATCCGCCAAATTGTCTTGTCGCTGCGGAATTTCTCGCGATTAGATGAGGCGGAAATGAAACGAGTAGATATCCATGAAGGGCTCGATAGCACTCTGCTACTGTTGCAAAATCAGCTAAAAGCTAAGCCCGACTATCCTGGGATTGAAATTATCAAAGAGTATGGCGATCTCCCTCAAATAGAATGTTACGCCGGCTTCATGAACCAAGCATTTATGAATATACTCAGCAATGCAATTGATGCTATAGAGGAATCATTAGCGACTTCTCCTATAGCATCAAGGGCTAAGAAAAAATCACAAGTTCGTATTCGTACTATTGTTATAAATAGTAACAAAGTAGAGATTCGGATTGCTGACAATGGAGCGGGGATGACAGAGGAAGTAAGCCAGAAGATTTTTGACCCTTTCTTTACTACAAAACGTGTCGGCTCTGGCACTGGTTTGGGATTGGCTATTAGCTACCAGATTGTAGTAGAAAAACATCATGGTAGGCTGACTTGTATTTCCGCTCCTGGACAGGGAGCAGAGTTCGTGATTGAGATTCCTCTCAAGCAGGGAACTGAGCGCTTGGGGGGGGCTAAAGCCCAACTACCTACCTGACTTAAGGGTTGATTCAAAGGTACGTAGTTGGGCTTCAGCGCTCTTTGGGGGCTAAAGCCCAACTACGTACCTAAATGTAGATGAAATAGTGACCGCGATCGCAGAAATACCGCGATTAACATATATCATAAAGTGATTAGGCGATCGCAGCAAAAGTTTACCGAGCTTAGCTTTATTGGGTGGTGCTAGGCGCTATCACCCCCATCTGACTGCCAATTTATTTAAATAATTTAAGCCTTTTGGTTATGGTGTGCTATTAACTCCGCAACTCGGATGGGAACGAATTAAAAAACTCAAAAAAATTCAGTATTTCCCTATCTAAGGAAGAATAAAATGCTAGGTAATTTCCAAGATACTTGCATCCACCAGCTATTTGAGTTCCAAGTAGAGCGATCGCCTGACGCTATTGCGGTAATTTTTGAAGGGAAGCAGCTAACTTATCAGCAGTTAAACTCCCAAGCTAATCAGTTGGCGCATTATCTGAAGACTCTGGGTATCGGGCCAGAGGTATTGGTTGCAGCCTGTGTGGAGCGATCGTTAGAAATGGTAGTAGGTCTATTAGGTATTCTCAAAGCAGGCGGAGCTTATGTACCACTAGATCCGAATTATCCGGTAAACAGACTGGCATTCATGTTAGAACATTCGCAAACGCCAGTTTTGCTTACACAACAGCATTTAGTCGAGTCTCTTCCCCAACACCAAACACATATTATCTGTTTGGATGGCAATTCAGAAACATTAGATCGCTTCAGCGAAGAAAACCCAGATAATGGGGTGACACCGGATAATTTAGCTTATGTCATTTACACATCAGGCTCTACTGGTCAACCCAAGGGAGTAGCGATCGAGCATCGCGGTGCAGTCAATACGCTTCTTGATATTAACGATCGCTTTGAAGTAGGAGCAAACGATCGCGTCTTAGCAGTATCTTCCCTCAGCTTCGACCTGTCAGTATATGACATTTTCGGTCTATTGGCTGCGGGAGGAACTGTTGTTATCCCCAAAGCGACCGCAACGCCAGACCCGTCTGACTGGCTCGATCTGATGATGCAAGAACGAGTCACCCTCTGGGACTCTGCACCGCCATTGATGCAGATGCTTGTGGATGATGCTGCTGCAAATAGCAAAACCCTACCATCATCTCTGCGATTAGTCCTTCTCAGCGGCGATTGGATACCCCCGACTTTGCCAGATCGAATCAAAGATTTGGTCATCTGTAGGGGCAGCGCCCCCGGGAGAGTCCCAAACCCTGACGGGGCGATCGCAGGGGGATTGCCCTTACAAGAAAATAAAACTATAGACCAACCTTCAAACCCTGCTGTCATCAGCTTAGGAGGTGCAACCGAGGCTTCCATCTGGTCTATCCTATACCCGATCGCCAAGGTTGACCCGGAATGGAAAAGCATTCCTTACGGTCAGGCCATGACCAACCAGCATTTCTACGTGCTGAACGAAGCAATGGAGTCATGTCAGGAGGGGGAACTGGGGCAACTCTACATCGGAGGTATCGGTTTAGCTAGGTGCTATTGGCGAGATCCCGAAAAAACTAGCCAGCGCTTCATTACTCATCCCCATACAGGCGATCGCCTATACTGTACTGGCGATCTCGGTCGCTATCTGCCCGATGGAAACATTGAGTTTATCGGTCGCATCGACAACCAGGTAAAAATTCGCGGCTTCCGCATCGAACTGGGCGAGATTGAAGCAGCACTGAGGCAAAATCCTCAAGTGGGAGATGCTGTTGTCACAGTCAGAGAAGATGTGCCTGGTAACAAACGCCTCGTGGCTTATGTGGTTGGAAAGCCACAAGATTCTTCATCGTCAGAGCCAGAGTTAGACAGCTATACCGAACTCATTTCGCAGTGGCGATCGCTCTACGACAATACCTACAGCCAAACCCCTACCCATCAAAACCAAACCTTTAATATTATCGGTTGGAACAGTAGCTACACAGGCGAACCTATCCCAGAAAACGAGATGCGATCCTGGGTAGAGCATACTGTCGATCGCATTCTCCAATTGCAACCCCAATCCGTTCTAGAAATCGGTTGCGGAACAGGTTTATTACTATCTCGAATTGCTCCTCACTGCACTCAATACTCGGCTGCGGACTTGTCCCCACAAGCACTGCGCTATATCGAACAGATGAAGATGTCGGTGCCGGGATTAGAGAATGTCACACTGTTAGAAAGGACGGCAGACAACTTTGAAGGTATAAAAGCAGACAGCTTCGATACGATCGTCATCAACTCAGTAATTCAGCATTTCCCCAGCATTGAGTATTTGTTGAAAGTCCTAGAAGGTGCAGTGAATGCAGTCCGCAGTGGGGGCAACATTTTCTTAGGCGATCTGCGGAGTCTGCCGCTCCTGGAAGCTTATCATGCCTCCGTCCAATTATATCGTGCCTCCCCAGAAATGGAGCGAACGCAATTACTTTCCACAGTGCGATCGCTAATGGCACAAGAAGAAGAATTAGTCATCGCTCCAGCTTTCTTCACCGCTTTAAAACAACATCTACCACAAATCTGTCATGTTGAAATTCTGCCCAAGCGTGGCATTCAACACAATGAATTAACTCGATTTCGCTACGATGTAATTCTGCATATAGGAGAAGGAGTTTTTTCTAGCAAAAATATCAAATGGTTAGACTGGCAACCCGATTGGACAATCGCATCCATCCGCCAATTGCTGCAAACAACTTCCCCAGAAATCCTCGGCTGGCGACAAGTCCCCAACGCACGTCTAGACACAGAAACCAAAACTATTCAATGGCTAAACACTAACTCAGGGCTAGAAACTGTCAGAGAATGGCGTGAGAGTTTACAAAAACAATCCCCACTTGGAATAGATCCAGAACAACTTTGGTTATTAGCTCAAGAATTACCTTATCAAATCGACATTAGCTGGTTAGAAGCAAGTGATTCTGGTAGTTATGACGTAATTTTTCGACACCGTTCCACAACTGAAGTAGCAGAAAGTCAAGAGATTGTATTTACCGAAAAAAATACTATTAACGTCAAACCTTGGCATCACTACGCCAATCGCCCGTTACAGAGAAATATTGCCCAAAAGTTAATACCGCATCTCCGCAATTTTTTGCAAGAAAAACTGCCCGATTATATGATGCCCGATCGCTTTGTCATGTTGGAGTCACTACCGCTGACCCCCAACGGCAAAATCGATCGCCGTTCTCTACCTGCACCAGACACTTCCAGACCCGATTTGCAAGAAAATTATGTAGCACCTCGCACCCCGATCGAAGAAATCATAGCAGGAATTTGGGCCCAAGTGCTGGGAATAGAACGAGTTGGCATTTACGACAATTTTTTGGAATTGGGCGGACATTCCTTACTGGCGATCCAGATCGACAGCCGATTACGCAAAACATTAAAAGTAGAATTGCCTGTGGGTAGCTTGTTTGCATCTCCCACCATAGCCTCACTAGCGCAGCGCATTTCAGAAAGCGATTCAGAAAACGTTCACTTGCAAGCTACTCCCATCCAAGCAGTTTCTAGGAACCAAAACTTACCTCTTTCATGGAACCAGCAACAATTGTGGTTCCTCACACAATTGGCATCCGATACCCCTGTTTATAACGAACCCTGCACGATTCGTTTTCCCGGTGCTATTGACGTAAATGTCCTTTCAAAAGCTCTCACCGAAATTATCAAGCGTCACGAAAGTTTGAGAACGCGCTTTATGACAGTGGATGGACAGCCTATTCAAGTTATAGATCCACCTGCCGATACTTTCAATCTAGCTTTTGTGGATTTGAGGCAATTACCTGTAAGCCAACGGGAAGCCGAAGCTTTGCGGTTAGCAACTATAGAGACAAAACAACCATTTGATTTAACTTCTGCCCCATTGCTGCGGGCTACGTTGATGCAGCTATCTGATGAAGAATACAGGTTATTCCTGACATTCCATCACATCGTGATGGACGGTGTTTCTATATATAATGTATTTCTTCCCGAACTAGCAGCATTCTACGAAGCTTTTTGTAATGACAAAACTCTAGTATTCCCAGAATTAGCCTTACAATATGCCGACTTTGCTGTTTGGCAGCGGCAGTCGTTTACAGGAGAAATTCTGGAAAGTCATTTAGACTACTGGAAGCAACAGCTAGCCGATTTGCCTGTACTACAAGTGCCATTAGATCGTCCCCGACCGACCCTTCCAACTTTTCGGGGTAAAAGGCAACGTTTTAGCCTCTCCAAAAACCTGACAGAAGCACTCAAGGCTCTTTCTCGGCAAGAAGGAGTAACGCTGTACATGACCCTGCTGGCGGCATTCAAGACCTTGCTCTATCGCTACTCTGGACAAGAAGATATTGTGCTGGGAACTTTCAGTGCAGGTCGCAACAGACCGGAGATAGACAAGTTAATTGGGTTTTTTATCAATACCCTAGTGTTGCGTACCGATCTGTCGGGAAACCCTAGTTTCCAAGACCTACTCTCCAGGGTGCGGGAAGTAACTTTGGCAGCTTATGCCCATGAAGATGTGCCGTTTGAACAACTGGTAGAAACACTGAAACCAGACCGAAACTTCAGTCAAAACCCCTTGTTCCAAGTGGCGTTTGCTCCTCAACCTCTAATACCATCTTTGAGTGAGGGTTGGAATGTGAGTTATTTGGATATCCAGACCGATACGGCGAAGTTCGACCTCATTTTGGATGTAGAGGAAAGACCGGAGGGCATCATTGGTCGTATTGAGTACAACACGGATTTGTTTGAAGCTAGCACGATTTCCCGAACGATCGGACATTTCCAAACTCTGCTGCAAGCAATTGTTGCTAACCCAGCGCAGAAAATTGCGGAGTTGCCTCTTTTAACTGAGTTTGAGGGGCAGCAGTTAGCGGCGTGGAATGATACCGAAACCGATTACCCCAAAGATGCGTGCATACACCAGTTATTTGAAGAGCAGGTAAAGCGATCGCCCGACGCTATTGCATTAGTCTTTGAAGACAAGCAACTTACCTACAAAGAACTGAACCGACGAGCGAATCATTTAGCGCACCACCTTCGGAATTTGGGTGTGGGGCCAGAGGTATTGGTGGGGATCTGTGTAGAACGTTCCTTGGAGATGGTGGTGGGAATTTTGGGCATTCTCAAAGCTGGTGGAGCTTATGTACCGCTAGACCCAGCTTATCCGCAAGAGCGTTTAGCTTTCATGTTAGAAGATGCCCAAGTACCAGTGCTGCTGACTCAGAGACAGTTGGTCGAATCTCTTCCCAAAAACGAAGCACGTATCGTTTGCCTAGACACAGACTGGGAAATCATTGAGCGACAAAGCGAAGCCAACCCTGGATGCAGCTTAACCTCTGAGAACCTGGCCTATGTGATTTACACTTCGGGGTCTACAGGTAGACCAAAGGGCGTACTGGTGGCGCACCGAGGACTATGCAACCTCGCCAAAGCACAGATTCAGATATTCGACGTGCAACCGAACAGCCGCGTCCTGCAGTTTGCTTCCTTGAGCTTTGATGTTGCAACTTCCGATTTGGTTATTGCCTTATGTTCGGGAGCAACTCTGTGTATTGCAACCAATAATGCTCTTTTAGCAGGTTCTAGTCTGATTGAGGTGTTACGCGATCGCGCTATTACCCACATTGAATTACCAGCAGCAGTCTTAGGAGTTCTTCCCTTTGAAGAGCTTCCTAGCTTGGGGACAATCATTGTTGGAGGAGAAGCTTGTTCCCCCGACCTCATAGCTAAATGGTCATCAGGTCGTCGCTTCTTTAATGCTTATGGGCCGACCGAATCCACCGTCTGTGCCACCATTGCCGAATGTACTGATAGTAAAGAGCCACCGCCCATCGGTCGGCCCATTGCCAACACGCAGGTCTATATTCTAGATGCCCAACTACAACCTGTCCCGATCGGCATTCCGGGAGAATTGTATATTGGCGGTGCTGGTTTAGCACGGGGCTACCTCAACCGACCCGACCTAACAGCAGATCGCTTTATCCTCAACCCCTTTAGCCACGAACAAGGCACTCGCCTCTACAAAACTGGCGACTTAGCCCGCTACCTACCCGACGGCAATATCGAATTCCTCGGTCGCATCGACCAGCAGGTTAAAATTCGCGGCTTCCGCATCGAACTGGGCGAGATCGAAGCGGTATTGAGCCAACACCCGGATGTACGAGAGTCTGTAGTTATCAAGCGGGAGGATGCGTCCGGCAATCAGCGCCTAGTAGCTTATATTGTTTCCAACCTCAGACCAGAACGTACTCCCTTCAACAGTGAATGTCTGGCAGAATTTGACGGGAATCCGGCGGTGAAACTTCGCACTGAAAACATCTCCATCGGTGGCGTCGGCTTGCTGGGCGTACCAGATAATTGCGGGCCCGGTCAAACCGTCCGCCTGCGCCTGCATCTGCCCGGATTAGATCGGGATCTGTGGTTGGAGGGAACGGTGGCTTGGTGTCGGAGAAACCAAGCAGGGATTGAATTGGCTCTGGGTGCGATCGAACAAGATCTTTTTCAACACAGCATAGAGTATCTTCTGGAAACTCAGGGTTTCTGGAAAGTTTTGCAGCGCACAGCAGTCGGCAGTTTACGCAATGTTCTCAAGCAGAAGCTGCCCAACTATATGATGCCCTCCAACTTTGTGTTTTTGAATGCTTTGCCGCTGACACCGAACGGCAAAATAGACCGCAAAGCGCTGCCAGAGCCAGATACTTTTAATCTACAGTTGGATTGTATTCCACCCCAGACTGAGAACGAAGATGCGATCGCTACAGCTTGGGAACAAGTATTGCACCCAGAAAAAGCAGGTGTCGATGATAATTTATTGGACATCGAACTGGGCGAGATCGAGGCGATATTGAGCCAACACCCGGATGTACGAGAGTCTGTAGTTATGAAGCGGGAAGATGCCTCCGGCAATCAGCGCCTCGTAGCCTATATCGTTTCCAACCTCACACCAGAACGTATTCCCTTCAAGAGTGAATGTCTGGCCGAATTTGACGGTCATCCAGCGGTGGAACTTCGCACGGAAGACATTTCCATCGGTGGCGTCGGCTTAGTGGATGTGCCAGATATTTGTGAACCCGGTCAAACCGTCCGCCTGCGCTTGCGTATGCCCGGTTCCGGTGAAGAGCGGTGGTTGGCGGGAACTGTAGCTTGGTGTCGGGGAAACCAAGCAGGGATTGAGTTGGTGCTAGGTGCGATCGAACAAGATATTTTTCAACAGAGCATAGCGTATCTTCTGGAAACTCAGGGTTTCTGGAAAACTTTGCAACGCACAGCAGTCGGCAGCTTACGCAATGTTCTCCAGCAGAAGCTGCCCAGCTATATGATGCCCTCCAGCTTTGTGTTCTTGAATGCTTTGCCGCTGATATCTAATGGTAAAGTTGACTCTCTGGCGCTACCAGTTCCAGATGCTTTTAACATAGAGTTAGAAACAACTTATGTTGCACCGCAGACGGATATCGAGCAAGCGATCGCTACCGTTTGGCAACAAGTATTACACTTAGAAAAAGTAGGTGTCGATGATAATTTCTTTGATTTAGGCGGTCATTCATTACTGATGGCTCAGGCTCACAGTCAACTGAGAGAAGCGATCGACAGAGATGTTTCAATGATTGAGATGTTTAAATATCCAACCATCAGCTCTTTGGCTAAATATTTAAGTGAGGAGCCAGAGGAAAAAGCCTCTGTTGGGCAAAGTAGAGAACACATTAAAAAACAAAAAGAAGCAATCAATCGCCAAAAGCAAAAACAGCGCTTGCAAGGAAAGAATAAAAATGGACAGATCTGAGACTACCAACTCTATAGAAGGTATCGCTATCATCGGCATGGCAGGTCGCTTTCCCGGTGCTAAAAATGTTGATGAGTTTTGGGAAAATCTACGTGATGGTGTAGAATCTATTTCTTTCTTCTCCGAACAAGAACTAGAATCTTTCGGTATTGACGAGTCAGTATTGCGTGACCCACGCTATGTAAAAGCAAGAGGGGTACTAGAAGATATTGAGTTATTTGATGCTTCATTCTTTGGGTTTAATCCGAGAGAAGCTGAAATCACAGATCCACAACACCGCTTTTTCTTGGAGTCGGCTTGGCAGGCTCTAGAAAGTTCTGGCTATAACTCGGAAACTTACGAAGGTTCGATAGGGGTTTACGCAGGCGCAGGGAGTTTCAATACTTATTTTTTGAATAACCTTTATCCTAATCACCAACTTAGAGAATCCGTTGGAGATTTCCAACTTGCGATCGCCAACGAGAAAGATTTCCTGTCAACTCGCGTTTCTTATAAATTAAATTTGAAGGGACCGAGTGTTACTGTCCAAACCGCCTGTTCTACTTCATTGGTCGCTATTAGCATGGCTTGCCAAAGCTTGCTGAATTACCAATGCGATATGGCTTTGGCTGGTGGGGTTTCTATAGGCGTTACCCAAAAGGCAGGATATTTTTATCAAGAGGGAATGATTCTTTCACCAGACGGACACTGTAGAGCCTTTGATGCGAAGGCACAGGGAACTGTTAGCGGTAGCGGTGTGGGAATTGTGGTTTTGAAAAGATTAGAGGAGGCGATCGCAGACGGAGATTATATTCATGCGGTGATTAAAGGTTTTGCGCTCAATAATGATGGTGCTTTCAAAATTGGCTACACAGCTCCCAGTATAGATGGTCAGGCGCAGGCGATCGCAGATGCTCTGGCGATCGCAGAAATTTCCCCTGAAACCGTCAGCTATATAGAAGCTCACGGAACCGGAACACCCCTCGGCGATCCGATCGAAATCGCTGCACTGACACAAGCTTTCTCAGTTGAAACTAAGAAAAAAGGCTTTTGTGCGATCGGTTCTGCAAAAACCAATATCGGACATTTGGATACTGCTGCTGGTGTCACTGGCTTAATCAAAACTGTCCAAGCTCTCAAACACAAGTTAATACCGCCTAGCTTGCATTTTGAACAGCATAATCCCAAAATTGATTTTGCCAACAGTCCATTTTATGTCAATACTAAGCTTTCCGAATGGAAAGCAGGTAAAACGCCGCGCCGTGCTGGAGTTAGTTCCTTTGGCATCGGTGGAACTAATGCTCATGTAGTTCTTGAAGAAGCGCCTAGTTTAGAAAAATCTGGAGAATCCAGACCGTCGCAACTGTTGGTTTTATCGGCAAAAACTAGCACTGCACTTGATAGTGCAGCGGTAAATTTGAGCAACTATTTAAAGCAGCATCCAGATGACAATCTTGCTGATGTTGCTTACACGCTTCAAGTTGGTAGAAGAGCTTTGAGCCATCGACGGATAGTAGTTTGTAATGACAGTGAAGAGGGCGCGATCGCTCTCGATAATCTCGATCCCAAACGAGTTTTTACCAGCTTCCAAGAGTCCAAAAATCGACCTGTCGTATTTATGTTTTCAGGACAGGGTTCGCAGTACATCAATATGAGCTGGGAACTCTACCAAGTTGAAACAACATTTCGCGAACAGATCGATCTGTGTTCGGAAATTCTTACACCTCACTTGGGAATCGATCTGCGCCACCTACTTTATCCAAGTGAAGCACAAGCAGAAGCAGCTACAAACCAACTCAAACAGACGGCGATCGCACAACCAGCACTATTTGCGATCGAGTATGCTTTAGCTCAATTGTGGATGTCTTGGGGAGTGCATCCCAAAGCGGAGATCGGTCACAGCATTGGTGAATATGTAGCAGCTTGTTTGGCTGGTGTTTTCTCCTTGGAAGATGGCTTGTCCTTGGTAGCTGCACGAGGTAAATTAATGCAACAACTGCCGAGTGGTTCCATGCTTGCAGTTCCGCTTCCAGAACAGCAAGTGCAAGCATTTTTGGGCGAGAAACTCGATTTAGCTGTGATTAATGGAGCATCTATGAGCGTGGTTTCAGGTGCTAGTGATGCCGTAGATGAATTGGCACAAAAACTACTCGCAAAAGGTGTAGATTGTCGCCGATTGCACACTTCTCATGCCTTCCATTCACAGATGATGGAGCCAATTTTAGAACCCTTCACCGAACAGGTTAAAAAAGTTAAGCTGAACTCGCCTAAAATTCCTTACGTTTCCAATGTCACTGGTAATTGGATTACAGCGACAGAGGCGACAAATCCGAGTTATTATGCTCAACATCTGCGGCAAACAGTACGCTTTGCAGATGGGTTACAACAGCTATTGAAAGACCAAAATCAAATATTGCTAGAAGTGGGGCCCGGACGGACGTTGAACACGCTAGCAAAACAGCATCCTAATAAAGGGGCTGAGCAAATTGTACTTTCTTCATTGCGCCATCCACAAGACCAAAATTCAGATGTAGCTTTCTTGCTCGCTACCTTGGGTAAACTCTGGTTAGGAGGAGTACAAATAGATTGGTCTAAATTTTATGCTGATGAGCAGCGTTATCGTCTCACATTGCCGACATATCCGTTTGAGCGCCAACGTTACTGGATTGAAGCACCAGGAATCGAGCAACCGATTAAAATTGCATCTTTACCAGATGAAAATTCCCCAAAATTAGATTCAACACCACATCACTCTAGACCGAATTTAGACAATACCTATATTGCTCCTAGAGAAGAAATTGAGCAAACTATTGTTAGTATCTGGCAAGAATTTCTCGGTATCGAGCAAGTAGGAATTAATGATGACTTTTTTGATTTAGGCGGAGATTCATTATTAGCAGTTCAACTAATAACTAAATTAAACGAAACACTGCAAAAATCCTTGTCTCCCCATAGCCTATTGCAATCATCGACTATTGCAGCTTTGGCTGCATTAATTAAAGACAATTCTGAGTTATCTGATAAGCCTGACCAGGCACTCCATCCAGCTTCTGAATCTTTGTTAGTAGAAATTCAGCCTGGTAGTTTTAAACAACCCTTGTTCTTAGTTCATCCCGTAGGTGGCCACGTTTACATTTATCGCGACTTAGCGCGTTATCTAGGTTCTGAGCAACCTGTTTTTGGAATACAAGCGCACGTCTCAGATGGGGAAAATGAGTCTTTTACTAAAGTTGAGGAAATGGCTGCTCGCTATATTGAAGCAGTGCGGGTTAAACAACCAGAAGGCCCCTATTTTTTGGGTGGTTCTTCCTTTGGAGGCACTGTTGCTTTTGAGATGGCGCAGCAACTCAATGCCCAAGGTGAAAAGATAGCGCTGCTAACTTTAATAGATACTCCTGCGCCCGGTCAAATGCCCGTTTTAGCAACGGAAGATGATACAGCAATTTTGCTATATTTACTAGGCGTTGGTTTCAATCTGTCTGTTTCTATGGATGTCCTTCAAAAAATTGAGCCAGAGGAGCAACTTCTCTACTTTTTGGAGCAAGTAAAGATTGCTAATAGGGTAGTTCCTCCAGATTTTGGATTATCTCAGATTCGCCAGTTTCTTAATTTGTTTAAATTCCACGCTCAAGCAATGCGAAATTACGTCCCTCAAACTTATGGAGGTAAAATTATCTTTTTCCGCGCTACAGAACAAAATGAAGTTAATGCCAAAAATCCAGAATTACCTTGGATTGAGGTTGCTAGTGGAGGAGTAGAGGTTCGAGAAGTGCCGGGAAATCATATTACTATGAATTATCCCCCTAATGTTCAGGTTATGGCCGAACAACTCAGATCCTATCTTGATTAGGTACGTAGTTGGGCTTTAGCCCTCTTATGGCTGAAGCCTAACTACTTACTTTTTCAAGAGGGCTCAAGCCCAACTACTTACTTTTTTAGGAGGGTTCAAGCCCAACTACTTACTTTTTTAGGACGGTTCAAGCCCAACTAGACATCTCCGAAAACACTCAAAGCCTCTGTATAGTTAAGTTCTAGGACGTAAATGTAATCATCGTAAATTAGCTAGTGTGTACGATGAAACCAGAGTTTGAGATATTTATTGTTGATAATTATGCCAAAATATTGAGGAAGCTGTGTTAATTTTTATCCGAGCATTTCCCCGCTTTTCCTAATGGTAATATTAAGGCTCCAATTCGCAACCTTACTATTCCACAAATCGTTAAAATTACTTGCTCATATTTTTGGGGGTTTAATCTAAATCTTTCTTGGGCTACTCGAAATATCTTGACAGTTCTAATTCGATGTTCCACAAAAATTCGG
>JAUBSN010000093.1:0-32183 GCA_036704825.1 Microcoleus sp. F8-C3 | reverse complement strand
GAGTTTCGGTTAAAATTCCAGGGATTTTTTGTCTCTGTTCGGGGAGCGTCCCTGTTCCAAAACTGTCCGAAGTATTGTAGATTCAGATAGTGAAATTAAATTAAATATTGAAGCACAAGCTCGAAAGCAGTATTCAATAAATGCTATAGTGTCTCAGTACATGGAATGTATAGAAGAAATAATCAATGTTCCTATTCTGATAGAAAGATTTGAACAAGCTGTTGCCAAAGGGTACTTAAGCAATATATTGAGCGAGATTATTAAGCGCAGAGCAGATTAGAATTTAATTATGAAGATGAGGAAGAAAGTGGGGAAATTGAATTATTAGACGTTGCTCTAGAGGATGAATGATTCAGTTATAAAGTCCGCCTGCTTTAGACAATTATTGTTTCTTTACATTTAACATCTACACCGGCAACAAAGAAACGTGAGCCGAAACAATCTTCCACCCTTGAGGAAACTTCCGCCACATCTGACTCTGCCGCCCCAGCCGCACCACTCCATCCATTACACGGCGGAATTCCAGCGTCACCGCCGCCGTGTCTGCACCGAAAGTCACGACTTTGAGGTTGAACATTTCTCGATCGACATTTACAGGCGATCGCCCTTTGCGAAAAGCCCTCACCTCATCACTCCCGTACAGGTTCTCCGTTACCCCAAACCGCACGACTTCCGGCGCATCCCAGAACAAATTATCGAGAGTTTCAATATCATTCGTACAAAGAGCTTTTTCGTATTTTAAATACAGTTCAGTTAACTCGGCCACCACAGCAGAATCATTGATAACAGTCATAAATTATAGATTTGAAAACTCTTAACTTTCACAAGTTTTGTTGGCAATAAGGACTTTATTCCTTATTGTCAACAAAACTAATTACTGGAAATTAATGCTCAATTTTCAGCGAAATAATCTTGTCGCCTTGGCGGATAGCATTGACGACAGACATATCCTCAGTTTTGCCAAAAGTTGTGTGAACTCCATCTAAATGAGATTGGGGAGAATGGCAAATAAAGAATTGGCTGCCACCCGTATCGCGGCCCGCGTGAGCCATCGATAAAGTTCCTGCCAAATGTTTGTTGGAGTTGATTTCGCACTTGATTTTGTAGCCGGGGCCGCCCGTTCCATTGCCTTTGGGACAGCCACCTTGAATCATAAAGTTAGGAATGACTCGGTGAAAGGACAATCCATCGTAAAAACCTTTTTCCGCCAAGTCAACAAAATTCTTCACTGTGTTAGGCGCATCCGCATCGAACAATTCCAAATTGATTGTGCCTTTGTCTGTTTCCATAATAGCGCGGGTCATGATTTCTCCTGGCTTCCTAAAATGAGTGTGTTGCCTGCGTGTTAATTGCGGACTTCGCTTTTATAGCGACAGGTTTCAAACTGTCGTTATATTGTGGCTTTCAGAAGTGTAGCATATTCCGGCAACTCTCATAGGACTTATGTGTGTTTTCTGAGGAAACCCGGTTTATTGCGAGATTTCTGGTTAGCAAATCCAATATTTTCCCAGAGACCGAGTTTGTTACCCTCAGTCATATTTTAATTGTTGGTCACTTGCAAGTGTTCGGGTTCTTCCTGAATATCGCTCATATTAAAAATGAAAGGAACCCGACTCGAACCTGCGCCCATAACGAGCACTTTTGGCATCTGAGCGCCGCCGCTTCTCCAAGCTTCGATCGCCTCTTTTTGCAGCACTAAATTGCCGCCTTGAGCCTTCAAAGTTTCAGCCAAAAGTCTTTGAGCTTCCGCCCTACCTTGAGCGCGGTTAATGTCAGCTCGAGCCTGTTGTTCGGCTTCCTGAGCCACATAAACAGCCCTTTGCGCCCGCTGTTCAGCAACCTGTTTCTCTTCAACCGCTTTCGCAAAATCTGCCGAGAATCGAATGTTAACAACGCTGGTATCGAGTACGATTACATCATACTTGGATAGCCTGTCCTTCAGCGCAGTATCAAAGTCTCGCTTCAGTTCACTTCTTTGAGTAATAGATTGTTCGGCTGTTCTCAGTGCAGCGGCTGTTTTAAATGCTTCTTGCGTCTGAGGAGCAATAATTTTGGAGACTATATTCTCCAAAGTTCCTTGAGTTCTTCTGATCTCCACTATTTTCTCAGCATCAAGGCGAAAATTGATCGCAAAACTGGCATTTAAATCCTGAAGGTCTTTAGTAGCACTCTGGGCGGGAACTTCAAATTTTTGCACTGTTACATCGTACACATCTACCTTGGATATCAGAGGTGGTCTGAGGTGAAACCCCTCTAACAATGCTCCATCTCTGGCTTTTCCTAAAACGCTGACTACTCCTGCTTCACCTGGATTGATGACGACAAAAGAGTTTAAGCCTAGGAGTAGCACACTTACTAATATAATTCCCGCGAGTGCTGATGATATGTTTTGGAAACTTTGACTTTTCAACTTAGACCCTCCTTTGTGATTGTTCCATTATAATGGTTAAATATAGCAATCATTGCAGGAGTTGTATTTTTTTTACCCCACCCCAGCCCTCCCCTTACTAAGAGGAGGGAGTAAGAAATTCACAAATGATGCGAGGCTCGCTATAGATCTGGTCGCCTCTAAAGTCTAAAATTTAAAATGGATGGGGTTGCCTCTGAAATCTCAAATCAAAAATGGATGGGCTGATGCTCAAAATTGTTAAATATCCTAGAACTTATCACATTGAAGGTTCGCGTTTCCAACCGGGTGATGAAGACCTCGACAGCGTGCCATTTAGCGTTTTGATCGATCGCCCTTTAATTCTAGAAGAAAAGGTAGACGGCGCTAATACAGGCATCAGCTTCGCACCAGATGGACAAATGCTGCTGCAAAGTCGCGGCCACTATCTCACCGGCGGGCCGAGGGAAAAACATTTTAACTTATTTAAACAGTGGGCTTTCAGTCTCAGCCCAGCCCTGGGAGAAGTCCTGGGAAATCGCTACATTCTTTACGGCGAATGGCTTTATGCCAAACACACTGTTTTTTATGATTTTTTGCCGCACTATTTTATGGAATACGATGTGCTGGACTTAGAAACAAATCAATTTCTGAGTACAGAATCCCGCCAAAAGTTGTTAAGCGGACTGCCGTTGGTGTCCGTTCCCGTGCTGTTTTCTGGCTTGCTGAAATCGCCCAAGCAAATGATGCTGTTTGTGGGAAAATCTAATTTTATTCAACCGGGACATTTGGAACGCTTGCGTTTGTACTGCGGGGAATTGGGATTAGATGAAGAACGGTGTTTGAAAGAGACTGACAAGAGCGATCGCATGGAGGGCCTGTACATTAAAATCGAAGAAGATGGCATAGTAAAGGCGCGTTACAAATACGTGCGCGCCAGTTTTTTGACTGCTATTAAAAATGCCGAAGGACATTGGCTCAATCGCCCAATTATACCGAATATTCTGCGTCCCGGTGCAGATTTATTTAATTTTAGTTAACCAGCAGGTAAATTTATGAATACACTGTTATCGCCCTCGCCACCTTGGACTTTTCCCTTTTGTCCCGAACCGCCCGATTGGTTTCTGGATTGGGACGGTATTCAAAATCATTTCGACTGGATTCAAAACTTAAAAGGATGTCAGCAAGATCCGATTTATCACGCCGAAGGAGATGTTTTAATTCATACCAGAATGGTCTGCGAAGCATTAATATCTTCCCCGAATTGGCGTCAATTACCCGAAAAAGAACGATCGATACTTTTTGCCGCCGCTTTGCTGCACGATGTCGCCAAACCAACCTTTACAAAAATAGAAGCCGACGGCAGAATTAGCTCAAAAGGTCACGCCCGTCAAGGTGCGAGAATGGTCAGACAAATTTTATCTCAATTCGAGCCGCCCGTGCAGTTTGAGATTCGCGAAACAGTTGTGGCGATCGTCCAATTCGGCAGTTTACCCATCTGGCTGATCGACAAACCCAACCCGCAGCAGTCGGTAATTAAAGTCAGTCAAGTTGTCCGCTGCGATTTCCTCGCACTTTTAGCCGAAGCAGACGTGCGCGGCCGACAGTGTAGCGACAAACAAGAATTGCTGGATAAAATAGAACTATTTCGGGATTTTTGTCAAGAAAATAATTGTTGGGATTCTCCCCGACAATTCCCATCAGCACACAGCCGATTTATCTACTTCCGCAAAGAGAACGGAAACCCGGATTACGAAGCATTTGACGACACTAAATGCGAAGTAATTTTGATGTCTGGCTTGCCGGGAAGCGGTAAAGATTATTGGATTCGGGAAAATCTTCCAGATTTGCCGGTAATTTCGCTGGACGCGCTGCGAAAAGAAATGAACGTTCCTCCCGATGAAACTCCCGGAAATGTAATAATGGCAGCCAAAAATAGAGCGCGGGAATATATGAGATTGGGCTGTTCTTTTGTGTGGAATGCTACGAATACAACTAAACAAATGCGCCAGCAATTAATTAATTTTTTTGCCGATTATCAAGCGCGAATTCGGATTGTTTACCTGGAAGTTCCTTTGGAGGAAGTATTGCGGCGGAATCGATCGCGCACAGCGGCAGTACCGGAAGCAGTCATTCACAAGCTAGCTGCGCGGCTGGATATTCCCGACATCACAGAAGCGCATCGAGTCGATCGGATTGCGGGCTAGATTCTGTTTTTAGGATGTGACTTATATCGGAATGATTGAACCGCAGAGAACGCAGAGGACGCAGAGTCAGAGATGAGAGAGATGAATAATTCCGAATCGCTGGGAGATATCACCCGCCCTTTTCTCGAATAATTCGACTTTTCACTTCTGCTGAAATTCCGCGACAATTTAAAATTTCATCCAGCAACGCCGAACTTCGGCCTTGACTGTGGGCGATCGCCACTGCTACGGCTACTTGATTGTCTGCGGGCATTTGACAATCCGCATCGGTGATATCTTCCCTCGCTATTTTATCCAAAAATTCCGCATCAAATCTCGCTAATTTGCTCAACAATCCCGTGACGATCGACTTATCTATTTTACCGCTGATGTCCGCTGTTCGCAAGAGCGATCGCCCGCAATCTTTGATGCTATCCATCAACTTGATATCTTCTAGCAGCGCCATCCTGTCTAAGGTCAAAAAAGCTGATTTTACCGTCATGTCTAAGGTTTTTTTATTGCCAATTTTTACCAGTCTGTTAGTTAAATTAAAAGCTGCTGCTGCTATGCCAGCATTGAGAGGGCGATCGCTCTTTTTTTGAATGGCGATCGCGCTGTCGATTAATTTGTACATCAGCAGCAGCACTTCCGGCGCCGTTTCCTTTTCTAAAGCTGCAAAAATAGCTGTAATTTCGCTGGGATCTGCACTAACTCCGCAGTCGATTATTTCCAAATACGCTTTCAAACAATTTTGCCGCACCCCAACAAACGGAGATTTAGCAAAAATTGGAATAAAATTTTTACAATCAATTAATTTTTTCTGTTCCGCTAAATCGAGTACCGCCCAAGACGCATCGAGGGCGACATCGCGGGATTCATCTAAACATAATTCTACGATTTTGTCAAGGGATGGTAGCGAATTGTTTTCGGCTTGTTTTCGGTAAACTTTTAGCAAAGCAATTCTCGATTCTTTAGAAGTTGTTGTTTGTTGCAGGTAGCTTTCTATTTGAGGGGGAACGTGTTTTAATTTTCTAATAATTGGAGCAATTTGAGTTGGCTGTAATTGGGAAATTAACTGTTTTAACACTTCCCCCTGTAAATGCAGGACTTCGGGAGAATTTACCGCTAGTTCATCGATGACGCGGATTAATTCAGCGGGATATTGACTGATTTTGGGCACTACCCAATTGGCTAAAACCAACTTTAATTGCGGGCTAATTTGACAATTTTCTGGGGATGTTTCTGTTAGTTGGCTTACCAATTTCGACAGCAAGTTGATTTTGTTTGCGGGAATAGTTTCGATCGCTATTTTCACTAACAGCAAAGCCACTAAATCGCCCGAACCCCCCGCAATTGCCTTGCTAATTGCCATGAGATTGCAGCGGTTAAAATCCGCCGATTCTCCGGGCACATTCTCCCGCAGCAAATGCGACAAGATTGTTTTGATAAATTGCCGGTTGCCCTTAGCTACCTCGCTGACTGCTGCCGCCAAAACTCCCATCCAATCTCGGTGAATCGGGGCGTGCAGCGCCTCAAACCAACTTTTACCGAATACCGAATTTTGCGATACAATTAAATTGGGCAATAACTGCTGCAAAAGTTTTGTCGCATTTTCGCCTTCAAAAAAGGAAGGAGAGGGAGGTTGAAAAATTAGGGCTGTTAAAAACTCTTGCTTTACTGTTTCTGGAATTCCCGGCGCGAGATACAGTCCCACAACCAGCGATCGCGCTTTGCTTCCTAATGTAAAATAGATATCTTTCAAGCAAGTTAAAATCTCTAAATCGATGGTTTCAGAATTTTTGCCAGCGCGATCGCAGTACACTGCCAAAAATTTCCCCCAAACTTGGTGATTGTTGCTGGCATTAACATTATCTCTTAAATAATCGCAATTTTTAATAGTATCTACAGCTTCCTGAAATCTCTGACTCCTTTCAGCGTTTAAACGAAACAGCAATTCCGCGACAGTTTCCGCCGCTTTATTAATCAATTCTTGGCTGACAGTTGCTAAAAGTCTGACAGCCACTTCCCAAACCGTTTTGCTGTGGCGTTTCGGTGCAGAATTAGCGGTGACTAGCAAAGTCTCTTGAAAAGTATATCCGCTGCTAATTGCAATCTCCAGCATTGGCAGCAAAACCGCAGCCGATTCCGGTTCCTTCCGGGAAATCGAGGCAAAAGCAACTGCCCGAAACGGCATGATTTTATGTTTGTTTAAAGCTCGTTCTGTTTGATAAAATTCAGTTAGATCGAGCAAAGTTAGCAGTTGCCGGAAAATCGGCCAGATGTAGTAGCGCGAAAACTCTGATTCCGCAAAAACCATATCGCTTTTTAACTGATTTTTTGCAGATTCTCCCGACTCGGTTGAATTCAGCCAGCGGGCAACAGTATATTCTAAAAAAGTTTGGTGAAAAAATCCGATGCGCTTGCCGCCGAAGTCTTTTAAAACGCCTTCGCTTTTGAGAGAAGTATAAGCTTCAAATTCTGTTTCGCTAAATTCTAAATTGCTTTCATAGATAAAATCTCGCAGCCTTTCTCCTGAATTGTTGTAGATAATTTCCGCAACTTTCAAGCAGAGTTTTTCCTTGGCAAGGCTGGCGCGCTGCGGCTGCAAATTGCTGCGTACAGCCGAGACTTTCCAATTCCAGTATTCTCCGTAGAGTTGGCTGACTGTCAAATCTTCCGGCACGTTTTCTAACTCGGTAAATAAGTCGCACAGTAAAGCCAGCAGTAACGGATTGCGGACGATTTCTTGCAGGGAAACGCTGTCGCTGGAAAGGGCTATAATACGATCGGCAAAAGCTTCCCCATCCACCAGTAAATTTTCCCCTTTCCGCTTCACAAACTCCGCCGCCGCTTCCCTGACTTCCCCCTCGCTGAAGGCTGTAATCCTGCATCCGTCTTGGACGCTTTCTCGGAAGCCGGCAAAACTTTCGTGATAGGGTTCAAAGAAGTTGCTGTAGTCGGTGTCGCGGCAGGTAAAGGCAACGGTAGTGCCGGTTTCTAACAGTTGCTGCAAGAGGTTTCGCAACACGGGAACTAGCGGTTTTGTGAGCACGATATCCAGAGTGTCGATCGCAATTGTGCCGCGTCCCGTTTCTGCGGTAAGCTGTTTGGCAACTTCCACG
The DNA here is from genome assembly GCA_036704825.1 of Microcoleus sp. F8-C3. Lineage (GTDB taxonomy): Bacteria > Cyanobacteriota > Cyanobacteriia > Cyanobacteriales > Microcoleaceae > Microcoleus. The sequence goes on along the minus strand of JAUBSN010000093.1, from coordinate 24,489 downwards.
ATCGACTGCCGTTTGCCGCTAACTTTTTCCCCGACTTCCACAGCAAAGGTTTCCGCAGATTCGATTAAATCGTCGCACCGAATCAAAGCAATCCATCCCGTCTGGGCTGCTGCTATTTCGGCGCTGAGTTCGTCGTAGATAGTTCCCAAAATCGTGCTTTTGCCGTAGCCCGCAGCGCCGAGAATCGGGATGACGCGCCGTTTGTTTTCCCAGATGCCCGATCGCATTTGTTTGAGGCATTTTTCCAACAGACTTTGGCGGCGGATCGGAGGTAAGATATAAGGATCGAGGGCTTTTCTGGCCCGATCGCTATTTTGTTTGACTATCTCTTGCAAAGACCAAATCTCCCCGCCGCCGCCCCCTCCTGTATCTTCTTCTTCCTCGCTTTCCGTCCCAAAAACGACATCTTCCCACTCCAATCCCAACGCTTCGCAAATTGCTATAAAATATTTGCGATCGACCGATTTTCCCGTGAAAAACTTGTTGATAGTTTTTAAGGAAATTTCCAATTCTTCCGCAAATGCAACTTGCGACAAGTGCCTGCTGTCCAATTTTAGCTTGGCGAGTTTGATGCCGTTAATAGATGCTGTTAGCGATCGCGACATAGAATTAATAGTAATTTTTTACATTAAACCTTTTGATATCATTTCCGGTCAATCATCGTGATTCTTGTAGGGGCGGGTTCACCCCGATATTCAACACAAATCCCAAATCCCATAAACCCGCCCCGGCCGGATATGAATGCGCCAGACTAAATAGAAATTCCGCGCCTGAATTCCCGCGTCGCTTCCAAAGTTGAAGCCATCAGCAAACAGCGCGACAGCAAACTGATATCTAAATCCGGCAAAACAGCGCTTGCAGAAATTTTTTGATAACCCTCAACACCCAAGCGGTACATAGCAAACAAGCCATCTTCCCAAAACCACACTTCGGGTACTTCCAGGATTCGGTAACGGTTTAGTTTGCTTTCGTTGCCGCTGCTAAACACTATTTCAATAGATAAATCTGGAGGAGAGTTTGCAGTTCTTCCCCTGCCGATATAATAGGATTCGTCAGCTTGTGCCGATGCAATTCCTTCCTTTTGTTGGGTAAAGCTGCCGGTAGGTGCGAATTCAATCTCTTTTTCCAAGCAGTAGATGAACAGGAGTCCAGCAATTGTCCTGCTAAAAAACTCGTGGTCTTGCGAAACTGCCAAGATTTCTACTTCGCCCTGGTAATAAAATAACCGAATGCCGGGAGCGTTCGCAAACCCGGTTTCGATCGATTTAAATTCTTCCCAGCTAATCCCGGAATAGACCAGCCGTTGGTCTTTTGGTTTTAAGCGCGTCTGTGTCATGCCGATCGCTCCTCTGTCTCATCAATTATATATTCAAAACTCGGGCGATCGCACTGCTAAACAAACTTGATTGTTTCAATCCCCGTGAGGGGAAGTGGTAAGTCAAATAAGACCAAGAACGTCTCATCATAACCATTAATGAGGTTTCAATCCCCGTGAGGGGAAGTGGTAAGTCAAATTCGTTACTTGCTAGAAATGGCACGTAACGGCGGCTGGTTTCAATCCCCGTGAGGGGAAGTGGTAAGTCAAATTGAAAAAAAAGGTCAAGAAAAAATTGACCTCCCCTCCCGGTTTCAATCCCCGTGAGGGGAAGTGGTAAGTCAAATTTCTGCTCTGCTAGGAGCTTCTCCTGCTAAAGCTGGGGGCGTTTCAATCCCCGTGAGGGGAAGTGGTAAGTCAAATTTCTCCAGATGCACGAAATAAACGGAGCAAAAGAAAAGTTTCAATCCCCGTGAGGGGAAGTGGTAAGTCAAATATGATTCACGGGCAGAAGCCCAAGATATGATGGAGTTTCAATCCCCGTGAGGGGAAGTGGTAAGTCAAATTTGCTGGTGGCGGAGGTTTTGCTCCTTATGGGCAAACGTTTCAATCCCCGTGAGGGGAAGTGGTAAGTCAAATTTGCAAAACTTGATAGATCCACAGTGGTTTATCCTTTGGTTTCAATCCCCGTGAGGGGAAGTGGTAAGTCAAATGAAGAATACAAAAAAACCTTAAAAGAAAAGGGGGCAACTGATGTTTCAATCCCCGTGAGGGGAAGTGGTAAGTCAAATTCGTCTATAAAGACGGGGAAGTTGTTAGTACATACTGTTTCAATCCCCGTGAGGGGAAGTGGTAAGTCAAATAATACTCAAATTTGTTTGCTGATCACGTAATAGATGAAAGTTTCAATCCCCGTGAGGGGAAGTGGTAAGTCAAATAAAATAGCATCTTTGAATTCTCAACAACAAGAGTTTAGTTTCAATCCCCGTGAGGGGAAGTGGTAAGTCAAATCCTCTGGATTTGGTTCTTGGTTCCATTTGGGTTACCAAAAGTTTCAATCCCCGTGAGGGGAAGTGGTAAGTCAAATCTTTTGCAGGCTTTACCTCCCGAACAAAGGCAGCAAATGTTTCAATCCCCGTGAGGGGAAGTGGTAAGTCAAATTGAATGAAGGGACTACCGTGCCCCTACCCGCATTGGTTTCAATCCCCGTGAGGGGAAGTGGTAAGTCAAATCGTTGAGTCTGCTTCTGAGTCCTTAAATCTAACCGGTTTCAATCCCCGTGAGGGGAAGTGGTAAGTCAAATTAGTTCCCGAAGCATTGAGTGGGTTTCGCGTAACTCATGTTTCAATCCCCGTGAGGGGAAGTGGTAAGTCAAATCCTCTCAGGGAACAAATTTTGGAGCTAGCCCAAAGTAGTTTCAATCCCCGTGAGGGGAAGTGGTAAGTCAAATTTTTGGATCTTCAGCGAGCATGACAACACGCTCTTGAGGTTTCAATCCCCGTGAGGGGAAGTGGTAAGTCAAATCTGACAATTTTTGCTCATGTGGAGCAAGAATTGAAGATGTTTCAATCCCCGTGAGGGGAAGTGGTAAGTCAAATAGGACGTGGAATACGATCCTCAAACTGGAAAAGTGTTTCAATCCCCGTGAGGGGAAGTGGTAAGTCAAATATCGATCGGTTCCAAGGACGGAGGGGATTCCAAAGTTTCAATCCCCGTGAGGGGAAGTGGTAAGTCAAATACGTGGTTGTACAATCCAAAGGTGGAGGCGAACCTTTTCAAGTTTCAATCCCCGTGAGGGGAAGTGGTAAGTCAAATTTCTTCTGTATGTTTCCTGTTTTACCCGTTTATTGTGGTTTCAATCCCCGTGAGGGGAAGTGGTAAGTCAAATGCTACTTCCTTTTCCTTTTCCGTTTCCAATGTAAAAGCAAAGTTTCAATCCCCGTGAGGGGAAGTGGTAAGTCAAATACTGGATTTATTGCCACATCAGTAGCAGGTAGCTCAGATATGTTTCAATCCCCGTGAGGGGAAGTGGTAAGTCAAATAACGAGTTGTTTAATATTTAGAAATATTTCTTTGATGTTTCAATCCCCGTGAGGGGAAGTGGTAAGTCAAATAATTTGGGACCTCCGCCTTTAAGAAAACCCCTATCAATAGTTTCAATCCCCGTGAGGGGAAGTGGTAAGTCAAATTCTGCTTTGATAATGATTCGCATTTGTTTTTATCTGTTTCAATCCCCGTGAGGGGAAGTGGTAAGTCAAATAGACGCTCGCGTAAGAGAAATGGAACGTCAAGCTGAAAGTTTCAATCCCCGTGAGGGGAAGTGGTAAGTCAAATTAGGCAAAGGTTTTGACTTTCTGCTGGGCGGTACTGGCAGTTTCAATCCCCGTGAGGGGAAGTGGTAAGTCAAATGCGTTCAATTGGTTCAACCAGTTGCACCCCCGGTAGTGAGTTTCAATCCCCGTGAGGGGAAGTGGTAAGTCAAATGATTCGAAAAGAGGCAAAGGTGAAGTGGTATGTAAATCAAGTTTCAATCCCCGTGAGGGGAAGTGGTAAGTCAAATTTTCCCAACTGCAACCACTACTTCCGTCTGGGTGAAAAAGTTTCAATCCCCGTGAGGGGAAGTGGTAAGTCAAATAGACAAACATCAAAAAAAAGGAGAAAAAATGACAATACCGTTTCAATCCCCGTGAGGGGAAGTGGTAAGTCAAATACTCAAAAAAATAGTATTATACTTGTTTCAGAAAAGTGTTTCAATCCCCGTGAGGGGAAGTGGTAAGTCAAATCGGTCACAAAAGTTACTTTTGGAGACATGTTACTGGCACTGTTTCAATCCCCGTGAGGGGAAGTGGTAAGTCAAATCGTTCTTAGTTCAGCACACAAGCACGGAAGCCGTGGAAAATGTTTCAATCCCCGTGAGGGGAAGTGGTAAGTCAAATTGCTACAAGATTTGTGCTACGGTTTGGGACACCCGTAAGGTTTCAATCCCCGTGAGGGGAAGTGGTAAGTCAAATAAATAGTCATTAAGGGGGCTCCAAAGAGGAAGTAGCGTTTCAATCCCCGTGAGGGGAAGTGGTAAGTCAAATAGCAAATGGACCAACCCACAACCACCCGGAATGGTTTCAATCCCCGTGAGGGGAAGTGGTAAGTCAAATCTACCGTTGTAGCACATGTGGCCAAAATGTTGAGGTGTTTCAATCCCCGTGAGGGGAAGTGGTAAGTCAAATTTTCGCCTTTCAGTTTCACTATTCTGGCGCTCATTATTTGTTTCAATCCCCGTGAGGGGAAGTGGTAAGTCAAATAAGCACCGGAAGAAATTATTGCGGGGTCCAAGTTTCAATCCCCGTGAGGGGAAGTGGTAAGTCAAATAAGCATGAATCAAGGCGTAAACTACGCTGACGGTTGTTTCAATCCCCGTGAGGGGAAGTGGTAAGTCAAATTGTTCCAGTGTCAAATGGGCGTACAGTTACCAGATGTTTCAATCCCCGTGAGGGGAAGTGGTAAGTCAAATCTGAAGTTCAGGTTCAAGTGGGAAATCCTTCTCCCCAGATAAAGTTTCAATCCCCGTGAGGGGAAGTGGTAAGTCAAATGAGCAGTTCTCAGAAGCCAAAACAGTAATGATACTGAAAGTTTCAATCCCCGTGAGGGGAAGTGGTAAGTCAAATGGTTTCCTTTCCTCCCTCCGTACCCCGTGAAACGAGTTTCAATCCCCGTGAGGGGAAGTGGTAAGTCAAATGCAACGGTACTGGCAAAGAGCTTCAAATGGAGGACGTGGAATGTTTCAATCCCCGTGAGGGGAAGTGGTAAGTCAAATTAGTTGGACCCTCTGGTGCAGCAATCACGTCGCTTGAGTTTCAATCCCCGTGAGGGGAAGTGGTAAGTCAAATCTGCTGACCCGAACGGTGCAGCTGCACCACAACCTCCGTTTCAATCCCCGTGAGGGGAAGTGGTAAGTCAAATCCTGTAACCACAACTCCGTAGTTGTGTTTTTAGCCTAACAAGTTTCAATCCCCGTGAGGGGAAGTGGTAAGTCAAATATTTGTCATGAGTGTTCGTGGTTTGCCCCGTCTTGGTGGTTTCAATCCCCGTGAGGGGAAGTGGTAAGTCAAATTTGTCTTACGGAATTAATGATTTCTGCTCCCGTTGGTTTCAATCCCCGTGAGGGGAAGTGGTAAGTCAAATGGGAACGTTGATGCCAGTTATAATTATGCTGGACAAACTGTTTCAATCCCCGTGAGGGGAAGTGGTAAGTCAAATTTCTGCCGATGATAAGGTTGGCTTTGAACTAAAAGAAGGTGAAAGTTTCAATCCCCGTGAGGGGAAGTGGTAAGTCAAATAATAGAACAAAGACGTCTAAATGACGGACGCAAAGTTTCAATCCCCGTGAGGGGAAGTGGTAAGTCAAATAAAAAACCAATTTTTTTGGTAGTAGAATTTAAAGTTTCAATCCCCGTGAGGGGAAGTGGTAAGTCAAATTCCAAACGTGATGCTAGGGGCATCGCTTTGGACGGTAAAAGTTTCAATCCCCGTGAGGGGAAGTGGTAAGTCAAATTGTTATTCTTTGGTTGATTTTTGGTGCTTATGCTATGTTTCAATCCCCGTGAGGGGAAGTGGTAAGTCAAATGAGGAGTCTCGTTACTTGCTAGAGATGGCAAGAAAGTTTCAATCCCCGTGAGGGGAAGTGGTAAGTCAAATCCCAACCAAACCCCTCGAACACGGGGAAAGGATTGTTTCAATCCCCGTGAGGGGAAGTGGTAAGTCAAATCAACACCTGGTGGAACTCCCGCTCCAGCCCCAGTCTAGTTTCAATCCCCGTGAGGGGAAGTGGTAAGTCAAATTCGGGAAAAAGGTCAACCACTACCAACTGGTTACTGCAGTGTTTCAATCCCCGTGAGGGGAAGTGGTAAGTCAAATCATAAGATGCGCATTTTGCGGGGCCGAAAGGTCGGATGGTTTCAATCCCCGTGAGGGGAAGTGGTAAGTCAAATAGTCTAACTTTAAAATCCTTGTCAGATCGGAGATACAAGTAGCTAAATTTTCTACCCCCTCTTCTACCGTCAACAAGCTGAGAATTATTGAAAATAACTCAACTGTCGATCGACCTCAAACCCTTACAGCGTAAGCGACCCGCTAGGGTCAACCAAACAATCGGGGTTTCAGCAATTCGCCTACCCTAGCGAATCCGGCTTTTTCAAGACCGAAAACAGAAACTTAGCTAGGTTGCCATAACACGAAAAATATTAATTTGTCAAGATTCAGGTTGAACTTGATTTTTAGCTTACAAACAACATACCCGACTCCTAGATAACTGTCAAGCACCGCAAAAAAAAAAGCCGCTGTCAGTCAACAACGGCTTAAACAAGCTTTTTTGGGAATTACGCAGCAACCGGGTTTTTTTAGGAAAATACTGGTTTGCGACCTTGAATATCGGTAAAAAACCCGGTTTCTTGGGTCAGCGCCCAAGTCCGATCGGGCGATCGGGCGGGCACCGCGATCGGGGATTTCGGGCGATCGGGCGATCGGGGATTTCTGGCGGGGTGGGGGCGGGTTTATTTGACTTGTCTGTTACCTGAAGGCCTGTTGGCGAACCCGCCCCTACAGGATGATCGATCGTGGTGCGCGATCGTGGTGCGCGATCGGGGATTTCGGGCGATCGGGCGATCGGGGATTTCTGGCGTGCGGGCGATCGGGCGGGCGGGCGATCGGGGATTTCGGGCGTGCGATCGGGCACCACGATCGATCGGGCGATCGGGCGATCGGGGATTTCGGGCGTGCGATCGGGCACCACGATCGGGCGGGCGATCGGGTGCGGGCGATCGGGCGATCGAGACAGACTACTTGTCCCACTTCATCGGTCGATAAACCTCCTGTTCCCCCGTCAAACAAGCGATATACTCCCAAACCTGCAACTCCAGACAGCGGTAATAATTCACCTTATATCCCGTATGCGGGTGCGTCACCTTAGTTTGCAGCTTGTCATTCCACTGATTGAGGTATTTTTTCAAAGCATCCGGGAACAAATACACCCCGCCCCGTCCGTCCGGCGGCGTAAAATCCTCCAAAGTCAGAATGCTAGAATTCACCAAATAAGCCACCAAAGAATCCACCACCGGCGCGCGAAACTCCTCAATCAAATCCGAAATCAAAGCCGGATGATTCTTGCGCGGAACGTGGAGGTTGCCGAAGTGCGGGTGCAGCCCCACCGCCTGCACCAGAGAAAAAATATTTTGGTGCAGCAGCGTGTAACCGAGACTCATCATACTGTTAACCGGGTCAGTCGGAGGGCGGCGAGTCCGCTTTTCAAACACAAACGGTTCCTTCAGCAAACTCCCGAAAGCCTGAAAATAAACGTTAGCTCCCTGTCCTTCATAACCGAACAGCACCTCTACTGACTCAGTAGCCGGCACCTTAGTCATCAACTCAGCCAAATCAGCAATAGCCTTGACAACCTCATCTTTCCGGTGGTGCTTGCGGCGGTTCAACCGCATCAGCAAAATCCGGGAATTGTGCAGCTTAGCCGCCACAATACTTTGAGCTTGCCGCAGCACAAATTCCCGGTTTTGAGAAAGCAAAACTTGCTTCGCCAAATACTCAACTTCCGCCATCCCCTCAGCTTCCAACCGGCCGAAATAGCGCCCTTGGTGAGAAAGAAACATCACCGGAATTCGCCGCTGCAACGCCAAACTCACCGCACCGTGAGACAAATTGCAGCAGCCAAATAAAACAATGTGGCTGACTCGGTTAACCGGAACCGAACAGCGGAGTTGTCCTTCGTAAAGAACTTGAAACTGCTGGTGGTGAACTTTCACGTAAGCACCTTGGTCGGTAACATATAAAGTAGTCATCGATTCGCTCCAGAAATGTTCAGAACTCCCCCCCTTAGCAAGGGGGGGTCGGGGGGGGTGAGTTTTGACAATGCTGCAACTGCGCGGCGCTTTGGAAGGCGGCAAACTGTTCTGTTTCGGAAGTTGGGGAAACGAGGGTTTTTTTCGCACAGGCGCGATAACTCGACCGGCGTTAAACTGATAGCCGAGAAAAGTAAACTCCTCGTGCGGCGCAATAATCCGAGTTTTTTCCGGGTGGAGACTGAGGTAAATATCAGCCAGCCAGCCATCAATTAAATTGAGCACCCGCGTAGCTTCCAACAACCCGCCTGCAGCCACAGCAAAATCGTCGCCGTACCTGATTAAATGGATGCCCGCAGTTTGGCAAAGCAGGTCAAATTCAGTCAGGTAAAGGTTAGCCAGAGCACCGGAAAGAATGTTGCCTTGGACAACTCCTTTACCCGGATTGCAGTAGCGGCCGGAAATCACGATTCCTGCTTTGAGTTGCTGTTCGACTAACTGAACTTGTACCGGTGCAATTTGCAGCCGTTCCAAATCGGTTAACAGCAGCGGCCAGCAGAGATTGTCAAAGAACTTTTCGATATCTGCCTTGACAATCCAAGTCGGTTGTGATGTGTAGATTTCCGACAAATGGGCGACGGCCATACCTGCGGAATAACCGGGTCGATAAGCGTAGCAAGTGTCGCTGAAAACTTCATCGAGTACCGGATAGAGAGATTGGAGGAGAAAGCGCTGTACAATGCGATCGCGCACGGTAGAAATGCCGATCGATCGGTGTCCGCCGCTTTTTTTCGGGATGTGAAACCCTTTAGCCGGCTTGGGAAAATAGCGCGAGTGCATCAAATCTCGAAACAGCAAATGCAACTGTTCTTCAGCAGCCTGCGCGAACAACTCGCAAGTCAAGCCGTCAATTCCAGCCGCATTGCTGCGAGTGCGAACTTGTTGCCAAGCAGCCAGTAAATGCCAGTAGGAAAAATCCACATTAAAAATCCCCAGCAGCGGATGACTCTTTCCATCTTGCTGGGGGTTAAGTTTGTTCCTGAGTGCGTTTCTGAGTGCGTTTGCTTGAAACTGCGCGACTTTTAAATCCGCCCCCATCCAACCAACAATCTAATTCACCAAAATTCCCGTAGGGGCGGGTTCACCAACCAGACCGGCCAACAACCAACAATTCCATAAACCCGCCCCCACCCAACCAACAATAAAAATGTACCGTGAATTTATTGGTAAAAGGTTGATGTAAATAATGGCGGGGATGGGGCGGGTCGATCGGATTGTTTGTCGGTTGCATAGATGGTTGGTGAACCCGCCCCTACAGCATTATCGATCGCATATTTAGATCGCAGATGCTAGAACATTTATATTATATGAGGACACATATTTCCATGATAATATAGTAGGTCAAATTCATTTTTTAGTCAAGAGGTTTGAGATAAATTTTTAATAAAAAAAGCCAGCAACGATCGCACTAAAAAAAAGAACGCGGCTCTGTCGCGTTCCTACAAAAAGGGCGAGATTTCAACTCGAATACAAAATCGGATCGACATCAATCACCACGGGCTGCATATCCCCTGCCGACACGGGATTTCCTTCCCAATCCCGCTGCGAATCCATGTACTGCATTCGGCGTTTTGGGGGAATGCAAGCCATAGCCAAAGCCACGCTCATCATTTTTGTGCCTCCAGTAATATCGGCAACTATCACCTCATCTCTGTATCCCGAATCGCGGAAAATTTGCTCCGCCAGCCGCCACAATCCCTGATAATCGTAATCTCTGACTGATAATCCCTCCGAGTTAATATCAAGGGTTTTCCCGTAGAGAAACCGCAGGTATTGACTGAGAATTAGTGCCGAATCTTCGGAACCTTTAACTTTAACTTTACCTTGGTCCGTCTCGTAGCTTTCGGTGCTGATCAGCCAAATATCTCGCAGTTTTCCCTGTTTTTCATGAAATTCTACGGCTTTGATTTGGGGAGAAAGATTGGAATTCAACAAGTCCAGCCGATCGAAATCTGCTTGAGTCAGTTTGTCTATCTGGGCGTTGATGACAGCATCAATCAAAGGGGCGATCGTCTCTTCATTTTTCAATGCTGGGGCGCGGGGCGAATAGCGACTCAGTAACAGGATCAAGCCTTTAGCTCCTGTAGGCGCTTCTTTGTCCACGGAGATTGCTAAATCGCTGTACAACCTTTGAGCGCGGGCTTTGGCGCGGGCGCGATCGACCCGCCACCAGACAAAATAGATAACTGCTATACCTACTCCTCCGTATATACTGCCCGCTGTCAGCAAGCTACTCAACACTGTTAATCCCATAAATGCTGCAAATTCTGGAGCAGTTCGAGGGGCGACAATATTTTCAATGGCTAATTTTTCTTTGGACGGAGGGAGTAAGCTCATAATTTTGGGGAAATTGGACGAGAGACGAAATACACCCAATTTATCAAGACGCGCAGGAAGGCACGTAACATCCTCTTATACGGGGGTCGGAACTAACTTACCCCCCTGCAAATATGGATTCTAACGACAGCCAAAGGTCAAATTTCTCAACCTTTTAGCTGTTGGTGTTTCACTTCTTACGCAAGAATCCATGATTACATTATATGCTACTGAGCCCGGTTCGATCGTGCATTTAGAGGGAGCTCGCTTTCAAGTCTTTTTCCTCGAAAAACTCTGCTGCGAAGTGGCGGCAGTCAAAGTCAAACAAATCATCTTGTTTGATTGGTGCGACATCACCGGGCCGGCAATGAAATGTGCGATCGCCCGCGGCATTCCGGTAGGATTCATTGCCGACGGCGGGCGTTATGTCGCGCGCTTCCATGATGCGCGAAAATGCCTGCACTTAAGCCGCCAACAACAGTGTTTTGCTGATGCTGAATTTCAACTGGCGATCGTCGAAAGTTTGCTGCGAGCAAAACTGCACAATTCCCGCATTTTGCTGGTGCAATTAAACCGCCGCCGCAATTACAAAAGCGTTGGCAAAGCCGCTGACAGTCTCGCTTATTTGCTCGAAGCGTTGCCCGCAGTTACTACCCGCAAAGGATTCTGGCAATTTGAAGCCAAAGGAGCCCGGATTTATTTTCAAGCATTCAGCTACCTGTTGCCGGAAGCGTTCAATTTCAAAGGGCGATCGGCTGATTTAGCGGGCGATCGAATCAACAGCCTGCTGAATCTAGGATACGCCTTATTGAGCCAAAACCTTCACGCCTGCGTGCAAAAATTCGGGCTGAATCCAGACTTCGGCAACTTGCACCATACCTGCTTTAATCACACACCTTTAGTCTGCGATTTAATGGAGCAATTCCGCGCGCCGATCGTCGAATCATTAGTAGCAGATTTAGTCAATCAAAATCGCATAACTGTCGGAGATTTTTTTCCGCCCGACGAACGGGGAGGACTGTATTTGCATCCCCAAGCGCTGCGAGAATTCTTATTGCATTGGGAGGCGAAGTTGCAGACTTTCGCCACGCATTTATATGCCGGACAAGTCAGCTACCGTCACTGTTTGGAATTGCAAGTCAAAGAATATCTGGCTTGCGTGACAGGAGAACAGGATGTTTATCGTTCCATGCTTTGTCAAGATAATTCTGCGGTTAAAATCGCGTCTTGTCAAACGAAGTCCTAGCAAAGGGGGACTGAAGAATCAAATTTACAGGTTGAGTGATGTTTTACCTAATTTGTTACGACATCGCAGACGACAGGCGGCGAACTAAAGTTTCAAAGCTTTTAGAAGCTTTCGGAATGCGCGTGCAAAAATCAGTTTTTGAAGCAGTTTTGAATCAAAGCCAGTACGATAAGCTGCAAAAAAAACTGTCAAATCTGCTGGACGAAAAACAAGATCAACTGCGTTTTTATCCTTTACCTGCCAGCAGCCGCTACCAGGTAAAGATATTGGGAACTGAACCGGAATTTGCGATCGACGATTCGGTTTATATCGTCTAACCGTCTATCCCCGCCGTAGGGACACGGCAATGCCGTCTCCCTACTATCGGCCGAATGAAAACAATCGGTAAAGGGGCAAGATTTCATGTCATGTCGAACCCCAAAATTTCAGCTTGCTTTCACCAAACAAGTCACCAAAAAACTGAGTTTTCTTCCCCTCCCAGCCCGAAAGCAATACGAAAAAGCTTTCAAATTATTAGAAACAGAAGGGCCTAGCTACAGAAGTTTGAGAACCCACCGATACAAGCAAAAAACCGGAGATATTTGGGGGTCTTCAGCTTCAATGGCGTTGAGGTTCTACTGGGACTATACGGCAGAGAGAAAGATTTTGGTAACTAATCTGACTTCCCATTAATTTTGCCAAAATAGGGAGAATTTCGATGGCGAATACCCCGCGAAAAATTGAAGAGCGAGAATTGCGGTTAATTGCTCTTTACAGTCAGTGCCGATTAGGAATGACTCCTCAGAAATTCTACGGGAAATGGGATGTGACTTACGAGCAAATGGCGGAAATTTGCTGCCGATCGATCTCGACAGTTAAAGGGTGGTTTAAAACAGGCCGCCACTACAGGCGCCCTACTCCCGCTGACTTGCGAAATTTAGCTTTGATGGATTTTTTGCTAGAGCATTTTGAAGACATCGGCGAGATTCTGTGGAACTTGCTATGTCACCCAGAGCAATAAGTCAAGAGCATTTTGACCTGTTTTTACTCGAAAGTTCCAACTAAAAAGACAAATAAGTCAATGTTCGATCGGGAGAAATGCCGTGACGTATTTTGAACAGTTGCACCCTTGGTGTATAGTGCGTTTGCTGCCGAATTTGCAGCGGATTGTGGTGGGAAGGTTTCGCCGCCGAAACGATGCGCTCGCCCACTGTCAAGCTCTGCAAAAGTTAGTTCCCAATGCGGCTTACACGATTATTTTTGATGTCGGTCAGCGGCAGGTAGCAAACAAAAATTAGCAGGTCAAATTAATACTAAATCCTGCTTAGATATTGCCCTGATTTCTTAGTCCGCTTGGAGTGGACTTCGTTTGACAAGAAGCGGTTTCAACCGCCGATTGGTATCATGTCGGAGCGATCTACCGCGATCGAAGGCCGGGGCGGGTTTACAGGATTTCTCCAAACTATTGCAGATATGGATGAACCCGCCCCTACAGGAATTACGATCGATTCACGCCTGCATGATATGACTTTTTTTTGGTCAAAGGGCGATCGAACTCGTCTCAAGTTGTTTGATAATTTTCCTCAGTCCAGCAGCGCGGCAGAGCTTCACCGGAAGGAAAGACTAATTTACTTTTTGCAAAAGTTGCTGTGTCTTGCTCTTCTTCACCTGCTTGATTTTTTCCCGGTACTTCATTTTTTGTAGGGCTGATTAAAGCATCTACATCGAGGATTTCAATCAAGTCGCCTGATTCTTTTTCTTGTAAAAGCATAGTTTCTCCTTGTCAGTTGAATGCGAGTTAGGGTTTGAGGACAACTTTGATGCAGTTGTCTTTTTTCTTGAGGAAAATGTCGTAAGCGTGGGGCGCTTCATCCAATTTCATTCGGTGCGTAATTACGAATGACGGGTCAATTTCGCCTTTTTGAACCCGATCGAGCAAAGGCCGCAAATAGCGGTGAACGTGCGTCTGTCCCATTTTCAGGGTCAAGCCTTTGTTGAAAGCTGCACCTAACGGCACTTTGTCAACGAAACCGCCGTAAACGCCGGGAATTGACACTGTGCCGCCCTTGCGACAGGCGAGGATAACTTGTCGCAGGGCCGTAGGTCGATCGCTTTCCAACCGCACGGCTTGCTTGGCTTTGTCGTACAAAGCGTCGAGACCGGTGCCGTGGGCTTCCATTCCCACCGCGTCGATGCAAGAGTCTGGCCCGCGTCCCCCGGTCATTTCGGTGACGGCTTCCCCGGCGTCAATTTCTTCGTAGTTGATGATTTCTGCTTTGGCGGCGGCCGCCATTTGCAAGCGTTCCGGTACGCGGTCGATCGCAATTACTCGATCGGCCCCCAGCATAAACGCGCTTCTGATCGCAAATTGTCCGACCGGCCCGCATCCCCAAACTGCTACAGTATCCCCCGGCTGAATGTCGCAGTTTTCGGCCGCCATGTAACCGGTCGGAAAGATATCGGTGAGGAACAATACTTGTTCGTCAGAAAGTCCGTCGGGAATTTTTAAAGGGCCGACATCTGCAAACGGAACCCGCGCGTATTCTGCTTGACCTCCTGCATAGCCGCCCGTTAAATGCGAGTAGCCAAACAGTCCCGCCGGGGAATGACCGAACATTTTTTCAGCCAGCCCAGCATTGGGGTTGGAGTTGTCGCACAGCGACCACAAATCGCGGTTGCAAAAGAAGCAACTGCCGCAAGAAATAGTAAAAGGAATGACGACGCGATCGCCCTTTTTTAAGTTCTTGACTTCGCTGCCGAGTTCGACTACTTCCCCCATGAATTCGTGACCCAGAATGTCGCCGGATTGCATCGTCGGGATGTAGCCGTTATAGAGGTGCAAATCCGAGCCGCAGATTGCTGTAGTTGTGATTTTAACTATCGCATCGCGCGGGTTGATAATTGTTGGGTCTGGTACATTATCAACTCGCACATCATTTGCTCCGTGCCAGCAAAGAGCTTTCATTATTTCTTTCCTCTAGTTAACTACTAGCTAGTAGATTTTTGATGTAAATCTTAAACTTACTGCGCTGATAAATTACTTACTTGGATAACTTTTAATTTAACCCGATAAAATAAATTTTATCTCTATCCGAGGTATAATTTATAAATCTATCTTCCGGCTGTTTTAAATAATAAAAATGTAAATTTTATCCTCTAACTAAAGTGCGGGAGATTTCACATTCTTCTGTTAAGCCCCAACAGTTATAGCAACCGCGCCCGACGGTTAGAATGTTCTTAATTGCTGAAACCGTTGCGGAAGATTGCTTCTGACTTCTCTCGCGACGATAACTAAAGCCTTCTTCCTTCTGTTCTAGATAACTAAAGCCTTTTTGCTTTTTGCTTTTTCCTGCTTCTTTCTTCCTTCAACATCTGTTATAACAGCTAACAACTACATAGCTGAGATTGTTTTTGTCGATCGGCGATCGCTCCCTTCTCACAATAAATAAAGTTTCTGCATTTTTTCTCACTAAAACCGATACTTTTACTCACTTTAAATAAATAACGAACTAAAACTTCTCACGTAAAAGCGGGTTTATCAATTATTAAGCAGGGTGCGCGGCTTTTGTATACATATTCTCAGGTAGGTGAGGCATGACTGATAACTTGTATAACGGCTAAAGAGGGCTCGCATCCCAACTACGTACCTCATTTACTTGAGAAGCGCTATAGCTCAACACTCAACCTTAATTTGGATAATCCTGCACCCTGCTTAAGGAGGATTAATCGTCAAATATTGTATATTAGTTATAGCTAAAAGCCGAGCTTGCGCTAAAGTTGTTAAAGATTAAAATTTATCGATCGCCTTTTATGCCTTACACTGCATCTACCCCAACAGATCCCAATCAACCCAACATCCGCAATGCCGACCACCGCCTACTAGAATTCACCAAGCTGACACCGATGATGCAGCGGTATGTGGAAGTGAAAGAACAGTATCCCCACGCACTTTTATTGTTTCGAGTCGGAGATTTTTTTGAGTGTTTTTTCCAAGATGCAGTTACTATTTCGCAGGAATTAGAACTTGTTTGTACTAGCAAAGAAAGCGGCAAGGAAATCGGCCGAGTGCCGATGACGGGAGTGCCGCACCACGCCCTCGACCGCTACACGTCAATGTTAGTAGAAAAAGGTTATGCTGTGGTAGTTTGCGACCAAGTTGAAGATGCCTCGATTGCTGCTAAAGAAGGCCGCCAAGTCAAGCGCGAAATTACCCGCATTCTCACTCCCGGAACTTTGACTGATGACGGAATGCTCAAACCCAGACAAAATAATTTTTTAGCAGCAGTCGTCATCGCTGGGGAACATTGGGGATTGGCTTATACAGATATTTCTACAGGAGAATTCGTCACTACTCAAGCAGATAGTTTAGAACAATTAACCCTAGAATTGCTGCGCTTGCAACCTTCGGAAGTCTTGGTACCGACTAATGCGCCGGATTTGGTGACTATGTTGAGGCCCGGAGAGAAATCCGAGCATTTGCCCGATTGTTTGCCGAATTCGTTTTGCTATTCTTTGCGATCGCAAATTCCGTTTACTTTGTCCGAAGCAAAACAGAGAATCCTGCAAAAGTTCAAAGTGCGATCGCTCGAAGGTATGGGATGCGGCCACCTTTCCCTCGCAGTGCGCGCCGCCGGCGGTTTGCTGCAATATATCGAAGAAACTCAAAAGGAAAAAGCAGTTTCTTTGCAAAGATTGCACACTTACACTCTCACCGATTTTCTCATACTCGACTACCAAACCCGCCGCAATCTCGAAATTACTCAAACAGTGAGAGATGGGGTTTTTAACGGTTCGCTGCTGTGGGCTATAGACAAAACCAGCACCGCAATGGGAGGCCGCGCTTTGCGCCGCTGGGCGCTGCAACCTTTGCTCAACATTAAAGGCATTTGCGCCCGACACGACACGATTCAAGAATTAGTAGAAAATAACGCCCTGCGCCAAGATTTGCAGCAGTTGCTGCGCCAAATTTACGACATCGAAAGACTGACAGGCCGCGCCGGTTCGGGAACAGCTAGCGCGCGGGATTTGGTCGCTTTAGCTGATTCTCTCGGAAAACTGCCGCAATTAGCCTCGATCGCAGCCCAAGGGATCTCGCCCTATTTGAAAGCGCTGCAAAATGTACCGCCAATTCTAGAAGAATTAGCAAATACAATTCACGCTCATTTGGTTGATGAACCGCCGATTCATTTAAAAGAAGGAGGTTTGATTCGATCGGGAATCAATCCGATGCTAGATGAAATGCGCCAAACTGCATCAGCAGACCAAGAATGGATTGCCAATTTAGAGACAACTGAGAGAAAACGCACCGGAATTTCTAATTTAAAAGTTGGCTACAATAAAGCTTTTGGCTATTACATCAGCATTACCAAATCGAAAGTAGACCAAGTGCCGAAGGACTACACCCGCAAGCAAACTCTCACCAATGAAGAACGCTACAGTACAGAAGAATTAAAAGAAAGGGAAGTGCGAATTCTGACAGCGCGGGAAGATTTAAATCAATTGGAATACGATATTTTTGCGAAAGTGCGATCGGAGGTAGGAGAACAGGCCGAAATTATTCGCAACGTTTCCCGCGCCGTGGCCGCGGCCGATGTTTTGTGCGGTTTAGCAGAAGTAGCAGTTTACCAGAATTACTGCCGCCCGACTATGACAGAAAGTCGGGAAATTAAAATTATTGAAGGTTGTCATCCTGTGGTGGAAAAGTCTTTGCCGCCGGGATTTTTTGTACCTAATTCTGCTTTTTTGGGCCGCGAAGCATCGCTAAACCGCCCAGATTTAATTATTTTAACCGGCCCGAATGCTAGCGGGAAAAGCTGCTATTTGCGGCAGGTGGGTTTGATCCAGTTAATGGCGCAGATGGGCAGTTTTGTACCCGCGAAAGCTGCGAGTTTGGGAATTTGCGATCGGATTTTTACCCGCGTCGGCGCCGTCGATGATTTGGCAACCGGTCAGTCTACGTTTATGGTGGAAATGAACGAAACTGCCAATATTCTCAATCACGCCACGCCAAAATCATTGGTTTTGTTAGATGAAATTGGCAGGGGAACGGCGACCTTTGACGGACTTTCGATTGCTTGGTCTGTGGCAGAATATTTAGCAACTGAGATTCGGGCGCGGACGATTTTTGCGACTCACTATCACGAGTTGAACGAGTTAGCTTCTATTTTAGATAATGTCGCAAATTATCAGGTGACAGTGAAAGAATTGCCGGATCAAATCGTATTTTTGCACCAAGTTCAGCCGGGAGGTGCTGACAAATCTTACGGAATTGAAGCCGGCAGATTAGCTGGTTTACCGCCGTCGGTGATTGACAGGGCGAGACAGGTGATGAGGCAGATTGAGAAACACAGCAAAATTGCGATCGGGCTGCGGAAAGGTGTTAAAAAAAATGGTAGAAAAGAGTCGGAGGGCCAACAGTTGGATATTTTTGACGATTGAAATTCTCACCAAAAAAGGTTCGTATTTCCTACACATTAAATAAAGGTACGTTGTTGCTTCAGCGCTCTTTCATGTATGTATCAAAGAGCGCTGAATCGCAACAACATACCTCAAAATGTACCTAAAAATTAACCCCCATAAAAGTGCCAGTTGCGTAAGTCTTTTAGAACTTAGATGGAAGAACTAAAGTCCTTACTACGAACCTGGAATTTAAATTCATTTGCCATTTTGCAACTTTCTTACCTCTTTTTGTACGCTCATCCCAATTTCCAAAGCCTCATTTAGCAATCGCCCGTATTCAGTCGCCCGATCGCTCACATCTACCGCCATCAAAGCAGCCAAATTACTTTCAATATTAGCAAATAACTCGTAACGGCGGCCGATAAATTGCTGATTTTCCCTGAGAATTTTCTCTGTTTTCAAAGCACAGACTAAACTTTCTCTAGTAATTTTTAATGCCTCAACTGCATCTTCTCGGTTAAGTAAATTGGCTTGTAAATTGCCAGCATCTGTTAGGCGATCGATAATATCTAGCGCCTGAATCACCTCATGATACTTCTCAACTTCATCCAGCAGACCCGCCAGCGTTACCAGAGGCTTTGCCTTCACCCATTGATAGACATTCCACGCAACAGTAATCGCCAGCGACAAACCCAAAGTTATTTGTAAAACTCTGACAAATATCTCCGCATCGCTAACTGAACCAACTTGATGTTTATTGACCAGCAAAGCCACAGGCAGCGAAACAACTAAGGTCACGCAAAATATCAGCAACTCATTCAACAAAAGAGAAAATAGCTTTTTGCCGTCCCGCAGTGCCGCAGGTCGGTAAAACTCCGCTGCAAAACCGTCGCTTAAAGCTATTCCGCTCAAATCCTCCAACTCCTTCTCAGAAATTTTTAACTGTTCCAAATCCGCTTGTATCACTCTTCAAAATCTCCTTAAATTGGGATTAATTACGATCCTCCCAGAGACATAATTGATTGCCACAGACTCATATAAAAATTGCTTTCTCGGTTTCGGAACAGTTCAAAAGCTTGGCCCGGCGACCCAAAAAACGGTCTCAGCGTCCATCCCAACTGAGTGCCAACAAACGCATAAAGTCCCAACCAAAAGCGCAAAATATTTAGCCTGATGTCTTTGCCTTCCGCATCTTGTTCGGACAGAAAGTGCATTCCTTGATAAATGAAACTTACCCCCAAAAATCCTGTGATTGCCATAATAGCAACATTCAGCAACAAATAAAAAGTGTAATTGGTACTGCTGATGAGAAAAAACAGACTGACAGGTGCAAATCCAAACAGCAAAATGCTAATCATCGCCATCGATGTCATCAACAATGTCAAATACTGTTCAAACGTTCGTTTGGAACCAAACATGACATTAAAAAAGTATAGTGTGGGAAAGCAGATAATCAGTGTCAGCAAGTAAAGTGCTGGCAACTTAATTGCTGAAACCAAACATTGCATCCACGTACTAGATGCACCTAATATCGCTCCGTAAATCCCAAAAAATAGGGTACTAGAAATCAACAAACCGAAAATTTTAGATTTGAGCTTGACACCTTGGCGAATTTCTTCCAGAAACTGTTGCCGTTCCCGCAGCAAATACATTACTACTGAAAAATATTTCACTGGCACTCCTTGTGACTGATGCGACTCCGAATCAGTCATAACTCAAGCTGAGTTCGATCGCCAAGCTTGTCAAATCAGGGCACTCTATGTTAACCCATTATGCTTGAACCCAGCTCACCACAAACTCAGATGGGGAGGCGTTTTGAGAGATACTTGCAAACCTAAACGGCTCAAACTGAATACAGGTATGCTTTGTATTCAATTTGTATTCATTTGTCTCCAAATTGTCTCCAAAAAGGGCGATCGGGTAGTCATTGGATACTCAGTTGATACTCAGTTTTGTCGTTCCGCAGTCAAATCGCAGTCATTTTGTATCCAATTTGTAGTCAATTTCTAGTCAACTTGAGCCATCACCAAGGGAAAAAAGCAGCAATAAAAAACCTCAAACCGTTGATTTCTCGTGGGTTTGAGGTTTTTGTAGGCACAAGCGGGCAGCGGGAATCGAACCCGCATAGTTAGCTTGCAAGGCGCTAGTAACAAATCGGTGAAACCTTTGTGTAGCAATGGTTGTTCTCTATAAAAAATACTTTGTCTCCAATTTTGTCTCCAATTTGTCTCCAAAAGCAGTATCCTCATTGCATTAAAATTGGAGACAAAATTATGACTGATTCTCCTGACCGGGCAAAAAAAGGATCGGTTGTTGTTCAGACTCGCAGTGACAGACTGAGGTTGCAATTACCCAGACATCTTTACGGCGGCGAATGCAAACACCTTTACCTCAACTTGGCAGATACTCCTGAAAACTGGAAGCTAGCAGAAGCCAAAGCACAGTTGATTGAATCCGACATCAAGTTTGAGCGGTTTGACTCCACGCTCAAAAAGTACAAAACCCAAACTCACTTGACCGTTGTTGAAGCTGTCAGACCCAAACCGGAAGTGACGCTGACTAAACTGTTTGAGAAATATTTGGAGTTCAAGAAGCCCACACTCAAGGCGACAACGTTCAATTACATGGTGACGGGCATCCAGAGCTATATTGACCGCTGCCCTTACCAGCCCCTGTCAGAGGACAGCGCTTTCTTTGCAGGTACGCGCTTGGCTGTTGGAGGATACGACCAACAGCATGACAAAGCGGGTTTTAACACATCTAAATGCAGCGGTAAAATGGGGGATTAAATTCAAGATTGTCAAGGGTTTAACTGCCTCCCCGTTTGAAGGGATGTCGGCAGAATCGCCCAAGCACAACTGGGAAAGCGACCCCGAACCTAATGCTTTTACGCCTCAAGAAAAAGAGCTGGTCTTGGAGACTTTTAAGAATCACAGGGGGACGTGGAATGGGAGGGGAGAGACTGGGCAAAAGTTTTGTTTTTACTACCCTATGGTGCAGTTCTGGCTGCTGACTGGATGCCGTCCCTCGGAAGCTGTGGGGCTGAGGTGGTGTGACGTTGCTCCTGAATTTTCTCACATTGTGTTCAACGGAAGCATACAGCACCCAAGCGGTAAGGAGACAAGGGTTGATGGCAGTAAAAACAACAAGCGGCATAAATTTCCCTGCAATCAAGAACTGGTTCAGTTGTTAAAAAGTATTAAGCCACAAAATCTGACTGACAAGAATAGATTGGTTTTTCCGTCACCTATCAAGGGCGGGGCGATTAACTACAACAACTTCACTAAGCAGGTGTGGCACAAATTAGTTGACCCGATTACTGAAAGCACCCGCCAACACCAACAGGATTGCAAGACAACTACGCCTTACTCTTGCCGGGATACTTTTATCAGCGAACAGGTTGGCAAAGGCGTACCGAGTGCGGTGGTTGCTAAGTGGTGCGATACGTCGGAGAAAGTGATTAATTCTGTGTATTTAGACGGCAAGATTTTGGAGCATTTACGCCCACTTTGATGCTGTTAATATGTTAATTCTGCGGGCAACTTTTGGGACGCAAAACTTTACAGTCCCGGTGTTGATAAGGGATTGTAAGTCTGCAATCGTGAGTAACTAAGGAAGATTGATGCGCGACTGCTAAGCACTTAGGGGCTTGCAATTAAATACAATCCCAGTTAGATTAGAAGAGTAGGAAATAAAAAATCTGACATAAGCGGTTGTGACCTCTGTGATTGGGATGCCAGAAATAATCTTGAGTGAGACAGTTAAATCGACGTTTAAGGATGCTGCCCAAAAACTGACGGGCTATCGCCGTCGAGACTTTATGGCAAAAGTAGCTGCAGACTGCTTTAATGGTTCAGCTCGCAAAGTAGAAACATTTATGGGATGGAACCCCTCCAGCGTTCAACTGGGCTTACATGAACGAAGAACCGGGTTAGTTTGTGTTGATAATTACCGAGGAAGAGGGCGACACAAAAGTGAAATTTTGCTGCCCAACTTAGCAGCCGATATTCGTTCTTTAGTAGAGCCAGAGTCTAAGGCAGACCAGAAATTTCAATCGACATTTTTGTATGCTCGTATCAGTGCCAAGGCGGTACTATCAGCATTAGTAAGTCAAAAAAACTACGGCATTGAGCAATTGCCTTCTCGTCAGACAATTGGCACGATTTTAAATCGAATGGGGTATCGCCTAAAAAAACACAAAAAACCAAGCCGTTGAAAAAAATTCCCGAAACAGATGCCATTTTTGAGAATGTATTCAAGGAGAATAAAGCTTCAGAGCGAGATATTAAGTCTCTGCGAATATCAATCGATACCAAAGCGAAAGTAAAAATTGGCAACCTGTCACGGGGCGGTAAATCCAGAACCTTTGAGGCGAAGTCAGCGGATGACCGTGATACGGAATGGCTTGCCCTATTAGTCCCTTTTGGAATTCTGAACACTCAAAGTGACCAATTATCTATTTATATGGGACAGTCCGCTGAAACTACTGATTTTATCGTCGATTGTCTAACAGATTGGTGGCACAATAACCAATCTGATTACACCGAACTTGAAGAATTAGTGATTAACCTTGATGGTGGTCCGGCAATCAGAAACGATCGTACACAATTCATCAAACGTATCATCGATTTATCTCAGACAATAGGTTGAAAAATTACAGCACTTTGCTTAACAATTAGGTACAATAGTAGAGGTGATAAGAAAGAGAAAAATGAAACCCTACTCCCTAGATATGCGTCAAAAGATCATTAATGCTTGCGAAGCAGGTAACACCTCTATTAGGAAAGTAGCAGAAAGATTTCAAGTGAGTAAAAGTACCGATCGCGTCACTACTAAAGCGAAAAAAAGAAACAGGAAGATTACTCCCTAGTCAGGCAAAGGGTGGTAAACCGAGCCAACTGTTTGGCCACGAACAACAGATTGAAGAGATGGTAGCCAAGTATCCAGATTACACACTTGCAGAATATTGTGAGTATTGGCACGAAAAAACAGGAGTATGGTTGAGCGAGAGTGCCATGTGCCGATTCCTAAAAAAGCAGCAACTCACTTTGAAAAAAAAACACTACGGAGCAGTCAAGCCCATAAAGAAATTCCTCAAAAAAAGCGAATAGAATCTTGGGAAAAAATCCGAGATATCGAACCAGAAAATCTGATTTTTTTTGGATGAAATGGGCGTATTGCTGGGGATAATGAGACCACGAGCTAGAAGTAAAAAGGGAGAAAGAAGCTACGATATCAAGCCATTTTATAGAGGAAGTAGGGTAACAGTGGTGGGAGCAATAAGCAATAAGAAAGTCATCGCCATAAATCCAATATAAAAATCGACAAAAGGAGAGGAGTTCAAGAAATTTGTGCAAGAACAACTGGTTCCCAAATTATGGAAAGGAGCGGTATTAGTCATGGATAATTTGAAGGCCCACAAGGTAGAGGGGGTAGAAGAAATGATCGAAGCAGTGGGAGCAAAAGTAGTCTATTTATCACGCCAACTCACGCCTAGTTTAACCCGATCGAACATTTATGGTGGGAATTAAAGGCATGGCTCAGGAGATTTGTACCTCGAAGTATACAGATAGTAGAAAAACTATTGGAATTGGGAGTGAAATTATGTTCAAGTAAGCAAATCGAAAATTATGAAAGCTCACTGCTGTTACTGTACCTCTTAGTCATGCAAAGTGCTGTAGGCTAATTTACTATCCACCCTATCACAGCAAGTACAATCCAATTGAACGCTGTTGGGCTGCACTTGAACAATATTGGAATGGTGCTATTTGAGATTCAGTTGAAACTGCCCTAAACTGGGCATCTAACATGACATGGAAAGGAATTAAGCCAATTGTACACTGAGTTGAGACAACTTACGAGAAAGGAATAAAAGTCTTACCTCATGAGTTAAAACAGTATCTACCCTCATGGCAACGTTCTGAAACTTTACCAAAATGGGATATCACGATTATCCCATTTTGACTGGTATTGTATTTTTTTGCGAGTCCCAAACGGCTATTGCCCAAACTTTTTTAGTCATGAATCTTTCCACCGCGCTCAGACGGTTTTTTTGTGCGTTTTTGTGTGCCTTGGCGAAAAACACACGAGTTTTGCGCTTATTAATTACCAAAAGCTATAGTTTGTCTTTTTATAGTTAAAATATACTTATACTTCGCGGGCTTGAAATAACTCATCAATCCCGCTGTGGGTGTTTCATAACTTATTCAGCAAACCCTAACTAAACAAACACTAGACAAGGTACTAGCATCTAACTAGGGCTTGCTGAAAAAGCCTAAAACCTTTACATCAAAAGACTTTGACTGGTTTGAACGCTCCGCGTGTGCAAGCTG
>JAUBSN010000092.1:0-32184 GCA_036704825.1 Microcoleus sp. F8-C3 | reverse complement strand
CGCTGCCGTTTTCTCCAAGAAAATATGCAAACTGAAATTATGGCTTTGACCAATTATCATTGGTTGAACTATTGAGCGTTTGTTGTAGACTTTTACCAAACGGATTCCGTATAAGCCTTATCTGGCAAGGGTTTAAAGTGCTACTTTGCGTCTGGTAGCAGCGGGAGCTATTTCTGGGCCTACCTGCTGAAGGTTACAAATTATTTGTGGAAAAATTGATAGATGAAGGCATTTATCCGCAGGAAATTGATTTAATGATGAAACACAATCCAGCTCGATTGTTAGGCATTTATAATTGGTAATTGGGTATTCGGAATCAGGGATTGGGAATCGCTAATTGAGAATTCTTTTCCCTCTTCCCTCTTCCTTCTTCCTTCTTCCTTATATCCTTTACATCCGTTACATCCGTCGAGCGAATCCGTTGCCGAACTTCCTTCTTCTATTCTTGATTGCCTTTGACGCGCAGGTATCCGTTATCTGCAATGCGCCAAGCACCCCCAGCATTGCCCGTTAAATCGCTATGTTCTACGGTAGCAATGCCATCTTTGTAAATGCCGATCGCCTCACCTTCATTACCATTAATCCGACACCGGCGCACGATCGATTTTCCTCCCAATCCGACACCTATTCCCAAACTGCCGTTATTAAAAATACTGCAATCTTCCACGGTTGCTTTCCCATTATCCGATATAAAAATTCCGTTCCATACCCCATCATGAATTTGACTGCGGCGGAGGATAGAACTTGCATCAGGGCCGCAAATTCCCACCACAGAATAGTCCGCAGAAGAAATATCGCTGTCTTCTACGATTAACTCGCCTTTGCGAATATCTACAGCGTAATATTTCCCAGTAGCGCTCAGGGTTAAACCCCGCACTAAAGCAGTATCAGTTGCCATTTTAATGCAGTTTGAGTTGATACTTTCAACCACAATGCGATCGACCTCTCCGCTGCCAATAATTTCTACCGATTTGTCTAGAATTAGACTTTCGCGATAAACGCCTGGATGCACGTCAATGCGGGTGCCTGGTGCTGCATTTTTCAGCGCTTCGCTAATCGTAGTATAATCGCCTTGACCCTGCTGAGAAACAATAAATCCTTGACTCTTCAAAACTTTGGTATCTGAAGTAGATGCTTTAATTTGCCCTGACTCCGAGTCAAAATGCTCAGATTGTCGATCGCCCGCTTCGGAAAGTTGCGATGTTAGCAGCAAGCGTTCTTGATAAACTGTCTCTAGCTGGTGTTCTAACTCGGATACTTGAAATTGAAGTTGAGCTTGATTCTGGTTGGCTGTCTCGATTTGACTTTGGAATTCCGACAGTTGAGAATAAAGGTGCGCTCGTTCTCTGTTAGCAGTTTCTAGCTGAGATGCCAATTCAGAGCGACTTTGACGCACACTTTCTAACTGACTTTCTAACTCGGATACTTGAGATTGAAGTTGAGCTTGATTCTGGTTGGCTGTCTCGATTTGAATTTGCAATTGGGAGATTTGAGAACTGAGTTGAGATGCCAATTCAGAGCGACTTTGACGCACACTTTCTAACTGGTGTTCTAACTCGGATATTTGAGATTGAAGTTGATTTTGATTCTGATTTGCTGTCTCGGTTTGGCTTTGCAATTTGGAGATTTCAGAAGTGAGTTGAAATTCCAATTCAGAGCGACTTTGACGCACACTCTCTAACTGATTTTCTAACTCGGATACTTGAGAGTGAAGTTGATTTTGATTCTGGTGAGCTGTCTCGATTTGACTTTGGAATTCCGACAGTTGAGAATAAAGTTGCGAGCGTTCTGTGTTAGCAGTTTCTAGCTGAACTTCTAATTCAGAGCGATTTTGACGCACACTATCTAGCTGATTTTCTAACTCGGATAATTGAGATTGAAGTTGAATTTGGCTCTGGTTGGCTGTCTCGATTTGACTTTGGGATTCCGACAGTTGAGAATCAAGGTGCGAGCGTTCTGTGTTAGCAGTTTCTAATTGAGCTTGCAGTTCAGATAACTGAGACTGGAGTTGCGAGTTCTCTCCCTCCTTGCGATGTATCTGAGACCCCAATTCTGACAACTCAGACAGCAGTCTTTCTCGCTCTAGCACAACCATTTCGGATTGAAGTTGTACTTCATGAACTTGAGAGTTTAACTGCATTTTCTCCAGATTAGCCGCTTCTAGCTGTCTTTGCAGTTCTAATAATTCCAATAGAGGTTGCTTTGCTTGTTGGCGAGCGGTTTGCAATTGAGAGTTGAGTATTTCGCGTTCTTGCTCTGCACTCTCCAATTGAGCTTGTAACTCTGACAATTCCGAAGTAAATTGCGATCGCTCTTCTGTGACCAATTCCAGTTGAGTTTGCAAACCCGACAGTTGAGACTCAAGTTGATGCCTGTCTTCAATCGAGCGATCGAACTTAATTTGAATTTCCGACAACTGGTACTGTACCTGCAATCTGCTTTGGCTAGCCGTTTCCAACTGACTCTCAAATTCCGACAGCAAAGCGTGAAATTGAGAACGTTCTGCATCAACGGTTTTTAACTCTGCTTGCATTTCCAGCATTTGAGCGTTAAGCTGCGATCGCTCCAGATCCGCAACTTCTAACAGCTTTTTAAGTTCTGCCATTTCTGCTAACTGGGACTCAGCTTGTTGAGCATTTTCTAGCTGAAACTGCAAATCAGCAATCAGAGCATCAATTTGCGATCGATCCCGGGCAATTCCTGCCAAAAATTCTTCCATTTCTGACACTTGATTTTTTAACAATTCTTGCTCGCGAGTCACAGTTTCCAACCGACTTTGCAACTGGGACAATTCAGAATTTAGCTGATTTTCATTCTGCACCTTTTGGCGCAATTCCGAATTTCGGGCTTCTAACTGAGCAGCCAAATTCGATATAGCCTGCTGCGAACCCTGCATCCGCACCAAATTGCGGGAATTTCGCTTATTCAAAATTAGCCAGCACACTAATGCCCCGCCTCCAAATCCTAGGAATAAAAGTAATGCTTCCATTGGTTTTATCTAATTAATATAAATTGAGTGATTTTGATACCGATCAAAAAATGGACATCTACAAATTGCTATCTTACTCAAAGCTATCACAACTTGCCAGCCTGTGTTCACTTGGCGCAACAATTTATATTTCTTTACAAATACCTTTTGTTTACAGGTAAGGTGCAGCGCACCCTGCAAGTCCGATTAATGAAGCAAATCCACAATATGAGGAATAATTTCGATATGCTGAGTCAGAAGTTTATATTGCTGCAAATTTGGCAGACGGAAAAGTTTTGTATCAAGGCAATTCAGAGGCTCAGTTAGTCAAAGGATTAGTTGGCTTGTTGGTGGAAGGTTTGAGCGGATTAACCCCTGCTGAAATTGTCACCATTACCCCAGATTTTATTCAAGACACAGGATTAAATGTGAGTTTGAGACCTTCCCGCGCTAAAAGATTTTACAACATTTTTCCTATGAAAAAGAAAGCGCTGGAATTCCAGATAAGTGAGCAATCAGAACTGAATTAATCCTGAAAAGTCCTCCCTAAAATCAACAGCCAATGATTTTTATAGGAAAGCAGATTTTTTATTTTATTCCCACCAAAATAAAGTTGCAAACATTGTCGAAACCATTAATAAAACCCCCAGCACGAAAAAAGTAGTATGTGTAGCAAAAAGTAATGCTTGTACAGGCGCATTGCTAATATCGATATTCGGTGCAAAATTAGCGCTAAAACTTGTGGTAAAGAAGAACAAAGCACCTACTATTGGTACTCCGAGCATCTGCCCTAATATCCGCGAAAATGACAACAATCCCGAAGCAATACCTAATCGCTCTTTCGGTGCGGCTCCCATAATAGAGCTATTGTTAGGAGAGTTGAACATCGCCACTCCTACCCCATAGGGAATAATCCCCAAAATATACTTAATGACAGTTAATTCAGTATCAAATCTGCTGATTAAAAAACATCCAATTGCCATAAATACTAGACCCATTGAAGTAATTAGCTGCGTGCCAAAACGGTCGGAAAGAATACCAGAAATAGGCGCAGTCGTCACAATCAGAAGTGACGGTACTACCATTAAAAAACCAGATTTTTGAGTTGAATAGTGTTCGAGGAAGGTGAAGAAAAAAGGCAGGATGAATATGACACCTGCGATCGCGAAATTTGCAATAAAACGTAGCGTTAAGCCCAGGCTAAACTCTACGGATCGAAATATTTTAAAGTCGATCATTGGTGCTGCTATTCGGGATTCTAACCATAAAAAGCCAATCAAGCTGACGACAGAAAAACCCAGCATATTTATGGCAATATAAGAATTACCCTTCTGTAATAGGGTAATGCCAAGAATAAAAGAAGTTAAGACGATAGTCAATATCAGCGTACCGATGATATCAAAGTTTTCGGGGTTTCCACTAATCGCAGAATTCGGTACAAAACAAGCCACAATCCAAATGGCAACAATCCCAATCGGAACATTCACCCAGAAAATTAAAGGCCAGCCTCCCACACTCATCAGCAGTCCTCCTACCATGGGCCCCAAGGTAATCCCCATTCCGTAAATTCCCGATCTAATACCTAGTCCCAGTCCCCGTTCTGCCGCTGGAAATGCCTCCACAATCATTGCAGTTCCCAAGCCAGATAAAAACGCAGCACCTACTCCTTGCAATCCTCGAAACGCTATTAAAAACCAGACATTTGGCGCCATTCCACACAATAGTGAACTCAGCGTAAAAATTGTTAAGCCAATAATGTACAATCGCTTCTTGTTCCAGATATCACCTAATTTTGATACCAATATTACAAATATGGCGATTGCCATCAAGTAACTTAAAACTACCCATTGAATCGTGGCAAAACTGGTATGGAGAGATTCAACCATAAGTGGCAAAGCCAAGTTAACTATATACACATCCACAGCCAAAATGAATATACCAATACCAATACCAACTATAGTCCACCATTTTGCAGATGATGTCTTCTCTTCTGGCTTTAATTCGTTAGAGTTTTCTGCTGGGGTTGTTGACATTATTACTATCTAGGAATAGGTGGGTATTATTCTGAAATAATCCAAACTATAGCATTTTTCCCTTGGTAGGTGCTACTGTAAATTAATTAGCAATTATCAATAATTTCTCTAAATTCTTTGTCGAGATCGATTGGGGGTTCCTCTTTTAGCAATTTATTTAATTTATTTAATAATTTTAGCTACTAAATATTTGTTTTCAGCCAGTTCCTCTCTGCCCATCTGCTTGAAAGCTAATTCTACAGCAGTCAATCCCGATTGTATCCCTAATGCTATACTACTTTTAATTCCCAAAATTTCTGGATTTAAACTTTGATATAGTCGCTCATCTTTTGCCGTGGCCGTAACGTGAACACCTGCATAATGGGTAAAAGCATTTTTCCCCACGACCGGGTGATGAGGAGAAATAGGTACATGAGAATACTCGCTTACCAAATTATACAAATCTTTCAAATATCCGAGTTTACAAAAATTTTTATCCTCTATAATGTCGGATAAATTTATTAGTAATTCAGCTAAATCCACTATCCCAGCTCTTTCCCCTAGTCCCATCACGCTGACATCAATAATATCTGTTCCCGCTCTGTAGGCATCCAAGGCATTTGCTAAAGCTAAACCTCGGTCGTTGTTGCAATGAACTTCTATTTGTGGATATAATTCTCGTTTGGCTAGTTCCTCCTTCAGGATTTTGATAAAATAATAAATACTACGTTTTTGTTGAAATGGGGTTGTATATCCAGTGGTATCAGCTATGCTGATTATATTAGCTCCAGCCTGCACTGCTGCACTAGCCGCCTCAATCACATTTTTCATAGGAGAGCGAACTGTATCTTCCGGCGTATAGCGAATCAATAAACTATCATTCTGCTCTCTAGCATAAGTTATTACTTCCACAATTTTATCTAGGGCTGCATCTAAACAGATATTATAGTCGCATTGCAATCGTTGAGACGATACACTAAAAAACACGCCTAAAAAGCTGACATTACAATCCAGGGCTTTTTTAACATCCTCTATTCGGCAGAGCGAATGAGCGCCTATTTTTACTTTGAGTCCAGCATTGGCAATGCGGGTAACGGCTAAAGCAATTTCGCTATCTACAGCAGGATTGCCAGCTTCAATAATATCAACTCCTATGCGGTCTAAAAACTCCGCAATTTTTAACTTTGTTTCAGGTGCGAAATAAACTCCAGGGGTTTGTTCTCCCTCTCTCAAGGTAGAATCAAGAATTTTAATCATAATCTACGATCGATTTAGCTACTAACACAATCTTGAAAAAGGGGGCTGGCGTCGGCGAGGGCACAATACCTTATACAAACTTGAGCCATGACCCCCAATAGATATCTCCAAAAAATACAGTCAAAGGCAACCAGGATTCCTGCTCCACAAAAGTTATTGGGGAGATGTAATAGATAAGTCTAAGGGTTGATCGCCAACTTTGCCAAAGCTGCCTGCACTGTTGGGGGTAATTGACGCATAATCTTACCTTTGTCGCGATCGACACCAACCAAAGTTACCTGTGCGGTGACATATAACTCCTGAGTATCAGCCGATCGAATTTCGTAATCCCAAAGCAGCCGCACCCCCTCGCTAGCAGCCATCCGCGTTCTGACTGCCACAGATTGACCCATTTGTACAGAGCGGTGGTAGCGCAGCGAAAGTTCCACCACGGGCAATTCCAAACCCTGCGCCACCCAGTCTGCATACTCGATGCCGAGAGAGCGCAAACTTTCCACCCTCGCTTCCTCCATCCAAGCCAGATAAGTCCCGTGCCAAACCACACCGCTGTAGTCAGTATGGTGAGGGTACACTCGCACCAAATATTCAAACCAGCCCTCAGAGTCCATCCCGCGCCGATTTTGAATGGCACCAGCCGGTGCGAGTTCTGGTTGAGTTCGATCGTTCTCTAACACGTTACAAATCGTTCCAAAACGCTACATTTCTACAAATCATAAAGCAAACTTCAGGCTTATGCTTGACATTAACGAACTAGAGTACAAACGCCCTAGTTTAACGCCGCACAAGAAAACTCAACTATTTTCACCGCCAAAAAAACCATGATAGAAAAAATTTTAGTAGCCGTAGCCGGTCGCGGCTTGTGCGAAGAGATGTTTAATATGTTGATGGACATCCCTTCCTTGCAACAAACCTCTGTCACCGTCTTGCACGTCGTGCCGCCGCAAGTAACATCCGATGGCATGGCCGAGAAGTTGGAAGAAGGAGGCAAAATTTTAGCACAAGCAGTCCAGTCTCTGAAAATAGATCCCAGCAAAGTCAACCCCCGGCTCAAACAGGGAGACCCGAAAACCACAGTTTGCCAAGTTGCAGAAGAAGAACAATCCGACTTAGTAATTATGGGTTCGCGGGGACTCGGGCGGCTGCAATCGATTTTGGAAAACTCAGTCAGCCAGTACGTGTTCCAGCTAACATCCCGACCGATGCTGTTAGTAAAAGACGACATCTACGTCAAAAGAATCAAGCGCGTCATGGTGGCCGTCGATCAATCCGAATCCGCCAAACAATCCTTAGAACTAGCCCTATCTTTTGTCAAAGAAGTCAGCGGGGGACAGATAATTCTAGTACACGTCACCAAAGATTTGACTGGAAAAGCCACCGAAGATTTAACAGCAAATGCTGAAAAAGACCCCGTATTAGCCCCTGCTGTAGCACTCGCGAAACAAATGGGAATTAGCTACCGCTGCGTCAGTGCCACAGGCAAGCCAGGGGAAGAAATTTGTCGGATTGCAGACGACTTGAATGCCGACTTGTTGGTAATCGGTTCCCCGGATCGGCGGCCCAACGTTGCCAAAAACTTTGTGGATCTCGATCGACTCCTGGGAAATTCGCTATCCGACTACGTGCGAGTTTACGCCAACTGTCCCGTCTTGCTAGCCCGCACATTCGGCTAGAATGCCATCGTTAAGAGTTAGCAGCTAACCTTCAACAGCTAACAAAAAAGCGCCTCAGCAAAAAGCTGTTGGCGCTTTTTTTTGCAAGCAGCTTGGGCCTGACAGAAATAGCAGCAGTTGCTAATCTTTTCTACCTTGACGGCTAGCTGTTTGAATGTACAGAATGATTAGAAAAACACTGGGAACCAAGACAAACAGAATTGTTGCCACAAACCCTAAATCGTTAACTTCCATGAAGACGCTCGCCTCTATCGGAAAATAGAAAAACACACAACTAGGATATCACTCAAAGGCAAAAGGCAAACTCGAAGACAGGAGAAGAGGTTGCCGACAAGCGTCGAAACCCGCTTTCTGCGTGGATGCCTCCCTGCCCAATCTCTTATTTGTCCTAGAAACCAAGTTTCTTTTCCTAGGCGGGCAAAATGCGTGATTATACAGTGAAATAGGAAAAAAAACAAAATTATTGCATTCTGCTTTTTTCTTTCCTTCTGCATCAGAGAGCATCTCTAGCCTTCTGCCCTCTGAAAGTCACGGTTTAGTCTTCACGCTCACCGGGCCATTGACCAAAGCTTGACAAGCCAACCGATAGTTTTCGGGCTTTTTCTTGAGCTTGCGGTTCTCAAAGTCAGTGCGGGGCGACAGATTTTCACTGCCCTCGACAATTTCCACAATGCAGGTGCCGCATTGACCGTAGCCCCCGCAATTCATCATCTTTCCCGAAAATGTGTACAAATCGATGCGGTTTTCTAGAGCTTTGAGCCTCAAATTGGCTCCGTCTGCTGCGATGACTTCCTGATTTTCCTTCACAAACTTGATATTGGCCATTGCCGATCCCTTAACGCAGTTGACATGGAACTCTATTACAAAATATTAACGAATGTGTCGGACGTTTAATACCCGATGTCTAATTGCCTTTGTGATTGAAGGTGCGCGCGTGCGTAGCTATCCCGTAGGGAATCGCCCCAACCCAATCTCAAGGAGCATCGGAGAGGTTATTAGTCGGAAGATTGCTCACAGCCCGCTGGAGAGACGAAAGCCCCAGGTTGTAGGTGACAATTGCCGACAATCGGTTTCTCTCAGCCCTAGTCAAATCAGTTTCTGCCTGAATCACATCCGTCTGAGTACCCACACCAGCTTGAAAGCGCAGTCTCGCCAAACGCAAAGCTTCCCTTGACTGCAAAACCCCCGCCTCAGAAGTTTCGATATTCTCAAAACTCGACTCTAAGCCAAAATAAGCTTGTTCCACTTCCCGGCGCACTTGGTTGCGGAGTTGGTCAAACCGACTTTCGGCGATCGCAATATCCGCATCTCGCTGTTTCACCCGGGCGTTCGCGGCGCCCCCGTCGAAAATACTCCAAGTCAGACTCGCCCGGATCGAATAACCGTCGGCCCAGCCGCGAGAAGTATACGGATCGGGGTTATCAGGGTCTTGTCCCAGCACGTTGTAACTACCTCCAACACTCAGTTGAGGCAAACGCCCCGCCTGAATCGATCGCCTCTGCTGCTTGCTGATATCCCTCTGCACCAACTGCTGTTCCAACTCGGGGCGATTCTTAAAAGCCTGCACGATACTCTCTTCCAAAGACAGCCTCCAAACGCCCGCTTCCTCTACCGGGTCAGCCGCTGTCAAGTTCGCCGACTGGCTGACATTCAAAATCTCAGCCAGACGCCGCTGGGCAACTCGCTGATCGCGGCGGGCCAGTGACAGTTGTTGCTGTTCGTTAGCCAAATTTGCCTGAGCCTGCAACACAGCAAACCGGGTTCCGACCCCTGCCCGTTCCAAGGCTTCGGCATCCCGCAAACTTTGCTCGGCATTTCTCACCGAAGCTTGGCGGATGGCAACTTGTCCGTCCGCGTTTTGCAAGGTGTAGTAAGCCTCAGCAGTGTCAAAGCGGAGTTCCTCGGCTTGGCGTTCCACATCCAGTTCCCGAAGGCGCACCTGTTCCTCAGCAGCGCGGATGTTAGCCCGCCGCCTGCCGAACAAATCCACGTCATAGCTCAACTGCAAAGTGCTGTTGAGACTGTTGCTGCCGAAATTTGTGCCGGCTTGCTCGGCGGGCTGCCCGGTTCGGTTAGCCAGAGCGTTGAGGCGACGCTGCGCCGCCCGGATTCCGAGTTCTCCGCCGGCACTCACAG
Source organism: Microcoleus sp. F8-C3 (assembly GCA_036704825.1). Lineage (GTDB taxonomy): Bacteria > Cyanobacteriota > Cyanobacteriia > Cyanobacteriales > Microcoleaceae > Microcoleus. The sequence continues at coordinate 22,141 of JAUBSN010000092.1, read as the reverse complement.
ACCGGCTGGCGTCCATTTGAAAATTCAGGTCTGGATAAAGAGCAGCTTGCTGTTCGCGCAAAGCTGCTCTGCTTTGTTCCACTTGCTGTCCGGCGATTTGCAAAACTTGGCTGTTGCGGCGCGCCAGGTCGATCGCCTGCTGCAAGGTAATTGGCTCGGTTTGCTCGATCCTGACATCCTCCGGGTTTGTCGGAAACTGCAGCGGATTCGGGTTGGGTTCGAGGGAAGCCGGAGGCTTGGTTTCTAAAATGCCCCTCGGAGGGACAGGGGGGAAACTTTCGTTGGGAGTGCCCCGGAGAATGGGTACCGGGGAACTGGGCACAGGAATATTGTTGGGAGGGTTCGGGGAAGGCTGCTGAGTCTCTGTCGGTTCCAAACCTCTTAGAGGTGTGGAACCAGCCTGAGACAGAGTTGATGGGGAAGCCGGAGCAGCCTGTTGAGGCTTTGATGCTTGCTCGGTCCCGGTTCGAGTTGATGCGATTTTAGCTCCCCCTGGCTGCTGAGACTCGGAGGTTTGAGGGTTAAGGGCGATCGGCTGTTCGGCTTCTGATACTGATTCTGCCGCTTTGTTCGAGGTCGATCGAACATTCTGCCCTAATTCGAGCTGATTGAAGCGGGACAAACTGTCCTGAGATTTAGTCGGAGACTGTGCTGAAGCACTCTGTGCGGCGTTGCCCAAAGTAATTGCAGCGCCCACTCCGACTACGATGATTTGACGAAAAACACGCATAATTTTTTAATTACTCTGCAATCCTAGAGACAATTTTAGAGCAAGATTGAGGTCTCAAGTTTCTAGTCTGTAGCCTGAACTCGACGGTTACAAGTCACAATTACCCTACTCATCTTAACTTTTGAATGTTCGATTCAAAATTTAGAATTTAACTTCAGCAGTTGCCAGACCGATCGCCGTCGAGATTAGTTCCTCTACTCCGCTAACCGGCAAAATCCGGGTTTTCAGCAAGCTGGCGAGCTGTTCGAGGGTCATGTCGTCTAGAAAACGCGGTTCCCCCTGTTTTAGCATCACCGACGGCAGCAGGATGCCATCTCCCAAGTCTCGCCCCTGCAAAGCTTCGAGCAAATCTTGCCCGGTGAGCAAACCCGTGACAGTGATAGTTTGTCCCCAGTAGCGGCTGCACAAAGCTGCCATGTTGACGGACAAGCCGGGAATTTGGTTTAGTTGTTGTACGATCGGCTCAAAAGCTTTTTCTACAGCATTCCCCACCACCCAAACCAACTTTCGCGCCGGATTAACTGGCATCGGTTGCAGCTTCTCAAAAGCCGTTTCAAACTGCTGGATAAACTGGCGGATAGAACCCACACCGTTACCAATTTGGGGATAATCTTCGTAATCTGCAGCCGACGGCAAATCTAAACCCGCGATTAAAAACCACTCGTCAGCCAGCCAAATACACCGCGATTTTGAGTTCTTCCTTTTCGGCTTTACGCCGCCTTTTCCTGTACTTAAAAGCACTTGAATTTTCTGCACTTGCTCGATGACTTCTCGCGCTTTTTGGGCAGTTACTGCAATTAATTCATCTTCGGCAGGGCGAAAGCGAGTTAAGCCCACCGGCACTACAGCCACCGAGGCGACAGCGGGAATATTTCCGGTATGAAACCTTGCCAAATCTAACAAAGTGCGTTCTAAATGTTCGCCATCATTAATTCCCGGACAAACAACTACTTGAGCGTGAACTTGCAAGCGGCGTTCTTGAAACCATTTGATTTGTTCAAGAATCTTCCCAGCCCGGAGATTTTTTAACAGCCTAATTCGCACTTCCGGTTCCGTAGCGTGTACGGAAACATAGAGAGGAGAAAGCCGCATTTGTTCGATTCTGTCCCACTCTTTTTGACTCAGATTCGTGAGAGTGAGATAGCTGCCGTAAAGAAAGCTGAGGCGGTAGTCATCATCTTTGAGATAGAGAGTTTCCCGCTTTCCCGGAGGCTGCTGGTCGATAAAGCAAAAAGGGCAGCGGTTGTTGCACTGAATTAGTCCATCGAAGAGAGCAGTTTCAAATTCCAAGCCTAAATCTTCGTCGTACTCTTTATCGATTTCTAACTTGTGAGTTTTGCCTTTACTGTCTAAAACTTCTAGTTCGATAAATTCATCGGCGCACAGGAATTGATAGTCAATTAAATCGCGGGGGTTTTGACCGTTTACGGCGACGATTGAGTCTCCGGGTTCAAATCCCATTTCGGCGCAGATGCTGTCGGGGATGACTTTGGTGATTAGGGCGGGTTTGATTGAGGATTCGCTCATGATTTATTGATTTGTTTTTAGCTTGGATTAAGTGTTTTTGACAGAAGTTTTGTGAAGTTTAGATGTATAAAAAAAATCATACTGTCTCATTTATACAGGTTTAGTTTAGTGTTAAATGCTGCATGGGAGCAATAATGGGGTTGACATACATCAGCGATTTCGGGTATTTTAGTAGGTTGAATTATGTATTGTACCGCATCTGGGACACAATTATAAGTTAGCTTGAAAAAATCAATGGTAAAGCTATGAATGATTATATCGACCTTTACTGTGAGCGGCTCATTCCTGGTTTATGGAGCGAGCCGCTGAATGCTATTTCCAATGTGTCTTTCATTATTGCAGCATGGGCTATTTGGCAATTAGCTCAGCGACACCGCAAAATATCCCCTGGTATTTGGATACTGATTGCTTTAGCCACCAGTATTGGTATCGGAAGTTTCCTGTTTCATACATTTGCAACGCGATGGGCAAATTTACTAGATGTGATTCCTATTCTGCTCTTTCAGCTTTGTTTTATATGGCTTTACAGTCGTCGGGTAGTTAGGATGAATTCAGGATATGCAGGAGTATTACTTGCAGCATTCTTTTTTGTTAGCGATTTTAGCAAGCAATTTACAAATCTTCTCAATGGTTCTCTTTCGTATGCTACTGCATTTTTGGTTTTGCTCGGACTAGGAGTGTATCACTACCGGCAGCAAAAGCGCGAACCATTCATTCTATTAGCAGCAACAGGTGTCTTCCTGTTAGCCCTTGCATTCCGTACTCTCGATCGGGCAATTTGCCCTTTCTTTCCAACTGGGACTCATTTCCTCTGGCATCTTTGTAATGGTGTTTTGCTGTACCTGTCAGCACGAAGCCTGCTCTTAAATTGGCCTACTCAAACAAAATCTCACAGTATAGGAGAGTAAGTGGATGCCATCGAATAGATCGATATGGTTAAACATTTTCGACCGAAGGACTAAGCTTTTGCTATCAAAAATACTCCCACCGCGATCGTGACGCAGCCAGCAGCAATGTTGATTCCTTTCCTGATTTTAGAACTAATCAGCAATCTAGCTCGATCGGCCGCGAGTGCGTAACCCAGTTTTACACCACCTACGGATACTATCGCAATTGCAATGATGATGGCAGTATCAAAATAAGAGATTTTGGAAAGATCGAGAAATGCTGGAAAAAAACCAAGATAGAAGAGAGTTGCTTTTTGGTCGCCTAACGTAATAAACAGTCCCGTTAAAAAACTGGACAGCCAAGAGGATTTAACAACTTCCGCCGCTTCTACATCCTGCAATTTTGACCTGCACAAACCTATTCCCAACCAGATGAGATAAGCCCCGCCGAGATATTTGATGAGAAAAAACAGGTTTCCCATCTTTTCCGCAAGCAGCGATAAACCTAAAATGGCTATCAGGATGAAAATGATGTCACCAACTACTATTCCTAGGGTGGTAAAAACACCGTGAATAAATCCAAATGCGGCCGATCGAGTGGAAACAGCCAATACGCTGATGCTGGGAATAGCAGCCAAGACGGTCATCGCACAGAATAATGCTACAATACTACTAAAGTTCATATCGCTAACTACTTTCAAATCCGGAAACTAACTGTCGAACATTTCCTATAACAGGTGTAGATTTTTTAGCTGAGAAAAGTCAATGAAACGCAGGTCTCTTGGCTGGCATCACCTTCTCTTGGGTGCGATCGCCCTATCCATTGAATCGATCGTTTGCAGTTGCATTTCTGTTGCGGCACAAGAGCTACCTACTCTAGCAAAAAATATGTCCTATGCCCAAGCTAGGGCAAGTTTACAAGATGCGGGATGGCAAGCTGCTTACAATTATTACTCCCCCGGTCGGATTGCAGCCTTAAATTCGATCGAGAAATATATTATCAGCAAATTTTGGTTTGCAGAACTGGTCGCTTGTCCGGAAACGGCATGGGGATTGTGTCATTTTCAGTTTGTCACGGCAGATGGGAAAACTTTAACCATTACAACGACCAATAATAGCGCAGGAAAACAACCCTCGATCGTCTCTTGGGAGGTAAAACCGGCAAAAATTAAACTCTCTCAACCCATACCAATGTTGCGTCAGGATACCCCCTATGCCGAGGCGAGACAAGCTTTAATAAATGCCGGGTGGCAACCAGTTTCCGACTCTTATTTCTCGCCCTCCGATCGCGATCGTGCCGACCGATCTGGGTATCCAGAATTGCAAGCCTGTAGCGGTACGGGTTTGGGATTTTGTAGCTTTATTTTTAGCGCAGCCGACGGTCAAAAACTCCGAGTTATAACGGCTGGAAGAAATTCGACACTTTATAGGTGGTCGATCGAAGAAGGAAGATAATGGAAGAAGATGGCGTGCAAGATGCTACCAATTGGATTTTACGATCGGTACAAAGTTGATAGTTGATAGTTAATATTTAATCGGGTTCGGGGAACAGGTAAATGTCCCTTTTAGCTACCCACGATCGCATACCACAAACTCACCATCAGGCACAAACTCGCTAAATGCTGTGGAATCAAAGATTTAATCGACCGCTTGGCAATTTTTTGAGTCACAAATATTGTGACTAATAATGATACAATCAAAGTTAAACCTTGCAAGAAACTAATCACCGCTGGATCGCCGATAAAACTCGGTAAATCGTCTCTAATTTGTCCGAAAGTGGCAAAAGTTACGGGAATCACTCGCCCCCCTTCCTGCAAACCCAATCGCCAATAGTGAGCCAAACTACCGCCCCAGACTAAGGGTAAATAACCGTAGGCGAGAGAGACAAATGAGAGGGGTTTGTAGGTTGTAAATGGCATGGTTTCTGCTTGTCCCAATCGATAAATTGCCTGTATAATTCCGTAGGCAATTAGGGGAATCATCGGCGGGATAATTAACACTGCGATCGACAGTCCTAAATGAGGTAAAAATTCCTCTAAATTGATGCCCAGCCCCAACAAACTATTTATCTCCGGCAAGCGATGCAGATAGATACCGCCCAACAATAGAAATAACAGCGCGATTTCATAACTGTGAGGAACGTGGGTAGTCCATAATTCGATGCCGGGAGGGCGCAGATTTAATTCTACCGATCTATGCGGACAAGCTTTCAAGCAAGTCATGCACAACACGCAATCTTTATTATCGGTTAATTGGGCGGGATGGGAATAAATCGGACAGCCATTAGTAGTTAATCCTTCCCCCAAGCCGGGGCCGCCTTTGTAACATTGGTAGGTGCTGCATTCCGCCCCGCAGGTTCCTTGTTGGGCGCGAAGTTCGATAATTGAGAGTTTAGCAAATAATCCATTCATTCCCCCGATCGGGCATAAATAACGACACCAAAATCGCCGCTCGAAGATGAGGGAAAAAATTACCGCGCCAGCCGTAATTAGCAATAACAAACAACTGGATAAATAGGCGGTATTTTCTAAATCCCACAATTCTTCCCACAGAAATATCAGAGTAAATAGTCCGAAGAGAAACCAGCCGCCCCATTTTTCTGCTTGTTGGCGCGGCCATTTATTGAGAGTGCGAGGGAAAATTTTCAGCGATAATTTTTGGACTATTTCCCCATAAATCATAAAAGGGCAAAAAGCACACCACAATCGCCCGATGATGGGGAATAATAATAAAATTAACGGCCACCACCACGCCCAAAAGATATTCAGGGCAAAATTATGCTGTCGATCTTGGGGAGCGACAAACAGGGTAATTACAACTACGGCAAATACCCAAGTGGTAAACCAATAATTTACGCGATCGGGATACCAATCGCTCCGTAAAAATTGCCGAAATTTGGGATATATCTTCAATAAGTTAAGCCGAAATTTTTGTTGCTTTGCAGCCTGCGCCCAGAAGACTTCTTCTGTCAATACCTGACTCCCCTGTGCTTGAACTAAAGCGCGATCGACCATTCCCTGCAATTCCTGTAAATTTCCGGGAAAATCGTAGGCTTGCAAGCGGCGAATTGCTTCCGGTGTGACTTGGGGTCTGACTAATTTCTTTTTGCGGGAAAAGATGTTGAGATAATAGTTAACTTGTGCCTCTAAATCTGCTTTTCGCACCCGCAATGACGGTACTTTAATCTTGTGTTGCGCCAGCTTATCTAGCTGGGGCAAGACCATTTCTGAGATTAAAATTATCCGCGCGTTGCTAGAACGCGGCGGTGGCGGTATTTGTCCTTCTTTGACAACTGGCGTATAGGTTCCATCGGTTAATAATTGCTGAATTTGAGGGCATAATTGAGCGGGTAATTCTTGCACGTCATTGAAAATTAACGTCCCTTCTCCCAACCATTCCAACAGCCCCGGCTTGCCGCCCAAACGCCCGAATAATTCCGCTCCGTTAGCCTGAAGCAAGGCACTTTTGATCTGAATAATTGGCTCGTTGCGCCGATCGGACCCGAAATGAATTAAAGCTGCTAAATTATCTTTTTCTAAGCCTGGTTCGCCAGAGATTAAAACCGATCGATCGTCACTCGATGCAGCCCGAACTTGTTGGCGCAGTTTTACCGCATAACGGCTGTTCCCAATGACTCCCCGTTTTGCCCGGGGTACTAGATAGCTGCGGAGGGCATTTTGACGCTCGCGTTCGTAGGCAATTTCTGCTTCTAACTGTTCTAATTTCGCTGCCAAGCGTTGAGCGTAGGCTTCGGTAATGCGTGGATATCTTTCTAGCAAATTGCGCCAGCGATTGGCACTAATTACCCAAAATTGACACTCTGTCCGAGTTATAATTCGACTATCGGCAGGTTGCGATCGCTGGAGTGCCGATAAATTGACGATCGCCCCCGGCAACAAACTACTCGCCCACATTAATCCCGGTTGTTTGCGGCGGTATCGATCGGCTTGTCCTCGTTCTAGGATATAGAGATGAGTGATTGGTGTATCTTCGATTACCACTCGAAATCCAGGGGGATAAGTTGACATCTCCATTTCACCGGCGATCGCCTGTAAAATCTCGCGGGATAATATGCCTAATTCGGTGCTCGATTCGAGCCAGTTAACTAATGTTTCGGTAGACATCGCTTAGCGTCGGCGAAAGCCGAATCGTGGTAGTTGGTGTAGGATATATATTTTTGTGCTACATCAATATTAACTGCTGGGAACGACTAGCATTTTGAGTTTGAGTGCGGTGTTAATTTTCTGTCTTCAGCATAGCCGATCGACACTCCCCGCTCTAATATATTTTTTCTGCACGTCCTCCTGCAATCTGCACGTTAAAAGTTATTCCAGGTAGCTGAGGCTGCCATCCAAGTTGCACTGCTTGCCTTATCCATTGTGCTGCATCAGAGGGTGTTACTGGTTTCCCTTCGTTAATATCCGCCAAACATTGAGGATGAGGTCGATCGGTGAGGATAACTAACACCGAACCCGGTTTTTGGGCGTGTTGGACAGCAACATGAAGATTTCCGCCAGCGTAGCATTCTTGCGTATAAGTAGCTTGTCTTCGGATTAGCCAGATGAAAGGCTGCCCATCAACAATTATTTTTCTGGTTCCTTTTTTCGGTATTGACATAGTTTGCTTAAACTCGTTAGCGTAAAGGTAAAAATCGCACTTGTCCTTCCCATTCTCCTTCCAGACTGCACTCAGCTATTAGCAAAATTTCCTCGATCGCCAAACCTGCGGAAACAGGGCGACTGACTTCAAATAACCCAGGCATTGCAAGACCTGCTTGCATTCGATCGCAGGCGAAGTTGGTCATCGTTGCTACATCGTGAGTTAGTAACACGCGCCCTTGCAGCGCTGCCCATTCTAAAACAGTTGGGTCGTCTGCTTCTATCAAGCCCATATCTTGAACGCGGACAATATCAACGTCGGGATTCCGCCGCAGAATACCTCGGACAATCTGATTGTTAAAGTTCTCGTCTGCCAAGAATCGCAGCATATAAAACTACCCTTTTTGGTTGCGTCTTGCTAATAAGCGATCGCGTATTCCAACTGGGTTAAAACGCCTTTCTGCTTCCTGCTGAACTTCTGCGGCAAGACGTTGACGTTCCATCAGATAAGCGTCAACTTCGGATTGGTGTCGCAAGTAGTAGCCGATCGCAAAATAAATATCGGAAAGTTCAAGAGACGGGTACTGTTCCCGGATTTCTTCTGCTGTGCCTCCTTCAAGAAAAGCTGTAATGACTGTATCTAGTGTGACCCGAGTTTTGCTAATGCGGATAACACCGTTTGCATCAGCCACAAGCGGAATTGGTTCAGCCGTCGGAACAAGTAGCATTTTGAGATTGATGGCAGTGTTAGTTTTCTCTCTTTAGCATAGCAGTCTGCTAAGGTCGATCGCCTTTAGAATCAGGATAAGTTCTGGGTTGTGAATTTAGCTTGGTTGTGAGAGGATGTATCAACAATATGTATTTATGAAACTCAAAATTTTGACTGGACTCCTGACAAGGTTAGTTATTTTTGCAATCACGAGTACGCTCTTTTGTCAACCCACCAGTGCGGGAAATAATCGCTTTTTTTGGGATACTCTTCCATATATTAGCACTGGGCTTCTGAACGGTTAACCAGTTTTAAATCTGATGCTATTGTTCCCACAATTCCGGGAGCTATAAATAAGGACATGGCTGCACCAATGTTAGGAGCCGGAACACGCAGAATTAGTGCTAATTCTGCTTTTGGGTCTTCGCTATCTTCGAGCATTTTACATCTTTCACGGCGACGATCGCTTTGAGTTAAAAGCTAACATTTTGTTAACTCTTAATAAGCATTTTATGAACGGGATCTCCAGTCCGTCCCGCAATAAAATTTACTCTTTGTCGAACAGGCTCTCCGGCCTGTTATTGTTTTGTGGAACAGGCCGGAGAACCAATTCTTGTAATTAGAACAACCTACTGATTTCGCAATGCCCCACCTGCTAGAGCAGTTAAAATCGCCACGCCAAATGCCAGCCTGTACCACACAAAAATCCACGTCTTTTGAGTTTGCAGGAACTTCATTAGCCACGCGATCGACAAATAAGAAAACACAAATGCCGAAATCGTTCCTACTATCAAAGCTGCAACTCCAGCATCGCCGATTCCTTGTCCTAAATCACCTTTTAATTCTACTAATCCAGCCAGAGTAATTGCCGGAATTCCCAATAAAAAAGAAAACCGCGCGGCGGCAGGTCTTTCTAATCCCATAAACAATCCTGCTGTTAGCGTAGAACCCGATCGCGAACACCCCGGAATCAATGCAATTGCTTGAGCTAATCCCATCAAAATTCCGTCTAAGACAGTTAACTTTTCATAAGTGCGATTGCGCTTGCCAATTTTTTCTGCTGTTGCTAACAGCAGCGACATGACGATCGAAGCAATGGCGATGCTGGCCAAACTCCTGAGCGGCGACTTGTCAAAATCTGGAACCAATGCCTTGATTAGCAGCCCAAAAAAGACTATAGGTATTGTTCCCAAAACCAGTGCCACCGCCATTTGAAACTCATGCGATTTGTAGTTGCGCTGCACTAGGGCTTCTACTGCACCAACAATTATATTTTTCAAGTCTTTCCAGAAATACCAAAGCACTGCAATAATGCTGCCCAACTGAATAACAGCAGTATAAGCAACTCCGGGATCGCCCCATCCCAGGGCGATCGGCACTACCTTCAAATGAGCGGTGCTGCTGATGGGCAAAAACTCTGTTAATCCTTGTACAATTCCTAAAACAATCGCTTGCACCAGATTGATTTGAGCGGGTCCGGAAACATCAGCAGCGGGCGTTTGGGCGAGGAGTGCGTCAAGCAAAGCTGTCATTAGTTGTAAATTCCCAGTTGTCAGTTTCTAGTAATCAGTTGAATTTAATATCTTGCACCCTTCTGGGAAGCTAGAAGCCCACCCCACCACAAATAAATTTTATTGTGGCGCGGACAGTTCCAGTCCGCCCCTGAAAAGCCGATCGCAAATAGTGTTCTTGGATCGGTAGAATCACTGTGTCGAGCGCTACAACAAGCAAATTCTCATAGTCTATCCGAAACTACGTTAACCTACTCAGGAACATTTGCATACAGTTGCTGATAAACTTAGGAAAGTTTTTGCATCTGATTTCGCTTTCGTTACAGCAACTGCCCACAACCTATGATATTTCCTGAGAACAAAAATTCAATTGTTACTGCTGCTTCTGGCATCCGCTGGCTGAGGCGAATCTTGTCAGCCAGTCTTGTAACAGTGGCGATCGCACTTAGCTTGATACTGCTAAGCGGCACTGCGCCTGCCTTGGCAACTCTCACAGACGATCGCTTTGACGGTACAATATTTGCTCTCTACGCCGGCAACGGTTCCCTAGTTCCTCCTAAAGTCAAGATGGCAGATTCTTTCAAACGCCATAAACCCGTATTGTTAGTTTTTTACACAGATGACAGCAGCGACTCCAAGCAATACGCGATCGTCGTCTCTCAACTCCAGGAATTTTACGGCCGCGAAGCCGATTTTATCCCCGTAACAATTGACTCTTTGCCACCGGAACCGTCACCAGAAATCACGGAACCCAGCCATTATTACGAAGGTTTTGTACCTCAAACTGTTATCCTCGACCAATCTGGAAAAGTCGTTTTTAATAAGAAAGGGCAAATACCGTTTGAGCAGGTAGATGATGCTTTTCGGAAAGTATTTGACTTGCTGCCTAGAGAACAATCAATCCCGCTCAAACGCCGCGTCGTGAACGAACTCAACGTCGAATTATCGCCGAAATAAAATGTTGCAATAAGTAATATAAATTCCGGTTGCACCGGAATTATTGTTGACCCTTCGACTTCGCTCAGGGCAACGCTGTTGACTGTTGAATCGGGCTAGAAAAACAGAATGGTTGAGTGTTAACTGTTGGCTCGATTTTATTATTTCGATGCAACCGGAAAGGATATAAGCTAACTTCCATAAACGAAATACTTCCGAGGCCCGACTTCTTGCACAAGTCAGGTCTCGAATAGCTATCAAAGCAATTCAGTATTAAAAATGAAGTCGGAAATCAAAATCTTATTAATCGCGGTTCTGACGGTATTTTTTGTTTTAAAAACTGCCGAAGTTGGGCGATCGATAATTAGCGCTTTTCCTGACAGCAGTTCCCGCAAACCTTTAGCTTTAAATCAATATACAGGCGTCGCTTATCTCGATGGGGCTTTCTGTACTGGTTCGCTGCTAAGGGGAGGGTTGTACGTTCTCACAGCGGCCCACTGTCTGAACGAAGGCGGAGTTAAGGTTCCTGCTGAAACGGCAATTACAGCAATTTTTAAATTGCCTAGCCGTGAAGTTAGCATCCCCGTTAACAAATATTATATCCATCCGGGCTGGACTGGTTACGAATCGGAGGTTGGCAACGATATTGCTATTTTGAAGCTGAAAAGGGTGGCGCCGCCAAGTATCGAACAGTACGAGATAAATAGAAAGAAAAATGAAGTGGGGAAAGTATTGACAAAAGTAGGATACGGATATATTGGTTTAGGTGCAAAGGGACAGGATGAAAATTCTAATTCAGACGCGAAAAGATATAGCGGACAGAATCGCTATGATGCTTTAATTGATGTTTTGAAAGATGCTACAGAATCAGATATGTCGGAATTGGTTTTGGGAAGTCAATTAATCTTTGATTTTGACGCGGGAACTAGCGAACGCGATGCTTTGGGGAGGCATTTTCCGAGGTTGCGCGATCGCGGTTTGGGAAAAAATGAGATAGCTACGGCTAGCGGAGATTCGGGCGGCCCTTCGTTTGTTGGCGGGAAGATTGCGGGGATCAGTTCTTGGGGTTATAGCGATCGGGGATTTTTCAAAACAAACATCAGCGATATTGATAAAATTGACGATAATGGCAGTTTTGGGGAAATTTCCGGCGACACGCGGGTATCATTTTATGAAAGTTGGATCGATCGGGTGACAAGAAATCCCTAATAGTGGTTTAGGTTAATTTTAGTTTAATTGCGGCCTAAAAATCTGTTTTTGGCACAATTTGAGAGAGTCGTTTCAATCCCTAATAGGGTTTTAGTTTAATTGCGGCGGAAAATGGATACCAAGTCAAAAATCCCAGTAAAGGCAAGTTTCAATCCCTAATAGGGTTTTAGTTTAATTGCGGCGATATGTAGCCTAACTCCCAACATTTTCCACCATTGGTTTCAATCCCTAATAGGGTTTTAGTTTAATTGCGGCCTTGCTGGATTAGCTTTATGAGTTAAATAAGCTACTGGTTTCAATCCCTAATAGGGTTTTAGTTTAATTGCGGCATACTAAATATTTCGCCATTCATCCTGATTATTATTTGTTTCAATCCCTAATAGGGTTTTAGTTTAATTGCGGCTTTTAGAGAGAAAGTATTCTGATAATTATTTTTTGGTTTCAATCCCTAATAGGGTTTTAGTTTAATTGCGGCTGGCTCCTCCGCTAACCTCTACGCCTTTAGGCGACGAGTTTCAATCCCTAATAGGGTTTTAGTTTAATTGCGGCCGCAAGATTACGAAGACGTAACGAAAAACAAGATAGAGTTTCAATCCCTAATAGGGTTTTAGTTTAATTGCGGCGGCGGAAACTTCTGGGACATTGCACATTTGCAGTCACAGGTTTCAATCCCTAATAGGGTTTTAGTTTAATTGCGGCTTAAATTCAGTGTTTAGGGCTACTTCCTCCAAAATCTGCTGCGTTTCAATCCCTAATAGGGTTTTAGTTTAATTGCGGCGCGTCCAAATTATTAAGGAAGTGTTAAAAATTCAAGGTTTCAATCCCTAATAGGGTTTTAGTTTAATTGCGGCACTAATTTTTTCTACAATTCCAGCCCGACTAAGTTTCAATCCCTAATAGGGTTTTAGTTTAATTGCGGCCGCCCGTTCCAGAAGCCTTGCTGTATTTGGTTTTCAAGGTGCAGTTCCGTGAATCTAAAACAAAAGTACTATTCCAGCCTTTGCCTTGTCAATACCAAAATTTTCATCCTCACTCCAAAGCGTTATCCTGTAAAGCTTTCAGACTTTCCGCGAATCGTTTTTTCAGAGGGTGAGCCTCAAACTGTTGCTGCACATGGGTTCCAGTAGAAAAATTTCATACCCCGATTTTTACAGCTACCCATTCACGGAAACTAGGCAAAAAATGTAGTTCGATCGCTCCGAGCACCCCCAGACAAGAACAATTCTCTGAATAATTATAAGCCGTCAGGCAAAATAGATCAGAACCGTTTAACTTCAAACCATGACCAAAACCTTAATTCCCGTGATTCTCGCCGGCGGTAAAGGCGAACGCTTCTGGCCTCTCAGCCGCAAGCAGCGCCCCAAACAGTTTTTGAGTCTCGACGGTAGTGGCAAGAGTTTGCTGCAAGCTACAGCCGATCGACTATTAACATTAGGTAACGGTTGGGACGATTTGTGGGTGGTAACGTCGGAAATGTTGGCTGCGGGAGTCCGCGAACAGTTGCCGCTGCTGCCTCCTGAGAATTTGCTGGCGGAACCGGAGGGCCGGGATACTGCGCCGGCGGTGGCCTGGACTGCTATAGAAACCGCGAAGCGTTACGGTGAGGATGCGGTTGTCGGGTTTTTCCCGGCGGATCACTGGATTGGGGAACCGGAGGAGTTTGTCAAGACTTTGGAGGCGGCGGCTGAGTTGGCGAGAAAGGAAAGTGCGATCGCCACTTTGGGAGTCAAGCCGAGTTATGCTTCTACCGGCTACGGCTACATCGAACAAGGGGAAGAAATCGGCAGTTTTGGCGGTTTTCCAGCCTATCGGGTGGCGAGGTTTACGGAAAAGCCCGATCGTACAACTGCTGAAGAATTTGTAGCCAGCGGCAAGTTTAGTTGGAACGGCGGAATTTTTGTATTTCGAGTCGGAACAGTCTTGACAGAATTGCGAAATCATGTACCGGAAATGATGGCAGCTTTAGAAGCAAAAGGCGCACAGGCTTATTCGGAATTACCCAAAATTAGCATCGATTACGCGCTGATGGAGAAGACGCAAAAAGCCTGTGTTCTGCCTGTAGGCTTTAGCTGGGACGATTTGGGAGATTGGAATGCGATCGGCCGTTTGCTGCAAGGAGACAAACCGAATGTCGAGTTAGCAAAACACGTGGGAATTGACACCAAAGGCGGCATTTTTTATGCAGCCGATGAGAATGAGGTGATTGTCACCATTGGTTTAGAAGATGTCGTAGTTGTCAGAGATGGCAACGTAACTTTGATTGTGAAAAAGGACAGGACGCAGGAGATTAAACAGGTAATCAAAGTGTTGGGAGAAGATGAGAAATTGAAAGATTTATTGTAACCAACCGAGGACACGGCAATACCGTGTCCCTACCCCAAAATAATCACGAATTAATTGTAGGGAAACGGCACTGCCGTGTCTTGATTTTCCTTGATAGACACGGCATTTCCGTGTCCATACCCCCGTTAATTGTAGGCAAACGGCACTGGCGTGTCCTGATTTCTAAAGCTGAGTACAACTTTTAGCCGCCGCCGCCTGTTGCTGCATCAGTCTAGCCGTTTTACCAACAGGTTGGAAAACTGTTAAATTCGATGTCCCCGCCTGCTTAGCCAACAACTGAAATGGTGGCTTTAAGCTGATATTTTTAGGCGTTTGAACCGCCATTTTAGTCGAGAACTGCGGTGCTAATTGCAAAAACTTTTCTGTCGGAATTCCCCAACTCGATCGCACCATTAACTGCCGCATTGGCTCACAAGGTTTCGAGCCGTCCTCAAACACATAAGGATCTCCCCAAAGTGGATAAGCGTGCATTCCGCTCACAGCTACCACCTCACCCGCCCAATTGAGCACAGGCCCGCCGCTCATACCTTTTTCTATTTGATTGTCATAACCCAGTTGATAGCCGTCTTCGAGGGATTTTTCAGGTATGAGCGATACTCGTCCGCCCGTGAATTTCCATCCCGCTGCATCTGACTTGTTAGCTTCAAAAGGAAACCCGGCAGCATATACTTTATCCCCTTCTTTGACCGCTGAAGAACTTCCAAATACGCCTATTTTGTAGTCAGATTTGGTACTGCTAAACTGCAAAAGTGCTAAATCTTTGCCTGTAAATTGAGTTGCTAAATATCGGGTGGCGGAGTAAATCTTACCGTCTGGAGTTTGGATGCGATATGTTTTTCCTAACTCTAATACATGGTCGTTTGTCAGCACAGTATAAACTTGTTCTTGCCGCTGAATGATAATCCCCGAACCCCAACTATCTCCAGAAAGCACTTTGACAGTAATTGAACGCGCTTTTTGGAGCATAGCTTGTTTCGATAAATCTCCCGCCCTTTGGGGCTGCGATTCTCCCTGGTTCTTGCCTGACAAAGGTTTTGGGGGTTTGGCGGGTAAATTCAGCGGTTGAGCTGCTGGCGACTTCACAGGTGGCTTGCCTAGTTGAAATATAGATGCTTGATGTTGCTGCAATAAATCTGTGCGGACAAGTTCAGCAGCCGAGAAACCTCGATTGTTTAGTTGAACTGCCACTCCAGTTAACAAACCAGCAGTACAAGTTAAGAACGCTAGGGGAAACCAATTCATTAATGTTACAGAATTTACTGGAAGTCTTACCAGACGGGACTATCAGATTGCGAATTTGGCTGTTCTTCTACAGCAGCTTGTTTGAGATATTCGCTCATATCTATATAAACACGAGATGTGCTTTCATTGAGCGGCACAGAAGAAGCGCGGACGCGGACAGCAAGTAAATTCTTTAATACTTGACTCGGCTCGCTCCCTCGTTTTAGGGTGAACAGCAGTCCTGTGCAATCACCTCCGTCTCGATCGGCAACGCAAACTACTTGCTGGTTGTTCATAATACCAGTAGTCAGGTAGTTCAGTTTTCCATTTCGGAAGTATTGCTGAAATCTTGCTGATACTTCAAGACAGCGCCGTTCTGGACTGTAGCCGGCATCGCGGAAACGATCGGAAGTCCACCGAATCACCGGTACGTCACCTTGATTAGTCTGAGCAATGGTTGCGGGAGCGCCGCTGCTTATGGCACAGACAAATGCTCTGGTTTTAAGGGTAGTTTGAGCGCTAGCATAATCCCCGATCGCACTTACAGCAAGTGCGATCGATCCAGCAATGGCGATCGAACTCGATAACTTTTGTTTGTTCATCATGATTACCGATCCTTGCGTTCAAAGTTCAAAGTTAAAAAATTTAACGTAGAAAACAAGTTTTTCTGAGATTCTACCTTTTAAATCTCTAGTTTTAGGCCTGCTAAAGTTACCATTCCTTTTCGGAAACAGCTTGATTGTTGGTTAAAGACTCAGGATTTCCAGACTGCGAATTGCTCGCACCCACAGGCGACGTACCCGGACGGCAAATTGGCTGACCCTGCACATATAGTGGATCTGGCGGGCGGATTTTGCTGGCTTCATCGGTTTCGCACACAATTGATACTGTTACAGGATTGTTATTAGTAGCTTTTTCCGTCAAAAACACCGCTCCCACATAGGCTTTTTGGTTGGGGTTTAGAGGTATAGCATAGTGATATGCTCCCCTGGTAGTTGTGTGGATGGCAAAGTTGAACTTTGACATGGGAAGTTGAATGTTAAACGAGCGTTCCAGCAAGCTGACAGTACCTGTAAATACACCGTTGCGCGTGCGGAAGGTTTGCTGGCCGCGAATTAAGGCTTGAATGGCTGATTCCGCTCCTGGCGATGCAGCTTGTCGCACCGCTTGAGGTGCTGGCTGACTGAGTGGCTGCGGCTCTGGTGTTGGCGCAGGTGTCGGTGTTGCTTGTTTTGCTTCTAGAGAGTTATTGGGTGCTGGACGTGTTTGGGGAAGAGTCCGGGCGGGCTGCTGTGGCTCCACTCTGGCAATTTGATTTCTCGGCACAGATATTCCCAGTCCGCTGTTGAGTGCCTGTTGGAAGCCGTCTTCATTCCCTGATGCTCCACTTAGAGATGCTGCTTTTTGAGCGTCTTCATTGGCTCCTTCGCTGTCCCCGACTATCAGGCGCACTTCGCTGCGGCGGTTGTAGCCAACCGGGCTGTTGGGATCTAGGCGGATGGCTTGGGCGATGTCGGAGTTGGCTCCTATGTAGTCTTTGATTTGAGCTCGGCTGACACCCCGCAGGCCGTAGGCATCTGCAAAGTTAGAGTTGATTTGGATAGCTCGATCGAAGTCGGCGATCGCTTCTTTATGATTTCCCAATTGAGCGTTGCTAGCACCGCGAACGCGGTGAGCTTCGGCTAATTGGGGATTATTTTGAATAGCTTTGATCGCATTTTCTAGAGCTGCTCTGTAATTTTTTTGAGCGAAGTTTGCGTAAGCTAAACCGTTGAAAACATCGGCAGAGTTTTGATTGAATCGCATTCCTTGGCTGAAGTCGGCGATCGCCCCTTGATAATTTTGCCGTTTGAGTTTTTCTTTTCCCTGTTCGGCGTAAGCTTTAGGGGCGAGTTCGACAAAAGTGTTGATGGGAATTCCCAAGTTTACCCAGGCTTTCGTTATTGTATCTTCTGTACTCCCCTCTGTACGTCCGTGAATGCCAATCACACGACCGCGAAGATCGAGAATTGGCCCTCCGCTCATTCCTTGACGAGTTGGGTTTGTATAGATTAATTCATAGCCGTCATTTACCCGTTCGCGAGCTGAAATTTGTCCTGCTGTCATCTGACGGATCTGTCTTGTAATAGTTTCGCCCGGTTTTGGCCAGCCGGAAACGTAGACTTGTTCTCCGACTGTGACTGTTTTAGAATCTCCCAATTGTGCTATCTCGTAATTGTTCGAGCTGACAAAAGGCACGATCGCCAAATCGACTCCCGGTAATTGGATAATGTTGTTGCTGTCCACCTGGTAGGAAGTGCGATCGGGCGCGACAATTTTTGATTCGCCTCCTCCCGTTGTTACGTGTTTGGCAGTCAGTACATAATAGGTACTGCCTTCTCTAGCAATAATTATCCCTGAACCCTGACTTTGCCCTTCGATTAATACTGTAATTTTCTCCGCAATTTTGTTGACTTGTTCTGCTGTTTGTGCTACAGCATTTTGCGTCTGTACGATCGCTATTGTTGCACCGACCAGCGCCGCAGAAACTCCGTATTTTAACTTAACTGTCATACACTCCATGCCTAATATTAAGGAATAATTTTCGATTCCGACCTACCGAATTAGCGAGATAATTTTTACCACAAAGAACCCTCCGGCTCAGGTTCACGTTTGATGGTGCCGCCAGATGCGGGTGTTGCGAAAATATCTCGAACGCCAGGAACGGCCACTGGAGGAAACCCATTTACAAAAACATTCATCTGAATATAAACAGGAAATATTGGCGATAGTTCCGGGAATTGTGAGACTTGAATGTCTGAACCCCAAAGAGGTGCTAATTTCTCAGCAGCATCGCTTTCTAAATCATAATTTACCGCACTTCCCGCGTAGGGACTGCCCAGTGGGATGATGTGGCAAACTGCTCTTTGCTGGTTGCTATCAGTTTGTTGGGCGCAATCTTTTTGAAGTTTTTGGGCAATTTGTTCGCAAGGCGATCGAGAATTAATACCTAAAACTTGGAAATCGCTCGATACCCACCTAATTGCTGGTATATTGCCCTGCGGTGTTTGAGCGATGATTGCTGGCTCGCCATCTACTGTACCGCAAACAAAAGTTAATTCTCGAGCGTGACTGGCACTACTAAAAGCAATTATTGTGCTTGCCAATGTAAATGCTAATGTCATTGAAATGGAATTCAATACCTTACGTTTCACAAATCACCTCCTTTGCCATGAAAAACTCTCGAATATTCATGATTTTTGAAATGGTGTTGGAGTTGGGCGGGCTTTTTGAATAAGTTATCTGTTACAGATAAACTTGCTCCCGTTTACCCGCCACTATAGCAGTCCTCGCATCAGTTGTGTAATTTTTGTAGGGGCAACCCCCGCGGTTGACCTCTTGACGCTGGGGTAGGCACTATATATAGCGTTTCTCAAAAAGATGAGGTATGACTGACCGCCTATATAACTACTAAAGTAAGAGGGCCCAAGCCCAACTACGTCCGCGAATCTTTCTGAGAACCGCTATACAAATTATTGAGGATTGCTATACAACTCAAAACCGAGCTTAAAACAGTTGGTTACTAGCATCAGATTCCACAGACTGCGGGGATGCAGCTTCTGCCGGTTGGTTCTTGAGATATTCGGCCATGTCGATGTAAAGTCGATCGTTAATTTCGACATCTACTCGGCTAGAAGGCGCGCTTTCGTTGAGTGAATTTGTGCTAGCTCGATCGCGCAAATTCAACAAGCGTTTTAATGTATCTCGTGCATCGCTGCCCGGTTTAACTGTAAATAACAAGCCGTTGTTGGGCAACTCGCGGGCGCAGTCGCCCCCCGGACGGCTGGCAACGCAAACTACTGGTTGCCGGTTGATCGTTCCTGTTGTCAGGTATTTGAGCGTTCCAGTTTTGTGATACTGTTGGAACCTGCCAGATACCAGTTCGCACCGACGCTCAGCATCGAATCCAGAGTCTGAGAAACTATTAGAAACCCACTTAATTACTGTGACGTTGCCACCTGGTCTTTGTAAAATAGTTGCTGGCACACCTGCAATTTTGCCACAGAAGAAGCCTGTGGTTTGCGCGGAAGTGGGAATGCTAGCGACAATAGTGGTAGCAAGTGCGATCGCGGATGCAGTAATCAGCGATGTCATTGGCTGAATCTTCATTGGCAATTTTATTCCTTATTTGTTTGATGGAGTTGTTTGATGGAGTTGTTTGATGGAAATGATTGCTGATTCTGAGTCTGTGAATATTTAATCAACGCGACTTGTCGCAGCGGGTCTTAAAAGGGATAACTGACTCGCAGTAAACATCCTGATTCAACCTGCAATCGCTGTCCGCTGACTATTTTGGTATCTATGCCTGCTGCTTTGAATTATAAACCAAAACTTAGAAATCAAATTTAAAGATTTAACATAACAGGACTTACACACGGGTGTCAAGAAACCGTTTTTTTTTCGGGAAATACTTAGTTTCCACCCGTAGACTCGGTAAAAAACCCGGTTTCTTTGGTTGGAGTACGTAAGTGCTGGATTGAACATAAAATATCCTCATCTTAGAACCTGCAGAACTTTAAGTGATGCGAGACTCTGGGTATTCTGTTTTTTTAGAAAAGCGGTTTGTCGTCTTTAGGAATTGGGCTATTAGAGGGCGAGGGTTCTGGCGCTGGTGCGGACTCGCTACTGTCAGGTGAGAATTTAAAAAGGTCGTCAGCAGAAGTTGGTGTTGGTTCGGGGCTGGGCGATAGGGGGCTGGGTGGTTGCGAAACGGAGATTTCAATGTCTTGAATCTGACGATCGCATTCTGCTAAAAGAGCTTTCACTTTGTCAGCAACGAAAGAACCGGAAGCAATTGCTTTGAGTTTGTCTGCTGCTTGAATCCACGCAGCTTTCTGTTTTGATAATTCGGTTTCTTTTGGCGCGTTGGTGGCGATCGCCTGTGCTTCTTCTAATTGTTTCTGAGCTTGTTGTTCTCTTGTCAAATGCGCTTCCATCGCCGTCAACTCGCTTTGATAGGAAGGCAAAAGCTTTTGGGCATCGGGGTAAACTTTGGCCGTTGGCGGAATACTTGATAGTTGGTCGATCGCGTTTTTCATGCGATCGCGAGCCGCCTGCAACTCTTGGTCTGTTTGAGCATTTTGCCCTAAAATACGGGCGTCACCAGCCTGTTTGACGGCGCTGTTGTAACTTTCGTTAAAGGGTTTATCCGCAGCACAGTTGTTCAGAATCCCGCACACAAAAGGGATGCGAGGCGACTCCAGACTAACAATCGCACCTCCTAGCAGCAGAGTTGGCAGGACAATTAGGGCGATCGTTTTCCATCGAGATGTACTGTCAGGGATTGGAAGCGGTGGATTCCGATGATAATTTACAGGCTGGTATGGATTGCCTGTATTTTGACTCTCAGTAGAAAGTTGAGTCGGAGGTAATCCAGGATCGGAACTCACTTCAGTTTTTGATGAACTCATAATAGTTTTTCTTTGTGTTTGGCTGTTATCGAGAGCATTTAATACTTCTCTCGCTGACTGATAGCGATCGCTCGGTTTTTCCTGCAACATTTTATTCAGTACCGCAGCCAGTTTGTCGTTGACATTCACGTGCGATCGCCATTCCCACTCCAGATTGTGATGATTCATCAAAGCATCCGGTTCCTTACCAGTCAGCAAAACAATAGCCGTCACAGCCAAAGCATAGAGATCGCTATTGGGGTAACACTTCCCGCTCCGCAACTGTTCAGATGGAGCATAAGCTCCTTTTCCCACCCGCGTTTGATTTGAATTAGCAGCACCCTGATTGCCACTTATAAGCTGTGTCTCAGCATATTTAACCACACCAAAATCAATCAGCACCGGTTTTTGTTTGCCATCTGGCAACATAATATTATCCGGCGAAATATCTCGGTGAATAATCCCTTTTCCGTGAATATAGTCGAGCACTTCCAGCAGATGCCGCAGCCATTCAGCGATATCATTTTCTAAAAATGTTTGACTTTGCCCTAACTGAGAATAAGTTTTACCCTTGACAAATTCTTGCACAATAAACAAGCGCCCATTCTCCTCAAACGAATCCAGAAACTCAGGAATTTGGCGGTGACTGAGCTTGCGTAAAACTTTTGCTTCTTGCTCAAAAAGTTCGCGAGCTTTTCGCAAAGCCTCCGGCTTGGTATTACTCGGAGCAAACTCCTTAAGAACACAATTATTATTATTTTTTTTATCTAACGCTAAATAAGTGCGACCAAATCCACCTTGACCCAGAATTCGGTCAATTACGTAGCGTTGGTGTATCAAACTTCCAGCGGATAGTTCTGGTATCACTATTTTTTAATCCTGCTTCTATACTTCCTCGCGATCGAATTAATATCAATATGGTATAGATTTGTAGTAACTCATATCTTAAACCATTTTCAAAATGTTGTAGATACTGTCTAGACAAGTCAAGGGGTAGCAAGTAAATAATTGGGGTCGAAAGGCTTTTGGGACTTTAAAATC
>JAUBSN010000091.1:0-32863 GCA_036704825.1 Microcoleus sp. F8-C3 | reverse complement strand
GTGGCGCATTGTGAGCCGTTTGGGTACACCCTATTTGAGGTTTTTTGTCAACCTCTTTTACTGGACTGGCGCTCTAGAACAAGTGTAGCTCTCAGAATATCTGAAAGATCCAGAACACTGCTAGCTTGAGCTTTTAGAGAATTATGCACAGCAATCAGATCCCGAACGCGAGCAATACTGATGCGAAATAAATCAATTGCTGACTGCATTGGAGGTTAAACCAATAATTTTATCTGCTAGTTTATCAAAAGTATTTCTAAACTTTTTTTGTGCTTCTAGAGTAGTGTTTAACACTGTACCAAACTGCTCTATTTGCTCCGGCGTGAGAGCAAAAACTGGTGTTTGATGATCTTGAGACTTAGCAATCAGGCTATTAAAATCAGAAATTTTTGCAAGGCAGAAATCACTGCCCATGTCTTGAGATTCGTACATCTTTTTAGCGAGCAGCATTTTATTTTCTCGCAAAGACGGCATTAATCTAGCGGAAACAGCTTTTTCAATTGCATCAATCCACTTTTGAAAAGCTGCAGCAGGCTCTCCATATCTGATTCTATAGTTTTGAACAATAGTCCCAAGCAAGCGCGGTGTGACTTTGGGAAATGGATAGGCAGCATCTTTCAAAATCCTCATTTCTGAAGCTTTTTGAGCCCAAGCATACCATTTTGGCAAAATTGTTGCCAAAGAATCGATCGCCATTACTGAAAAGAAGTCAGGACTTGTGGGAAGTATAAAAAAATCACTGGTCATCAGCAGGTTCTGATTAATTGAGCTTAAACTTGGACTCATATCAATCAAAATATAATCAGCCTTAAATTGATCGGCAGTTTTTTGCAAAAGATATGAAATTGAACCGGGTAAGTTTTGCAGTGCTTGAATTGAACCACTTAGCTCTTGTGCAATGCCTAATGTTACCTCGTATTCAGCAAGTCCAACATGACCGGGCAACAAAAACAGACCCTCGCACCCTTCTACTGGTAAACAATCTACAGCCTCAATTAGCTTAGGCCTTGATTCAAATGCAGGTGCTAAACCAGATTTAATATTCTGTTCTTTTTTATATAATCCCTCTAGATCTTCCTTAGTTGAAAACCCCAAAACCATTCCTGTGAGGTTGCATTGCGGATCGGCATCCACTATTATTACTTTTTTTCCCTTCGTGGCTAACATCCATCCTAGATTAAATGTAGTGGTTGTTTTGCTAACGCCGCCCTTGTGATTAAATAGAGCTATTTTCTGAACCATCTTTTTTTATACTTTTGGGGAAGTCAGTACCTGAGCTATAACTAAGGCTATGACTATTATACAGTCCGGGATGAAAGGGCGGACTTTTCCCCAACCTTTCCAGAATCCCAGGCCACACGCCCGTAACACGATCGCAGGTACGATCGCCTATAATCGAAACTAGCCCAACTCTCATCAGTTGAGAAACCGCCATGAGTCAAGAAAAGGAAGAAATTAGCTATTCAGAGAAAACAGAACGTCTCAGAGTTATCGGTCAGTTAATCAAAACTGTCACACCGATGATTTGGACGATCGTAATTTTAGTAGTCATCATTCCCCTATTAGGTAACTTTCTAATTTCCCAATCACTAACCAATACGGGAACCACAACAGTTGTAGTCTCGCCGCCACACGACTTTAGCAAAGTCAACCAAGACATCAAAAACGCCATCCAAAAATCCCATACAACAGCCGAAACTTTCGCCTCAAAAGAGTTGG
Organism: Microcoleus sp. F8-C3; assembly: GCA_036704825.1. Lineage (GTDB taxonomy): Bacteria > Cyanobacteriota > Cyanobacteriia > Cyanobacteriales > Microcoleaceae > Microcoleus. The sequence goes on along the minus strand of JAUBSN010000091.1, from coordinate 31,144 downwards.
ACAAATGGGAAAGCGAAGTAATTGCACGAGTAGACAATAGCTTCCTCGATTGGTACTTTGATTACTTCACTCAAAAAAAGATGGAGTTTACCGTACCTTTTAATTTCGTGAAATCTGCCGTACTCAACAGATTTGATATGACAGCAGCATCTCGTGCTGTTTCTGAAAAATTAACCGAAGACTTTCAAAGAGAATTTGCTAACCGCGTACTGGTACCCAAAAACGCTCAACTGCGATTTCAATTAATTACTCAAGATACTGCTAATTTGTACATATCAGAAGTTAGCAATAATGTGAAAGTAGTTCAAAACAATTATAATATACCGCAAGTACAGTGGGACAAATATCTGAACGATATTGCCACCACAATTAGCGACAAAGGAAACGTCTCGAATTTATCATTAAAAGTATTAGTTGGTGGCAGCGGCTACTTAGTCGCTAAACCCTTAATTGTGGGAGTAGCAGCTAAAGTGGGCAGTAAAGTTACCGCAAAAGTTGCCAGCAAAGCCGCCGCCAAGGTAGCCACGAAAACAGGCGGTACAGTTGCTAGTCAGTTGGGAGTAAGTTTAATCGACCCAATTGTCGGCATCGGGATTATCATTTGGGACTTGTGGGATTACAATCACACAGTACAAGTAGAAAGACCGATTTTGCGGGAACACATTGTAGAATACTTGAAAGATGTCAAAAAGTCCCTGCTTACCAATCCTGAAAGCGGAATCATGGCAGCAATTTATCAGTTGGAAAGCGGAATTTTGAAGTCACTTTAATCTATTCACTCGGCATCTGCTTTTGGGAGTTGCTATGAAATACTCGCCCAGCTTTGGGGATGACAAAAACCAATAGTTATGGCTGACTAAATGCTCTAAAAAAGGTTCCAAGTTTTTCTGGCTGTAGTCGCCGGAAAAGTGTCGCCGCAGTGGCGGTATTTCCTGGCAATTCTGAAGGTAAAGTAGATCGTGAAAGCAGAAACTGGGAATTTCTACTGTGATGGTTTCTAAGATTACTTGATAAGTGATGTAAGTTAGGATGAATGCTAGTAAAAAGCTAATAATGCGTTTTTTTATAAGCGTAATACCTGGTTGAAAATACTCTGGCAATTTGTTAACTGAATAATTTACATTGACAATTACAACCTCATCAGGTAAAAAGTTCGGGTGGGAGTATGAGGATTTTTCTGGCTTCGCTGCTGGGAGAATCTAGATTGTCGATCGCCCGCGTTTTCCGCAAAGACAAGCTGGCTCAACTCCCGCATGATAAAATGTCACTCGATCGCACTTATCCCCCAACCCCCGTTCACACTTGACAAGTCGTCCTAGATGAGTGGCGATCGTCCGCTGGCACAAAAATCATCATTTGAGATAGATTAGCCACTATGGGCGATCGACCGCAGCAATTTCGAGAACACCCTCCAACCCCGAAACTGCCCGCTGTTAAAAGGTTCCAAAAATTCCCACTTCGTCTTTGCACTTTCAAAGCGAAGTTGAAGTCAATTTTCCGATCTGCAGTTAACAATACCTCTCTCAGCCAGAAATTTTCTCTGTAAAACTTTTTATATAGTTTTTTTACTTGTGATTTACCTCCGGAGGTGGTAGCATATTTCACCGAAATCCCGATCGAACAGCCATGATCAAGATAGCGGTAATTCTGCCTGTTTACAACGAAGCAAAGTGCATAGCCCAAACCTTTGACAGAATTTTAGAATTTTCCCAAAAAAACCATGCTTACAATTTTATTATTGTTAATGACGGCTCGACCGACAATACACTGCAAATTCTCGAAAACCAACTCAAAACTTTCCCCACACCTCACATCAAACTAATTTCTTACAGCCGCCGTCAAGGCAAAGGATATGCCGTCAAAAAAGGCAGCGAATGTGTAGACGCCGACTGCATTTGCTTCATGGATGGCGACTTAGCTTACTCCCTAGAACACCTCGAACTCTTGGTCGAAAAATTAGAAGAATTTGATGTCGTAATTGGTTGCAGAAACCTCGATCGAGAAAACTTCCGAAATCTTACCTTACTCAGAAAAATATCCGGCAAAATATTTAACTTATTTTCTGGAAAAATACTCAATCTACCATATAGAGATATGCAAGCCGGACTCAAAGGATTTAACAAAATAGCAGCCCAAGAAATATTTAAAATACAAACACTTACTGGCTATTCATTTGATGCTGAACTGCTTTATTTAGCCCAAAAAAAAGGATATACAATTGGTGAAATACCTGCCAAAGTTTCCCAGCACCACCTATACAAAAATTCTCAGGTCAATATATTAAAAGATTCGCTAAAAATGCTGCTCTGTTTATTTAAAATTAGAGCCAACGACCGCGCAGGCTACTATGAATAAATCAATTTTGTTGAGCTTTGACATAGAAGAATTTGACATCCCCGAAGAATACGGTCAACCCCTGGAATCCGAGATAAAATTTGAAATTTCTAACCGAGGATTGTCAAAGATTATTGCTCTTCTAGAAAAATTAGATCTTACAGCCACATTTTTTGTCACAGCTAACTTTGCACTCCACAACCCAGATACAATTAGAGAAATTTTAACACACCATGAAATCGCCTCCCACGGTTTTTACCACTCTCAATTTTGCCTAGAAGATTTACAAAAATCTAAACAAACCTTAGAAAAAATAACTAATACTCAAATCACTGGATTTAGGATGGCAAGACTTCAGCCAGTTGACGATGCAGAAATAGAAAAAGCAGGCTACGAATACAACTCATCAATGAATCCCACTTACATCCCTGGCAGATACAACAACTTATCTAAACCCAGAACTGCATACTATACAAATAAACTGCTCAACCTGCCCATTTCAGTCACTCCTCTGATCAGATTTCCCTTATTTTGGTTGAGCTTTAAAAACTTCCCCCTCTCAATGATAGAATTAGCAACCCAACTAACTCTAGAAACAGACTCCTATCTGAACATCTACTTTCACCCCTGGGAATTCACAGATATTTCCCAGTTTAAATTACCCGGTTACGTCAAAAAAGACTCAGGCATAAAAATGCTTGACAAACTCGAAAAATACCTCACCAAGCTGAAAACCCAAGGCAAATTTATTTCTATTTCAGAATTTAAGCACAACTTCAGTCAACCTTAGAGCAAATATCGGGTTCAGCAAAAAGTATGAAATTTAAACCACTGTATTACTGGAACAATCAAACAGGATTGCGTCAAGTTACCATCCTAGCAACCATCTTTTTTATATTAGTTTTAATTTTTAGCGTAATCCGCTACGAAAGCTTATTAGCCACCTACGATCACGGTTTATTTAACCAAGTATTTTGGAATAGCATACACGGCAGATTTTTTCAAGGTTCACTGTCCTCAGCGGCCTCCAGCGCGTCGCTGATGGACAGACAACTTTCCTACCCATTTTATATCCATTTAGGTCAACACTTCGTCATCGATTTTCTCATTTGGATGCCGATTTATGCCTTGTTCCCATCTCCCATTACCCTGATTGTTTTGCAAGTTGCTTTAATTGCAGCAGCCGGAATAGTGCTGTATTTCTTAGCAAGACACTATCTATCTGTTCCCCTGTCGGTAATGATAGTAGGTAGCTATTACGGAGCAAATGGTGTCATCGGCCCGACGCTGGGAAATTTTTACGAACACTGCCAAATTCCTCTATTTATATTTAGCTTGCTCCTAGCATTAGAAAAGCAGCGCTGGCCGCTATTTTGGCTGTTCGCAGTTTTAACGTTAGGCACTCGCGAAGATGCTGGAATTAGCTTGTTTGGCATTGGATCGTATTTAATTGTCAGTCGGCGCTACCCCCGCGCCGGCATAGCTTTGTGCGCTCTCAGCTTTAGCTACGTGGTGTTCGTAACTAATACAATTATGCCGAGGTTTTCGGTTGACAATTCCCGCTTGTATTTAGCTAATTACTTTAGAAAATTTGTCAAAACTGATAGTCCGTCAACACTAGAACTGCTTTGGGCGATTATCAGTCAACCTCAGCTCATAATTGAAGTATTTTTTAAAGATGCAAGTAAGCGAATTTTATATCTTTTAGGTCATTGGTTGCCGCTCGCATTTGTACCTGCGATCGCTCCTAGCGCATGGTTAATGACTGTTTTTCCTTTACTGGTTCTGTTGCTGCAAGTTGTTAATCAGGCCGCTACTTCTATCAACACCCGCTATACATTTGCTGTAATTCCGGGGTTATTTTACGGTACAATCCTGTGGTGGTCGCAACATCAAGATAAATTCCAACCCAGGTTCCACCGCTTCTGGATTGGGTGTATCGGTCTGTCAATACTGCTTACTTACACTTCAAATCCGAATCGAGCTTTGTATTTCATCTCTCCTTATTCTTTTCAACCTTGGGTTTATCAATCTTTGCCGGCTCAACTAGGACACGCAGCTAATGTCAAAAAAGTCTTAAGTTTGATTCCTCAAGATGCTAGCGTTTCTACCAGCGGTTATATCGTTTCCCACCTTTCGGCCCGCCGGAACATTATCCGTTTAGAAGTGATGCAGATGAAAGACGAAGAGGGAAAAGTAGTCGATGTCGATTATGCGCTGTTAGATTTGTGGCAGTTGCAGCAAAACAATTTAAAAGTTCCCCTTGACAGAGGTAGAATTCGAGGGGGAGTGCGTTTTACTGATGAAGCTCTACGGCAAGGTTTGTACGGAATTGCTGAAGTATTGGACGGAGTTGTTTTAGTTCAAAAAGGCATAACTTCTAAGCCGGAAGTTTTGTCGGCTTGGTCGAAATTGCGGCAAGAAATCGAACCGTTGATGAAATAGTCGAAAGTCAACGATCGAGTCTGCAGTTGCGATCGCCCCCTGAGACTAAAATCAAGTAAAATTGCAAGAATTGGTCGATCGACCCCCGTTGCTAGACTGTATTTGGATTCAAGGTTTGCTATACTCCAGAAATAGACACATATTAACCTTTGGAAAATCAATAGGCCGGAGCTATGACATCCTATGCAACCTCTACAGCAAGAGCCGAGATGAGTGAGATCCGGCGCTTGAAAAACATACTGCCCCCAGAACTCCAAAGTTGGGTAACAGTAGAAAAAACAATAGAAGTTAATCCTACCCTGATCCGCAGCGAAGAAATAGGCAAAGACCAGGTAGAAATCCAAATAGACCTGATCCGCTGGGAACAGCTAGCAATGGATCAGCGCAACCTCCTATTTTGGCACGAAGTCGCCAGAATCCAAAACGACACCATCCCCCGAGACGGTTGGGAAATGGCAGCCCTCGCCATTGGTTTAGGCGGCGCTGTCGGCGAACTTTGGGTGCAAGACGGCTTGCTGCTGTTACTGGCCCTATCCCTGTGCGGCGTCTCCGGCTGGAGACTTTACCAAAAAAACAACGGACAGAAAAGCTTACAAGAAGCAATAGACGCCGACGAAAAAGCCCTCGCCCTGGCCACCCGCTTCGGCTACACTCTCCCAAACGCCTACAAAAGCCTCGGTAGCGCCTTAAAAACCTTAATCGAGCAAACCTCCAAAAAACAGCAGCGGGCTAAATACGAAGCTCGTCTCCAGGCCCTCAAACGCAACGCAGCCAAAGCCAAAGCCAAAGTCAAACCCATCACCCGCGAAACCTCCCAGTCAGAAAACGTCTACAATTCTTAACCTCATTCTCCGACGCTTGTTAGGGGGGTTTTCCAGTTAACCGTTAACTGTTGACTTGTGTGTTAGCTGTTAACTGTTAACTGCGATGGCTATCCGGTGCAAGAGAGGCACGAAAATTATCAACGACCAGATTAATCGGCCTGAATCCACAAAAATCTTGATTGCGATGTCAAAGTTTGGCCGCGACTGCGTTCAAAAATCTTTTGGCCAAAACTGGCAAAAATAGACTTGAGTCTATTTTTGCCTTTGATATCATTCTCGGCGGGCTAGTTGGCAGTCGTTTTTGTAAAGTTTGTATAAAGCTAGCCTTTTGTTAACCATAATATTTGGTAAAGGTGGAGCTGCTAGGACAGAATAGGCTAAAGACATCAGCTTGAAATTTGAAACCAGGACTTCATGGTCAGTCAAACCCCAGAGGCAGATTTTCGGGTAACGTACTCGGACGAGATTCCCTCAGTTCACATACCCGTGCGCTTGAGCGTACTTGAAGCCGTAAACTTCAAGACCACCTGCCAGCAACTTTTTTCCGGAAGCACCGTTCCCAGCAAGATTGTCCTAGACTTCAGTCAGACGACATTCATTGACAGTAGCGGGATCGGTGCTTTAGTCAGCAATCTGAAATTTGCCAAACAGCGCGGCAGCGACTTGGTGCTCCGAAGCCTCAAGCCGCAGGTGATGGCAGTATTTGCTCTCACCAGCCTAGATCAAGTGCTGACGATCGAGCAGCCCTCTGCAACCTCAACTCCCATTGAGACCAAACCCTCGGACAATCAGCTACCGATGACCCACCCCTCAGTGCAATCGTGGGTGAAGCGGCTGATAGATATCGTTGGGGCAATCGTCGGTTTGATGATTACAGGAATTTTGTTCGTACCTATAGCAGCAGCCATAACTATCAACGATCCAGGCCCGATATTTTTCGGTCAAACCCGCTGCGGCTGGATGGGCAAACAATTTCGGATTTGGAAATTTCGATCGATGTGTACCAACGCCGAAGCCATGAAAGACCAAATCAAAAACCAGGCTTCTGGCGCATTTTTCAAAAATGACAACGACCCGCGGATTACCAAAGTCGGGCGCATTTTACGCAAAACCAGCCTCGACGAACTGCCGCAGTTTTGGAACGTGCTCAAAGGCGAAATGAGTTTAGTTGGCACTAGACCGCCTACCCCAGACGAAGTTGAGCGCTACGAAGTCCCTCAGTGGCAGCGTTTGGATGTCAAACCCGGGATGACAGGGGAATGGCAAGTCAACGGTCGCTCTCAAGTCCGCGATTTTGAAGATGTCATCCGTTTAGATTTAAAATACCAACAAAACTGGAGCCTGGTGTATGACCTCAAACTAATTGTCAAAACTGTAACAGTCCTGTTTAACAAAAATAGTGGCGCTGTGTAGGAGCCCTCAACAACCCACCTCTGAACTTTGAGGTGCTGTTGCCGACGAGGGGCGCGAACTCGAACTCGATACTCACTCAAGCAGACGATCGCTAGCGATACCTACGTTAGCATTAAGTGTTAAAATTTACACGCCCAGAAAATGCACAGCTAGTTGCCAGCTCTGGAATCAGAGCATTAATAATTAGCAATTGGCGAGTTCGAGGTCATACTCAAATGCTCGCAGCATGATTTTCGAGGACGAGAAGAACTCACCTGTGTTTAGAAAAGTACCGACTGCTAACACGGTCGAAGCTTAAATCACTGCCTCGCAAGCTGACAGAGCCCAAAAACGGATACTGGCTTTCCGACTGCTGTCGTGCCGATCCCCAAATTTTAGACTTTAGTTCAAGTTCCCAGATTCATCTGTCGAGTAGATCTAAAATCTAAAATCTAAAATCGACTGACTCGGGAATTTTCCCTATTTAAACGCCCTACCGAGGCGGGTTACAGTATCGGAAGTCTCTCATTTGCTGTGCGAGTAAATGGTGCGAAAGGAATGCTCACCTTGAGGCAAAACGGGCTTCTTCAACTCAAGCTTGACTTAACTAATATGTTGCCAAGACCTTGCCCTCCTTTTTCTCTCCCTCCGGCGCTGAGTACAGCGGGGGTGGGGACTGACCAGGGGGAAGAAAGATGAAAGACAAGCAACCAAAGGCCGAGTGGCACCTTCAGGTTGAAACAGACCTGAATGCTTTAACATCCGTTTTGGAATGGTTGGAGAATATCGTTTTGCCCATGATACCAGCGGATTTCTGGTGGCAGTGCCGGCTGATAATCAACGAAGGCTTTACAAACGCTGTCCGCCACGCTCACCAGAACTTGCCCCCCACAACGCCCATAGACATTGAGGTAAAACTGTTTGCCGATTACTTAGAAATTAGGATTTGGGACAGGGGTCAACCCTTCAACTTAGAAGCAAAGCTGCACTCGATCATGCAAGAGCAGCGCGATCCTTTGGACAGAGAAGGAGAAAGGGGACTGGTGTTCATGTACAAGCTCACAGACGACCTTCGGTATATCCGTACCGACGATCGCCGCAACTGCCTGGTAATGCGAAAAAACATTACCTGACGGCGCGATACCCGCCCGGTTAGGGCGGATTCTTTCGCAAGCAGTGGAAGATCCCCTCGCTCCCTATTGTCCTACCCGGAACCCAACCACATCCTCTGCAATTCTGCGGGTACAGGCTCGATGCACGCAGCAGCAGGACTATTTGCTTCAAAATAAATATTATGCGTATTCTAATTTATTCCTATAACTACTATCCAGAGCCGATCGGCATTGCCCCCCTGATGACAGAACTAGCGCAAGGCCTAGTCAAGCGCGGCCACCAAGTCCGAGTCGTCACGGGGATGCCCAACTATCCCCAGCGCCGGATTTATCCGCAATATGAAGGCAAATTTTACCTCACAGAAGAACACAACGGCGTCACCATTCAGCGCAGCTATCTGCGCGTCAACGGCCCCCACCCCAGCCTCCTAGACCGACTTTTGCTAGACGGCAGTTTTGTCGTCTCCAGCGCCGTCCAAGCCTTCAGAGGCTGGCGTCCCGACGTGATTTTCTCGACAATGCCCCCTTTACCGATTTGCGTCCCAGTCGCCTTTTACGGCTGGATTCGCGCTTGCCCGATCGTCCTCAACGTTCAGGATATCGTCTCCGAAGCAGCCGTGCGCGTCGGCTTGGTCAAAAAAAACGGACTGCTAGTTCGCATTGCTGACGCTTTGGAAAAATTGGCATACTGCACAGCCAGCCAAGTCAGCGTCATCGACAGCGGTTTTATCAAAAAATTGCACTCTCAGGGAGTACCCCCGGAAAAAATAGTTTGCGTGCCCAATTGGGTTGATGTCAATTTCATTCGCCCTTTACCCAAGGAAAGTAACTCATTTCGAGAAACTCACAAACTCAAGGGCAAATTTGTCGTTCTCTATGCGGGCAATATTGCCCTCACTCAAGGCTTGCAAACAGTTGTCCAAGCAGCGGCTCGTTTGAAACACATACCCGAAATCGCTTTTGTAATTGTGGGGGAATCTACGGCACTCGCGCGCTTACAACAAGATTGCGAAACTTACAAAGCTAATAATGTAATGTTGCTGCCATTTGAACCGCGAGAAAAATTGCCCGAATTGTTAGCTGCTGCTGATGTTAGTTTAGTCGTACAAAAGCGCCGCGTTACTAACTTCAATATGCCTTCAAAAATTCAAGTAATTCTCGCCAGCGGCAGGGCAATTTTGGCGTCTGTTCCCGAAACCGGTACGGCCCAGAAAGCAGTGCAGCAAAGCGGTGGCGGGGTGGTGGTAGCGCCGGAAGATCCGCAGGCTTTGGCTGAGGCTGTTGAGGATTTGTACTTGCACCCTGCTAAGGTGGATGCGTTGGGCGAGCAGGGCAGAAATTATGCTGTGGAGAATTACGGATTTGAGGAAGCTTTGAATCATTATGAAGCTTTATTTGCGGCGGTTGCAGCGAGTCATGCTGAGAAAATATTGACACCGCTGCCAAAATAATAAGCTCATTAGGTTAGTGAGTACCGACCGTTATTTGTTTCTTGGTGAAACCGACTCTTAATAGTTATAATGTATTTACTGTATTTAAAGATCGAGTAATATTTAACTGTTTTTACAATGCCGGCAAAAGACATCTGTCACAATGCAGTTAAAAATGCCCTGCTAAAAGATGGTTGGAGAATTACGGCTGACCCGTACTTCATAAAATATGAGGATGCCGAGTTATATGCCGATCTAGCCGTAGAAAAGCCGATCGCCGCAGAACGCCAAGGACAAAAAATAATTGTTGAAATTAAGAGCTTTATTGGACGCTCGCTAATGTATGATTTTCACGGCGCACTCGGTCAATACATTGTCTACCGAAATTTTATTCAACTCACTACTCCAGAATACAGGCTCTATTTGGCAATTGATGATATCGTATACCAAGATTTTTTTAAACGCAAGTCTATCCAAGTAATTACTAATGAAAATCGGGTTTTGTTAATGGTAGTTGAAATGGCAAAGGAGGAAATTCTGCAATGGATAAATTAGAATACTATCGCAATACAATTAAACAAATATTGACTGGATATTATGAAATGACCGTCAAAGGGGCGATCGCACTAGATGAATTAGAGCCAGAGGATCGTCTAGCATTTGACGAAGAACGAGATCACTATCTATGGTTTCGTTCGGGCTGGGATGGCAAAAAACGGCTCCGCCACATTACCATGTATCTTCGGATTAAAGATGGTAAAATTTGGGTGGAAGAAGATTGGACGGATTTGTGCGTAGTTGATGATTTACTTGCAGCAGAAATTTCTAAGGGCGATATTGTTTTGGGGTTTCATCATCCTAGCAAAAGACCTTTGACAGAATTTGCTACAGTTTGATGAGTGACAAAAAATTATAGCATCATTTCACTCCTTTGACAGTCGCGGATTGAATAAATCAATAAAAAATATCCGATCGCGACAGTCAAAGGGCAAAATCTACAAACTAACTCTCGTTTAGGGAATAACTGCTCGGCTAAGAGTTAGACTATTGCCTAGAGTTGCATTCTTTTTTTAAAGTGGTGTCAGTTGGGCAGTTGAACTGAGGGAACGAGAAGCAAATGCCGATCGCGACTTATAGTTAAAGAATCAGGGATGCAGAAAAAATGCCGAGAAACCGGGTTTGCATACAGGTTCGGTGCAATAACAGATGTCCGCGAGATTCCTCGCTAATTAGCTAGACGCGCTACATATGCCACAGATTCACTATCTGCCGGACGATCGCACGATCGAGATAGACGACGACGATATAATTCTCGAAGCTTCCCTGCGTGCCGACATTCCCCACACCCACATCTGCGGCGGTAGCGCCCGATGTTCGACTTGCCGGGTATTGATTGTCGAAGGTTTGGAATTTTGCTCTCCGCGCACTTCGCCGGAAGAGGAACTTGCCAAAAAATTGCGTTTAGAACCGGAAATTAGGCTGGCTTGTCAGACACAGATTGCGGGCGGCAAGGTGATTTTGCGCCGATTGGCGATCGATTCTGAAGACTTGGAATCATTTACCGACGAAATGGCCGGAAAGTTGATTTGTGCTCCTGTGGGTCAAGAGAAGAAAATTGCAATTTTGTTTGCCGATATTCGAGGGTTTACTGCGTTTGCAGAATCCCTGTTGCCCTACGATGTAATTTATATTTTAAATCGCTATTTCCAAAAAATGGGTTATGTTATCAACCGCAACGGCGGGATGATTAATAATTATATGGGTGACGGTTTTATGGCGCTGTTTGGGTTGGAAAATTCTGACAAGGCGGCGGAACAAGCGGTGAGGGCTGGGGTGGAGATGCTGGAAGAACTAGAGAAACTCAATCCCTATTTTGAGACTTTATACCGTCACCGATTGCGGATTGGGATTGGGATTCACTGCGGCTGGGTAGTGGTGGGGAATTTGGGCGCGTCGAACAGCCAGACAGTGACGGCGATCGGAGATGCGGTGAATTTTGCCAGCCGGATCGAGGCTGCTAACAAGCAAGTAGGAACGAGTTTACTGATTTCCGAGGAGACTTATCAGCAAGTCAAGGAATTGGCGATCGTCGATCGGTGCGTATTAGTTGAAATTCCGGGGAAAAGCGGCGAATATCCGCTGTATGAAGTAGTCGGGATGCCGCCGCTGCCCGTGGAAATCGAAGAGATTTCCACGGTCAAAAAAAAATCAATTTGGCAAATCTTTGTTAAAAAATTGCGTGCTTTGTATGCTTTTGTGTCCAATTGGATTGGAAAAATTTGGAGTCACACCAAAAAACTATAGAGCAACTTTTTGGAGTTTGGTTATTTCCTCAATAATATGAATATTCCCAATTCAATTGTCCGCATTTTTATAATGCTCCCGAACGGTCAGATCGTCGCACAACTGCGAGATAATATTCCAGGTATTGCCAGCCAAGGAATGCTTTCTACTTTTGGTGGTGGCGTGGACATTGGAGAAAGTCCACAGCAAGCAGCAGTGCGAGAACTGGAGGAAGAAACCAGCCTAAAAAGCGATTGCAAAGTTGAATTTATCACAACTTTTCTTTACAGAAAAAACAACAATCCCAACTTTTGCCAAAAAAATCACCTATTTTTGGCAAAAGTTAGCAATTTTGAAAAAATAGAAATCAAAGAAGGTGTGGGTTTTGTAGTTTTGAGAAAAGATGTAGATTTCGAGAAAGTCAATGCAGGGGAAGGTACTCAAATGGCTTGGAAATTGTTGCAAGAATATTTAAAATCAAATAACCTGTGTGTGTAGGGTGCAGAGTGCGTAGCTTACACCATAGATAGACAGTGAAAAAATTACTCTCTTGCGTAAGTCCTATTTATAGCCTTTCTCAAAAAGATGAGGTATCATTGACAACTTATATAACGCCTAAAGAAGAGGTCTCGCATCCCGACTACGTCCGCGAATCTTTTTGAGAAGCGCTATATGTCCGACTACTTAGCTGTTCCCCAGGAGGGGATGAAACTATAATAGAGAACTTCTTTACTATGCTGTCAAATACAAATTCAGAGTACGAATTATTGCTACAGCGGGCGATCGCGATCGCAGCCAAAGCTCATGAGGGGCAGGTTGATAAGGCAGGCAATCCCTATCTCGACCATCCGCTATTTGTGATGGAAAATGTAAATTCTCTAGAGCAAAAAATTGTAGCGGTTCTACACGATGCGGTCGAAGATTCTGAACTTACACTCGATCAACTTAGAAGCGAAGGTTTTCCAGAAGTGTTAGTTTCGGCGATCGCCGCAATTACCAAAATAGAAGGAGAAGCTTATGCAGCTTATTTAGAACGTGTGATTGCAAACCCGATCGCACTGCGAGTCAAAATCGCTGATGTTACTCATAACCTCGATATTCGCCGCATCGCCAATCCCACAGAGGCAGATTTTCAACGCATGGCAAAATACAAAAAAGTCCTCAGTCAGTTGCGTGCCGCCTTAAAATAATTATTAACCGCAAATATCCGCGTTAATCCGCGTGCATCTGCGGTTAAAAAAATCCCAAACCTAAGCCATCACCATCCCCCCATCCACATTAAAAACCTGCCCCGTTATGTAAGCCGCCGCCGCATCTGCCGCCAAAAACTTCACCATCCCCGCAACTTCCTCAACTTCTCCGTATCTCCCCAGCGGAATATACTTCAAAATCTCATCAGACTTGACATCCTTAGTCATATCTGTGGTAATAAAACCCGGTGCAACTGCATTAACAGTAATACCGCGACTCGCCAACTCCTTCGCAACAGTTTTAGTAAACCCAATTACCCCAGCTTTCGCCGCACTGTAATTAGCTTGTCCCGGATTGCCCATTTGTCCAGCAACCGAAGCAATATTAATAATTCGGCCGCTTCGTTGTTTCAGCATGATTTTACTGGCAGCTTTCGCACACAAAAACACCCCAGTTAAATTCAAATCAATTACCGCTTGCCAATCTTCCAACTTCATCCGCAGCAGCAAAGTATCGCGAGTAATGCCTGCATTGTTCACCAAAATGTCAATCCGTCCCCATTTTTCCATGACATTACTGGCGAGTAAATCTACTTGGTCAGTTTTCGAGACATCTGCTGCAAGTGCGACAGCTTCTCCTCCAGCAGCGACTATTTCTGCTACCACCTCATCAGCAGCAGCACTCGAACTGGCATAGTTGACGGCGACTTTAGCGCCCTCTGCGGCTAATGTTAAAGCAACGGCGCGGCCAATTCCCCGCGACGCACCGGTCACGACAGCAACTTGACCCCGCAATCTCTGAAAAGTCTCTGGCAATAATTCCATAATTGTATCCTCGCAATCTACCAGAGAATTTTGCACTAAAATCGAGCCAGAACCTAAAAAATTATTTTGTCTTATGGCAGTTCAAAAACAGTTCAGCAGTTTTGAGGAGTTACTATCGGGCTCTGACTTGCCGGTATTGGTAGATTTTTACGCTACTTGGTGCGGGCCTTGTCAGATGATGGCACCGATTTTGGAGCAAGTCAGCGGTCAGATGAAAGACAAGCTGATGGTTGTCAAAATTGACACGGATAAGTACGAACAGTTGGCGTCGCAGCATCACATTTATGCTTTGCCCACTTTGGTGTTGTTCAAAAATGGCGCTGAGGTCGATCGAATTGAGGGAGTGATGCAAGCGGCGCAGTTGATCGATCGAGTGCAACCTTACTTGTAAGCACAGCCGGTTATCTCACACGCTATCCGGTGCGTCAGCTAATATCTGATAGATTATGGACAAAATCATCGTAGCTGACGCACCGTACCTATGAAAACTCCCAGCCACGCGATTATCAATCTGGCAATTCTCGGCAAACCGCAACTGCCACAATTTAATCTAATTATTGCGATCGGCGGAATTTTGCCGGATATTCCGATATTTTTATTTTACTTTTGGGCGAAATACATTGCTCGCTTGCCCGCCGCTACAATTTGGTCAAAAGCATATTATGAGCCTTTTGTGCAAAATATTGTGGCTCTGTTTCATTCAATTCCCCTTGTGGTTATTGGTTGGCTAATTGCTTATTACTTTGGCTGGCAAAGCGTGCAAATTCTGTTTATTAGCACGATCCTGCACTCTCTGGGAGACTTGCCTGTCCACAATGACGACGCTCACCGGCACTTTTTTCCGTTCAGCAATTACCGTTTTATCAGTCCGTTTTCTTATTGGGATAGGAAGCACTACGGGTCAATTGTTTCTATGGTTGAAATGTTGTTAGTGCTGCTGTCAACTTACCGCGTTTTTGGTTTTGTTAATTCTTATGTTGGTAAAGGATTTTTGGTTTTGGTGAATGCTTTTTACTTGGTTGGAGCGCTGTCTTTGTACGTTCGTTCTTTAGTTTCTCGTTCTTAATTATGCTACTGCAATTGCTCTCTCACCTGACGAGGGAGATTGTTTTTACCCAATTGAGGGCGATCGTACCGGGAATCTAGAAGGCAATGTAAATTATTGTAATAAGATTCGACATTTCTGCATCAACACCTTGAAAAAAACTATTTTATTATGGTGAGATACTAACAAGCCAGACAAGTATCTGTATCGCTTGTTCGCATCTACAAAACCAAATATGAAATTTTTCAATAAATCGCCCTTCAACAGTCAAGAGCAGTTTCCTATTGGTGAAACGACCTTAATACCTGAATTTGATCTAAATAGCGCAAACTTACTCACTCCTCAAGCCCTTAGCAGCCCTACCCCAGAACCAGAACTCCCCGGACTTCCAGACAGTTCTAACAATAACCCCGAAGACACCGCAATCTCCTCCAAATCCATCAATCTTAGCCCCACATTAAAGGATTTCAGTTTTACCCCTCCCGTAAAAAAATCTCTTGAACTCGATACTCTCACTGGCGAACCTGTAAACAAAAGACAAATCGACTACTTCGGTAAAGAGGGTAGTTTTGCGGAAAGACGCGCATCTCAACTCGCTCCAACTGCGGCGAATCCCAAAAATCCTCCACTCATTGAAAGTGCCGAACTCAAATTCAAAGACGCAAACAATCAACCTTTTAAGAACAATCTACCAGTCCTATTTCTGACCGGAAGCAACGTTTTAGCAGACAACTTTGGCGACCCCAAAGGTAGCCAATTCAGCGATTTAGTGGTAAAATTTTATGTGGGCAGCCAAACTTACGAAGGCACAATATTAACCAACCTCAGTCGCGAATTAGCAGACAATCAATTTGAAGTAGCTGTCAGAGTTCCCGACACCGTACCCTTGGGCGATTCCCGGATCGTCCTGGGCCGCAAACAGAACGAAAAAGTCAGTTCAAATCCGGCAGAACCAGCAACAGAAATTCTCTACAACAGCAATTCCTACCGGATTGAAAACGATACAGAATATGTTTTTGGGGCCCAGTGGACAGCGGATAGAATCGCCGTACTCAACGGTTCCGACCCCGAATCTGTCGTAGCGACAACGAGCAGCAGCGACTTGCTAATTGGTAACATTGCTGTAGGTACGGACGATCGACTAGATAGAGCCAGAGATTTGACTGTAACCAGCGACGGTTCTCGCGTTTACGTACCCCTGGAAGCTTCCGGTAGAGTCGCTTTGGTCGATCCGATAACCCGACAGCAAATAGACACCAAGCCCGATATAGCTGGCATTAATCCGATCGATTTGCCTAGCGGTGCGTCGCCACGTTCAATTGTAATTGATTCTCGCGATCGATACGCTTATATTGCTGACGGGAAAACCGGCGGCAATTCCATCTACGTTCTCGATATCAACCCGTTCTCCTCCAAGTATCACCAAGTTACCCAAACTATTACAGTTGGTGCAGCACCTAGCGGTTTGCGACAGATGGCAATTAGCAGCGACGGCAAGAAGCTATTTGTTACCGCACCGAACGGGTTAAACAGCCAGATTTATGTTGTGAACATTGACCCCAAAGACCGACCCAGCGACCCAAGTCAGAACCCTCAAAAGTGGAATCAATTAATCGGATCTGTAACAGCCGATGAAGGCGTAGAAGGCGTAGCTTCTACCGTCGATCCGCTGAAGATGACGTTCACAAACAGCGGGAAAGATAGCAAAGGATTTGGGGTACTAGATATTACGAATAATGACCCGGTAAGTTTTGCTGCTACTACTCGCTATGCAAGTTTAGGGTTGGGTTCCGACTTTGATTATTTCGATGTGAATGAAGGAGTTTCGGTAACGGTTTTACCGGATGCTAGCTATGCCTTTGTTGTGGGTCGCAATGCGGACACAAAATTTTTCGGTCAGGAATTGCCCAGCGTAGATGGAGACCCGCGGGCCGGGAGCAATATCGGCATTATCAAAGACCCGCTGACAAATCCGCAATTAGTAGCAGCAACTCGACCAATTCCCGACGGATTGACTACTGATTTAGTGCTTTCTAGTGACAGCAAGTACCTCTATGCTTCCTATCCGAATTTGAGCGGTGCGAATGGCAAGGTGTATGTTTTTGACACTGAAGAATTCGTGAAAACAGTGACAAACCCCGGTCAATTTCAAATTGATGCTAAAGGTCGGGGTGTCGGGCTGCCTTTGTTCGACAGCACTACAGCACGAAATGCTACGGTTGCTGACCTTTCCACAGTGCCCATCGATAATATTAACCCAGCGGTTAGTGTTGCTGCTGACTTCCAGATTCTGACTGATGCGAACAACCAGTATACTTACGGCGTGCCGCCTGGTAGCAAGCGAGCTCCCGTTGCTGCGACTAACTCTCGCGGTTTGGCGGCGACACCGCTGGATTGGTTGGATTTGACTGGGCCAGGGGAGGATAACATAAATGACCTGACTCCTACTTTAGAATGGGAATTTGACGAATTGCCGAGTGAAAATGTAGAAGAAGTTAACCTCTTCCTCAGCGTCTTCGATGAAGGTGAAGGACTGCTGCCGTGGGATGAAGTTGTCGATTTACCAGACCCGAATGGCAACGAATTTCTTTTCAACCAAGGATTGAGCAAACCAGAACAGTTGGATTTACTGACAAAACCTTGGAATACTTCTTTTTACCGCAGCCAAGAGAACGACTTCAACCCCAACCGAATTCTGACGGCAACTTGGCAAAGAGGTGATGACGGCATTGGCAAGTGGACTTTGGATGGCGGTCAAACATTTATTGAAGGTACAAATACCAGCTTCACGCTACCTGACAACCTCACTTTGACAGCGGGTCAGGAGTACAACTGGGCCGTTGAAGCTTGGAATAAAAATGGCAGCCGAAACATAGAGTTTGGCGATTTCTGGACGACATTAACCGATCCCAATGATGATGACGATACCTTCCCCAGCGTAACTGTGCTGACTCATGGCTTCAAGCCTCCCTTTAGTGCTCCCTTTTTTGATAACCCTGGAATTCCTTCAGAGTTTTACCAACTGGGCAATAGTATTGCCAATGCAGGTGCTGAGGATAACGGTTTGATGATGAGGTACGACCTCGCTACTGGTTATTGGGTTCCTGTCACCAAATATGGAGCGGTTGCGCCAGATTTTCCAGCAGGTGAGAATCCAGAAAATGACGCCGACTATCTCACCAAGTTGGAGAGTTACATAGCTCCATACCTTGACAACAATCAACCGTTAGTGCTGCTGAATGACTGGTCCAACAATAATGAATCGGCAGCTCCTGATTCAGGTTTTAGCGAAGCAGTGGCAGATACTTTCTTTGCTTCCCTCGTGCAGTTAGACCAACTGTTTATCGATGAAAACAGCACGGCAAAACAAGGAGCCATTTTCAATTCACCGCTGCATTTTGTTGGTTTCAGTCGGGGAACAGTTGTTAACAGCGAAATTATTCAGCGTTTGGGTACTCATTTTCCTGAAGCTGGTGGCAAAGAAAACTCTGATATTCGCGACCTTCAGATGACCACTTTAGACCCCCACGATTTCGACCAACCGGGGCTAAATGTGGTGACAGATAATTTCGGCGATTTCCGCGAACCGAAGATTCAGGTTTGGGAGAATGTCACTTTTGCGGATAATTACTATCAGACAGTACCGAATTTATTAAGCGGTACGGTTTCGCCTGCGGGCCGGGATATTCCCAATCTTCCATCTACAGAAGATGGAAAAACAGCTCCCGGACTTCAGTTTCCGCGAGAAGGTTGGAGGTCAGAAAATCCCGATCCAGATGCTCCGCTGTTAGGAGAAACGGATTTGTCGGTTTTCCTGGGAACCAATAGCAATAACCCAGATTATAATGACAGCCGTGCTGGGTTTACCAAGGAAACAGATCCTACTGTTGGTATTGCCGGCAGGGGAGCCGTACACGGACGTGTTTTGAGTTGGTATGGAGGAACATCTGACTTGTTTCCAACTAACTTCCCCTTCGATGAAGACTTAGATGTTAATCCTATTTTCCGCCGCCGCGGTGATGGGTATCGCGAACCTTTGTTCGATCGGGACTTTTCATTTGGCGGTACTGTTTTGACAGGTCCTGCTCGCGTTAGCCCTTGGTATACGCCGGAAGAGCGTTTTGAGCATGGTGTTGATGCTGCTCCTTGGGAGGGAATTGGTACGGGGTGGTTTTATTCGGTTTTGGGCGGCGGTTCGGACTTGCGTCCCCAAACGAATGTAGAGCGTATCCCGGTTGATTTTGAGAATACTTATGATGCCAGGATGCGGGGGGATTTTGCAGTTCCTACTCTGTTTAACGGCAATTTTGATGCGGTTTTCAATCCGCAGGGACTGAATCGGACTATCTTTTCTGATGCGATTCCTGGTTGGTCTTTGCATAATGGTGAAACGTCAGCGAGTGTAACTACAAACAATCTCGTTGATGTGAATCAGCTATCTGCAACGGATGCTCCGGCTTTGCACGCGGAACTGGATCGAATTGGAGTCGATCGAACTCAACCAAATTATGCTCTGAAGCTAGAATCAGGTAAAAGTATTACCCACAACCGTTTTGTCGTGCCTGAGTGGGGCACTTTGCGATTTAATCTCCATGTTCCCGAAGCAGAACTGGTGGATCGAGATCGACGAAGAACAGTTTTGGTCACTTTGTCAGCAGCAGATGGAAGTCCTTTAGGCGTTTCATCATCGATCAACTTGAGGCGAGCGAAACGAACAAGAGGTGCTTACTTAGCAGACACTCAAAGGATTGATTATGGTATTCAAGGGTTTGAAACTTTCCAAGTTGAGGTGCCTGACAATTTGCGCGGTAAGGTAGCAACCCTCAAATTTGAAGTTGTTGGTGGCGGAACTGTTTACTTAGACAATGCCTTCTTCAAAAGCCAACATCTACTGTTTGGAAATCCGTCGGATGCCAGGAACACAACTGACCTTGCTGTTGCGGATCGCAATAACTATTTGCTAGAGAAAGCACAGTTTGCCACTGCTTATGATGACAGCAGTAAAACTCCTAAATGGGTAAGTTGGCAAATGAATCAAAAATGGCTGGGTGGAACCGATCGCGTAAAAATCGACTTTATCGAAGATGAAAGTATTCCTGAAAGCTGGGGTCGGATCGTAGATGAAGACTACGCTGACAGTGATTATCGAAAGGGGCATCTGCTACCTTCGTCTCACCGAACTAATAGCGAAAAAGACAACATAGCCACTTTTCTGTTGACAAATGTAGTCCCACAGCATTTTGATAATAATGATTTGTTTACTGGAGAAATCCCAGATAGTCCAGTATGGACAAGTTTCGACGGTTTTCTTAAACAGATTACTAAGACCGATCCAATTACTGAGACCCCAAAAGAGCTTTATGTTGTTGCTGGGGGTTATGGCAGCAATCCGACTCCGCAGCGTTACAGTCATTACTCGAAACCTACCAGATTAACAGATCCCCAAATCCTTATAAATAAAGGAATCAATATTCCTGGTTGGACTTGGAAGGTTGTGCTGGACTTAGAGCAACCAGGACTAAATCCTGCTAATGTCACAATTGCTAACGCTGCAACTTACGGCATTTTGACACCCAACGAGGTTGAACCCGATCATGTACCAACTAATCCAAATGGATCGGTAGGTAATAATGGAGATTTTGCGCTACCAGTTCCTCACCCATTCAATGCTTTGTTGGGGTTAAATCTTCCAGAAATACCAAACAAAGCTGCTTGGAGAAATTGGCAAACATGGAAGCTGACTGTTAACCAAATCGAGGAGTTGACTGAGCTTGACTTTTTCTCAAATATTCCCGACGAGATTGAGGAAATAATCGAATCAGAAGGCTGATAATTTAGACATCAAACAAATTAGCCTGGAAAGCTGACTTAGCTTATCAGGCTATTGACTTTTAATGATATTTAATTTGAACGAAAATTGATTTTTTCTGCTCTCCAAGCACTAGCGAAGAGTGTTAAATTAATAATTGAAGCCATTTCTTTCGGGCCAATTTTTACTATTAATAGTGCCATCCGGCATGATAGTATCGCAAAAAATTAAACCATCTTCTTCTGTATGGACTTGAAATGTTGCTCCCATCAAGTTGGCTCTGGTTAGGTTAGTACCAGACAATCCCGTACAAAACAGGCTGGCTTCTCTCAAGTCAACATCAATTAGGTCGCATACCAGGTCGGCATAATCTAAAATAGCTTTCGTCAAATTGGCACCAGTCAATATAGTACCACATAGGGTAGCAGAGTCTAGGTTAGCACTACTCAAGTTAGCAGCGCTGAGATTAACATGACTCATTTTTGCTCTAGTCAAGTTAGCACCGCTGAGATTGATACCGCTCAAGTCATTTTGACCTGGTTCGAGGTCTCTGATATCACCCACGCCAGCAACGTTTAAGTTAGCACGACTTAAATCAACTCCAGGGAAATCTCTCTCTCCCGCAGCGTAACGTCTATATAGTTCTTCAACGTCCATAGCTTTCTTATTCAAGCTGTTTATACTTTCATAGTAGCACTGTTACTTTTACTTTTTACCAATAAATGTATCAAACTGTGCGAGAGGTAGAACCAGTGAAAGTGTAAATAGATTAAAGAGGCAAGTTATGAACGCAGAAGAACTGCTCAAAAGGTACGCAGCGGGTGAAAGAGATTTTCGTCGGGTTAACCTAGAAGGTGCCGAACTAAGAGGCGTAAACTTGAGTGAGGCTGACTTCAGTGAAGCTAACTTGAATGATGCCATTCTGAAAGAAAGCAATCTCAGACGTACTATTTTTAGGTCAGCTAGATTGGAAGATGCTGATTTAAGTCATGCTATCCTGGACGAAGCAGATTTGTCTAATGCTAGTTTAGAAACCAACCTAAAAAGAGCTTCATTGGAGAGAGCTAACCTAAGTAATGCCAACTTGACAGGTAGTAATTTAGGATTTACTAATCTCCGAAATGCCAACCTAGAAAATGCTTGTTTAGTTGAAGCTAGCTTGGAAGGAGCCAATTTGGAAGGAGCAGACCTTAGAGGTGCAATTATGAGTGACACTTCTCTGCGCGATACAAATTTCAGAGGAGCACTTGTTGAAGGTTGCGATTTACACTATGGTGAGATGCGAAATACTATCATGCCAGATGGACAAATTGTGACCAGTAAATATGCTCAGATAGAAACTGACGATTAACCAAATCGAGGAGTTGACTGACCTTGACTTTTTCTCAAATATTCCCTCTGGAGATTGAGGAAATAATCGAATCAGAAGGCTGATGGTCTAGACAGCAAACAAAATAGTCTGGAAAGCTGACTTGGCTTACCAGGCTATTGACTTTTAATAAAATTTAGAAGCAGTAAAAGGGAATACTTCTAGTTTATATCCTAACCGCGTTGGCGGTTGTTATAGCTATTTTTTGAGGGATAATTTTCATTATTAATAGTACCATCTGGCATGATAGTATCAAGGAAAATCAAACGCCCCTCTACATGGACTTGAAATGTTGCCCCCATCAAGTTAGCTCTGGTTAGGTCAGTACCAGCCAATCCTGTACAAAACAGGCTGGCTTCTCTCAAGTCAACATCAATTAGGTTGCATACCAAGTCGGCATAATCTAAAATGGCTTTCCTTAAATCGGCACCAGTCAATATCGTAAGCGATAGGGTAGCAGAGTCTAGGTTCGCACTGCTCAAGTTAGCACCGCTGAGATTCACACAACTCAGATTGGCTCTAGTCAAGTTAGCACCGCTGAGATTGATACCACTCAACTCATTTTGACCTGGTTCGAGTTCTTCTAGGTCTTCCACGTTAGCAACGTTTAAGTTAGCATGACTTAAATCAACTCCAGGGAAATCTCTCTCTCCCGCAGCGTCGTAACGCCTATATAGTTCTTCAATGTCCATAGCTTTCTTATTAAAGCTGTTTATATTTTCATAGTAGCAGCGCTTCTACAGACATAATGCTCTCCTAAAATCTCAACTCTCAAATCTAAAAACGCTAACTGCGCCGAATATTAAAACAGCACCAATCTTGGCGCTTCCACAGAGTAGCGACAATCCAGCCGTGCTGTTCGAGAGTGTCAGCAATTGGCTTAGCTTGTTCGAGCAAAATGCCGCTGAGTACGGCCCAAGTAGTGGGTTTGCTAATTGCAGAGAACTGCGGGATTAAATCAATGATTACTTCTGCTAAAATGTTGCAGATCAAACCGTCGATCGGCTCATCGATCATTTCTTTCAAGCGATCGATACTGCCGAGCTCTGCAACCAACTGCTGAGAATTAACGCGGTTGAGCAGTCTGTTGCTAATGGTCGATCGCACCGCCAAAGGATCGGTATCCAAAGCATAAACTTTTGTAGCGCCCAACAACACCGCGCCGATCGACAAAATACCCGATCCGCAGCCGATATCCGCAATTACGCACTTGCTGTCATCAAAACCGAGCCGCATTTCCAGCGACTCCAGACAAAGTTGAGTAGTAGCGTGAGCACCGGTACCGAAGGCCACACCGGGATCTAAACGCAAAATAATGCGATCGGTATCAGTCGGTGGGGGCAGCCAGGCCGGATTAATTAAAAAGCGATCGCCCACTTCTTGAGGCTGCCAGTGCTGCTTCCAAGTGCTGCCCCAGTCTTCCTCTTCAATCAAATCCCACTGCATCGCAGGTAGGGGCAAACCTGCACACAGAGCATCTTGGCGCAGCCACAGAGACAGAGCGGCCAAATCCAGCAATCGGGCCTGTTCTTCGGGCAAATAAGCCGACATCAGGCAGGAATTGCTTTTGATTTGAGTAGCAGTTCCCCGACAGCCAAACCGTTCCAGACGCCAAAAGATGATATCTTCCAGCGCCGGATCGCAAAGAATTCTAATTTCCCACCAGCTATGTGCCATAACGATTTTAGATTTTAGATTTTAGATTTTAGATTGGCCCAGGGGAACTGGAGACTGGGAACTGGGGAGTGAGGAATGAGGATTGGCTAATAGAAAAATTCCCGCTTTCTTGCCAATTACCAACGATCGATTACCCATTACCAATTATCAGTCCCGGCATCCAAAATCTAAACTCCTAAATCCGTCAAAGATTTACCGTGTAAGCATCCCGAATTCCCGGAACTTTTAGGATCTCCGCCAGTATCCCTTCTGGTAGAGGGTCATCGAGGCTCAAAACCATCACCGCATCGCCTCGCACGATTTTACGGCCTACTTGCATACTGGCAATATTGACATTAAAACTGCCCAATTGGGAACCAATTTTGCCAATAATCCCCGGCATATCGCGGTGCAGGGTAAACAGCATGTGGTGAGTGGGGGAAACGTTGACTGGGAAATCGTCAACACTGGTAATCCGAATTTCGCTTTCGCCGAGCACTGCACCTGTCACGGTGTGTTCGCCGAGGGTTCCCTTGGCCGAGAGGTGCAGGGAGCCGGTGTAGTCGCGAATTGAGGCGTCTCTGGTTTCGACTACCCGAATTCCGCGTTCTTTGGCTTCAATGCTGGCGTTGACGTAGTTAACGCGCTCTCGCAGCGCTTGGGAGAGCAGGCCTTTGAGGGCGGCGACGACTACGGGCTGGCTTTGGTTGCTGGCCAATTCGCCTTGGAGTTGAACGTTGAGGTAATCGACTCGGCCTCCGGCTAGCTGGCTGACGAGGTTGCCGAGGGTTTCGGCGAGTTGCAGGTAGGGTTTGAGTTTTTCGATCGAGTCTGGGAAAATGCCGGGTATGTTGACAGCCGATCGCGCCGGCAATCCCAACAGTACATCGCGGATTTGTTCGGCAACGTCGATCGCCACATTCACCTGAGCTTCCGCTGTGGATGCTCCCAAGTGGGGCGTCAGCACGATGTTCTGGCCGACATTCCGCAGCGGGGAATCAGCTTGCAGCGGTTCGTGTTCGTAAACGTCCAAAGCTGCGCCGGCGATCTTGCCTTCTTTGATGGCTTCTGCGAGGGCTGCTTCGTCGATGATGCCGCCTCTGGCGCAGTTTATGATGCGGGCCGTAGGCTTCATTTTCGACAGCACTTCAGCGTTAATTAAGTGCAGGGTTTCCGGCGTTTTGGGGATGTGCAGGGTGATGTAATCGGATTCGCGCATCAGCAGTTCGAGTTCTACCAAGCGGCAGCCCAACTGGTCGGCTCTTTCGGTGGAGATGAAGGGATCGTATGCCAGCAGTTTCATGCCCATTGCTTTGGCTGCGGCGGCAAGGTGGGAGCCGATTTTGCCCAAACCGACAATGCCGAGGGTTTTTTTGTAAACTTCTACGCCCATAAAGCGGTTGCGTTCCCATTTACCACCTTTGACGGATGCGTTGGCTTCTGGGATGTGGCGTGACATCGAGAGCATCATGGCGATCGCGTGTTCGGCGGCGGCGATCGTGTTGCCTTCGGGGGAATTGACGACTACAATTCCTTTGCGGGTAGCGGCGGGTACATCGACATTATCTACGCCGACGCCGGCTCTGCCGATGATTTTGAGTGAATTCCCGGCTTCAATGATTTCTTTGGTAACTTGGGTACCTGAACGGATCATTAAAGCGTCGTAATCTGGAATAATTCGTACCAGTTCTTCGGCCGAGAGCCCTGTGTTTACGTCAACTTGCGCGACTTGGGAGAGGATGTCTATTCCGGCTTGGTCGATCGGATCGGATACTAGAACTTTAGGCATAGCAAGCAATTGAGTGCAATAGTAAAAATAGACCGAGCGTTGGCGAACTCAAAGTGAGACTTATGACTTAGAGCAGTATCTAACAGCTCAGCTCGAGCTTGCCTTTGTGCAGTTTGAATTGTATATGTATTCGGTCAAGGTCGGCCGTTTTTTGCTTGAAATATTTTAGCTTTGCGGGCGATCGGACTCTCGGATGCTCTGGAAATAATCCCCGAACTGCTTAGCTAGTATGTCTTTTCCGACTATAATTATTTCTAGGTATCCGAGCCTAACCATCAGGAATTATTGTCAATGAATTATCTTATCGCCGTACTGCCCGATCGAATTCAAGCCGAAGCTGCCTACTGTGCTCTGGAAAAAGAAGGCTTGCCGATGAAGCAAGTCAGCATTTTGGGCCGCGGCTACAAAACTGCTGATGAATTTGGCTTAATCGACCCCAACCAGCAAGCGAAGAAACAAGCTAAACTCATGGCTGTTTGGTTGATTCCCTTTGGCTTTATTGCTGGCGTTACTTTCAGTCTGATGACTGAGTTGAAGACTTTTGCGTGGGCGGGCGAAATTGGCGATCACGCGATCGGCGGCTTACTAGGTGCGATCGCCGCTGCGATGGGCAGTGTTTTTGTAGGAGGCGCGGGCGGCATGGTTTTTGGTAGCGGCGATGCTTTGCCATACCGCAACCGTTTGAATGCCGGTAAATTTTTGATTGCAGTTAAGGGTACTGATGATTTGACTGGGAAAGCTGCGAATATTTTGCAGCAGTTTGAACCGGAAAATATGCAAGGTTATACAGAGACTTAGTTATTTGTTTGTTAACAGTTGACGGTTAACTGTTAACTGTTGACATTCAACTCGTGTAATATTTGGAGGCAGTTATCTTTTTCCACTCATTCATGATATGATAGGCAGCCAAAGGTTGCGTTTGGTATGACCTATGAAAATCCTCCACGGGACTTGGATTCCTCAAGCAGAAGAGAGTTTTGTTCAAGGTGGAACTTTTTGTCTGTGGGTTGAAACCACTGAAAAGAAAAAACAGCCTGCTAAGGTTCATCCCCGACAATTGAAGACGGCACAGTTAAGAGAGTTTCTAACGAAAGAAGCCGGGATTCAACTGCAACCAGTCAGCAATACAAGTGCGATGGGGCTAGAATACGCGATCGTCCCTCGGTATTTTTTACTGCCCACTGCCGACAACCAGCCGTTGCCCTCTTTAGAACTAGCGCGATATTTAGAGACAGAGTTACCCGAAACATTTGAGTTGGAGTATTGGGAAGTTGATTGTGTGTCCATCGCCACCCACACTTTGACTAAAGTATTGAACGATCTGCATTTTTTTGCCCTCTACGATTTAGCAGAAGTTCAGTTTGGTTCAGACTTGCTATTTTGGTATCACTACACCCAAAGTTTTAAGCAAATTGTTCTGAAAGATCGTTATATTCCGGCGCTGCGCTATCGAGAAACTGCTCCGATCGCGATCGCACCCATCGAAAGAACCGAACCCGCTGAAAAAGCCGCGCGCGGGCGCAAGAAAGCGGGCGAGACAAAAACCAAAACAACTGCAAAAACTCCAAAAACACCTGCCAAAATTGAACCCAGCTTTGAGATTTATCCGGGATGGGAAATTGTTTCAACACAGTACGAAAATGATTTACAACGCTATGTGGAATGGATGCCTTTAGTTTGTGTGTCCGGTTTTCGGAAGATCCAGCTACAAGATACACCAAAATTCTACGATCGCGAACGGTTGCTGCGGCATTTTTCCGAGTGTGCGATCGCGGAAATTGTCACTCAAACCCCCATCCCAGCATCGTTTGAAAATAAGATTGCGGATTCTTTACTGCAAATCTGCCTCAACCAAACACGAAAAATCGCGCGAGTAAGCCTTGAACAATACCGGCAATGGCAAACCTGGCGCGATCGCATTACGCGCAATCAATCTGCTGACTCATTCTCCCTCTGCTTTCAGCTACAATCCCCCGAAAACCCCGAACAGCCTTGGGTTTTAGAGTTTCAGGCGGCTGCGAAAAAAGACCCGTCTCTGCGGATGCCGTTGCAGGATTATTGGCGATCGCGATCGACTCAACAAAAACAGTTGCAAACACAATTCGGCGACAACTTTGAGCAACATTTGCTGACAAATCTCGGCTACGCTGCCCGCATTTATCCCCAACTTTGGCAAGGGCTAGAAACCGACAAACCCGTTAACATTACCCTCAGCTTAGATGATGCCTTTACCTTCCTCAGCGAGTCCGCTTGGGTATTAGAAGATGCCGGATATAAAGTGATTGTCCCCGCTTGGTGGACGCCGAAGGGACGGCAGCGGGCAAAGATTCGACTGCAAGTCAAAGGAAAGGGCAGCAAAAGCGCTGCAATCAAGGGCAAAGGATTGTTTTCGGCGGATTCCTTGGTGGAATATCAATATGAATTGGCGATCGGAGGCGAACGAGTTAGCGAACAAGAATGGCAGGCGTTAGTAAATAGCAAAACACCGCTGGTGCAGTTCCGAGGACAATGGATGGAACTGAACAAAAACAAGATGCAGGAGATGTTGGAGTTTTGGAAAAAACATCGCCAAGAAAACCCCGATTTAAGCCTGATTGACTTTATGAAGTTGACGGCAGAAGGAGAAGCGAGCGAACAGTTGGAGGTTGAGCGCGATCGGGCTTTATCGGATATGTTGGAGAAGCTGCACGATAAGAGTCGGTTAGAGTTAATTGCAGACCCAGCAAAGTTTCAGGGCAAGTTACGGGATTACCAAAAGCGCGGCGTTTCTTGGTTGAGTTATTTGGAAAGTTTGGGATTAAATGGCTGTCTGGCAGACGATATGGGTTTGGGTAAATCGGCGCAGGTAATTGCTAGATTATTGCAAGAGCGGGAAGTTTTATCTACTACAAAAAAGACAGAAAAAAAGACAGAAGAAGCGATCGCACCTTCGGTTCTACCCACGCTGCTAATTGCGCCCACTTCCGTAGTTGGCAACTGGCAAAAGGAAATGGAAAAATTTGCTCCAGAATTGCGATCGCTGATTCACCACGGCCCTCAACGTTTGCAAGATGCCAAAGCATTTAAAGCCGCCGTCCAAGGTTGCGATATGTTGATTACTTCCTTTACTTTGGTGCGAAAAGACGAGAAACTGTTGAGCAGCGTAGCGTGGCATCGCGTGGTAATTGATGAAGCGCAGAATATTAAAAATCCGAAAGCGGCGCAAACCAAGGCGATTTTAAAGTTACCCGCTACCCATCGACTAGCATTGACTGGAACACCCGTAGAAAATCGATTGCTGGATTTATGGTCAATTTTTAATTTCCTCAATCCGGGCTATCTGGGTAAAGAGGCGCAGTTTCGGAAATTGTTTGAGATCCCGATTCAAAAAAATAGCGATCGCACGCAATCGGCAGCGCTCAAAAAATTAGTGGAACCTTTTATTCTCCGGCGTCTGAAAACCGATAAGTCGATTATTCAGGATCTCCCCGACAAAGTTGAGCAAAAGCTTTACTGCAATCTCACCCGCGAGCAAGCTTCGCTTTATGAAGCAATCGTCAAAGAGGTAGAACAAGAAATTGACGAGACGGAAGGGATGAAGCGCAAGGGGATGATTTTGGCGACACTGCTGAAGCTGAAGCAAATTTGCAACCATCCGCGCCAGTTTTTGCAAGATGAAAGTGAGTTTACACCAGAGCGATCGCACAAACTGGAACGGCTGATCGAGATGATTGATGAAGTCAAAGCAGAAGGCGAAAGTTTATTGGTATTTACGCAGTTTACAGAACTGGGAAGCGCCTTGGAAAAATATATTAAACAAACGCTACATTACAACACTTACTACATCCACGGGGGAACCAGTCGCGAAAAACGGGAACGGATGATTTCAGAGTTTCAAGATCCAGAGTCTGAACCTTCGGTATTTATTCTGTCACTGAAGGCGGGAGGCGTGGGAATTACGCTGACAAAAGCCAATCACGTGTTCCATTTCGATCGCTGGTGGAATCCGGCAGTGGAAGATCAGGCGACGGATCGGGCGTTTCGGATCGGACAGCAAAAAAATGTGTTTGTGCATAAGTTTGTGGCAATTGGCACGTTGGAGGAAAAGATCGACCAAATGATTGAGGACAAAAAGAAATTGGCAGGGTCAATAATTGGTGCGGATGAGTCGTGGTTGACTGAGTTGGATAATGAGGCATTTAAGAAATTAATTAGGCTCAATAAAAATGCAGTTCTAGATTAGGAGAAATTGGGAGAAGGGGAGAGTGGGAGAGTGGGAGAGTATTTTTGATTGTCATCGAAATATACAATTTAAATGCAGAACAGCTTATGTCACAATTTACTCGGACTTGGTGGGGCAATAAATTTATCGATGCGTTAGAAAGATTTACCGATTCTGGGCGACTCGGACGGGGACGTTCCTATGCACGGAATGACAAGGTAAAAAGCTTTAAGATTAATGATGGCTTAGTGATGGCAGAAGTAAGGGGGTCGGTAAATCCTTATTTTGGGGTTTATAAGGAGCCACTCTACAAAACTAAAATAGAGTTTCAGGCGATTAGTCAGGAAAAGTGGGAATTGGCGATCGCCCAAATGGCATCAAAAGCCAGCTTCATTTCCCGGCTGCTACTCAACGAAATGCCCGACAACATTGAAAATGCTTTCTCACCCCTCGGATTGCACCTTTTACCCAGCAGCCGCGAGGACTTTAAGACTACTTGCTCTTGCCCAGACTATAGCAATCCCTGCAAACATATTGCCGGAGTTTATTATTTGGTGGCGGCCGAATTGGACAAAGATCCATTTTTACTGTTTGAATTACGGGGGCTTTCTAAGGAAGTGCTGCATCGCGAATTGGCAAAAACGCCTTTGGGAATGGCGCTTTCTGCCGAGTTAACGGCGGATGCAGCGGCCCCTGCGGCGGTGGATTCCTATTACACGCAGGCGATCGCCAGTGAGGCGCAAACGGTCAGCCTGAAAGAGTTTTGGCATGGTGCGAAGCGATTGCCGCAGACGATTGAGGTGGCAGCGCCAAGTGGGGTAAGTGCGATCGCGGTGAAGAAACAGGGAGATTTTCCACAGTTTTGGCACAAGGATGGTTCGTTTATTGAGGCGATGGAAGAGCTGTATTTGCGGGTGAAGAAGAATAAGTAGTTGGGTGGACAACGCGCAAGCCATACGTCTCCTGCATCCGTTTCAGCGCTAGCTGATGGTACGTTGGCTCCACATCTACCCCGATACTGTTGCGCCCCCAGTTGGCGGCGGCGACGCAGGTTGTTCCTGTCCCCATAAATGGGTCTAGTACCGTGTCCCCTGCAAAAGAAAACATCCGCACCAGTCGTTCTGCCAGTTCCAAAGGATATGGGGCGGGGTGTTGCTTGGTGGAAGCGCCTTTGATATCCTGCCAAATCTGTTGAAACCACTGTCGGTGGAGAGTTTCCGGTATTACGGACAATACCCGTGCTGTGAGGGTGGGACCATTGGTAACAAGTTAGAAAGGAGTAGATTCTGTCAATACCCCTTTGTGCATAAATATAATTGGATAATAATGATAATCAAACAAGGGGTAAGGGTGGGAGAGTCCGCCTGTGGCAGACTCTCCCACGCCTAGCGCGATTATCATTATTAATAAGTTGTTGGCTCGATTGGCGTGGCACTGCGA
>JAUBSN010000090.1:0-33009 GCA_036704825.1 Microcoleus sp. F8-C3 | reverse complement strand
ACAACGGGCACAACGGGTACAACCGATACGACCGGTACTACAGGCACGGGTACGACCGATACGACCGGTACAACGGGCACAACGGGTACAACCGATACGACCGGTACTACAGGCACGGGTACGACCGATACGACCGGTACAACGGGCACAACGGGTACAACCGATACGACCGGTACTACAGGCACGGGTACGACCGATACGACCGGTACAACGGGTACAACGGGTACAACAGTGACGCCCGGTACAACGGGTACAACGGGTACAACGGGTACGACCGATACGACCGGTACAACGGGTACAACAGTGACGCCCGGTACAACAGGTACAACGGGTACGACCGATACGACCGGTACAACGGGTACAACAGTGACGCCCGGAAGTACAACGGGCACGGGTACAACAGGTACAACGGGTACAACGGGTACAACAGGCACGACAGACGGCACGACAGGGACGGCGGCTGAGACGAATTCTGGAGTTTTGAGTGCTCGGCGCGAAAGCCCCAACAATTTGGGGTGGCTGGGTGTCTTGGGTGCGTTTGGTTTGATCAACTTGTTTCGGAAAGGCAGTACACCCTCCCATCGGTAGTTTCTGGCGATTCCCTACGGGATAGCTTCGCTTCACATACTTTTGAAAACAACTTAGAGGCTTAGAAATTCATGACTTCACTCAATGGCAAAAGTTTGTTCAAAAAATTGGTAACAGTTGCCGGAATTGCCGGCGTTAGTTCCTTGATAGCTGTGCCGGGATTCGCAGAATTAAACCGCCAGACTCACGGTTTCAACCAGTCGGGCGATCGAGTTTTCGATCTTGCTGGTAACGCTGCAGGCGAGCCTACTGCTCCTCGCCCTCCTGTTACGGATCTGAACAACAACAACAACAACAATCCCGGCCGTTCTCCCAACACTCCAACTACCCCCACCAACAACAATCCCAGCCGTTCTCCCAACACTCCAACAGGTAGCGAAACTTCGCCTAATTCTCTTAGCAGCCAAGACAAAAACTTTGTCATGCAAGCAGGTCAAATTGGTATGCTGGAAGTGCAGCTAGGTAAGTTAGCCGTGGAGCGGGGTTCTAGCGCTCGTGTGAAAGAGTACGGGCAAGAAATGGTTGACGAACACACCCAAGCCAATCAAGAACTGATGCAGTTAGCAATGCAAAAAGGCGTAGAACTGCCAACCGAGATGATCGGCCAGAATAAAGCTGTGACCGATCGACTTTCGGGACTCTCTGGTACAAGTTTTGACAGCGCTTACAAGCAGGCTATGATCGACAGCCACAATCAGGCTATTGCTTTGTTTCAGGCTCAATCTCAACAGGGACAAGATCCCGAGTTGAAGGCTTGGGCCACCAAGACTTTGCCCAACCTTCAGGCGCACTTGCAAATGGTTAACCAAATGTTGGCAGATACCAGCCAGCCGTAATATGAAGTAGAGGAAATAGAGTGCGATCGGCTAAAACGCGATCGCACTCTACTTTTCCTAATTCGAGACTTGGCCTAAATTAATCATTTTTTAACACACAGGCGTTCGATCGCCCGATCGCGGAAACAAGCAAGTGCGATCGGGCGATTTATTCAAACAACAAAAAATTAGTTAATCCTGAGTGTCCACAAAAACAGTCACAGCCGCCACAGCGATTAACATTTCATCATTTTTATCATTCAGAGAGGCGATCGCCCTTCCTGCCACAATCATGCCTCCTTGCTCCACAATCAGAGTTTTGCTGCCAAAAGGTAGCACCGCCAACACCTCCTCGGCCCGCACTTGTTCCGGGTAAGGAACTGCCACCTTAACCTCAACAATCATCTGATTGGGGTCAGTCAAACCCGCCACTTCCCAGACCCCTAGGAGAGCATTGTGGGCGATCGCATTTCGTACAGCCCTTGCACAAGCTACAGTCGGTTCCTGCCCGTGCTGGTCTATACCCATCCCCATTTCGATGATGAAACATTTACGTGCCATTGTTGCCCCTTGGTTGATTGTGGTTTGTAGCCGATCGTACTTTTCCCCAAAACAATTATCTACCAAAACGACCTCATTTTATATGATTTTATCGCTCCAGAGAATCACACAACAATCATCTCAATTAATACAAAAAGGTAACTTTAGACAACCTCCCAACTTATATCTAATCAGTCATTGTAAATCTAAAATCTAAAATCTAAAATCTAAAATCGTATAACTTATGGTAATATAACCAAATTCACCATTCCTCGCGAACTGCAAAACTCATCGCCAGCTTGAATCATGGATAGTTTTCTACCAATTGCCTACTTTCAAAACCAATTTCTACCCTTTACCGACGCCAAACTTTCCATAGCCACCCACGCACTGCACTACGGAACCGGAGTCTTAGGCGGATTGCGGGGAATTCCCGACCCCCAAAATGCAGATCGAATATTGCTATTTAGATTAGACCGCCACTGTCAAAGATTAAGTCAAAGTGCCAGCTTTCTCCACTGCGATTTACCAGCCAGCAAAATCCAACAAATAATCATTGATTTTGTCCAGAAAAACCAACCCACAAAATCATTTTATATCCGCCCTTTCGTCTACACATCCAGTTTAGGAATTGCCCCCCGACTGCACAACGTAGAAACCGACTTTTTTGTCTACGGATTAGAACTTTCAGACTATTTGCCCAAAGAAGGAGTCAACTGTAGAATTAGCTCTTGGTACCGCCAAGAAGACCGCAGTTTGCCCTTAAGAGGTAAAATTAGCGGTGCTTACATCACCTCAGCATTAGCCAAAACAGAAGCAGTAGAATCCGGCTTCGACGAAGCAATTATGATGAATTCTCAAGGAAAAGTCAGCGAAGCTTCAGGAATGAACATATTTGTCGCCAGAAACGGTAAATTAGTTACTCCCGGTTTCGAGCAAGATATTCTCGAAGGAATTACCAGAGACAGCGTTATAACTATCGCTAGAGACTTAGGAATTGAAGTCACTGAAAGACCAGTTGACAAATCAGAATTGTTTATTGCAGACGAGATTTTCCTCTGCGGAACCGCCGCCAAAATTACGCCAATTAAGCGAGTGGAAAACTATGAATTGCCCAAAAACCGACCCATCACCGAAAAGATTTTGGACAAACTGACGGAGGTTATCGAAAATCGCGACAGCAATTACAAAGAATGGGTATTTCCGATTAATCTTAATTAACCGAAAAGACCTGTGCTCGTAGAAGCGAGTTAAAATTCACTCTTTGTGGAACAGGCATCTTGCCTGTTCTTGAGAATGGCGAAGATGTAAGATGTAACCGGATTTGATATTACCAGAAAGAATTGGTTTAAAGCCGGAACCATAAGCGGGAGAAATTAAAAGAAGACTATTCATTACTCCAATCCTCTTCCTTCCAGGTAGAGGCCGCTATCAACTGTCAACTGTCAACACTCAAGCGGAAGGAAGAAGGAAGTTCGGCAACGGATTCTGTAACGGATGTAACGGATGTCAGTCTGATGTCAGTCTGATGTCAGTCTGATGTCCGTCGGAAGAAGGAAGAAGGAAGAGGGAACAGGGCACTCAACTGTCAACTCTCAACTGTCAACTGTCAACTGTTTGCTGTCAACTGTCAACTGAATTACCCGCACAAAGCAGCCGCGTGAAATTGAATGTGATCCTCCATAAAACTCGCAATAAAATAATAGCTGTGATCGTAACCTTCCTGCATTCTTAAAGTTAGCGGTTGTCCCGCTTTTGCACAAGCCTCTGCGAACACTTCCGGCAACAACTGCCCGTCAGCCAGAAACGAATCAGCCGTACCGCAGTCAATCAAAATCGGACGGTTGTATTGCGCTGCAACTACCAATTCGCTAGCATCCCAAGCCCTCCAAATCTTTTGGTCGCTGCCGAGGTAGTTTGCAAAAGCTTTTTGTCCCCAAGCGCAGCGCATTGGCGCGGAAATAGGCGCAAAAGCGGAAACTGAAAGATAGCGAACTCCATTTTTCAAAGCGCAAATTAAAGCCCCGTGTCCGCCCATCGAATGACCGAAAATTCCCTGTTTTTCGGGTATCGCGGGAAAATTTCCGGCGATTAAATTCGGCAATTCATCAACCACATAACTGTACATCCGATAGTGACTATTCCAAGGTGCGGCTGTCGCATCAACATAAAAACCCGCACCACTTCCTAAATCCCAATCCTCATCTTCGCCAGGAATACCAGTATTGCGCGGGCTTGTGTCGGGCGCAACCAGCATTAAGCCGTATTTTGCCGCAAATTGTTGCGCCCCCGCTTTTGCCATAAAGTTCTCTTCTGTGCAGGTTAAACCTGATAGAAAATACAAAACTGGTACGGGTTGAGATAAAGCTTGCGGCGGCTGGTAAACAGAGAATTTCATCTCGCTGTTGCAGGCAGACGATTGATGGCTGTAAAAGCCGAGTTTGCCGCCGAAAATTTTATGTTCTTTGTGCAGTTTTATGGAGTCAGAGAGCATAATTGGGAATTGGGAATTGGGAATTAATCTTTATTCTATCCGTTACATCCGTTACAAAATCCGTTGCCGAACTTCTTCCTTCACCTTCAAAATGTCAACACTGTACGAATTACTTCGCCTTTGTGCATCAAATCAAAAGCTTCGTTAATTTGCTCGATCGGCATTACCCGAGATACCAAACTGTCAATATCAATTTTACCGT
The DNA here is from genome assembly GCA_036704825.1 of Microcoleus sp. F8-C3. Taxonomy (GTDB): domain Bacteria; phylum Cyanobacteriota; class Cyanobacteriia; order Cyanobacteriales; family Microcoleaceae; genus Microcoleus. The sequence goes on along the minus strand of JAUBSN010000090.1, from coordinate 28,370 downwards.
CCATGTACCAATCAACAATCTTAGGAACATCAGTTCTGCCTTTTGCCCCCCCAAAAGCCGTCCCTTTCCAAACCCTACCAGTTACTAGCTGAAACGGGCGGGTGCTAATTTCTTGACCGGCTCCCGCTACCCCGACAATTACGCTCACGCCCCAACCTTTGTGGCAGCATTCCAAAGCTTGGCGCATCACATTAATGTTGCCGATACATTCAAAACTGTAATCGGCTCCGCCTTTGGTTAAATCTACTAAATAAGGCACTAAATCGCCTTCTACTTCGCGGGGATTGACAAAGTGAGTCATGCCGAATTTTTCCGCCATTTCTCGCTTGTTGGGGTTCAAGTCTACGCCGACAATCATGTTAGCTCCGACCATTCGAGCCGCTTGAATTACATTCAAACCCACGCCGCCCAAACCGAAAACTACTACATTAGAACCTGGTTCTACTTTCGCCGTATTGATGACAGCGCCGATGCCAGTTGTGACGCCGCAGCCGATTAAACAAACTTTATCAAAAGGAGCATCTTCGCGAATTTTTGCTACTGCAATTTCCGGCAATACTGTATAATTAGCGAAGGTAGAAGTTCCCATGTAATGGTAAAGTTTCTGCCCGTTTAGAGAAAACCTGCTCGTGCCGTCGGGCATCACTCCCTGGCCTTGAGTCACGCGAATTGCTTGACAGAGATTCGTTTTGCCACTCAAACAATATTCGCAGTTGCGACATTCGGGAGTGTAAAGTGGAATTACCCGATCGCCCACTTTGACACTCGTTACTCCCGGCCCAACTTCTGCGACAATCCCGGCTCCCTCGTGGCCTAAAATAGCCGGAAACAAACCTTCAGGATCGGCACCGGAAAGAGTGTAAGCGTCAGTGTGACAAACACCCGTGGCTTTAATTTCCACCAGCACCTCTCCAGCCCGCGGCCCGTCCAGATCCACCGTTTCAATACTCAAAGGTTTGCCGGCACTGCGAGCAACTGCTGCTTTTACTTTCATTCTTTTTCCCTGCGATCGATTTGTTAATTGACCCGTCAAGATGTATTGTATTACTTAACGTCAACAACGTCAAAATAGCAGCAAATCAATGACAAAATTAATTGTAATTACCGGAGTCAGTCGCGGTCTCGGTCTCGCCATGACCGAAAAGTTTATTGAATTGGGACATACAGTTTTGGGATGCGCCCGTTCTTCCGAAGCGGTGGAAAAACTCAACCAAAAATATCGTGCGCCCCACAATTTTACTTGTTTGGATGTCGCCAACGACGATCGCGTAAAAGCTTGGGCAACAGAAATGCTGGGAAAAAATAAGCCACCAGATTTGCTTGTAAACAATGCAGCTTTAGTCAACCATTCCGCGCCCCTTTGGTTGGTCAGCAGCGAAGAATTTTCGCAGGTAGTAGATGTTAATATTAAAGGTACGGCTAATGTAATCCGCCACTTTGTACCGGCAATGATTGCTCGAAAAAGCGGCATAATTGTCAACTTTAGTTCTGGTTGGGGAAGGTCAACTTCGCCGGAAGTCGCTCCCTATTGCGCTTCTAAGTGGGCAATAGAAGGACTTACGCGATCGCTCGCTCAAGAATTGCCCCGAGGTATGGCAGCAGTTCCTTTGAATCCGGGGATAATTCATACGGATATGCTGGAAATTTCTTTCGGAGAAGATGCGGCAAGTTACACGTCAGTCAAAGCATGGGTGCAAAAAGCAGTTCCTTTTTTGCTGAAGTTGAAACCTTCCGATAACGGAATGCCGCTGACCGTTCCTGGATAATACAGCAACCCTTGCAGAATTTGCGAACATCTCTCTTTTCTTCCCCTCTGTCCCCTCTGCGCTCTCTGCGGTTGATTAAAAAATTCAAAAATGAAATAAAATTGCTATATTCCCAACTCACAACTCTTTCCCCAAATAGCCACTGTGAACTTGCCGCTAACCTCCTCCTCGCAAACCGAAACTCGCAAAGCAGACCACCTGCGGATCTGCCTCGAAGAAGACGTACAATTTCGCGAAACTACCAGCGGCCTAGAACGCTACCGTTTTGAACACTGCTGTTTGCCAGAACTCGATCGCACAGAAATCGATTTAACCTCCACATTTCTCGGCAAAAAACTAGCCGTTCCCCTGCTAATTTCCTCGATGACCGGCGGCACAGAATTAGCCCAGACAATCAATTATCGCCTCGCCGATGTCGCGCAAGAATACAAACTGGCAATGGGAGTCGGTTCCCAGCGGATCGTCGTAGAAAAACCTCAACTCGCTCCTACATTTGCCGTCCGCCGCCGCGCTCCAGATATTCTGCTATTTGCCAATATCGGAGCCGTTCAATTAAACTACAATTACGGTTTGGAAGAGTGCCAAAAAATTGTTGATATTCTCGAAGCAGATGCCCTAATTTTGCACCTCAACCCGCTGCAAGAGTGCGTTCAAACCGAAGGCGATACTAACTTTAAAGGACTGCTAGAGAAAATTGCCAAATTGTGCGATCGATTACCAGTACCAGTTATTGCTAAAGAAGTCGGCAACGGTATTTCAGGAAAAATGGCAAAGAAATTGCTCGCCGCCGGGGTAGCTGCGATCGACATTGCCGGGGCCGGAGGCACTTCTTGGGCGAAAATAGAAGGAGAGCGAGCTAAAGATGGCAAGCAGCGCAGGTTGGGCGCAACCTTTGCCGACTGGGGCATACCGACAGCCGAGTGCATTGTCAGCACCCGCGCCGCAGCGCCGGATGTTCCCCTGATTGCCTCTGGAGGCTTGCAGAATGGGTTGGATGCAGCGAAAGCCCTCGCCCTCGGCGCGGATATTGCGGGACTGGCGCGGCCGTTTCTGCAAGCCGCAGCGGAATCGGAATCAGCCGCAGGCGTTCTAGCTGAGGTTTTAATTGCAGAAATCGCCACCGTGATGTTCTGTACGGGCTGCGCTAACTTAGACGAGTTAAAACATTCTGGGGTTTTGGAAAGGTTAAGATAAAAGTGAGTCAGCAGTCAGCAGTCATTAGTCAACAGTCATCAGTCAACAGTCATTAGTCATTAGCTAATAACTAACGACAGCAGATAAGTGCTAAATCCTACTTGCAGGAATGACCAATAATATCGTTTCCGCCGACATCGGAATAATATTTTTCCGAGTGCAGTGCGAGCGGAACACTTGCACACTCGGTATCATTCCGTTATAACCGGATTCGATATAACTAATAACTAATGACTAATGACTAATGACTAATGACTAATTACCAATTACGATTATCTAATGAGAGATTTCCTAAAATATACCTGTGCAAGTTTACTGGGAACCTTCCTAGGACTGCTGCTGCTGGGCAGCATCGGATTGGGGGGACTGGTACTGCTAATTGCTGTCGCTGCATCGTCGTCCAAAGATTCAGGCCCGCAAGTTAAAGATAAGTCTGTATTGGTATTAGACCTTTCTTTAAATATCACCGACAGCAAACCGATCCGCAGCACTAGCGCGGCGATTGAAGAAGTGCTTTCGGAAGATTCCGGCGATACAGTGACGCTGCGGACTGTTTTAGACACGATCGAATCTGCAAAAAAAGACCCGAAAATCGTTGGCATTTATCTCGAGGGCAGCTCAAATTCGAGCAGCAGCGGGTTTGCCAATCTCAAAGAAGTTCGATCGGCCTTGCAGCGTTTCCGAGATGCCAAAAAACCCATTTTTGCTTACCAGATGGACTGGAACGAGCGAGATTATTACCTAGGTTCCGTTGCGAATACAATTGCCGTCAATCCTTACGGCGCTTTGGAAATCAACGGTTTTAGCAGTCAGGCAATGTTTTTCACCGGTGCTTTGGAAAAATACGGCGTGGGAGTGCAAGTGACTCGCGTCGGCAAATACAAGTCAGCCGTTGAGCCGTTTTTGCTCACAAAAATGAGTCCCGAAAATCGCCAGCAAACTCAAAAGTTGCTCGGAGATATGTGGGGAGAATACCTGAAAACTGTCGCCCCTAGTCGCAAAGTGACCGTTGGGCAACTTCAAGCGCTTGCAGATAATGGCGGAACTTTGATGGCTGACGAAGCTCTCAAAAACAAGTTAGTTGATAAAGTTGTATACTTTGACGAAATATCGACCGAACTCAAAAAACTCACAGGAACAGATCGCGAAAACAAATCTTTCAAGCAAATTAGTTTGAAAAACTACGCGAGAATTGCTGAGAATAATAACTCAACTCGCGCTGACAAGAAAAACCAAGTTGCTATACTTTACGCTGAAGGAGAGATTGTAGACGGCGAAGGGGGCCCGACTCAAGTAGGAGGCGATCGCACCGCTCAAGCAATGCGGAAAATCCGAGAAGATGACGACGTAAAAGCCGTAGTTTTGCGCGTCAACAGTCCCGGAGGCAGTGCGACGGCGGCCGAAGTAATTGCACGCGAAGTGATGCTGACGGGGAAAAAGAAACCAGTGATTGTTTCAATGGGCAATTTAGCAGCATCCGGCGGCTATTGGATTTCGATGGGTTCCAACCGCATTTTTGCCGAACCCAATACGATTACCGGTTCGATCGGCGTTTTTGGAATGCTGTTCAACGCCGAAAAGTTGGCTGCTAACAACGGCCTAACTTGGGACGTGGTGAAAACCGCCCGCTTTGCTGATACTAACACGGTTTCCCGCCCGAAAAATCCTCAAGAATTGGCGAATATTCAGAGGATAGTCGATCGCATTTACGATCGATTTATTACTAAAGTCGCCAACTCCCGCAAACTGCCGAAAAACAAGGTACAAGAAATTGCTCAAGGCAGGGTGTGGTCTGGTACGGCCGCGAAACAGTTGGGTTTAGTTGATGAAATTGGCGGCCTTGAAGATGCTGTAGCAGAGGCGGCGAAGCAAGCTAAACTGGGCGATGATTGGCAGTTGGAAGAATATCCAAAACGCCGCACTTTGGAGGAGCGAATTTTGGAAAGACTTTCAGGCGTTCGCGTTTTGAAACCAGCCGCCAAACTCGACCCGCTGACTGCTGAAGTTAAGAAAATGCAGGAGGAATTGGCTGCGATCGAGTCGATGAACGACCCGCAGGGGATTTACGTTCGCTTGCCTTTCAATTTGCGGATTGATTAAGCTTATTATTCAGTCTCGCGTTGCGCGGACGAAAGTTTGTATAGCAGCGGTTTCAACCGCCGAGTCCGATCTACAAACAACTGAAAAACCCGGTTTCTTGAAGAAACCGGGTTTTTGAATACCCTAAAAGTCGATCGACTCTGAATTGGCAATATTTGTTATGCAGCACGCTGAGTTAACAATCCCCAGATGAAAAGTAGAACGAGCGCACCTACGACTGCAAAAGCTATGCTGGGTAGAGTCAATGCTCCGAAGGATGCTCCCCCGCTCGTCCCCAGGAAGACTTGACCTAAATAGCCTCCCACTAGCGCGCCTAAAATTCCTAAACCTGTTGTTGCCAGAAAACCACCGCCTTGAGTTCCCGGATAAATGGCTTTGGCTAGCGCACCGGCAATCAATCCTAAAACGATCCAAGCAATAATTCCCATTTTTCTTTCTCCTGATTTCTTAACTTATTTCATGCCTTGTCTTATGTTCTAAGAATAACAACCCCTATCCCGCCTTCACCTCTACCGTAGGGAGGAACCGAAAGTGGTAGGATTTCTCATGAATCGTCGGAGTTTGAGGCTTTTTAATATCTCAAAAGAGTTAACCCACTTTTTCTAGGGAAGAAAGGTACTCATGCTCACAGCCAAAGGGAAATAGGAGAATCTTTTCTGGGACTTTTGTGTTTTGGCGGTTAAAAAAATTACAATATTTCTGTGAAATGAGGAAAGTTTGCGCCCGATGAATCTGACTCTGTGCACGATCGTGAAGAATGAAGAGGCAACACTGTCGCGGACTTTGGACAGCGTTAAGGGTGTTGTGGACGAAATTGTGGTGGTGGATACGGGATCGGTCGATCGCACCCGTGAAATTGCCCGAGGATATGGCGCCAGGGTTTATGACTTTGAATGGTGCGACGACTTTGCAGCGGCGCGCAACGAGTGTCTCAAGCACGCCCGGGGCGACTGGATTTTGGTGTTGGATGCCGATGAGGTTTTGGTACCGCAGATTGTACCTCAGATTAAGCAGGCAATTGCGAGCGATCGGCTGCTGCTAATCAATCTCATCCGCCAAGAGATCGGTGCCTCTCAATCTCCCTATTCCCTGGTGTCGCGCTTGTTTCGCAATCGCCCCGACATCCGCTTTTCTCGCCCTTACCACGCAATGGTAGACGACAGCGCAGGTGAGATTTTGCAGAGGGAACCACATTGGAAAATAGTTTCTCTCCCCGATGTGGCGATTTGGCACTCTGGTTATCAAAAAGATGCGATCGCCGCCAAAAGTAAATTCCAAAAAGCTCAAGCAGCAATCGAACGCTATATCGCTTATTATCCAAACGATGCTTATGCTTGTAGCAAATTAGGCGCTTTGTATGTAGAAAGCGGGCAAATCGCGCGCGGAATTAATTTATTAACCAAAGGCTTGACTGCGGAGTCCATTAATGATTCTATTCTTTACGAACTCAACTATCATTTGGGAATTGCATATCGCCAGCAGCAGCAATTTGTTAAAGCAAAAGAACACTATCAAGCGGCAATTAATACAGATGTGTTGCCCGCGCTCAAGTTGGGTGCTTACAATAATTTGGGCAATTTGCTCAAAGATGAAGGAGATTTGAAATCTGCTGAAAAAGCTTACAAGGCAGCTTTAAAAATTGACCCTAATTTTGGAGTAGGTCACTACAATTTGGGATTGACGCTGAAGGCTGCCGGAAATTTAGCAGATGCGATCGCCTATTACCGACAAGCCATTAAAATCAATCCAGAACACGCCGAAGCTCATCAAAACTTGGCAGTAGCCTTGCTGAAAATTGGCAAAATGCCAGAAAGTTTAGCAGAATTCAAAAGAGCGATCGCCCTTCACGAACAGCGACGCCCATTTGAAGCAGAACGCCTGCGCCGGGGACTGCAAGAAATGGGTTTAATGTAACTGAAATTCGGGCTTTTAGGGGCGGGCTCTCCTGCCCGACCCTACTCCCCACAATCAAATTCTCGGATTGTCGAACAGGCCGGAAAGCCTGTTCGTTAAAAATATTCCAAGATTTGAAATTCAACCAGCACAATCAAGCAATTATCTCTACTTTGCCGCTATCCAAATCGTAGCGGCCCCCAACAACTTTAAGCTTGCCCGCTTTGACTGCTTCAGCTAAAATAGGCGACGAGGATTGTAACTTATTTACATTCATTTTCACGTTAGCTCTGACTGCGTTATCCCAAGCATCGCCTGTTTGACCTTTGGTCGAATCAACTGCTGGTTTAATCGCCGCCACCAAAGTGCCAAGGTGACCTGGAAGAGCTTTGCCATCTAAAGCCGCTTTGACAGCACCGCAGCGTTCGTGACCCAGAATTACTAATAGCGGCACGCCTAATTCTACTGCGGCATACTCCATATTGCCGAGAACCACATCGTCCAGAAAATTTCCAGCTACTCGGATATCAAATAAATCCCCCAATCCTTGGTCGAAAATAATTTCGGGAGCAACGCGCGAATCAGAACAAGCCAGGATGGTTGCAAACGGATGTTGACCCTGTGCTACTTCTACAATCCGCGATCGAGTTTGGTCGGGAAATGTCCGTTTTTGCTCAATGTAGCGTTGATTCCCCTCGATCAATTTCTGGAGAGCACCGTCGGGAGTAATGTCAGAGATTGCCTCTGCCTTTGCGGGTTGGACTTGCAAAAGCGCAGGTGCAAAGCTTGCCGCCACCATCCCTGCACCAGCCTTCAAGATTAAATTCCGTCGCGAAATCATGCCTGTTCTTTCGCTTTTAGTCATGGCTTGCAACTCAGTTCAATTGTTTGTATTTTTTAGCATAATATATACCTCAAGCTCGGCCAGACTTCTTTAATTTTTCTTTACACGCAGCTACCGCCAAATTTAAACTTTCAAAAAGTTGCCCCTTTTTATTTCACAAACAGTCCCGGACACGCGCTAACCAAAAAACCCGGTCTCTCGCTGTCGCGATCGAGCTAATACGACCAAATTACGTGCAGAAACCTGGTTTTTGCGTCAGTCCCGATCGAGGTAACTGCGGCCGTCCTTTGGCCGGCAGAGGATGCTAGAATGTATCTACAACGACGACAATTATTTCTCAATAAATCGAAATGTCTTACGTCGCCAGCATTCATATCTATCCGGTCAAGTCCCTTGACGGCATAGCTGTCAGTCAAGCCACTCTTCTTGCCAGCGGTGCTCTAGAAGGCGATCGCTCTTTTGCAATCTGCGATGCAGCAGGAGAATTTGTTAACACTAAGCGCAACAGCGGAGTCTCTTTTCTGCGCTTATCCTTTGACATCAAAAAGAGAATAGCCGGCCTGAAAATTCAAGACACCGAACAAGAATTTTTTTTTCATGTAGATAGAGAACGCCCGGGAATAGAATCTTGGTTGAGCAACTACTTCGGTTTCCCCGTCAAGTTAATTGAAAACTTGCTGACAGGATTTCCCGACGATAGCGCTGCACCAGGGCCAAGCATTATCAGTACCGAAACAATTGCCGAAGTTGCATCTTGGTTTCCGAGAGTTTGTGTTAACGAGATGCGCCATAGCTTGCGAGCTAATATTGAAATAGGAGATGTCCCGGCTTTTTGGGAAGACAGACTTTTCCCGCAAGCTGATGAAATTGTCAGGTTTAAAATAGGTAAAGTAATATTTGAAGGTATTAATCTCGGTCAGCCCTGTCTCCTATCTACGCAAAATTATGCAGCGAAAGAAGCTTATCCAAATTTAAAAAATATAATAGCAGCAAAGCAGAATGAAATCATGTCTAAATTTGTAAAAAAAAGCCATTTAATTCAATTCGATCGGCTGATAGTTAACACCAGAGTGCCTCCTCAATCAGCCGAAAAAATAGTACACATAGGAGACGAAGTTCAAATTATCACCGTCAGCAAATCCCTATTTAATACCATTCCTGATTAGTTGTACGGCACGAGTCTTATCAAGCAGGCGGCAACTCCAAAGTAAGCTTACCCAATACACCGGTTCTAAAATCGTTTAACATCTGCCGCGCCGTTCGTTCGACATCTCCTTGATACCTGTCTTTTGCTACCTCGTGCAAATAACCTTCACCGTTACTAGATGCTGGATCTAACTTATACCTGGATTTGAAACCAGATATCGATATCAAATTGTCATCAGCCGCCTCCAGCCCTAGGAGCAAATCAACCATAGCCGCAGCTACTACTTGATTGTCGTAAGCTGCTTCGCCAATATCTTCGCAAATAGCTAATTTTAGAGCATTTTCTTGATTTTTAATTCTGCTTGGGATCACTCCGGGGGCGTCTAATAATTCAATTTCGTCAGAAATGCGAATCCATCGGAGCGATTTAGTTACCCCAGCTTTCCGGGCACTGTCCACCACTCTCCGCCCTAACAGCCGATTAATTAAAGCAGATTTTCCCACATTGGGAAAGCCCATCACCACCGCACGGACAGGACGGGGCAGCATACCTCGATCGAACCTTCTTTTATTTAGCTGCACCCCAGCATTCTGCACCGCATCCGCCACAGCGTCTACTCCTTGACCGTGCTCGGCATTAGTAAAATACGCCGTTTCCCCTTGGGTATCAAACCATGTTTCCCACGCCTCGCGCGCGCGAGGCGCAATCATGTCCATGCGGTTGATGACCAATACTCGCGCCTTGCCTCCCACCCAGCCCGGCATTTGGGGGTGGTAAGTAGCCAATGGAATGCGCGCATCTCTGACTTCGAGCACCACATCTACCCGCTTTAGCTGTTCTTGTAATGCCCGTTCAGCTTTGGCAATGTGACCGGGATACCATTGAATTTTCATTAGTTATTAGTTATTAATTATTAGTCAGCAGTCATTAGTTATTAGTCATTAGTTATGAGTCATTAGTCACCAGCCATTAGTCGCTGTATCAGGGCGGGTTTACGCATACCCTGGATTTACATAATAGATACGGGTGAACCCGCCCCTAAAGAATCTACGTTTATTTAGTCGGACATCATATAACACGCGACTAATGACTAATGACTAATGACTAATAACTAAGGCACAATCAAAACTGCACAAGGAGACAGGTTGATCACCCGATTCGTAACGCTGTCAGACGCCCCGTCATCGGTTAAACCCATTCCCCGACAGCCCATCACAATCAAATCGGCCCCAATTTCGTCAGCCACATCGCAAATCGTGAAAGCAGGTTTGCCTTCCCGTTCGATGATTTCAGCTTCAATTCCCTGCTGGGAAAACATCGATTGGGCCTCAGACAGCAGTTTGGCGACTGCTTCCGGGGAACTCATCACCTCTCGCGGCGGGGAGTCGTCCTCCTCGGCTGGGGGCTCGACTACCGAGAGAATAACTAAGCGAGAGGCGTAGGTTTTCACGATATTGACCACCTTTTCGGCAGCTTCGCGGGCTTCTCGGCTTTGATCTACAGGAAATAAGACAGTCTTGAACATACTGCGCATCTCCGGGACGCGGACTCCGATAAAATGTTTACGTTGAGCCAATCAGTGCCGTTTGTTTCATCTTCCGTTTTTTGTACGGACGCGTTTGAATGCGTCCGAGGCCCAAGTGCAAGTGACCAGTGCCGCCATTTCAACGGAATTCGACAAAAACACACATATTAGGAGGTTAATCCTGTGACAAAAAAAACTGTAGCAAATTTATCGGCATCGGACTTATCGGGCAAACGGGTATTGGTGCGGGCGGACTTTAACGTGCCGCTCGACAACGGCAATATCACCGATGATACTCGCATCCGGGCGGCTCTGCCGACTATTCAAGATTTAGCGTCCAAGGGTGCTAAGGTCATTTTGTGCAGCCACTTCGGCCGTCCCAAGGGCGTGACTGAGAAGTTGCGCTTGACGCCGGTTGCTAAGCGGCTGTCGGAATTGTTGGGGAAAGAGGTCAAAAAGACTGACGACTGCATCGGCGATGAAGTCGCTGCTGCCGTCGCCGCGATGCAAGATGGCGATGTGCTGTTGCTGGAAAATGTCCGCTTCTACCCAGAGGAGGAGGCAAACGACCCGGAATTTGCTAAAAATTTAGCTTCTGTCGCCGATTTGTATGTCAATGATGCTTTTGGTACGGCTCACCGGGCTCACGCTTCTACTGAGGGCGTTACTAAGTATCTGAGTCCTTCTGTGGCTGGGTTTTTGATGGAGAAGGAACTGCAATATCTCGGCAGTGCGATCGACAATCCCCAGCGTCCTTTAGCTGCTATAATCGGCGGTTCTAAGGTTTCCAGCAAGATTGGAGTCATTGAAAAACTGCTCGAAAAGTGCGACAAACTGCTGTTGGGCGGTGGCATGGTTTTCACGTTCTACAAAGCTCGCGGTTTGAGCGTTGGCAAGTCTTTGGTGGAAGATGACAAGCTGGAATTGGCTAAGTCTTTGGAAGCTAAGGCGAAGGAACGGGGAGTTACTTTCCTGTTACCTACTGATGTGGTAGTTGCTGATAAGTTTGATGCGGCGGCTAACACTCAAACTGTTTCTGTAGAAAGCATCCCGGAAGGTTGGATGGGTTTGGATATCGGCCCGGATTCAGTAAAAACTTTCCAAGAGGCTTTGGCAGATTGCAAAACGGTAATCTGGAACGGACCGATGGGCGTGTTTGAGATGGAAAAGTTTGCTGTGGGAACTGAAGGTATTGCTCGTTCTTTGGCTGAACTTACTCAAACTGGTACTACCACAATTATCGGTGGCGGTGACTCGGTGGCGGCTGTGGAACAATTGAATTTAGGCGAACAAATGAGCCACATTTCCACTGGTGGCGGTGCTAGTTTGGAGCTGCTCGAAGGTAAGGAATTGCCTGGTGTTGCTGCTTTAAATGAGGCTTAATTAAGTTAAGTAGGGCGGGCTTTGCCCGCCTTGCTGGCAGCAGGTCTATATCCTTGGCTGCAAATCATTTTTTTGAAGATTTACCGCAGAGGGCGCAGAGAACGCAGAGCAAGAGCAAAGAGAACAGGATATGGGTTTAAATTCTACAGTTTGCTAGTATAATTTGTTTGAAGTAGCAGTGAGGTTTGTTTGTGAAACTTAAACTCTTGGCAACTGTAACGGCAAGTTTAGCTTTGTTTGGGCTGGCAGCTCCTGTTACAGCTCAAAATCCCGATCATGTTAGGCAATTGCTGGAAACTAAAGAGTGCGAGGGCTGTGACTTGAGAAATGCTGATTTGTTCAAGGCTAGCTTGTACAGAGCTAATTTAAGAGGAGCCGATTTAAGCGGAGCAAATCTCTATGAAGCTAATTTGCTAGAAGTGGATTTAAGTGACGCTAAATTGACCAATACTAATTTAGTTAATGCCGAGATGTACGGTGCTTACTTGAATGGTGCTAATCTGCGAAATGCAGATTTGTCTAATGCTTTTTTGGGGCGAGCGAATCTGACGAGTGCGGATTTGCGCGGTGCTAAACTTTTTAATGCGAATCTGGGGGAAGCTTATCTGCTGCAAGCTAATTTGTCGAATGCTGATTTGAGACGTTCGCTGCTGTTTAGAGTTAATTTGAATCGCGCGAATTTAAGCGGAGCGGATATGTCTTTCGCGGATGTGCGAGATACTAATTTGCAGAATGCTATTTTGTCAAATACTAGGCTTCCTAGGGCTCAATTGACCGGGACAAATATTGATGCGGCAAATAACGTGCGCCAGGCTGATTTGGAACGTGCCAACTTGCGAGGTACGAATTTGGGACCAGGGGTTTGCGTGAGCACTAATTTTCCTTATTGTGTTTTGAATGTGGAATAATCTGCTTGCTGAGTGCGTCAGCATCGATTTTTTTTTTGCAGCTACGGGAGTTTTTGACCCGGCCCAAAAACGGATACAAGTTCCCCACTTAAGTTGTGGAAAGATCGAAATTTTAGACTAAAGTTCCAGCTCCCAGATGAATCTGTGGAATAAATCTAAAATCTAAAATCTAAAATCTAAAATGTAAAATCCACTGGCTGGCTGGCGCACCCTAGGTTGAACTCCTAGCTAAATTTGAGGTGGTTTGTATCCTCTTTCTAGGGCAAATCTCACAAGCTGGGCACGATTTTCTAACTGTAATTTGCTGAAAATGCTGCCTAAATGAGCTTGCACAGTCCGGGGGCTAATAAACAGCCGATCGCTAATTTGTTTGTTAGTATAACCCTGGATCACCTCCCAAAAAACTCTTTCCTCGGCTGGTGTTAAAGGCAAAGGTGCAGGTGGTGGCAATACTGCCACAAATTTTGGTTCCACCGCCCTACCGCTAGAAGTTTGCAGCAGTCGGACAATTTCGGCGTGAATGCGGTGAGATCGCTCTAACTGCGCCTTTACCTTAGCTAAAATTTCTTCAGACTGAAAAGGTTTTACCAGATAATCGTCACCGCCGATCGAATGACCTTCAACTTTTGACTTAATCTCGCCTTGACCCGACAAAAATATAAAGGGGACTAACTGTCCCAAACGGGTAGTTCGCAAACGGCGACAAAACTCAAACCCGTCCATTTCCGGCATCATCACATCTGAAATTACCAAATCTGGGGGAGCATTTTCAAAAATCGAGAGCGCCTCAACCCCTGAAGTAGCGCATTCAACTCGATATCCTTGGCTTTCCAGGTACATTGCTAAGACTGTTTGACAGTCTGCTTCGTCGTCAACCACTAATATTCTTTCCATGACAGGCTTGCACCAATTCCAGTTGGACAGTTCTTGAAACTGTCAGTCCCAAAGTAGGAACTTAATTGAGTTTACCTGCTGTCACTTGATAAAAGCTCGCAATTTCAAGACGGCACAATTTCTCAAATAGTCCAATTAGGGGCGCCGAGCGCATAAAAGGGGAAGCAGTAGAGAATATGGGGAACAATCTCCGTCTTTGATTCGCCGAGCATCAAAAGCTACAACTTTTTATGAGGTAGCGTCAACTTTTATGCAGCAAATAGAAGGTAAAAGAAAGAATTTTATCTTATTATACAGAAATATTGGTGACACTCAAACTATTCATAGACCCGACATTGAAAGGTTTTTAGATTTTTCGGGTTCGGACACAGGTACAAAAGGGACAACGCGACTAGGTGCTGCTGGCGGCGCGAACAAACCCGGGTCGGCAACCAACATACTTTCAATTATCGCTGCTGGTTCGGGGCGACTGAACAGATACCCCTGCATGATATCGCACTGATGTTGTTTCAAAAAATCTAATTCTGCTTCTGTTTCCACTCCCTCAGCAATTACAGTCATATTCAAACTGTGACCCAGTAAAATTACTGCTGTAGTAATAGCAGCATTTTGAGTATCTTCGTTGGCATTGCGGACGAAAATTCGATCGATCTTTAAACTGTCAAAAGCAAATTGCTTGAGATATCCTAAAGTAGCGTAACCGGTGCCGAAGTCGTCAATAGCAATCCGAATTCCTAGAGCTTTTAGTTGGTTTAAAGTAGCGCCTGCTACTGTCGCATTTTCCACCAAAGCGCTTTCGGTCATTTCTAATTCTAAATTAGCAGGCTCCAAGCCTGTAGTTTCCAATATTTGGACGATTCGCGCCTTGAGTTCCGGGTCGGACAACTGCCGGGCGGACAAGTTTACTGATATTGTAAAGGGCGAAAACCCCGCCGCCAGCCAACTAGCGGCTTGAGCGCAAGCTGAAAGCAGTACCCACTCGCCAATCTGAATAATTAAACCTGTTTCTTCTGCTAATGGAATAAATTCGCAGGGAGAAATTATACCTCGATCGGGATTTTGCCAGCGCACTAAAGCTTCGGCGCCGATAACTTGGCCGGTAGCAATATTTACTTGCGGCTGATAATATACCTGAAACTCACCTTGTGCCAAAGCGTGGCGCAGCAAAGCTTCGAGAGCAAACTTTTCAGGAGAGAGGGTTGTAACCTTGGTGGAGTCGTTAACTAAATCTTTGAGTCTGGCTTCTGCTTGGTGAAGCGCGACTGTCAGCGGTTGAGTAATAGTTTGCCGTTTCAAGACGCGAGAAGCAATTGCTCCCAGCAATTCAGCCTTGGTAAACGGCTTTGTCAAGTAATCGTCTGCGCCCAATTCCATCCCCCGACGAAAATCGGTTTTGTCACTTTGAGCCGTGAGGAAAATAAATGGAATTGTAGCAGCTAGCGAATTTTGCCGCAGAGTCCGCAACACGTCATAACCGTCGAGTTCCGGCATCTGCACGTCGCACAAAATTAAATCCGGTATCTCCGAAAGTGCCATCTGCACCCCAGCTCGACCGTTTTCGGCCGCAATGACCCGGTAGCTGTGAGATTCCAGGAGTTGCAGAAGAGTTTCCCGGATTAATTCGTCGTCTTCAATCACCAAAATTTTGAGCATGATACTTAGATAACAGATGGCACTATATATCTGAACCTGACTAACTCTAGCATACTGAAACTAGCGAATTAGTAATTGGGCCAATTAGCCAATAAATGATTAGCCAAATGGCTGAATATTTTTTTTCGGTTCTTAAGTCACAATCAAATAACTGCCCAAATTGGGAAGATTTCGATCTCTTGAAAGAGCAGAAAACTGCTGCGCCCGACTCGTTCAATAAACTTTTCTTAAAAAATTTACGAGATTTCTCATAAAAAATTTTCAGCTAACAGTTTCACTGCGCGGCTGGCGGAAATTACTCTGGCTATCACTTATATGGTGTTCGGTTAATTGTTCATAATTAGTCCGTGTTTGTACAGATAACTGTAGTCCGATCTCAAAGGATGAATCAGGAGGCAGCGTCCTGATTCACCCAAAAAAGGATACTTGCTTTCAGACAACAGTCGTGGAGAGATACAAATTTTATATTAAGGTTCAATCTCCCAGATTCATCTGTGAAGTAAATCTAACATCTATAGCCTTTCTCAAAAAGATGAGGTATGACTGACAGCTTATATAACCACTCAACGTACAGGAGCCAAGCCCAACTACGTCCGCGAATCTTTCGCTCGAACCGCTATACAATCGACTAACGGAGAACTGAATTATGGTTCTATAGCAATCCTAAATGAGTAAAAAGATGTAGGGTAGCGCTAAGAGTGCCTGCCCCGACCAGATTGGGGCAACCACGGGGGGGAAGATCCCCTACAAAAATTACACAAATGATGCCAGAATTGCTGTATAACCGGAAATCATATTATGCGCTGCCTTAATTCACAGGCTTAGTGGAATTCGCGCAAAACTTTTCATCCACAACTGCAGAAGTGATACTGACAGCGTGCATTGATGATGACGGAATTATCAGGTCTTGCGGAACTACCACGGTCTTTTTACAAACCAGCTCGGTACTGCCTACAGAGGCAAAGTTCCAAGCATAAAATTCGGGAGTGCTGACTGTCGCATTGGCCGGATGTAAACCTAGTGCAGTCACCAATACTAATCCCAAAGTCACTAAAGCTACGATCGCGAATCTCAGCATATTCTTTGTTTGAACAGGAAAACTTACCCGATCGGTATTACCTTATTATTGCGCGGGTGGATAGAGAGCGTCAATCGATTGCGCGATTTTAGATTGAAGAATTGAAGAATTGACTTGCGCGAGATAAATTCGGGGGCTCCTTTATCGGATACAGGTTTTTTATTTCTGGACGGATGAATTCGGGGGCTTGTATCCTGGATGCTCGATCGTCAATAGCAATTATTCCGCCGTCAGGCTCAACTCGTAAGCGATCGGCTCAGATGCTTGAGAAACTACCACGAATTCATAAAAACCAGTATCATCCAGCAATCCAGACCAACTAAGCCCCTCTGCATCTTCCAGCAAAGCCCGGGCTTTGTTTGTCCGCCCGGGAGAATAAATTGACAGTAGCGTAGATTTGCGCGGTGCTTGCAAATTCACCCGCAAAGTTTGATTTTGAGCGAACCTGGCAATGTAAGCTTTCCCTTCTCCGGGTTTGAGATTGCCTGTGAGGCTTTTGCTTTTCGACAGGCGGTCAAATTCGACGCTTTCGACAGTTGCTCCAGCTTGTAAGGCTTCGAGTTCGTCGGCGGTAATTGCTTGCCAAATTTGTCCGATCGGCAAACCGATGAGATTGCGATCGCGCGGCTGTTCTGGAAACCAATAAAAGAACTTCGCATCAGCCAAATCGTACAAAGCCCGACTGCTCAAATTCAGCTTGTTAACCTCAGTTTTCCAGCGATCGATATCGGCGGTGTCGTAACTGCCCAACCGCGCTCTAGCGTCGCTGCTGAGATTTTCCAGCTTGTCGAGCAACTCGTCGCCGATTTTCTGCCACCTTTCGCGCCACTGGCGATCGTCCTCGCCTTCTTTTAACAGCCGTCCGCCCAATTCCGGGTATTTGGCATAGAAAGTCTCGTCCACAAGGTTGACGTAACCGCTATAGAATCGATCGTCAATTTTGAGCTTGACAAAGCGATCTTGCAAAGCATCTTCTTGCTGCTGCTTCGGGTTTGGAGACTGGGGAACTTTCTGCACTTTTGATTGCAGATTTAACAAAGAATTCCCCGCAAACCAGCCAACTCCCCCCATACTTAAGAGCACCGCCGCCACGAACAAAACCATTTTCCAAGCAGGCATCTTTTGCTGATTGCCAATAGCAGCAATTCGCACCGGAGTTCCCGGCAGTTTTGGCGCGGGGGCCGGCACGGGTACAGGCGAGAAATCCGGCGGCTGCGTCGGCCCAAAATCTGGGGCTGGCGGCAAAGGCGGCTGTAAAGGCGGATTGCCGGAGAGAGCGAGCATTACCTCGCGAGCCGAGGAGTAACGCTGGCTCGGCTGCTGAGCGAGCATTTTATCCAGCACCAGGGACAAATTCGGAGACAGAGAACATTCCGCCCGCCAGTTCCAATTCAGGGTATGGCCCTCAAGCAATTGATGCGGTTCCTTCCCCGTCAGCAACACCAAAACCGTGGCCGCCAGAGCGTACAAATCGCTGTGGGGAGAGACGATGCCCATCTGCATCTGTTCGACGGGAGCATAGCCGAGCTTGCCGATGCGAGTCGCGGGGCTGGGAGTGCCGTTAGCCTCAGCGAACAGAGACTCTACGGTGGCGGCAACTTGTTTGACTCCGCCGAAGTCGATCAGCACGGGCATCCCGTCAGAACTCCGCAGAATCAGGTTGTCGGGGGAGATGTCGCGGTGAAGCACTCCCAAAGAGTGAATGTATTCGAGCACGGGCAAAATCTGCTGCAGGAGTTGATTTATTTCTGCTTCTATAAACCGCAAACCCTGACGTTTGCGGGCGTCCAGCAGGAAGCGGTAAGTTTGACCTGGCACGTAGTCTTGGACGAGAAATAGGTAGCCTCGATCGCTGATACTGACGCGGAAAAGTTCGCGAAAGCGCGGGATTTGATTGTGTTGCAGCTTGTAGAGAACTCCCGCTTCCCGCTCGAACAGTTCCTCGGATTTTTGTAAAGCGTAACTTCCGTGTACTTGGGGCGCAAATTCTTTTAAAACGCAGGGTTCGTTAAATCGGTGGGCATCTTCAGCGAGGTAGGTGCGTCCGAAGCCTCCGTGTCCCAATTCGCGGACGATGCGGTAGTGGTTGTTGAGAGTTATGCCGGGGTAGATGGGATTGTTCATGGGAACTTGCTGCGTCGGATTTTCACGCTTGAGTGAGACTAGGAGTTTTGGGCGATCGCTGAATTAATCTTGCCATAGTGTGTCAGTGTTGATTAGTCGATCGGCCGCTTGGCTATCCCCTGCGGTTCTTGTGAAAACAGCGGTTTCGTGCTATTGAAGTTGATCTACTGCGCCATATTTTCGATCGACCTCAAAATGTGTTCAAATTTTTAGTGTCCAGCCCAATGTGCGATCGGGTCGCGCCGCGCTACTAATTGACTCTTGAGCGATCGAGGTGCAAAATACGCATTTTAAGGAGCAAATCATGCAGCCAGAACAGCGTCAGCGAGCAATTGGGGCGTTTGAAGAGTTTTTGAGGGCGCCGCTTGAGGAACGATTGCAACACCAGCAGAGTCGAGTTGCCGAATCCGAGGCGATCGCGCTTTTTCAAAAAGTCGCTGCCACAGTACCAGCTTACCAGACTTTCCTAACTGAACATAACATCAATCCCGCCTCAATTCAAACCTTTGAAGACTTCCAAAAATTGCCGCTAATTACCAAAGAGAATTATTTACGCTGTCACCCGCTACCTCAGTTGTGCTACCAAGGCAAATTAGAAACTTGCGATTTCATTGCTGTTTCATCTGGTTCGACAGGAAACCCGACATTTTGGCCGCGTTTTATCAGCGACGAGTTGCAAATTGCTGCTCGTTTTGAACAAATATTTCACGACAGTTTTTACGCCGATACTCGCTCAACTTTAGCTGTGATTTGCTTTGCGTTGGGAACTTGGGTTGGGGGAATGTACACGGCGAATTGCTGCCGCTATCTGGCGGGTAAGGGTTATCCCGTTACAGTTGTGACGCCTGGGAATAATAAGACTGAAATATTCCGAGTTGTGCAGGAACTTGGGGAGCATTTCGAGCAAGTAGTATTGTTGGGATATCCGCCATTTATCAAGGATGTGATTGATAGCGGAATTGCTGGGGGTGTGGAGTGGCAAAAATATCGAATTAAGATGGTGTTTGCGGGGGAAGTGTTTAGCGAAGAATGGCGGAGTTTGGTGAGCGATCGCACTAATTCTGACAATCTATATTACAACTCTGCGAGCCTTTACGGTACGGCAGACGCGGGCGTTTTGGGCAACGAGACACCGCTGAGCATTTGCATCCGCCGCTTTTTAGCAAACAATCCCGAAGCTTCCCGCAATTTATTCGGGGAATCGCGGTTGCCAACGCTGGTGCAGTACGATCCGAAAAGCCGCTTTTTTGAAGTGAACAATGACGGAACGCTGTTATTTTCTGGCGACAACGGCATCCCGCTAATACGCTATCACATCTCGGATAACGGGGGTTTAATTTGTTACGAAGCAATGCTCAATTTTTTGGCTGAATGGGGATTTAACCCTGTGGCACATTTGCAGCAAGCAGCAGGTATGAAAGTTGCTGATTTCCCCAGAGGAATTCGCTGCTTGCCATTTGTCTACGTATTTGGGCGATCGCACTTTACCGTTTCCTACTTCGGTGCCAACATTTACCCGGAAAATGTCACCGTAGGCTTAGAAGTTCCCACCATTCGGGAATGGGTGACGGGAAAATTTGTGCTGCAAGTCAAGGAAGATGCGGATCGAAATCGCTTTTTATCGGTGGTTGTGGAATTAGCAGCGGGGGTGGAGGGCGACGGGGAGATGCAGCAGGCGATCGCATCTTCAATTCTCGCGCAATTGCGGCGGCTAAACAGCGAATTTGCTAATTACGTGCCGCCCGAATATCAGTTACCTGTGGTGACATTAACTGCCACGGGCGATGCCGAGTATTTTCCGATTGGGGTGAAGCACCGATACACGCGGCAATAAACCGTGTTTTTGTGAGTAGGAGTTGCGCTAAATTGTATCGGGGTCAATATTTAATTCTCGCAGTTTCGCGGCCAGGCGATCGGCTCGTTGACCTTCTTGTCCGGCTCGTTGAATCTCCCTTTCTGCAACCTCTTCTGAAGTAGGGACAAGCTCTCCTTCTACTGTAAAGAAACGCAATTTTCCGCCACAAATTCCGAGGCTCAAATCGAGCTGCTGACTCCGCAGATGCCCGAATTCGTTCGGTACTATTGCTTCATATTCCCCGTCAACTAAATGAAACCCAGCTAATTCTAAAGTTTCTGGGTCAAACCAAAAGTAGTCGTGAGTCCGAAAAGTATCTTGATAGAGTTGTTTTTTAAAGTTTTTGTCTATATCCGCTGTTTTGGGCGACAGGATTTCAACGATAATATTGGGGTATTTTCCGTCTTCTTCCCAAACTACCCAGCTTTTCCGAGTTTTGCGTTCAGTTCCGAGTACCACAAAAAAGTCTGGGCCTCGGAAGTCTTTCGATTTGAGTTGCTTGGGACTGTAATAAATGGTGAGGTTGCCAGCAGCATAGAAATCATTTCTATCTCGCCACAGCCATTCTAGACAGTTGAAGAGTAGGATTATTTGTCGAAGATGCAGTTCTGTTTCCACGGGAGGTTCGTCACTATATAAATCGCCGGGCGGAAAGATTACATTTTCTGGTATCTCTTGTTCTAGTATCTCTTGTTCTGGTATTTCTTGGGTAGTAGCTAATTCTGCGGTTGCGGACATGGCTGCTTGGTGAGGAGTAAGAGGTTGTGTGTCTATTTTAGCAAGGTTTTCATATCTGTGCCGAGGACTATGCTGAAAGCCCGATCGCGCTTTTTGCCCAAAAAGGCGATCGAACACCGAAAAATTAGTTTTTAACTATTAGCAATTGCCGCTTTATTTGCCGTCAATTTCCCTGAGTGCCGCCAGAATTTCCGGTCGTTTCATGCGCGCGTAGCCCCGAATTTTCCGGTCTTTGCCGATCGCCTTCAACCGTCTCAGCGAAAGACTTTCGTAGTCTTCTTCTCGGGGTGGAAACGGCAACTCCAACTGCAACTGCGGTAACTGAGGTTTCTGCTGAGCTTTCGACTGCTTCTTCGGCTGCGTTTTTGACTGCTTCTTCGGCTGTGCCTCGGGCTGTCTTTCTGAGTAAGTCGTTGCGACTCCCAGTTGGCCGCGGAGTGTTTCAATTTGATTTTTCAGGTCATTTTCTACGTCTTCAATGGCGTCGGAAACAAACTGATTAATTGTTTGGACTGTGCGTTCTAGTTTTTTTGACAGCAATTTTTCTAGTTCATCCAACTGTCTCAAAGCACCTTCAAGATTTACCTCCGAAATAACAGCCGATGTTGGAGGACGGTGGCTGCTCGATTGTTCAATTTTTTTAGCCATTTTATCTACCTTTTCATGAAATGCTTTTTCAACTTGTTCGAGCAAACGCTTAATCTGTTCTATTGGGTCACGCTCAAACTGCTGGTCAGTTAGAGCTTTTACTTGCTTTTTTAGCAGTTCTTCATTTTTTTTAACAGATTTTTCTATTTCTTTTGTTAAACTTTCTACCTTTTTTTGAAGTGATAGCTCAAATTGTTGCAGTAGAGTCTCAATTTGTGCAGTTTTCTGAGTCGGTTGCGGAGCTAAATGTTCCATTTCTGCTCGAGCAACAGCTACCTCCTCGTCAGTCATTTCAAATACCCAAGCCCACATTTGCTCGATGCCGAGTTCTTTAGCAAGAATACACCAATCTGAGCCGCAGACAATTTCATATTCTTCTTCATTGCTGTAAGCTTCAGTGGGGCGCACAATTAAAGGAATCAAGTTGCTGCCTTGCTCGATCAAACTTCTCCTGATGGCTTCGCGGCGTTCGCGGGGAATCTCCCCCCTCTGAGACTCTGGTACTGCTATTTGGGAAGTGTAAATCTGACTGTGACTAATTGGCTTAATCCGCAAATATTCAACTATTCGGTTTTGATCGGACGATCGATCCATCTTGTTACAAGTCCCCTTTTTTCATAAAAATCTGGTGTTTGGGTATTTATGTATATTTGCACTTTACAGCCTGCGTTTTAAGTGCTGCAGGACTAACCCAAAAACTTTAATTGTCGGGTGGGCCACAAACACTTTACCCAAACTGCGATCGAACTCGGTTATCTGGAGGAGATATGGCGTTGCTGCTGTACCTGTGCGGCTGGCTGTGCGGTGACAGCCCGGGCGATGGCGTCCCGCTTGCAGCCCGTGCTACGGCAAAAGTTACTGCAATTCCTAAAAAAAGCGACTGTGATGAGTTTAACTGGCTGTGGGGCACCAATGATACACTGCTTTACTCATCTTTACTTTTTTTGACGTAGAGACTCACTGAGTTAAAGTTGCCAGTGGCCACAGGAATTGCGAGTTATGAATATTTGTGCCACTTGTCAATTATTTTAATCATTGTTTTGTCGGTTAATCCTTTAATACGTTCCACCACATTTGCAAATGAGACAAACGGCCGCACATCTCGCTCTTTGAGTATTATTTGGATTATTGGAAGCTTCAAGCCAGCATCTTTCAAATTATCCGACAGTTGATTTTTCTCTAAAGTATTAAGTGCTTCCAACAGCGACATTGATTCGGAAGCTACGTTTTCAACTTCTTGTACCCTCTCTACCAAAGTCGGTTTGTGAGAGGTTGAGTCTGATTTCAACTCATTAATTCTCTGTGCCAACTGGGCTTCAATTAACAGAGGTAATTGTTGGGAAATTAGGTTTTCAACTGCTTGTATCCTCTCGGATAACACCTGTTTTTCACGGGTATACTCAGCTTTCAATTCATTAATTTGACTGGCAAACTGAGCTTCAATATTTGTTAGCCGTTGTTCTAAACTGGATGATGATTGAGGAGTTTCATTCTCACAGGACTTACCGACTTCGACTAAAGAAACCGGGTTTTTTATGGAATCTGCGGGCTGCGACGCAGTATTTTCGTCAAAAAACCCGGTTTCTGGGTTCTCAACTAAATTTTCAGTTTTGGCTGATTTCCTCAGCGCTTGAACTTGCTCTAAAAGCAGTTCTTCATTTTCTGGTTCTAGAATAAATGCTCCAATTGTCTCGCCTTTGAGAGGGTCTATTTCCCTGGCTTTTGCAGCAGCGTAGTATTCAAAGTCACCCTCTACTATCTCGTAGGCATCCATACCGTTGCGGCGGACAATTATCGGATTTATCAATCCTCCTAATTCTAAAATCAGTCTGGCCAATTTCTCCAAATCTGGCTCAGCAAAATTGGAATTGGGTACTGCAGATACAATCTTTTTCACTGCAACCAGTGACGGAAATAATTTTTTCATTAGTTTTTACCTGTTTTTTCCAAAACTTCGATTGCAAGCATTTCAAATTCTTGGGAAGCGATGGAATCTGGCTTAAAGTCCAGCACCGAAATCGGATCGGCAATTTCCATATCTCCCACGATTTGAATTTGTTCTGCACACTTTGCCAAATCATCTCTTTCGTAAATTACGCTGTCCATGATTTCAAAGCCGTAGCGTTTGGGAATTGCTTCCCTCCGCTTGGGCAAACTGTACTGTATAAATTTAGTATTTGTGGAGATTTTGCAAGGGAGGACGCCTAAAACTTCTAGAGGTTTCTTGCCAATTTGTTTTTTGAATCCATTAACTTTTTTAATAAAATCCTTGACATTAATCAGTCCTTGATTGGCAAAAGGTTTTAAGTCAGAAGGAATAATTAAATAATCCGCAGCAATCAGGGCAACTCTCGCATAAAAATTCAAAGATGGCGGCGTATCGATCAGTACAATATCGTACTTATCTTGGACTTCTGCTAGTTTTTGAATTAAAATCATGCGGCTGTAATCTAGTTGATTGAGCTCCGTTTCATAGTACATTAAATCGATGTGGGAAGGGATCACATCAATTGCGGGATTGCAAAAATTAGACTTGCGTGCTACTTCGGCGATCGAGTAAAAGTCTTCTGATTGCAAAACTTGAAGAATGTTGCTATCTTTCAAATCGTCTTGTTCTTCATCCTCAAATTTTACTAAACCTGTAGCAAAGGTTGTATTTGCCTGACTGTCTAAGTCGATGACTAATACTCTGTTACCTTCCTTGCTCAGCGCCGCGGCTAAATTAACTACTGTTGTAGTTTTGCCAACGCCACCTTTGTTATGGTAAACAGCAATGATTTTCATGTTTTTTTTACTAATTTTTGAAACAATTAAAGTTGATGTAAATTGAAAATTAACTGAATTATTTTCAGATGTTTTTTCCGGTTGTGATATTTGAATTTGCTCAGGTTCTGCGGTGGCGGGATTGTTTTGCTGTAGAGGTACTTGGCTAATTAACTCAGGACTAACTAAATTATTTTTAGTATCTTCCTGTTCTACACCATCTTGACTGTTTACAGATTTTAAACTATTTTTGCCAATTAAAGTTATAATTTCATCAATTCTCGTTTCAATGTCTTGCCCAGCACACTG
This sequence comes from Microcoleus sp. F8-C3, assembly GCA_036704825.1. Lineage (GTDB taxonomy): Bacteria > Cyanobacteriota > Cyanobacteriia > Cyanobacteriales > Microcoleaceae > Microcoleus. The sequence goes on along the minus strand of JAUBSN010000090.1, from coordinate 3,548 downwards.
AAAAACTAGCTGAATATCATCGCTGACTCTTGCGTATATTCTAATTTCTTTACCGTTAGTTATGAGTCCGTAGCGGATGCTTAAACTTGTTAAGTAACGCTTGAGTTTCCGCAGGTGACGGTCTAAATTTTCCTTCGGATGTTTTGCCTCCATGACTAAACTCATGGGCGAGTCTGCATCGAGAACTATGGGGATAACTTGGGTGGCAAATGAGAGGAAGTCTAGACGAATATTCCCAAAGGCTATTTCTTGGTGCCAAGTGTCGGGCGTATAGCCTAACTTTGGTAGCAGATAGCTGACAATGAGTTTGCTTTCTACTTCGCTTTCGTTGCGACAGTGATTGGGATTGAAAGTCATCCGATTTTAGATTTTAGATTTTAGATTTTAGATTGGGAATGACTGATTTAATAATGGTACGGATTGCGATATTGACAGTAGGGTACGCATTCCTCCCCTTACAAAGGCTACGGATTGTAATATCGAAAAACCCGGTTGTGTTTGACAAACCGGGTTTTTCGGGCATTTATCGCGTTTCTAAACTACTTTGTTTTAGCGTTAAATTCCTGCAATGTTTGATAGCCACCAGCGGGATTGTACAAGTGACAGTTGTCGGCAATCCGCTTCATTAAAGACCAAGAAAATTCTGTTTCGTAGAGATGATCTTGCCAATTTTCCTTTAAGCTGCTGTGGGCGAGGCGCAAATTGTACCAGGGAATAGCAGTTGAAAGGTGATGGGGAACGTGGACGTTAATGTCGTGGCACAGAAACTCTACCCAGCGGGGATAATCGCAGTGAACTGTTCCCGATAGTTGCGCCTGGGCTTCGTTCCATTCTTCGGGTTCTTTAAAAGAGATATCTGGTGCTGTGTGGTGGACGATCGTAAAAGTGCTCATCCAGAAATGGTAAACCAGCCAGGGCATCAACCAAAATTTGACAAATCCCCAAATGCCTGTGGTTGCAATTAAAAGCGGAAATCCGATCGCAGCACCGATTAAAACGACAAAAACTGAAAACCGCACTTGTTCTTGTTTCTGTTGACCTTTGAACCGCCACCACATAAAGTGTACTTTTGCCCAGTGGGCGATCGAACCGATCCACCACATCGGACCAAATATTAAACTATAAGCTATTTGTAAAGCCTTGGGCGCGCCAGCGTAGTCTGCTGCTGTCATCGGGTGCCAAGCATTATCCTCACCAAGTTTATTGGTGTGCTTGTGGTGGTAATTGTGGCCGTGCCGCCATGCGTGAAACGGGTAAATTAACGGCAGAAATGCAATATGTCCGACTAAATCGTTTACCCAGCGGCGGTTAGCAAATGACCGGTGCCCGCAGTCGTGGCCGATCACAAAAAAACCGGTTAATCCGGTTCCTGTGAAAATCCACATTAGAGGCAGTAGAAACCAAGGAGAAACTGCTATGCCCCAGTAACCGACAGCAACTAGAAGAACGTTGACGATTACTTTTGTCCAAGCTTTGCGGGGGTTTTTGACGAATACTTCCCGCGGCAGGGTTTTGAGAATATCTTTGAGGCGCAGGTTGGAAGTGTCACTTGCGGATGTCAAATTTAGTGGTTTTTCGATCGATGCTGTCATAAACTGATTTCGATTCTCCGTATGCCATGAGGATGGCTTAACAAAATTAGCGCATAAAAAAGCGCAGTAAAATCTCAGCTCGTTGCCAGCTTGCGGCATACGAGTTGAGCACTAGGCAAGCGCGTTTTAGCAAATGGTAGCGATCGCTATCCGCAGTTAGGAATTTCTGGCACTTTCGGCAAAAAACACTGCGGGTAGCAAAACCTTTGTTTTTATAACACAGGGGCAGGACAATTAGCATTAAGCGCTGTTGTCTGCTAATTGCTGTTGCTGCCAGAAATCGGATCGAGAGCCGGCAAGCCAGCGAGCGACCGTTGCTGTTTGAGGCTTTGCACTTCCAGCAGCAAGGATTCGATTTCTGCTTGCAAGTGCAGGAACTTAACTTGCTGATCGGCTTGGTAGGGGCACTTCACCGAATCTACTTTGCGGGCAAAAGTGGTCGATAGGGTAGAAGCACTAGCCATTTCGGGGTTGCTCGCGGTGACTTGAGGCCGGGAAAGAGTGGATGAATTATTTGACATTAGTAATTGGGTAGACATATCTACACATTCACACCATTAAGTTACTTTAACCTGAACCGATCGTATTAAACATCAAATTAACCGATCGAGCTAAAATTAGTGTAAATTCCTTAGCAATTGCCTAAAACCATTGACATCGTGACCCTGATTCTACCTGCTACTGACTCTGCTGCTAACTCCGCTGCCCGCGCAGCCGAGCCGAAACGCTACGGCTGGCCCGGCTTGATCGAAGCTTATCGCCCCTACCTGCCGGTGACGGAAACCACACCGGTAGTGACCCTCCAAGAAGGCAATACTCCCCTGATTCCAGCACCTGCGATCGCCTCTGTTATCGGTCGAGACGTGCGCGTACTGGTCAAATACGACGGCCTCAACCCCACTGGTAGTTTCAAAGACCGGGGGATGACAATGGCAATTTCCAAGGCAAAGGAATCTGGTGCCGAAGCTGTAATTTGCGCCAGTACCGGCAATACTTCGGCTGCCGCCGCCGCCTACGCCAGACGCGGGGGAATGCGAGCTTTTGTGTTAATTCCCGAGGGTTACGTGGCTTTGGGCAAGCTGGCGCAAGCTTTGCTTTACGGTGCGGAAGTAATTTCGATTGGCGGAAATTTCGATCGGGCCTTAGAAATTGTCCGCGAAATGGCCGTTAACTACCCCGTGACCTTGGTAAATTCGGTGAATCCTTACCGCTTGGAAGGTCAGAAAACCGGAGCTTTTGAAGTCGTTGACGCTTTAGGCGACGCCCCCGACTGGCTGTGCATTCCCGTCGGAAATGCGGGAAACATCACAGCATACTGGATGGGTTTTTGTCAATACCATCAAGCTAAAAAATGTTCGCGATTGCCGCAGATGATGGGATTTCAAGCCGCCGGGGCTGCACCGTTAGTGACTGGAGAGCCTGTGGCGAACCCAGACACCCTGGCGACGGCGATTCGGATCGGCAACCCCGCTAGCTGGAAACAGGCGATCGCAGCTTCCGAAGCCAGCCGCGGCAGTTTTGCCGCAGTCACCGACGCCGAAATTCTCGACGCTTACCGTTTGTTAGCATCCCAGGAAGGGATTTTCTGCGAACCGGCGAGTGCAGCTTCTGTGGCCGGTTTGCTGAAGGTGAAAGACCAAGTTCCGACGGGGGCGACGGTAGTTTGCGTGCTGACTGGTAACGGTTTGAAAGACCCGGATACGGCAATTAATCACAGCAACAATCTGTTTAAAAGCGGCATTGCTCCGACTTTGGATGCAGTAGCTGGGGCGATGGGGTTTTAAGAAGTTAGTTGACAGTTGTCAGTTGTCAGTTGTCAGTTGTCAGTTGTGTCCTCTGTGGTTCATTTAAACTAAGATATTGCACCGGCGATCGACAACCTGTAGATACTGTCTAGACAAGTCAAGGGGTAGCAAGTAAATAATTGGGGTCGAAAGGCTTTTGGGACTTTAAAAT
>JAUBSN010000089.1:0-33433 GCA_036704825.1 Microcoleus sp. F8-C3 | reverse complement strand
TCACAGACTCCTCTTTGGCATCGTGCTCGGGCGTAGTCTCGGAGGGAAATACCGCCAAAATCCTCCATCACTAGGGCATAGCTGTTGCGGTAGGATTCTAAACTAAAGGGGGCAACGACTCCAGGCAGACGTAGATTTTTGGCGATGGTATACTGGTTGCGGAATTGCAGCAGTTCGCTGAAGCTGGGATAGTCTCTATTTAATAGTTTAATGACAACTGGAAGCCGATCGCTTTCTCGAATAGCTCGATAAACTAGAGTTCTCGAACCGCAGTATAATTGCTCACCCAGATGATATCCAGAAATTCGGTTTGTTAAATCCACTGCTGCACTCCTCTGGATTACTCGATCTCAGACATTCACTATTGTAACCAAGTATACACTTTTCTTGGTGGAGTCTGAGGAAAATAGAACTACGAGCTCCCCAACAGACAGACTCTACCGCTTTGATTTTTTTCATTTTTGAAAATAAAGATTGCCATCTATCAAGATAGTCTTATCCTTTCATCGGCAATAAAATTGTAAACTCCGTCCCTTCTCCCAATACAGAGTTTACCTGGATTGTACCGCCGTGTTTCTCAACTACAATCTGCCGCGCGATCGCCAATCCCAACCCCGTCCCTTTCCCTACTCCCTTGGTAGTAAATAACTCATCAAAAATCTTCTCTTGCACTGCTTCACTCATGCCCACACCGTTATCTTTAATGCGAATAACCGCTTGTTTTTTATCCGCACAAATTTCCGTCTTAATAGTAATTTGATTGGCGATTTCTGCATAAGGTCGTCCTTGATTGGATTCCTCCAAAGCATCAATCGCATTACCTAACAAATTCATAAATACTTGATTCAACTGTCCGGCATAACACTCAACTGGTGACAAATTCCCGTATTCCCTAATCACTTTGATTTCTGGACGAGTGTCGTTAGCCTTGAGGCGATGTTTCAGGATCGTAATGGTGCTATCGATGCCATCGTGGATATTGCAAGCTACGGGAGAGTTAGTATCGGCACGGGAGAATGTCCGCAGACTGGTACTAATATCCTGAATCCGCTTCACGCCTTCGCGCATCGAACCTATTAATTTCGGTAAATCTTCCCGGATGTAGTCAAGCTCGATGTTCTCGATTTCCTCTTGAATCTCTGGATCGAGTTGCGGATATTTTTGTTCATACAAATCGAGCAAACCAAACAAATCTTTGATATAATCTAAGGCTGGTTGAATATTGCCAACCAGAAAACCAACTGGATTATTAATTTCGTGAGCAACCCCAGCTACTAAGTTGCCCAATGCTGACATCTTTTCGCTTTGAACTATTTTTATTTGTGCTTGTTTGAGATCGGTAAATGCTTGTTGAGATTCTTGATACAAACGGGCATTTTCTAAGGCAATAGCAGCTTGAGAAGCCAGCAAATTTAGCACTTCAATGCGATCGCCCGTAAATGCCCCAACCGTCAGGTTATTTTCCAGATATAAAATTCCAATCAACTTACCTTGATTAAGGATTGGAATACACAGAACGCTTTTAGGCTGGTGCTGTTCAATGTAACTATCTCCAGCAAACTGAGGATTTACCCTCGCATCGGCAAGTACCAGCGGTTTCAAACTCCGCTTGACAGTATTGACCAAACTAATCGCTACATCCTGACTTGATTCTAGCGGTATTGACGGTAATAGTTGCGGTTCCTGCCCCTCTACGACAAGGGCTACTACCTGTAACTCAATATTTTGTTTAAGCAATAACACACACCGGGTTGCCCCAGCATTTGTCATCACTATTTTTAAGAGAGCAGTCAGGAGTTTATCTAGTTCAATCTCCCCAGAAATGGCTTGAGAGGCTTGGATCAGAGTAGGCAAATCTAGAAATTCAGAGTTGCTGCTAGAAGAGTGAGTAGAAGTAATCGTTCCTAATTTGATACTTCCTTTGAGGGAAGCAAAGGATCGATCTGACTGAAGGATGGGTGCGAGGAGTTGGGAATAACGTTTTTCCAGATCTTCTACTTTAGCCTTAGCTCCCCAACGACTGTAGATATAGTAAGCCTCGATCGTATAGTTACGCGCGAGGCGTTCTTTCCCCCATTCCAGAAAAAACTTTGCCGCCAGTTCATTGGCAAGTGCTTCTTCTTGGATGTAGCCTTGTTGTTTTGCTGCAATGATGGCGCGATCGTATAACTCTGCTGCTTGCCAATTAATAGCTAATACTCGCGCTTTTTCCGCTTCAATTAATTCATATTTATGCTGATTTCCTTCCGATCCATTGTCCACCCAAAATTTCATTTGTTCCTGATTAATATTGACTTGAGCTAAATATTCTTGTTGTTCATTCACCGTGACTTCAGTATAGAGATTTAACAATGTTAGCGAATGATAAAAATTGAGAACTATGACTTGCATAAAACCAAAAGCTGAGCCTGCTTGCTCCTGTGCTAGTCCCACATTTTTTAAGGCTTGACTACTATCGCCCAACAAGTAACATAGAATAGTTTTAGCCAAATAAAACATAAATAAAACTATTCCCGATTTAGCGGCAATAATGCGGGGCAAAGTTTTCTCTTCATCAAAGCTTTTACCTATCAATAATAGGGCATCTGCGGCTTGACCCTGTAAATTCAAACCTAATTGTCGCCATACTTGCGAGAAATGGGTAGAACTTTCTTGTTTAAAGTTAATACAAAAATTACCATAAAATTCTTGTTGCTGGACGGCAGAACCTAAGTTGTCCTCTGTAAAAAATAAGTAACTACACAAATTTGCAGCACAATATCCACCCCATTCAAAGTCACCTACTTCTAGCCCTGCTTGTAGTCCTTCTCGCAAAGGATCGACACTATTTTTTGCGGGTTCTTTCCAAGTACGAATATTGGCATTAAACAAGTTATAAACTTTAGCTTTTAGTTCTTTAGCGTTAAACTTATCTAATAACTTTAACGCAATTAAACCTGCATGATAGCCTCTATCTAAATGACCTAATCCTACTAACAATAACCCGTAAAAACCGTAAGCAAAAGATGATAGTGCTGAATCTCCATATTGAAGACACAAATTAATCATGGTGATGATTAATTGTGGAAAAATCTCTGGTCTTGCTACAAACACAGGAGTACAGAGGGTTCTTAAAATTTGCATGGCTGCCAGCTTATACGGATCTGTCATCAGTGGCAAATTATCTAAATCCTCAAGATTTGGTAAATCAATTATCAACTCATTGTCTAAGTCTATTCTCAGCAAAGAAATTGATAGTTTTTCTAACACTTCTAATCCAATATCTACTGCCGCGATCATTTCTATTTGCTGAGCAATATAAATTTGCATTTTTAACTCATAAACTTTCACCTGTTCTAGTAGATTATTTGCGCCAGCCAGCGCCAACTCAGCTAACTTTAATGATTTCTCAAAGTTCAGGTTTAAATATTCAGCTTCGGCAGTAGCGATGTAAATATTGAGAGTCAATTGATACTGATTTTGCCAACTGTCTGTCGTCAGTAACTCGATCGCCATTTGTAAATAGACAGTTGCGGCAGCATAAGCGTTAGCAGTTTTGGCTTTCCGCCCTGTCACTAGGTTTAATTCGGCTAATTTTTGGCGCTCGCTTGGTTGAGTGATTAAATCTTTACCCTGATTTAAGTGTCTGACAATCTCAAATAGTTTTTCATCTTGCTCTATGTCTGAGGAATTTTGTAGTAACAATTGTCCGATTTGGAGATGAGTTGCTTGCTTTTTATCATCAGGAATGAGGAAATAAGCAGCTTGCTGGACGCGATCGTGTAAAAATCGATAAGTTGGATTAGCTGAAGCCTTGAAAACTTCATCACTATCCGATTCCGTAAAGAACTTATAGATTTTGGTCGTGGGAATCACCAAACCTTCCTGCAATGCTTTCCATAAAGCCGTAGCCGTCATTCCAGCAGATTTCTCACTGACAATTACTAACGTCTTCAAATCAAACTGCGAGCCAATACAAGCAGCTAATGTGAGAACCTCCTGAGTTTCGCTGGGCAACTTCTGCAATTGCAATGCCATGAATTCTACGACATCATCAGTGATAGCTAAGGTTTTGACTTGGGCAATATCGCACTGCCAATGCCGAATAGTCCAATTAAAGCTAATTAGCTTATCGTCATGTAATGCCTTGAGAAACTGAGTGGCAAAAAAAGGATTTCCCTGAGTTTTTTGATAGACTAATTTTGTAAAAGGTTGGGCAAGGAATGATTCGCAATTCAGCGTATCCGCGACCAACAAATTCATATCTGGTTCGCTTAACGCTTGCAAAGTAATCGTATTTACTGTTGCCCCAGTTTTAACTATCTCATCCACTGTCAAAATAAAGGGATGCACTGGCGAAACTTCATTATCTCTATATGCCCCCAATACTAATAAATATCCTGTCTCCATCATCAATAATTGTAGCAAATTCAGGGAGGCTGAATCCGCCCATTGCAAGTCATCCAAAAACATCACTAAAGGATGTTCTTTGCTCGTGAAAACTTGCACAAATTTCTGCATTAGCAGATTAAAGCGATTTTGGGCGGCACTTCCTGACAATTCTGTTGCAGGAAGTTGAGGGCCAATTATACGTTCTAACTCAGGAATCACGTCAATCAAGACTTGTCCGCTGTCTCCCACTGCTGCTAAAATCTTGGTTTTCCATGTTTGCAGTTGGGTATCAGATTCTGATAGCAATTGACCCATTAAGTCGCGGAAGGCTTGCACAAAGGCACTGAAGGGAATGTTGCGTTGAAATTGATCGTATTTGCCTTTGATAAAATAACCGCGCTGGCGGACAATGGGTTTATGAACTTCATTGACAACGGCGGTTTTCCCAATTCCCGAAAAACCTGCTACTAGCATCATTTCTGTTGTTCCCAGGCTGACTCGCTCAAAGGCCGCTAATAGTCGATCGACTTCTTTTTCTCTACCGTAGAGCTTTTCGGAGATAGTAAAGCGATCGCTAATATCTCGCTTTCCAATTTCAAAATATTCTATATTGGCGGTTTTTTGTAACTGAAATAAACAATTTTCTAAATCGTGCTTGAGTCCTAATGCACTTTGATAGCGTTTTTCGGCATTTTTCGCCATCAGCTTACTGACAATTTTCGATAAAATTAGGGGTATCTCTGGATTTATTTGATGGATCGGTTTCGACTGTGTGGCGAGATGACAATGCACCAATTTCATCGGGTCATCATAGATAAATGGCAACTTTCCTGTCAACAATTCATAAAAGGTCACACCCAGGGAATAAAAGTCACTGCGGTAGTCAATACCTCGATTCATCCGTCCTGTTTGTTCGGGGGAGAGATAGGCTAATGTTCCTTCTAAAATATTCGGATTCTGAATTTCTTGGGTTTCTCGTGGTAGGAGGGATGCAATACTAAAGTCAATGAGTTGAATTTCATGAGTGTCGGGATTAATGAGAATATTAGCGGGTTTAATATCTTTGTGAATGACTCGGTTTTGGTAGAGATAGTGAATAATTTCTGTTAGTTGTATGGCGAGTTGGAGAAATTCTGCTAAAGGTAAAACTTGAGATGGTTGGGTGTGATTTGTTGCTGTTTTTAGATAAGTAGATAGGGAAACTCCGCCAAAGTCCTCCATTACTAGGGCATAGCTATTGTGGTAGACTTCCAGCGTCAGGGGTTTGACGATGTGAGGGAAGTCGAGATTTTTGGCAATGGTATATTGGTTGCGAAACTGGACGAGATCGTTGAAGGTGGGGTATTCGTTTCGCAGCAGTTTGACGACGACTGGGTATCGATCGCGGGTACGGATGCCTCGATAGACTAGGGTACGTGTACCTGCATAAAGTTGCTCTGTAATCTGATAACCTGACAAATGGGCGATCGCATCCATAACTTGTTGACCCTATATTATAAAACAGTTAAATTAAAACCTTCCATTCCATTGTATTTTATTATTTGACAAAGATAGCGATCGCAAAGCCTGCACCCTCGCTAGGGACAGAATTAACTGTAATTTTTCCCCGATGTTTTTCAACTATTATTTGACAATCAAGCAATTTGGTTACAAGCCCCCGGATTCATCCGTGTACCTGTGAAAAAAGCTGCGCCTCCCGCCAGCCCCGGACTCATTCGTGCGATCGATCTCAAATCTCAAATCTCAAATTTCAGGTGGCATGAGGTGCGATCGCTAATTCTCAACCAGTTCATTTCCCTATTTTGCACTATTTGCGCTATGTTATGTCTACTATGGTTGCGTAAGTTCTGATGTATCAGAAAACAATAATTTGTAAGTTTTAACCGCAAATATACGCAGATCAACCTGCTCTAGATTAGAGCTTATCTGCGTATATTGACTTAAATCTGCGGTTGTATTATGCTTTATTCCCCATAGTGACCGCCGACAACCTTACCCCGAAACACAACATAATTGTAGATGTTGTAAAAAATCATAATCGGGATCAGAAAGCCGATGAACACAATCATAAATACCAGGGCGCTGGGCGAAGCAGCGGCTTGATAAATCGTGATCTGCGAGGGAATAATGTAGGGAAAAACAATCAATCCCAAGCCGATGAAAGTCAGCAAAAAAATCAGAATCGTCCAGATAAACGGCGTTCGTTCTTCTTTGCTTGCGAGACTTTTCAGCAGCATTCCCACCAACAGCACTCCCAACAAAGGAATCGCGGCAAAGACATAAACTAGCGGTTTCTCAAATAACCTGGATCTAGCACTTTCGTAAAAAATCGGAGTGGCGATGGTAATTAAAACTGCTCCGATTAAAGTTGTCACCGCCGCAATTTTAGCCGTGCGGTAGTGATGTGTTTGCAGTTCGCCCTCCGTTTTCATAATTAGATAGGTTGAACCGATCAAAACATACCCTTGAATCAGCGTCAAAGCAACCAAGATCGATCGCCAATCCAGCCAATCCCAAGTAGTCCCCACAAAGTGACCTGCTTCATCAACCGCAATGCCTTCGAGCACCGCACCGAGGGCAAATCCTTGAGCTAAAGCTGCTAAAAAACTGCCAGCACCAAAGGCATAATTCCAGAGTAATTTGCGCTTAGAATGCTCGCGAAATTCAAAGGCGACAGCCCGAAATATCAAACCAAAAAGCATCATGCAAATCGGTATGTACAGCGCTGTCAAAATCGTGCCGTAAGCGAGGGGAAAAGCGCCAAATAAAGCGCCTCCCATCAACACCAGCCAAGTTTCGTTCGCGTCCCAAACGTTGCCCAAACTGGTCATTAAAATGCCCCTGCGTTCCTCGTCGTCAGCAGTCAGAGACAGGATGCCTACTCCTAAGTCAAAACCGTCTAGCATGACATATAGCAGGAGGAACAAAGCCAAAACTACAAACCAAACTTGCGGGAGAAAATGCTCCAAAGCTTGCATAAAATCTCCTATTGTTGTGCTTCTACTGGACGTTTATCGGGAATGTGTTCTGCGGGTTGACTTTCGATTGCAGGTTCATTGTCTAAACCAGGCACTGGCAGACTTAAATTAGGCCCTTGGCGGATAATTCTGCTGCCAAAATACAAGGCACAAACAAACAAAAAGCTGTAAACAACAGCAAAGAAAATGAGAGAAGTTAAAACATTGCTGGCGGGGATGTTTGATACCGCGTCAGCAGTGCGAATTTGCCCGTATAAAGCCCAAGGTTGTCGGCCGACACAGCGGACAATCCAACCCGATTCTACAGCAATATATCCCAGGGGAGCAGCTAATACCCAAGCGCGCATCAGCCAAGGTTGACTGCTAATATTTTCAGCAGCAAGTTTGCCCCGCATCCACTGAATTATACTCAACAGCATCAGTCCTAAAAAGAAGAATCCAATACCGGACATGATGCGGAAACAATAATAGATTAAACCCACCATCCTGGGTCTATTTTCTGGCTGCCATTCCTTCAATCCGAGGACTGGTTCGGAGAGTTTTTGCTTGAATTCCAGAACGTATCCTAAGCCATTGGGAATGCTAATTTCCCAGTCATTTTTTTGGGCTTTTTCATTAGGCAAAGCTAGCAAAGTCCAATCTGCTGACTCTCCCGCTGGTGAAGTTTCCCACTTAGCTTCGATTGCTGCTAGTTTAGTGGGTTGATAGTGATAAACTTGTTCGGCGCTCAAATGTCCGATGTATATCTGCAAGGGTGCCACGGCGATTGCTGTTGCTATGGCAATTTTTAAAGACTTGGAAAAAAAGGCTTGGTTGCGCTGATTGAGAATGTACCAAGCACTAATTCCGCCAATGACAAACAGGGAAGTTTCTAGCGTCGCAAAAAACATATGGAGAATGCTGTTTAAGGCGAACGGGTTCATAATTGCTTGAAAGTAATCGCTGACAATAAACTTGCCGTTGACCATTTCTCCGCCCGCAGGAGTTTGCAGCCAAGAGTTAGCGACTAAAATCCAGACTGTGGATAGGTTAGCGCCGAAGGCTACCATGATTGTAGCGAAATAATGGACGATCGGGTGAACGCGCTCCCAACCAAACAGCATAATGCCTAAAAAGCCGGCTTCTAGCATAAATGCCATTGAAGCTTCAAAGCCTAAAATGCTGCCAAAAAAGTCACCGACTGCTTCAGAAAATGGTGCCCAGTTTGTGCCGAATTGAAATTCCATCGGAATTCCAGAAGCTACTCCAATACCGAAGTTGAGGACGTAAAGTTTAGACCAAAAACGAGCGTGATGGTAGTAGTCGGGATTGCGAGTTTTCAGCCACATTCCTTCAACAATTACCAGATAAATTCCCATTCCAGTTGTCAGAACTGGCCACAGCATATGGAATATGGCGGTTAGCGCAAATTGCATCCGCGATAGCGCCACGGTGTTAGATAAGATATCCATCGTTATATCCTTTGGTCAGTTCAAGAGAGGTTAGCTTGTACGAGTTCCAGAATTGACACTGGTTATAATGTAATGTAAAAATTTGTGATATTTTGTAGAGTGGGAAATTTTTAAGATTTTATACAGATTTTGGTTGTATTTTCTTGTCTTTTAAAATAGGTAGATTATGATTTGCCGTTGGGTGGGGCGGGTTTACGAGATTGTGGGTTTTAGGTATTTATTGTTGGTGAACCCGCCCCTACAAGATTGATGTTCGGTGATGGCAAGATTATCTTAGTTGGGTGGGGGCGGGTTTATGAGATTGTGGGTTTTAGGCATTTATTGTCGGTGAACCCGCCCCTACAAGATTTATGTTCGGTGATGGCAAGATTATCTTAGCGCACGGTGACTGTATAAGTCAGTTTAAAGGGTTTAAAATTAGCTTTGTTTTTGGCTGTTCCGCTCAATTCAAGTTCGTAAATCCCAGCCTTGGGAAACACGATATCCGCTCCCGGAATCCCTTGATATTTCTCGGCAGATATGGCGGTTAAAGGCGGCTGCATCAGCGGCTTATCCCCATCTTTACGATTTTTAGGGTAAACAGCCAATTTGCAATTGCACTGCTCTAGCGGGATAATTTGACCGCCCCTGCGAGTTAGCGCAAACCACACTCTTGCAGGCTGTCCGGCGCGGGGATTGTGGTTGGGTTCGAGGTGAAAGGTAGCGGCTACATCTCCCGAGACTTCGACTTCGTGCGCCGAAACTGAAATTGAGTTTAACTGCGGCGCACTGGGAATTGTTGCTTCAATTAGCAATCCCAAAAAAACTAACAATCCTAAACTTTTACTTTTGTTTGACAGGCGAAACATAGAACTTCTCCAGTGATAAAATTGACCAAAACCAGCGCGATCGCACAAACATAACTAACACCGCAACCACCGCTAACACCGCTGTCAGCAGTTGATTGTGCAACTTCCATTCAAAGCCGCCGAGATAGTGGGAACCGATGAGTGCCGCGTGTACAGCGCACAGCAGGAAAGCTGGAACGCTTAACAGGTGAAGCATTCGCCACAGCTTGCCTAAAAAATTTTGAATGCGATCGACACTTGTAACCGCCGCGGGTACCATCAACAGCAGCGACAGCATCCCAGCCGCCATTCCCAACTGATGCTGCGGCAACATAAAAGATAGCGCGTCAAAATTCCATTGCAGCGTATGATCCAGCATATGAAACGTGTGGGCGACTGCGAGGACAAACGCGCCCACACCCGAGGCGCGGCGGTAGCGCAGCAGTTGCGGCAACAACTTGCTAACCGGACGCGCCAACAGTGCTAGCATCAAGCACAGCAGCGCTGCGTGGCCGGTAAAATCTACCATTTCATCGGTTCGCAGCAAGGTAAGAATCCCGATGGCCACCGTCAACCAACCACCCGCACGAAACAGTTGACTCCGCCTGGAAGCGCTCAATCTGCCAGCAAAAAAACCCACTCCCAGCATAGTTGGCAGCGTGCCGAGTCCAAAAGCCAGCATCGTCGCCGCACCCAAAACCGGGTTTCCCGTTTCCGCAGCCTTAATCTGCGCCGCGTAGAGGAAACCGCAGGGAATCAAACCCCAAAGCAAACCCAAACCCACCGGCACCCACCAGTTTTTTTGTGCCGAAAGCTTGCTCATTGCTTTTCCGACTCGATCGTGCGAAATTGGGTGCAGCAGCGGCAATCCCGGCAGCAAGTTCGGTTTAATTTGCACTACTCCGAACCAAATCAGCATCGTGCCCGTCAGAAGTGCGATCGCCCGCCGCAATTCGCTACCCGTACCTGCCAAAAGTCCGCCAGCAATTAACACCGAACCCAGCCCGCCAATTGCAGCACCAACCAAAGCGTAACCAGCAATTCTTCCCAAATTTAGCAGCAAATGAAAGCGGAAAGCAGCTAATTTATCGTTGCGGGAATTAGAAAGAGAAAATGCCACTGTCAGCGGGCCGCACATTCCCGCGCAGTGACCGAAACTGCCGAGAAATCCCAAAATTGCAATTAGCAGCAGGTCTAACATTTTGAGTCAGTAGTCAGCAGTCATTAGTTATTAGTTTTTTTACTGCCGATTGATTATTGATAAGTGTTGACGATCGTAAATGCAGCCTATCGATTTTGTCAAAAGACAGTCTGTCAATCGATTTTAGATTTTAGATTTTAGATTTTAGATTTTAGATTTGTTTTTACTGCTGACCTATTATCCAAAGCCCATGCCCGATGCCCCATGCTTCGACTTTGCTCAGCACAAGTGCCCGATGCCCCATGCTTCGACTTTGCTCAGCACAAGTGCCCGATGCCCCATGCCCCATCCCTCCGCTTCGCTCCGCCCAATTACCCATTTTGAATGCCCAGCGCTAAAATTCCCAAAATTTTATCGACCTGATTCAAAAAATACTCCAATAAATCTATTTGAACTGATTGCCCTTCCAGCATTAAAAACTTCCAAATTTCTCCCGTTGTCACCACCCCATAAATCCTCGATACTTGATTTCCCTCCCGTTCGTTAAACAGTTGAGCTGCATACATTTCCGCTACGCACTGACCCAACCCAGCATTAATATTTTCCTTTTTAGCCTCAACGATTAAAATCGCCGGCGCACTAACAATCAGGAAGTCTACCGATCGACTTATCAGAAAATCGCAACTGCCGTTTAATCCCAAGTCGCTGTCAACCGTAAAATCGACTCCCGAAAACAAACTAATACGATCGGGAAACTGCTTGGTAAGTTCCAGTAAAATCGGTGTAATAATCATTTCCGAACGTGATTTTTCCGTATTGCTCGCCAGAGCAAAAGGAATATTATAAGCTAAAGTTTCTGTTAAGTGATTGCTGCATTCTAAAGCAGGTACGGCAGAAAACAAATCTTGCCTCGGCGAAATCGTTAAATTCAAAGTTTTTTTGACGCTTGCCAAACTAAAATCGCTGTCAGCCATACATTTTACCCTGAAACTTTTACTTTCTTAGGACTTACGCAACTGACACATATAGTATGGTGCGTCTGAGGTCTAAACCATTAATAATCGCTCTCTAACGAAAGCCTGACGCACCCTACAAGTCTAATGACTGATGACCGATGACTAATGACTAATGACTAATGACTACTTTTGTTCTGGATGCGCTGCGGCAGGTGATGCTGCACCCATTTGATTTATAGCAGCAATTAGCTGGTAAAGCCGCCCCAAATCCCGCTGGTTGAAATGCAAAACTAGGCGCGGCAGATCGAAAGTTTCATCTCCAATTTCCGGCGGCAAAGCTTGACTTTTTTCAATTTTTCCGGTGACAACAATATCGCTAAAATCAGTATTTAGCCGATCGACATTCTCCTCAGAAAGCTCTGTTTTCAAGCGAATTACCAGTTTTTCGCGCACGTAGCGGCAGGAGTGATAAACCAGATAAAAACTGCCGATCGCCTCGCAAGCGACATTGACATCGTCAGTAATCGTATACAGGCTGCGATCGTCGGCTGAAATCAAACCCCGGCCGCGCAATTGTTTTTGCACAAAATAATCCCAATCAAGCCAATAATCTCCTCCCGGTCGATCGATCAATACCACAGGAGCCGGCCCGAACTTGCCAGTTTGAATCAGAGTCAGACACTCAAAAGCCTCGTCCAGAGTGCCGAAACCGCCCGGAAACAGAGCCAAAGCATCGCTCTCCCGGAGAAAAAATAACTTGCGAGTGAAAAAATATTTAAAATTGAGCAATTTGCGATCGCCGGCAATGAAAGGATTAGAACTCTGCTCGAAAGGCAACTGAATGTTGAGCCCAAAAGAACGTTCAGCCGTCGCCCCCTCGTTCCCCGCCTGCATAATTCCCCCGCCGCCGCCAGTAATCACCATAAACCCCTGCTGGGCGATCGCCCGCGCAAAGTCTCTGGCCATCAAATATTCCGCCGATTGCGGCGACACCCTCGCCGAACCAAAAATCACAATTTTGCGAACGTGGCGGTAAGGATAAAACAGCTCAAAAGCGCTCTCCATATCTCGGAGGGACGCCGCAATAATCTTCCAGTCCAGGCGATCGAGCTCCTCTCCGGCCATTTGCACTATAGTAGAGAGCGATCGTTCGATCCTCTCAGAGTGCTTCAACATTGGCAAGCGATCGAGCAAATCGATCAATTCAGCTTGGAGGGACTCAAAACCTTGACCAGACCCAGAACGAATCATGAATTTTTCCGAAACAGTAACAATTTGTCGCTAATAAAAATTAAGGGGCAAGCCAAAGTTAGAAGCCAATAGCCACCAGCAAATTGCCCTGCTGGTCACTAATAACTTTTCCCGTAGCTTTGCCCCGGTTTTGAAGCGAGTTAGCTTTCGCGACCCAAAAACAACAGCGCGAAACCGCTCGCAGTTGGGTTAAATGTACTTTTCCAGAGTGTTTGCCAGAGTAGTTTTGGGAACTGCCCCAACCACCATATCCACCCGTGCACCCCCCTTAAATATCATCAGCGTCGGAATGCTGCGGATACCGTATTGGCTGGCAACCTGAGGATTCTCGTCGGTATTAACTTTTACTACCTTGACCTGCCCTTCATATTGCTGGGCAATTTCGTCTACGACGGGCGCCACCATCCGACAGGGCCCGCACCAGGGAGCCCAAAAATCCACTAGAACTGGAACTTCGCTATCGAGCACTTCCTGCTTAAAGGAAGAGTCGGTTACTTGCGCGGCTGTTGACATCCCTAGCCATCCTTGTAAATACTATTTCTCGGATAACAAGTCTAGCAAAAAGTGTAACCACTTGCGTCAGTCTATTTTAGATTTTAGATTTTAGATTTTAGATTTTAGATTTAGCGTTGAATCGGGGAGTTCAAACAGAAGTCTAAAATTCTGAGTCTCCACGACGATTGTACGTGGCACGGTATCCCTTTTTGGGTAGGAGCGACAATTTTAAGAGAAGGCTTCTGAAGGAATTCGAGACATAGAAGTTAGAATTCGGCATTCGGCAGCCAAAAAATTCTCCCCCGATCCCCATCGGACCCTCTCCCTTTCCCACTCTTTCCCTCTCCGGAGCTAAAAGCCTCAGTTCTGTATTTAGTAAGCAAGAGCCAAGATGTCCGGCAAAAAAGGAACCGCCCGAACAGTAGTCCGGGCGGAGTGTGGTGTGAGGAGTGAACGGAAACATTTGTCTCCGCTTCTTATATTGTGACATCTCCTTCTCGATAATTCCACAATATTCTGTAAATTTCGAGACTCTCGAACAAATTTTGTCAAGGTATGCTGGTATGCGATCGGTAAATCTACTTACCCATGCCCAACTGCTGAGCTTTTTGATAGACTTTACCCTCAGTCAGCAGAGAAGGAGCAATTACCACCTCCACTTGCTGCATCTCCTTAAGATCCTTAGCGCCCAAAGTACCCATGCTAGTTTTCAGAGCTCCGAGCAAGTTGTGCGTACCGTCATCTAGCACCGCAGGCCCGCGCAAAATTTGCTCCACAGTACCCGTAGTCCCGACGCGAATGCGAGTGCCGCGCGGCAAAACCGGGCTGGGAGTCGCCATCCCCCAGTGAAAGCCGCGCCCGGGAGCTTCGGCGGCCCTGGCAAAGGGCGAACCAATCATCACTCCATCGGCACCGCAGGCAATGCACTTGCAGATATCGCCGCCGGTAATTAAACCGCCGTCAGCAATCACCGACACGTATTTGCCAGTTTCGCGATAGTAGTCGTCCCGCGCGGCGGCGCAGTCTGCTACCGCTGTGGCTTGGGGAACGCCGACACCCAATACGCCCCTAGACGTGCAAGCAGCCCCCGGCCCAATGCCCACGAGAATGCCTGCAGCCCCAGTTTTCATTAAATTCAGGGCGACTTCGTAGGTCACGCAGTTGCCCAAAATTACCGGTATCGGCATCTCTTGACAGAATTGAGTCAAATCTAAAGATGAGATCGATTCCGGGGAAAGAAAAGCTGTCGAGACTACAGTTGCTTGCACAAAAAATATATCGGCTCCAGATTCAGCAACCGCCCGGCCGTATTTGCTCGCAGCGGCCGGTGTGCCGCTGACGGCGGCAATCCCTCCTCCAGCTTTAATTTCTTTAATTCTCAGGTCGATTAATTCTGGCTTGATGGGTTCGGCATAGAGTTCTTGCATCAGGGAAACAAATTCGTGGTTCCCGACACTCGCGATGCGCTCTAATATTGGCTGGGGGTCGGCATAGCGGGTTTGAATTCCTTCTAGGTTGATCACGCCCATTGCTCCCAATTCCGACAGCAAAATGGCCATGCGGACATCGACTACTCCATCCATAGCGCTGGCGATAATCGGGATTTCTCGATCGATCCCGCCAATCTGCCACTTGGTATCTGCCAAACTCGGATCGAGGGTGCGCTGTCCGGGTACAAGCGCGATTTCATCTATGCCGTAAGCTCGGCGAGCGCTTTTGCCCCGCCCAATTTCAATATTCACGCTGTTTCACTTCCACAATGTATTTAAATTAGACTAACAAAAAGTTAGCCGGCCCGAGTGTAGCTATCGCACGGCTGTCTTTAAAAAAAGCTCGGCACTGATTCTGATTGTATTCTGATTGTATGAAATCGAAGGGGATACTTTTCCTCAGCAACGGCCACGGGGAAGACGCGATTAACTGTCAAATTCTCAAAGCTTTAAGAGTATCGGGCGCGGATGTTGATGTTTCGGCAATGCCGGTTGTAGGTGACGGGGCTGCTTACCGCCGATCGACCGTGCCAATTATTGGGCCCACCAGTCAAATGCCCTCTGGGGGAGTTTTTTACATGAATCCCCTGTTTTTGCTCAAAGATGTTGGGGCGGGCCTAATTGCTTTAACTTGGCAGCAATTGCAGGCTGTTTGGACGCATTCGCGACACTGCGATTTGGTGGTGGCAACTGGGGATATTGTCGCCGCTGCGATCGCCCGATCGACCGACCGCCCTTATATAATTTTTCTGTCGGCTCATTCTAGTTATTACGAAGGGCGAGTCGATTTGGGTTTAATCTTGTGGCAGTTGCTTTGCTCAGAGAAATGTCTGGCGGTTTTTACTAGAGATGCTTTGACTGCTGCTGACTTAAACCGACAGGGTTTAAAGAAAGCTCAGTTTGTCGGCAATCCCGTCATGGACAACCTCAATTCTACGGGCAAAGATTTGCAGTTAATAGCCGGAGTTCGGACGATCGCCCTTCTGCCCGGTTCTCGCCTCCCGGAAGCCACCGACAACCTCGTTTTGCTGCTGGAACTGGTTAAAAAAATTGCTGCTACTTCTACTGTACCGGTGCAGTTTCGGGCAGCTTTAGTTCCGAGTTTGATGCCTCAATTAGATGATATTGCGGTGCGCTCTGGATGGCAAATGCGATCGGGCAAGTTAATTTTTCCACACCTGAAATCACCGCAAAGCCACCAAAAATTAGGAGTTGAAGTGCTGTGTTATGCAGATGCTTTTGCCGATATTTTGCAGCAGTCTAGTTTAGTCATCGGGATGACAGGAAGTGCGATCGAACAAGCTGTGGGTCTGGGAAAACCTGTAATTACCATACCCGGTAACGGCCCTGCCTTTACCTATAGATTTGCGGAGGCTCAAAATCGGCTTTTAGGTGCTTCGCTGCAGGTTATTGGCACACAACCGGCGAATTCTCATATTATCAAGGAAGCTGCTGTAGCAGTCGATCGCACTTTGCAAGATGATAAATATTTAGCCAGTTGCATTCAAAATGGTTTAGAGAGAATGGGGCGATCGGGCGCCAGCATAAAAATTGCTAATTACGTAACCAACTATCTTGGTTATTGATTGTGGTAGGGTGCGTCAGGTTTGAAAATTTCAATCGCCACGAACAGTCTAATTCTGACGCACCATTTATATTATGTCCGGTCGATTACCTGTAATACGGTAGGGGCGGGTTCACGAAAAATATCTGCCAACAATCTCCAATCTCTAAAACCCGCCCTTTTAATCGCTCTATCGGACATGATATTATTCCCTGGTGCGTCAGCATAAGATTGTTGATTTGTCGCCAAAATAATTGTGGCTGACGAACCCTACTGGTATTTCAACAACTCAGAAACAGTTTTAAACTCGTAACCTTTCGACTGCAAATCCTTGACAATCATCTCAGTTGCTGCTACGGTTTTCGAGCGATCGCCCCCGCCGTCGTGCATCACCACAATCGAACCCGATCGCACATTTGCAATCACCCGATTTGCAATATCTTCCGCCGTGAGTGTTTTTTCATAATCATGAGAATCCACATCCCACATAATCAATTTTTTGTGCATTTGGGATAGCAAATAAGACAAAACTACAAATCGCCTACCCCAAGGCGGCCGAAAACTGATACTGTCTTGCTTAACCCCAACTTCCTGCAAAAGTTTGTCTGTTTTTTCAATCTCAGACAGCAAAACTTCCCGGGGTTTAAACATCATATCTTTGTGAGAGTAAGAATGGTTTGCCAACTCATCTCCCCTCGCGACAATCATTTTCACGATTTCTGGATGTTTCTCAATATTGCGGCCGATTTCAAAAAAAGTTGCTTTAACTTGATAGCGGTCTAAAATATCTAAAAGCTGATTTGTATAGGGAGGATACGGCCCGTCGTCGTAGGTGAGGGCAACAACTTTCGCTTCGGTATCGGCGCGGTTGATGCCAAAATAATTGTGAAATTTAGTAACTTTAATCAACAGCGATACTGCGAAAAATAGCGCTATTGTGAAAAGCAGAAACTTTTGTAAAATTTTACCGATTCGCATAGTTGCACGCACTCGATCTAGAATGAAAGTGGATCGATCGGGACTTAAGT
The DNA here is from genome assembly GCA_036704825.1 of Microcoleus sp. F8-C3. Classification (GTDB taxonomy): domain Bacteria; phylum Cyanobacteriota; class Cyanobacteriia; order Cyanobacteriales; family Microcoleaceae; genus Microcoleus. The sequence continues at coordinate 15,881 of JAUBSN010000089.1, read as the reverse complement.
ACAAAACCAAAGAAACCGGGTTTTTTACCGTTGATGCGGACTTTAACGCCTCTTCTCAGAAAAAAACCCGGTTTCTTACCGCCCGTTCGTAAGTCCTGTTGATGTCAGATTATAGCACGATCGGGGGCAGATTAGTCTTGACATCCTTCTGAATAAAAATGTTATACTCGCAGTCAAGGTTATCTACTCATAATTCGACCTTTGGGACTTTCGACAAAAAAAAGCTGTAATTCACAAGTACGAAAGCTAACCCTAAATAAAATTAATTGAACAATACTCAAGTTTTTTTTAAGCAACAGTAATTCCAACATGATTTCACTGCCAGATATCATAATTGTCAGCCAAATCTATGAAAGTGCGAATTCCATCGTATACCGAGGCATCCTCAAATCAAATGAGCAACCTTTGATTTTGAAACTCCTCAAAGAGGATTACCCCACACCAGCAGAACTCTACCGCTATCAGCAGGAATACGAAATCACTCGCCGTCTCAACCTGGACGAAACGATTAAAGCATACGAACTGCGAAAATACGAGAACACACAAGTCATGTTGTTGGAGGATTTTGGAGGAGAGTCTTTAAAAATCCTGCTGGAACGTCGTACCTTTTCAGTATTAGAGTTTCTCCACCTTGCCATCCAAATCACAGATGCTTTAGGCAAAGTTCATCAAAATAATGTCATTCACAAAGATATCAATCCGTCCAATATTGTCTTGAATCCTCAAACGGGACAATTAACAATTATTGACTTTGGCTTATCTACCATCCTATCCCAAGAAAATCCCACCCTCAAAAGTCCTAATGTTCTAGAAGGGACATTGGCTTATATGTCTCCAGAACAAACAGGACGGATGAATCGAGTGCTCGACTACCGCACCGACTTTTATTCTCTGGGCGTTACTTTCTATGAACTGCTAACCAACCAGTTGCCTTTTGAATCCGTCGATGCACTTGAGTTAGTCCATTGCCATATTGCCAAAGAACCGACTCCTCCTCATGAAATTAATCCCGAAATTCCCTTGCCTGTCTCAGAAATTGTCATGAAATTAATGGCAAAAATAGCGGAAGATAGATATCAGAGTGCTTGGGGAATCAAGGCAGATTTAGAAACTTGTATCGAGCGATATAAAACTGGTGAAATTAAAGCTTTTTCCTTGGGATACCGAGATATTTACCCTCAATTGCAACTCCCTCAAAAACTGTACGGGAGAGAATCACAGATAGAGTCCTTATTGGCTGCATTTGTTCGCGTATCGTCTGGACAAGAGAAACAAGTAGGGGCTGGTTTAGCAAATAACCCGAGCAACCCAACGACAACTCACTCACAAAATCTGCCCGTAAAAGGACAAACTGAACTCATGCTAATTTCTGGATACTCTGGTATTGGAAAATCAGCTTTAGTTCAGGAATTGTACAAACTCATAACTCAAAAAAGCGGCTACTTTATTGCAGGTAAATTTGACCAGTTGCAACGAGATATTCCCTATCAAGCTTTAGTCGCTGCCTTCCAAGAATTGGTGCGTCAATTGCTGACCGAAACTCAACCCCAATTACAACAGTGGCAAGAGAAGATTCGACGCGCATTAGGAAGCAACGGACAAATTATTATTGATGTCATTCCCGAAGTTGAACTGATTATTGGCAAACAGACTCCTGTCCCAGAATTACCTGCAACAGAAGCAAGAAATCGGTTTAATTTAGCTTTTCAAAACTTTATTCAGGTCTTTTGCCAAAAAGAACATCCCCTCGTCCTATTTCTAGACGACCTTCAGTGGACAGACAGCGCTACGCTGCAATTTATCCAGTTGATAATGACCGATTTCACTACTCAATATCTGTTTGTAATCGGAGCTTATCGAGATAACGAAGTCAGTGCAACTCATCCTGCCATGCTGACTTTATCTGAGATGGAAAAACAGGGAGTAGTAATTAATCATCTCTCCCTTTCACCCTTAAATTTAAACCAAGTTAATGAATTCATTACGGATGCGCTGAAAACTGAGTGCATCCCTGCACAAAGATTAGCCGAGTTGGTTTGGCAAAAAACTCAAGGAAATCCGTTTTTTATTAAAGAGTTTCTCAAGTCACTTTATACAGAGCAATTGCTGATTTTTGATCCTAATGCTGGGGCTTGGGATTGGGATTTAAAGCAAATTATAACTAGGAACATCACTGATAATGTTGTTGAGTTCATGGCGGATAAGATTCAAACTTTATCAGAGTCAGCACAAAAAGTTTTACAATTAGCCGCTTGTATTGGCAACCTATTTGATTTACCAACCCTTTCAATTATTAATGAAACTTCTCAAAAAGCAGCGGCAAATAAATTGTGGGATGCCATTCAAGCGGGATTGATATTACCCGTTGGGGATGATTACAAATTCCTGAAAACAAACCGAGAAGCGAATGACTTAAAAATTACTTATAAATTTGCTCACGATCGCATCCAGCAAGCCGCCTATTCCCTAATTCCCCCAGACGACAAGCAAGCGGTTCACTGGAAAATCGGGCAACTGTTGTTACAAAATATACCGCAACAGATGCTCCAACAAAAGATTTTTGATATTGTCAATCAGCTAAACTTTGGTATTGAAGCAATTGACGTGCAGTTAGAAAAAGATAAACTTGCTCAATTAAATCTGATGGCTGGCAAAAAAGCGAAGGCATCAGCAGCTTGGAAACCCGCCTGGAATTACTTAATAATTGGTATAAATTGCCTGAGTGCAGATAGTTGGCTTCGTCAGTATGACCTCACTCTGGCGCTGTATGTGGAAACAGTAGAAGCTGCTATCTTGAGTGGTCACGTTGAGGAAATGGAAAAATTGGCTGACCTTGTGCTTCAACAAGCTACTTCATTGTTGGACAAAGTGAAAGTCTATGAAATCAAGATTCAAGCCTATACAGCACAAAACAAACCGTTAGAAGCTATAGAGACGGCACTTTCAGTATTGAAGCTGTTGGGGATTCGGTTGCCCCAAAAACCAACAAAATTAAATATTTTCCTTGAACTGCTGAAGACTAAGTTAAGTTTAGGATGGAAGCGAATCGAGGATTTAATCGACCTACCAGTGATGACTAATCCTGATAAGCTGGCAGCAATGCGTATCCTATCAACTGTCGTTTCTGCTGCCCATTTAGCCACACCTGACTTGGTGCCGATAATTGCGTTTAAACAGGTAAATTTATCCATTAAATACGGGAATACTTCTGTGTCTTCTTGTGCCTATGCTACTTACGCACTAATTCTGTCGGGAGAAACCGTAGGAGACATTGAAACAGGTTATCAGTTTGGGCAACTTGCTCTCTTATTACTCGATAAGTTTAATACTAAAGAACTCAAAGCCCGAACCATATTGATTGTTAATTACTTTGTCAAACATTGGAAAGAGCATCTTAGGGAAACTTTAAACCCTTTGCAGAAGGCTTACTCGATCGCCATCGAAACAGGAGACTTAGAATATGCAGCTTATTCAGTTTGCGTATACTGCTACCACTCCTATGTATTGGGGAAGGAATTGGCAACAGTCGAGGGAGAGATGGCAATGTACAGTAATACCCTCAGCCAACTGAAGCAAGAAACATCATATTACTACAACCAACTCACTCGACAGGTTGTATTGAACTTGATGGGACAGGCTGAAGATAAGTGCCGTTTAATCGGTGAAAGCTATGACGAAACAAAAATGTTGCCTCTGCATATAGAGGCGAATGCTCAAAATCTTTGTCGCTCCCTCTATTTTTTTAAGTTAGTTCTCTGCTATATTTTTCAAGACTATCAGCAAGCTATAGAAAATGCTAAATCAGCCGAAAAATATAGCGATAGCGCTGTAGGCACTATTCCTCTCTACCATTTCTATAATTCTTTAGTCCATCTTGCCATTTATTCTGACGCACCCAAATCCGAGCAAAAACTCATCCTCCAGAAGGTGAAAGCCAATCAGAAAAAAATCAAGAAATGGGCGGAGTTTGCTCCGATGACTCACCTCCATAAATTCTATCTAGTCGAGGCAGAACGGCATCGAGTTTTGGGTGAAACCACTCTAGCTATAGACTACTACGATCGCGCTATTGCCTTAGCCAAAGAACATGACTACATCAACGAAGAGGCTTTGGCTAATGAACTGGCTGCCAAGTTTTACCTCGCTTGGGGAAAAGAGCAAGTTGCCCAAGCCTATATGACAAATGCTTACTACTGCTATTTACGTTGGGGTGCAACAGCTAAAATGACAGATTTGAAACGACAGTATCCACAACTTTTAAAGCGTTTTACGACAGCCAATACGTCCGTAAATTCGCGCAACAGCCTACCTAATACTTCTGGCAGCACTTCAGGTGAAACTCTTGATTTGGCCGCACTGATGAAAGCATCTCAGGCAATTGCCAGTGAAATTGAGCTGGATAAACTCCTCACGACGTTGATGAAAATCCTGCTGGAAAGCTGCGGGGCGCAAATTGGCTATCTAATTTTAGAGTCTCAAGGACAACTGCGAGTAGAAGCGGCAGGTGAGGCTAACTCAAGTCAGGTGATGGTGTTGCAATCGACTCCAATAGAAACCTGTCTGCCTTTGTCGATTATTCACTATGTTGAAAGGACTCAGGAAGGATTGATTGAAAGCGATGTTGCCCGTGAAGGCAGATTTACCCAAGATGCTTATATCAAAACACAGCAGCCCAAGTCTATCCTTTGCGCCCCTCTGCTCAATCAAGGGCAATTAATTGGCATTGTTTACTTGGAAAATAATTTAGCAGATGGCGTTTTTACACCCGATCGCCTGGAAGTGATTCAATTGCTTTCAAGTCAGGCGGCGATCGCCCTTACCAACGCCAGACTCTACACCCAAGTACAATCGACGCAAAATCGCCTGAATAAATTCCTCAATGCTATACCTTTAGGCATCTCCGTTCACGACGCCAAAGGACAAATCATCTACACCAATCAAGTTGCACAGCAGTTACTGAATATTCAAGATTTACCCAAAGTCGAAACCGAGAAATTATCACAAACCTATGGCGTTTATCGCGCAGGCACTGGGGAGATGTATCCAGTCGAACAGCTACCCCTAGTGCGATCGCTTGGCGGTGAAAAAGCTCAGGCCGATGACTTGGAACTATATCAAAACGAGCGGATTGTTTCTGTAGAATCAACCAGTACGCCAATTTTCGATGATACGGGTAATGTAGAGTATGCGATCGCAGCTTTTCAAGATATTAGCGATCGCAAACAGGCAGAAAAAACTCTCATCGAAAATATCCGCTTAGAACAAGAAATTAGCGATCGCAAAAAAACAGAAACAGAACTCGAACAAGCAAAAGACGCTGCTGAAGCTGCCAACAAAGCTAAAAGCACTTTCCTTGCCAACATGAGCCACGAATTGCGAACTCCCCTCAACGCTATTCTTGGCTTTTCCCAACTGATGAATCAGGATACAAATCTGTTAAACGAACAAAAAGAAAACCTCAACATTATTCATCGCAGTGGAGATCATTTGTTAACCCTGATTAATCAGGTGCTTGACCTTTCCAAAGTCGAAGCCGGACGCATGACGCTATCAGAAACTAACTTCGATCTTCATCACTTCCTAGGGGATATCGAGGATATGTTTGCATTGAAAGCCAAATCTCAAGGCTTAGAATTACGATTTGAATGTGCTGTCGATGTTCCGCAATATATCCGCGCTGATGAAGTTAAGTTGAGACAATTGCTGATTAACTTAATCGGCAATGCCATTAAATTCACCCCTGCCGGTAGCGTGTATTTAGTAGTAAAAAAATCACAGACAAATGCCCAAAGTCAAGCTGAAATAGAAATAACAAATAACCCAAAATCAACAACCATTACCTTTGAAGTCAAAGATACCGGAGTTGGCATGAAACCAGACGAACTGGAGAAACTATTTCAACCTTTCGTACAAACGGCATCAGGTCAAAAAGTGCAGCAAGGAACCGGATTAGGACTGACGATTAGCCATCAATTTGTCCGCTTGATGGGAGGTGAAATCACCGTTATCAGCGGCGGCAAAGCTTTCACCCCTGGAATGCCTCTCAAGGAATTTTTAGAAGACACAACAGGCACAACATTTAAATTTGACATTCCTGTGGGCATCGCCGATCGCGCCATTGAAAATCAACTCCACAGTCGTCGCGTCGTTGCTTTAGCCCCCAACCAACCCCTATATCGCATCCTAGTCGTGGACGATAAAGATGACAATCGGCAATTGTTAGTTAAACTCCTCAAACCTCTTGGTTTTGAAGTGCAAGAAGCGAGTAACGGTATTGAAGCGCTTGAAATTTGGGATTCCTACTCACCCCATCTCATCTGGATGGACATGAGAATGCCCGTTATAGATGGTTATGAAGCCACGAAACGCATTAAAACCACTATCAAAGGTCAAGCTACGGCTGTTATTGCTTTGACAGCTAGCGTGTGGGAAGAAGAAAAGGCAGTGATTTTATCGGCTGGATGTGATGATTTTGTGCGAAAACCGTTCCACAAAGAAGCCATCTTTGACATCATGGCTAAACATTTGGGAGTCCGTTATATTTATCAGGAACAACAGCTACCGTCTCCCCCTTCTAATGTGACTGGAGAACCGCTAAATTTCACTTATTTATTAACAGCAATGTCAAAAAAATGGCTGATAAGATTGCATGAAGCATCTCTTGAAGCGGATTCCGAGTTAGTGTCTCAACTCCTTGAGGAAATTCCTGAATTCCAGGCTATAGAACTTCAGACTCTCAGGGGTTGGGTGAATAAGTTTCAGTTTGAGAAGATTCTCGATTTAACTGAACCATTGGTTGGTGAATGATGATATTTTTAGGAATTATACACGGGTGGTCAGAAACCGGGTTTTTTTACGATAATACTTGGTTACAGTCCGTAGATTCGCTAAAAAACCCGGTTTCTAGGCGTCGGAGTGCGTAAATCCTGACGAAAAGACGCGTTGCAGCCCGTAGATTCGGTAAAAAACCCGGTTTCTAGGCGTCGGAGTGCGTAAGCACTGTTTCTGCTATTTGATAACACGCGGTTGATTCAGTTCCATCATTGACTTTAATGCCGACTGTTTTAAGTCTGTAAGGTCGCGGATGGTAATTGAGCAACCGTCTCCCAATTTCACTGCTGTTAAATAATAGCATTTGGCCAGGTAATCACTTTCTAGATGAACGTCTCCTGCAAGCGATTCTCCAGTCTCAACAACTTCTACTAATAAATCAAACAATCCTGGACTCAATTGATTGAGCAGTTTTCTCAGCACGGGTTCGCCCGCGAGTTCTGTTCGTTTTTTCCCTAAGAGTCTGGCAAAGACAGGGTTAACTACCAAGCAGCGAAAATCTTCAATTTCTCCAGCAATATCCCCCCTCACCGCCTCCACCGCAGCTATTCCATCCAGAGATGAGTTTAGCAAATTTGCCAGCATGGCGCGAGATTGGTAGGCAATTTCTGCGGTTTGCTGGTGCCGCGAGATTGCTTCTTTAAGCTGGCGTTTTTGGTGCTGCATAGTTACCTGAGTTTCGAGGCGCACTAGCACTTCTTCCGGCTGAAAAGGTTTAGAAATGTAGTCAACTCCCCCTACCTTAAAAGCTTTAACTTTATCAAAAACTTCGTTCAATGCACTGAGGAAAATAATGGGAATGTCTGATGTTTCTTCGTCGGCTTTCAGGGTTGAGCAGACTTGATAGCCGTCCATCTCTGGCATTTTAATATCCAGCAAGAGAACATCGGGGGGATGATTGCGAACTGTCCTCAAGGCCATCGCACCGTTGGTGACGCAGCGAACTGTATATCTCTCCTTAGTGAGAATTTCTGTTAGAAAACGCAGATTTTCTGGCAGGTCATCAACAATTACAATGTTGCCTTTGCAAGTTTCTAATTGATGAAGGTCACTTTCTCCTACCGAAGCCGTGGTTATAGGTTCGCCTGCGACTTTTGCATTGGCGATCGCAATTGTGGTGCTTTGTTTCTCTAGCAGAGAGCGGAAGTTATTCTTAGTAACTTTTTCGGCCATTACGTCTGAAAGGCGCTGCCACAGGATGGCAGCTAAATCTTTGATATGTCCTATGCTCAGGTACAAGCTGTCAGCAAGGACACTATAAGTTGCGTTTTCCCAAGCAGTTTTTAATATTTCTTTTTCAAGCAAACTTAAGGGTTTATTTGTCTTGGACTCTAAGGCTGCTTCGATAAATTCTAGGGCTTCTTCAAAAGTCATATACACATCCCATCGGCTAAGGTTTTGCCAGTTTTGCACCCTAATTTTGAGTTATGCACCGCACTAAGTCGGTGCAGAAATTCTTAATAGCTATTATGACAGACTTATTGACAATTACACTCCGGGGCGATCGCCCCCCAGCATTATTTTATATGATCGAAGCAAAAATAGCGATCGCCCGCCTAATTCTTTTCGATCGCGATCGGCTTAAACCCTTTAATTGCAAGGCTTTTAATTTGCTTGTCACCCGTCAGGGCACATGCTCTGTGTCAAGCCTTCTCTTTATCCACAAGACAAGGCTTAATTATTTTTTGTATAAAAAAATACGCCGATTAGCGCAGACAATTCGATAAATTTTAAGTATTATTACCGATGTCTTTTAGCGCGCGATCTTGTGATCCTCACTCAGAAATATGCCAATTAGGCAAAGATCCGACTTTTCCGACTTTACGATCCGACTTTTCCGACTTGCTTTAGGCCGATATGCCAAACATACTATTAATAGCATCTACCAAAAGACATAGAACACTACCAGTCATGCTGTCGAGCTGCTCTATCTTTAGATAGATAGCAAAACCAGGGCGTCCGACTTTTCCGACTTTCCGATCCGACTTTTCCGACTGACAGGGGCGGGGGAGGGGAGTCCTGATACAGACATGGAAAGGATGCAGCCTCAAAAAAAGAGCAACTGAATCCAATCTTTATCCGCATAAATACTGAGACCACACTCAGCTAGATGTTTGCGGCATTGGGGTGCAACGAAAAAAGCAACAGAAGAATGTTTCTTCACATCTATCTTTCACCACCTTTAAAATCATGTCAAATTCTCAATCCGTTATTGCAACAGACATTCGGTGTTGTCCAGAAGATATAGAGAAAGCATTTTGGCAGTTATGGCAGCAGAACCGAGATTATCTTTACCGTTGCTGTCTCAGGTGGATGGGGGGGAATCCTGCTGATGCCGAAGAAGTGCTCAGTCGCGCCATGCTCAAAGCTTGGGATAAATTGCCAGACTATGCCGAAAAAATCACCAACCTCCGAGCTTGGCTGATCCGCTTAACCCATAATCTATGTATAGATATACACCGAGAACGCCGCCGGAAAGCAATGCAGATGGAGGATATTGAAGAAGTAGCTGCTACAGGAAGCTCATCAGTTATTTCTTGTTTGAACTCTCCTGAAGAGGCACTTCTGCATCATGAGTTGGGACAGTACATTCGCCGCGCTATTGATACTCTTCCTTCTCGATTACGCAATCCGTTTATCCTGCGTTACTGCCACCAGATTGCCTATCAAGATATTGCCCAACAACTTGCTCTCTCGCTCAATAACGTTTACAAGCGCATCCAACAGGCACGAGAAATTCTGCAAAAGCGTTTGAGCAGGTATTTGTCAGGGTTGGATGATGGTTTGTTAGATTCCTCCGAGTCGTCTCAAAAGGGGGACGTTGCCTTTAGCAGCGATGATTTTGCTGTAGGGGTAGTGCCCCAGTGCCTACCGCCTCAAGATGGTGGGGCGATTCCCTACGGGATAGCTTCGCTTGACGCAGGGGAATTGCCCCTACAATCCGATGAAACGATCGCATCCGACTCGATCGCCCCGATGACACAGAACATTGGCGAGACAATTAATTATCAGGTAACAGCAATATGTCTAGAAACACTGCATTCCGGGTGGTATCCCTCACTCAGTCCTCTGGGGTGGAGTTGAATGCTTACCTGGTTGGAGACTCCAAGCCAACCCGACAAGAGCAGAAGCTGAAAACATTAAGTGAGTACGTGCAGCAGTATCCCTCTGGGTGGAAGAAACGGTTGGAATTGGCGAATCTGCTGTATGAAATGGGTCATATCGAGCAGGCGGTTGAGGAATATCGCCAAGTAATAGACCGGCAGCAACCACCATCGATCGGCGTGCGGTTGCAATGGGGGAAACTCTTGCAGCTTATGGGACGAGAGGTTGAGGCAGTAGCGGTTTATGAAAGTGCCTTGGCCAATGCACGCAATGAGGCGACTCGGCAGCATATCAGCGGAGCGATCGCACTCTGTAGAGGTGACACTCAGGCAGCGATACTCGCTTTTGAGTCGCCAGCTTCCCTAGAACCAGATAATGCGGCTCACTGGCTGGCGTTGGGGCAGGTGCAAATGGGGAGAGGAGATGCGGTTGCAGCTTTGCGAGCCTTTGATGCCGTTTTGTCACTGAACCCGGATGATGTTGTAGCGCTGATTGACAGCTACGACGCGAGTCAGGCGGTGGGGAATGTGCGCCAAGCGCAGCGGCGGTTGAGCAAAGTGCTAGAGCTTGCTCCCGGTGATTTCCGCGTACTCAAACGAGTGGCGGATACTCGTTGCCGGATGAGATTGGTATCGGGCGAGGAGGGCAAGCAGACTAAACAGATAATTGGTTCTGTGCTGCAACTGGCTCCTGATGCGGCGGATGCCCGCGAGTTGCTGGCATATTATCACCTGTTCCGGGGGGAGTCGGCTAATGGGGTTGCGGTGTTGGAACGGTTTACTGAGGAACACCCGAATCATCCGAGGGGTTGGTATTCCTACGGGCGTTACTTGTTCCATACGGGGGAATATCAGAGGGCGGCTGAGGCGATGCTGAAGGCTTATCATCTGTATCCCCAGGATTGTGAAATTTATCGGGCGTTGTGCGAGATTTTGCCTGTTACCTCTCCCCCAGTTCCTCTCGATCCCCCCTCCGCCCCTCTTAAAAAGGGGGGAACCAGTCTCAAAGTCGCCCTCGATCAGGGGGATTTAGGGCGATCGAACAATCAAGTCACCCTTGCATCAATAGTAGAAGAGATGCTCGATCGTTTTCCTGAACGCTGGAGTGTTTGGACGACGGCGGGGCGGGTGTTGGTGGAAAGTTTTCAGGAAATCGATCGGGGGTGTAGTGTTTCTGCGAAGGGGACGCAACTTGAACCGCAGTTACCTGATGCTTGGTTTGGTCACGGGCGGGTGTTGGCGCTGGCGGGGAAACACCGGGAAGCGGTGGAGGCTTTGGCGCAAGGATGGCAGTTGTTACCGGAAGATGGGGGTTATCTGCAATCTGTGTCTGCTGCGGTGTGGCTGGGGGAGAGTTATCGAGGGCTGGGGGATGAGGTGGCGAGTCGGAAATGGTTGGAAAAGGCTTGTCAGTCCCAGGAATTGATGGAGTTTGACCCGGCTATGGCTGGTTACTGGCAAGGGAGGGCGTTGTTGGGGTTGGGGGATGTGACGGAGGCAGTGGAGGCGTATCGAAGTGCGCTGAAGCGGCGGTTGCTCTACCCTTTTCGCGGGGAGGTTGAGGAGGCTGTGAAACGGTTGAAAGGTAAGAGGCGAAAGGGCGATCGGGCTAAAGCGTAGATCCTTGACTTCTTAAGGAAGTCGGGGATCTGAACCTCTCAGAGTGCATTAAGTTAGGAAAAAACAGCCTCTAACTCGAAAAATTCAGAAATTGACCTCTGGATTCGTCTTATAGGTGTAGAGACAAAAATACAATTTCGTCTCAAAAAACCCAAGTAAACTTAGTAAAAAAGGATGCCTATCATGTACCGAATTCGATAAATTTTTAATGTCAATATTTAATTAGCAAATTTACATTGGCAAGCTGATTAAATGTGATGGTAACTTGATGTAGGGTGGGCACTGCTGTCAGCGCCTACCCTACATTTTTTGTTGCTGACCTCAACTCAATGACCAAATTTTGTGCGATGGGCGGTTCTCGTTCTGAGGGTGGGTTTCATAGGTGCATTGAGTTAGGGGAAAACTGCCTCTAACTCGAAAAATTCAGAAATTGACCTCTGGATTCGTCTTATAGGTGTAGAGACGGAAGAGAAAAATAAAAATTTTTCTCGGGAAACCCAAGTAAACCTAATAAAAAAGGATGCCAATCATGCGCCGAATTCGATAAATTTTTAATGTCAATATTTAATTAGCAAATTTACATTGGCAAGCTGATTAAATGTGATGGTAACTTGATGTAGGGTGGGCACTGCTGTCAGCGCCTACCCTACATTTTTTGTTGCTGACCTCAACTCAATGACCAAATTTTGTGCGATGGGCGGTTCTCGTTCTGAGGGTGGGTTTCATAGGTGCATTGAGTTAGGGGAAAACTGCCTCTAACTCGAAAAATTCAGAAATTGACTACTGGAATCGTCTTAAGGGTGTAGACACTTCAAGAACCAAGAGGCAGCAAAGAGATGGCAAAAGCAAAACTATATACTGACACCAATTATCAAGGACGAACGGTTGATGTCACTTCAGACACAACCGACTTTACAGCCATTGATTTTAATGACAAAGTGTCGTCTATCATAGTTGAAAGTGGCACATTTACCCTTTACAGTGACGTTCTTTTTCAAGGATATTCAGTCACTATCTGTTCTAAGGGAGGACCATCAAGCGATGGAAAATACCCCTCTTACATATTCTTAGGAGGGTTGAATGACTATTTTTCATCGATTAGAGTTAACTCTAATGAGCCTAAATAACTAGCGATAGCTCCTCACCATGATTTGATTCAGGAGTCAAGAGAGCATCGCTCCTTGGTTCTAATTTCGTCTAATTGATTGAATGTATCCGTAATATTTTATTCAGATTACTGATGCAGTATGACTGATAATTGCGGTAGGGTGATCCGTGTTCACCCTACATCTTTTTTTTGCCGATATTCCAATGACAAAATCTGGTGCAATGGGGGGAAATTAGAGTTCTCGTGCTGAGGGTGGGTTTCATGGCGTGTATTGAACAAGAGAAAAATAGCCTCTAACTCGAAAAATTCAGAAATTGCGTACCGAAATCGTCAAATAGATGTCAAAGAATTAAAGAGGATGATGCAATGGCTAAGATTTCTTTTAGCAGACTGAAATGCATTAAAGTGTCTAGTGGCGGTGGTGCTGATGATGTATATGCAAAATTTTTTATTGATGGGCGGGAGGCTGGACGATGGCCAAATTCCGGTGATTATGATATGCGCGTCGGAGATGTAGCATTCATAAACATGGCATTTAGTTTTAATAAAGATTTGAAGATCGAGCTGTGGGAATATGACACCACCTCATCTGATGACTACATGGGTACGCACGTATTTTCTGCAACGGGTTCAGGTTCGGGAACGGTAAAGCTGACCGATCCAAAAGAAGGGAACATCTATGAATTGAGTTATGAGTACCTGGCAACCAAGATCAAGGTCGTCAGGCCCCATTCGGCGAAGTGTGTAGCCATGTCAGGCAGTGTAAATTCTGGGCTTGTTCAGCAGGCTGCAGGTTTGTCAAGCGCCGTTGCTACTGCTGCAGCTAAAGTCCTGGATAACGTTCCCAACCCTAAAGCTCAACTGGTTGCAACAGCTCTGAACGCAGGTGCAGCAGTTTTGGAAAAGATTCCTGGTTTGGTAGAGGCAATTGCTGCTGCAGGAAATTACCCCGATCAGCTGTACATGACTTTTACTAATCAACCGGGGGTTGAAAAGCGGTTTTGGCCTCAACCCGGTAAATTTTATGAAATTTATGCTGGTCAAATTGTACGCTTTGATGAATTGCGTTATCCTCTCACTCAGCCTCTAGATATCAGCCTTTGGGAATACGATTATGGTTCCGGGGACGATCAACTCGGGAGTTTCGCAATTGAGAAGGAGACCGCGCCAGGAAGTTATGTACTAACAGTCACCAGTGCGAGTGAAGCTTCTATCTACTTAGTCGCATACACCGTGGCAGAAGAAGAGTGGTAGTTAGATGGAACAAGTAAAGTTCCCATCCCAAATCGGGTAAATACGCCCTAAAAAGTAGTAGATATTCGGTGAACAAACAAGTAAACCCACAACTAGAATGGAAGTAATAATTATGAAGACTTGTCGTTTGTTCTAAGTAAAGCACTTGCTCGGCAGTCACTTATCGCTGCTCAAGACTAAGGCTAAACCGAGTGGTAAGTTTTCACTCGATTTAGTAACTAGGGTGGGCATTGCCCACCCAGCCCTGTCAAGGTGGTGAATTTGAGCAGGAGAAAAAGGAGAAAACCGCTATTTTAGGTTCCGATTTTTCAGACTTCAAGCAAGGAAAATTGCTTGGGGGAGCTTGGGCGCGCGTTGGATAAAGACGCTGAAACGTCGGTCAACCGGTGCCGGCGCGGTGGGCTACCAACTCAACCGATACGCAGTGCACACCCTACAAAATACGAGATTTCAAGCGGAGAGAGGGACTTTTTGACCACCTTGACAGGGCTGGCATTGCCCGCTCTACTGATTGAGAAGCTATCTAGATGAAACCTGCCAAATTCACTATATAAAATTTCCCCCCATCAACCATGCAGCAAATTATTTGGTTTATAAAAACAATAAATAAATATCTCGGCTCCTACCGATGGCAATTTATTTTAATGTTTTGCTGCCTGATTTTCGATGCAGCCTTTGATTCTGTACTAAGAGTTAGTTTGAAATTTATTGTTGATGCAGCAATTATTCCTCAAAACTATAAACTTTTAGTTTTAATCATATCCCTGTTTGGCGTAGGCGCGATTCTCTACACTGTCATTGGTTTACTGGGCAACTTTTTAGGAGCGCGTTTGGGCATTGTCATCATCAACAATATTCGGCGCTCCCTATTCGAGCATATCCAAAATCTGTCAATGGAGTTTTTTGGGCGACGTTCAGCCGGAGATATTGTAAAATGTCTGATTTCCGACGTACAGCAAGTAGAGAATGGTTTAATTACGATGGGGCTAACCGTCGTTGTTTTAGAAATTAGCAGCATCCTATTTACTACTATTTTCATGTTCTCACTTAACTGGCAGTTAGCTACTCTAACTTGCATTGGTTTAACCATCTGTATCATTGCCCCTGCCCCCATTGCTCAGATGGCTACTTCTAAAGGCTATCATGTGCTACAAAAGGAAGGAGAAATTGCCAGCATTGTTGAAGAAAATATTCTCTCCCAATCTGTTGTCAAACTATTTGGGATGGAACGCCGAGCTACCCAGGATTTTTCCGCTGAATTGAATGACTTGCAACGGGTTTATGTTAGGGCAACATTTTTGTCCTACTTGGTGCAAAAAGTCCCCATGATTCTTTTTGTCATAACCCAGCTTGTGATTTTGAGTATCGGTGCAGTGATGACCTACCGCAATTACATTTCTGTAGGAACTCTAGTTTCCTATCAGGTTTTGTTGTTGGGCTTAAATCTGAATATTATTGGCTTTACGGGTTCGCTTCCAATTGTCATTGATGGAGTAGCAGCTCTACAACGCATCAATGATATTCTGTCAGAAACGCCTGCGGTTCGGGACAGGCTAGATGCGGTTGCATTGCCGCATTTTACCCAAGATATTTGCTTTGATAATGTCACCTTTAACTACTCTGCCGAAAGAATAGGGGTGAAAAATCTATCCCTGAAGATTCGCCGAGGTGAGTATGTCATATTTGTCGGGCAGAGTGGCGCAGGAAAAAGTACGATTGTGAACTTACTAACGCGCTTTTACGACCCCGATCGAGGACGCATTTTGTTTGATGGGGTCGATGTGCGTGATGCAACTGTGCGTTCGCTTCGTTCTCAAATTGGACTGGTTTCTCAGGAAGTAATTTTGTTTAATTGCTCGGTGCGGGAAAACATCCGCATGGGCTATCTAGGGCTTGCTGAAAAAGTCTGAAAACAGCCTTTAGAAAGATGAGTGAATTTGCTATTATCTAAAAAATATAAATTA
>JAUBSN010000088.1:0-35182 GCA_036704825.1 Microcoleus sp. F8-C3 | reverse complement strand
TAATTAATCCGAAACACCTCAAAAACTGGTTTACTAATTGCTGTTACTGTACCTCATAACATCTGGAAGTGCTGTAATAGCTGCATTAAATTCAGTGATGCTGAATCGGTCCATTGCAAATCATCTAAAAATATCACTAGGGGATGTTCTGCAGTGGTGAAGACTTGAGTAAAATTTTGAAATAATAAATTAAAACGATTTTGTGCTGCCACTCCTGATAGTTCTGGTGCTAGTGGTTGTTCGCCAATAATTCTTGATAGTTCGGGAATGACTTCAATAATAACTTTCCCATTTTCGCCAACAGCCTCTAAAATTTGATTCTTCCATTGCTCTAGTTGGACATTACTTTCGGTTAATAATTGCTCCATTAAATCCCGAAATGCTTGCACAAAGGCACTGAAGGGAATATTGCGTTGAAATTGGTCAAATTTTCCTTTGATAAAATAGCCGCGTTGTCGTACAATGGGTTTGTGAACTTCATTGACAACCGCAGTTTTGCCAATGCCAGAAAAACCTGCAACTAGCATAATTTCTGTGGTCCCAAGGTTGACTCTTTCAAATGCTTGGAGGAGAGTTTCTATTTCGGTTTCTCGTCCGTAGAGTTTGTCGGGGATCGGGAAGCGATCGCATACATCCCTCTGTGCAATCTTAAAACTCTGAATTTCACCAGAAACTTGTAGCTGAGTTAAACAATTTTCTAGATCGTATTTCAACCCTAATGCACTTTGATATCGCTCTTCGGCATTTTTTGCCATCAATTTACTGACAATTTCTGAGAGAACAGATGGAATGTTTGAGTTGATTTCATGGACTAATGGCGATGCTTTGGCTATATGACAATGAACTAAATCCATCTGGTTTTTGGATTCAAACGGTAACTTTCCTGTCACTAATTCGTATAAAGTTACTCCCAAATAATAAAAATCACTTCGATAGTCAATCCCCCGGTTCATCCTGCCTGTTTGTTCGGGAGAAATGTAAGCGAGTGTCCCTTATAACACATTGGGATTGACGAGGATTTGGGTTTCCTTTGGTAATAAAGATGCAATACTAAAGTCAATTAATTTGACTTGTTTGGTTACAGGATTAATTAAGATATTGCTGGGTTTAATGTCTTTGTGAATGATGCGCTCGCGGTAGAGTAAGTCTAGGGTGTCGCAGAGTGCGATCGCTATTTCCAAAAACTCTCTCAAATCGAGTACATTTTTCCTTTTTACTCCCCATTCGTGAAGAGAAATACCCCCAAAATCTTCCATGACTAAGGCATAGCCATTTCGATAGGGTTCTAGGCTATAGGTTTGAATAATTCCAGGTTGACAAAGGTTTTTAGCAATGGTATACTGGTTGCGAAACTGCACGAGCTCGCTAAATGTGGGGTATTCATTTTTCAACAGTTTGATGACGACAGGTAATTGGTCTGATGTACGGATAGCCCGATATACTATGGTGCGACTGCCTGAATAAAGTTGTTCGATGATTTGATAGTCGAGAATTTGAACGGTTGTATCGCCTTTGCTGTTTTGGTGGGAGTGATTCATAACTGTTGTGCTTGGAAAAGACAAGGGTGACTAATTGGTGAGACGAGTTTGAAATAAAACAAAAAAGTTAACTTTTTTGTTTTACCCTAATGGGTAAAGTGATGATAAATTCAGTTCCTTCTCCTAGTATAGAGTTGACCTGAAGAGAACCGCTATGTTTTTCGACGACAATTTGCCGTGCGATCGCGAGTCCTAATCCCGTACCTTTCCCAACCGCTTTTGTCGTAAACAAGTGGTCGAAAATCTTTGATTTGACTGATTCATTCATTCCTAGACCATTATCAGAGATCGTAATTTTGACTTGTTGATTTTCTAGAAAAGTAATAATTTTAATTCGGTTATTATTCGCCTTTATTTGGGCAAAACTCTGCCCAATATTCAATTCATCCAAAGCATCGATCGCATTGGCGAGGATATTCATAAATACCTGATTGAGTTGTCCGGGAAAACACTCAATTAAAGGTAAATTGCCGTAGTTGGTAATCACTTCGATGGCGGGACGTTGGTCATTCGCTTTGAGGCGATGTTTGAGTATTAAGAGCGTGCTGTCGATGCCTTCGTGAATGTTGAACGGCACTTTATAATCTCGATCGGCACGGGAGAAAGTACGTAAACTGGTACTGATATTTTTTAGCCTGTCACACGCCGCCGACATGGAATCAATTATCTTAGGTAAATCTTCTAAGGTATATTCCAGATCAATTTCTTCGGCATGGTCGATAATTTCCTCGCTGTGGTTGGGGAAAGTTTCTTGATAGAGTTGCAAGTGTTCGATTAGTTCGGCAATAGTAGGTTTAGTTTCAAGGAGACTGGCAGAGATAAAACCAAGGGGGTTATTCATTTCATGCGCCACACCAGCTACTAAATTACCTAAAGCCGACATTTTTTCACTTTGGACGATTTGTAATTGAGCGTTTTGCAAGTTGTGTAATGCTTGTTCTAATTCGAGTGATTTTGTCTGTAAGGCGAGTTCTGCTCTTTTGCGATCGCTAATATCCAAAAACAATCCATCCCAAACAATCGAACCATCCGCCTGCCGTTCGCTTCGTGATTCACCGTGAACCCACTTGACAATGCCAGATGGAGTAATAATTCGCCCTTCCCAATGCCAAGGCGCTAACATTTGAACGGTGTGAGTGTAAGTTTGCTGGTAGAAATCCATATCATCTGGATGTACCATTTCATCGAAAAAATTCGCATTGGCAAGCGCTTGCTCTGGAGTAATTTCAAACAAACTATAACAGTCAGCACTGATGTAGTTTAATGATAGGATGCTATCGGGATTCATGCGGTATTGATACACTACTCCCGGCACGTTATCTACTAAGTTATGAAAGCGAGACTGAGTGGCATTCAATTCATTTAGCGATCGCTGTAGCTGCTGCGAATAGTCTAGCGATCGCTCGTACAATTGGGCATTTTCCAGCGAAATAGCGGCTTGAGCGCAAAGGAGATTCAAGAGTTCGACGCGATCGCTCGTAAATGCCCCCATTGCTAAACTATTTTCCAGATATAAAATGCCCATCAACTTGCCTTGATGTAAAATCGGACTACACAAGATACTCTTCGGCTGCTGGCGCATGATATACGGATCGTTGGATAAAGTAGGATCTGCTGTCGCATTCACCAGCACAACAGCCTGATTGTTGTGCTTGACTTTGTAAATCAGCTTTAGGGGAATTTCCTGACTCTCCTCAACAGGAATCCTCTGCAACACAACTGGGTTTGTGCCCTGGGTAATTGAGCCTTTAATTAGCAGGCGATCGTCTCGTAGCAGTGTTAATACGCATTTATCTGCCCCGGCATTTTCGATCGCCAGAGAAAGCAACGATGAAAGCAGTTTTTCGAGTTCGATTTCGCTGGAAATAGCTTGGGAAGCTTTCAAAATCGCTTTTAAATCTAGGGTATCTAAGATACTGCTGCTAGAAGTGGCCGAAGTTGTGGATGTGACAGTTGCTAATGGGAAGATGGTTTCGTTCGTGGAAAAGATCGAACGGGTTTGCTGTAATATAGGAGCAAGCAATTGAGAGTAGCGTTTTTCTAAGTCGGCGACTTTGGCTTTGGCTCCCCAACGAGCGTAGCAATAATAGGCTTCCTGCATATATCCTGCTGCTACTTTTTCTTTTCTACATTCAAGGTAGAATTTTGCTGCTAGCTCATTGCCGAGTGCTTCTAATTGAATATAGCCGTTGGTTTTGGCAAGAGCGATCGCGCGATCGTAATACTCCGCCGCTTGCCAATTTTGCTTGAGTATTCTGGCTTTTTCTGCCTCTACTAACTCATATTGATGGAGAAAATTTTCCTGCGCATGATTAACCCAAATCTTCATTGTTTGCTGGTTATCATCGACTATTTTCAAGCATTCAATCTGTTGACTTTCATCCAAGTCAGGATATTGAGCCAGTAAAGAGAGTGAATAGTAGAAGTTATGTTCGCTGACAGTTATTAAGCCCGGTGCATTTGCAGCATAAGGTACTGCTAGTGTCATGTAACGAACTGCTTCTTGATATTTACCAATCAAGTACAAAAATAAGGCTGTAAGGAGATAAAAAAGAAAGAGAGTCGTAAAATTTTTATTTGCAATCAGGTCAGACTCTAGTTGTTCAGCCTCTTGAACATATTCAGGCAATGCAAACTGACTAAAGTTATTTTCCTGCAAGTTCAAAATAGTCTGACGACCTATATGGAGAATGGTAGTTCCATATTTATGCTTGAGTTGCGTCAGAATTTGCAAATATTCGTCAAATTTCTTCTCTAATTCTGGCAACGGCAGAGCCAGAAAAAACAGACTCACGCAATAATGAATAATTGAATACCCAGCATACTCTATGTCTCCAGTCTCCAAGCCACTACAAAATCCCTGTACGCCAATGGCTAAATCTACATTTTCTTGGGCAGGTTTTTGCCAGTGTCGGATGCAGTTTCCAAAGATATTGCAAACCTTAGCATTGTATGCTTTAGCACCCAGTTTTTCTAATATATCTACCGACATTTGCCCCAATTGATAGCCCCGATCTATATCTGCCATCGTTGCACAAAGTATCATGCCATAAAGACAATAAGCATAGGGTGCATACTTTGAATTACCGTATTGAATGGAGAGGTGAAGCAAAGTATTAATAATTTCCATCAATAATTCAGGTCGTTGAGCATAAGCTGGAGCAGTTAAGGCAATCAAGACCTCCATTGCCGCTTCCTTATTTGGATCGGTCATCAGGGGAAGATTGCTTAGCTCCTCAACTTGAAGTTGCTGCTTTTGAGGTGGATTTGGTTCTAAATTTACGTTAAGTTCTTGCAGACATGACAGCCCAACTTCGATCGCTCGCTCAAACTGAGATTGCACATTATGCAACTGTAACTGTATTCGATACACAGGCACGCGGTCTAAGATTGAGACTGATTTTTTGAGAGTAAAATCAATCAGTTCTTCCGCTTGTTTGTAGTTGCCATTGAGATATTCAACTTCTGAAATAGTTGTATATAGAAGATGAGTCAGTTCGTAGCTAGTCTCCCAACTATCATTCGATAACAGCATCTTACCTGTATTTAAATACTTCAGTGCTGCTTCATAAGCAGTGGCAGCTTTAGCTTTTTCACCCGCCTTTAAGTTCAGTCGGGCAATTAATTCTCGTTCTGATTCTTCTAGTAAAGTCACCCCGTAATTAATCTGGTTGAGAATGCCAAAAATCTTCTCATCCAAATTTTCAGCCGCAGTATTTTGTAATAACAGACGACCGATTTTTAAATGAGTAATCTGCCTTGAATGTTCGGGGATTAAAAAATACGCTGCTTGCTGAATTCGATCGTGCAGAAACTTATAGTAACACTGTTGAGTGTTGGCGGTTGAGTGTTGGGTATCTAGTTCCGAATTTTGATAAAATTTGTAAATTTCGCTCTGCGGTAAAACGAGTTCTTCTTGCAAAGCTTTCCACAATGCTGTGGCAGTTTCTATTTCCGATTGTTCGGAAATAATCGACAGAGTTGCTAAATCGAATTGGTTGCCTATACAAGCAGCTAACTTCAGAATGTTTTGGGTGGCACTGGGTAACTTTTGTAGTTGAATCGCCATGAATTCCACGACATCATCGGTGAGGGAGAGCGATCGCACTTGGGCGACATCGCACTGCCAGGAGCCTGTCTGCCAGTCAAATGCAATCAATCCATCATCGTACAATGCTTTCAAAAACTGTGTGGTGAAAAACGGATTTCCTTTGGCTTTTCGATATACTAACTCGGTCAGGGGTAGAGCGCGATCGATCGCACAACTAAAAGTATCGGCAATCAGATAATTTACGTCAGATTGGCTTAAAGGAATTAGCTCGATCGTATTGACAGTTGCCTTGGTTTTTTGGATTTCCTCCAACGCCAACATCAGCGGATGAGTGGGAAAAACTTCGTTATCCCGATATGCACCTATAATCAATAGATAGCCTCCCTCTGTTTGGCTCATTAACAACTTCATCAAATTGAGAGATGCTGAATCAGCCCACTGTAAATCGTCCAAAAACATCACCAATGGATGCTCTGGTGTGGCAAACACTTCCATGAACTTGACAAATACTAAATTGAAGCGATTTTGGGCGGCACTACCTGTCAGTTCGATCGCATCTGGTTGTTTGCCGATAATTTGTTCGAGTTCGGGAATTACTTCGATCAAAATTTGGCCGTTTTCGCCCAAAGCAGAGAGAATTTTAGTTTTCCAACGCTCTAGATGAGCATCACTTTCTCCCAGCAATTGTCCCATCAAATCGCGGAATGCTTGTACTAATCCAGAAAACGGTATGTTTCGTTGAAATTGATCGTATTTTCCCTTGATAAAATAGCCTTTCGATCGCGCAATCGGTTTATGTACTTCATTGACGATTGCCGTTTTGCCAATCCCAGAGAAACCCGTGACTAACATTAGTTCGGAAGCACTATTGGCGACTCTTCCAAATGCTTGCATCAGGATTTCGATTTCCGCTTCTCGTCCGTAAAGTTTGTCTGGGATCAGAAAGCGATCGCTTAAATCTCTCTGTGCGATTTCAAAATCTTCGATCTTTCCTGTTTCCTGCAATTGCGCTAAACATTTTTCTAGATCGTGTTTGATTCCCAAGGTACTCTGATAGCGTTCTTCGGCATTCTTTGCCATCAGCTTCATCACTATATCCGCAAGAACCTGGGGAATTTCTTTAGTTGTGAATTTCTCTGGTTTTTTGGCAATATGGCAATGCACCAACTCCATCGGGTCGTCTGACTGAAAAGGTAGATTTCCCGTCAGTAATTCATACCAGGTAATCCCTAATGAATAATAGTCACTGCGATAATCTATCCCGCGATTCATCCGTCCGGTTTGCTCTGGAGAAACGTATGCTAGAGTTCCTTCTAAAGCGTTAATGCTCTGAATTTGTTGGGTTTCTCTCGGCAGTAAAGTTGAGATAGAAAAGTCGATTAATTTAACTTGCTTTGTATCGGGGTGAATCAGGATATTGGCTGGTTTGATATCTTTGTGAATGACGCGCTGTTGATGGATGTAATGGAGAATATCTGTCAATGACAAGGCAATCTGAAGAAAATCTTCGAGTGTCAGCGAATTTTTTTGAGTAAATTGTTGCAGCGAAATGCCACCAAAGTCTTCCATGACTAGGGCATATCCGTTGTGATAAGCTTCCAAGCTGTAGGGTTTGACAATGCCGGGAACATCTAAATTTTTGGCAATGCTATACTGATTGCGAAACTGCACCAATTCGCTAAAAGTAGGATATTGCCGTTTCATCAGTTTGATAATGACAGGTAATCCGTCATCAGTCCGAATCGCTCGATAAACTAATGTTCGACTCCCCGCATAAACTATTTTGCCGATTTGATAGTTGGGAATTTGAACGTTTACGTGCGTGTTATCGTCTAGTTGCGCCGTGTTTTTATCAAAATTATTCACGTTCTTAGTTCCTGCTTAATGAGTGATTTGGGAAATTTGTTTTAATGCGAAGGTAGAAGGTAAGTTAAGGTGCATTTAAATTTTGTTAACTGGGTTTCTCTGCCTGAATTGGTAAGTTGATTACAAATTCCGTTCCGCCGCCGAATTGAGAATTGACGTGAATTGAACCGCCATGTTTTTCTACTATAATTTGACGGGCGATCGCTAATCCCAATCCCGTTCCCTTACCCACCGCTTTTGTGGTGAACAAGTGATCGAAAATGTGCTGTTTTACCTCTTCCGTCATGCCAATACCATTATCTAAAATGCGAACAATCGCCCGCTCACGATCCTTCATTTCTGTCATAATTGTAATTTGATTTGAATTAGCTTTGATCTCCGTAAAACTGCGCTCCTGATTCGATTCTTCCAGCGCATCGATCGCATTGGCGAGGATATTCATAAATACCTGATTGAGTTGTCCGGGGAAACATTCAATATTAGGTAAATTGCCGTAGTTAGTAATCACTTCGATGGCGGGACGTTGGTCATTCGCTTTCAGGCGATGTTTGAGTATTAAGAGCGTGCTGTCGATGCCTTCGTGAATGTTGAACGGCACTTTATAATCTCGATCGGCACGGGAGAAAGTACGTAAACTGGTACTGATATTTTTTAGCCTGTCACACGCCGCCGACATGGAATCCATCATCTTAGGTAAATCTTCTAAGGTATATTCCAAATCGATTTCTTCGGCATGGTCGATAATTTCCTCGCTGTGGTTGGGGAAAGTTTCTTGATAGAGTTGCAAGTGTTCGATTAGTTCGGCAATAGTAGGTTTAGTTTCAAGGAGACTGGCAGAGATAAAACCAAGGGGGTTATTCATTTCATGCGCCACACCAGCTACTAAATTACCTAAAGCCGACATTTTTTCACTTTGAATTATTTGTAATTGGGCGTTTTGCAAGTTGTGTAATGCTTGTTCTAATTCCACTGATTTTTGCTGTAAAGCAAGTTCGGAAATTTTGCGATCGCTAATATCTCGCATCACAACTACTGCACCAACTTTGTTACCCCAAGGATCGAAGATTGCTTGTCCGCTAGCTAACAAACTTCTTCGAGAACCTTGCTTCGGCGCAATTACCATTTCAGCATTTTCGACGATTTCTCCTTGCAAAGCGCGAAACAGAGGAATTTCCGTTGTTGATAAGGGTGTTTGACCATCAGGTTGATAGAGTGAAAAATACTCTGTCCATTGTTCCGGCGGTAATGATTCCACTGGTAAGCCGTGAAATTCACGAGTTGCTTTGTTAAATAGAGTCAAAGTCCCACTAGCATCGCAGACAACAATTCCATCGGTAATATTGTGAACGATCGCATTCAAAAACTCTCGTTCCTTAGCTAGAGATGCTTCGGTTTTTTGTAATTGTTCTAGTGATGCTTGTAATGACTGAGATTTTTCCTGTTCTCGCTCATAAAGTTGAGCATTTTCTAGAGAAATAGCAGCTTGAGCGCAAAGGAGATTCAGGAGTTCCACGCGATCGCTCGTAAATGCCCCCGTTGCTAAATTATTTTCTAGATATAGAATGCCTATCAACTTGCCTTGATGCAAAATCGGGCTGCACAAAATACTCTTAGGCTGCTGACGGATGATATATGGGTCGTTAACTAAGGTTGAATCTGCTGTCGCATCCACCAAAACCACAGTCTGCTGGTTGTGCTTGACTTTGTAAATCAGCTTGAGGGGAATATCCTGACTTTCCTCAACGGGAAGGTTCTGCAACGCGACTGGCTTTGACTCGTTGGTAATTGACCCGTTAACGAGCAGGCGCGAGTCTTGCAACAGCATTAACACGCATTTATCTGCCCCTGCATTTTCGATGACGATTTTAAGCAACGATGAAAGTAGTTTGGACAGTTCGATTTCACCTGAGAGAGTTTGGGAAGCTTTGAGAATGGCAGCTAAATCTAAAGATACAGAAGCACTACTACTACTAGATGTAGGGGAACTGGTGTAAGTGACATTCCCCAAAGCAAATATAGTTTCGTTAGTTGAGAGAGCAGAACGGGTTTGCTGTAATATGGGGGCAAGTAATTGGGGATATCGTTTTTCTAAGTCGGCGACTTTGGCTTTTGCTCCCCAGCGAGCATAGCCATAGTAGGCTTCGGTGATATATTCGGCAGCTATGCGTTTTCTGCCCCAGTCAAGATAGAATTTAGCGGCGAGTTCGTTGGCTAAAGCTTCTTCTTGGATATAACCATTTTCTTTGGCAACAGCAATGGCGCGATCGTACTGCTCGATCGCAGAGGCTTTTTCACCTAACACTCGATGCTTTTCTGCTTCCACCAAATGCCACTTGTGCAAGTAGTTCATCGGTGCATAGTGCGATCGCTTTTGCAACTTTGCCTGATTCTCTGCTACCCGTTGCCAGCAATCGGCCAAATCAGAATCCCCACTACAATCTCCGGTTAAAGCAGCAAGAGAGTCATAGAAGTAAAAAATTGGCACCGTAACCAGACCTGCCCCTGCTGTTAAATACTGTCTGCCCTCAGTCGCAATCTCTAACAGGGATTGTGCCGTTTCACCAAACAAGTAGCCAAGAATCAGTTTGTGCAGATAGAAGAAATGAAGCCCCATCAGATCGTTCGCTGCCAACAACTGGGGTAGCAACTGCGCCTCGTCGCACAGATCGCCCACAGAAAGCTGGGGATTCTTACCGTTGCCCAACAGGTTAAAAACCACCTGTCCGAGCATTTGAAAGTAGTTAAACGTTTGAACCTGCTTGAGATTCTTTGGCATTTGGCTGTAGGCGTTGATGTCTTGCTCCAGCGTTCCTAGTTCCTGACTGCTGAAGTAGGCATTTTTGCAGCTATGAAGTGCGGCATAACCCGCAAATTCCAAATCTCCGGTGTCTAATCCAATTTGGTAGCCTTCCCGTAGAACTTGCACTGACGTTTGCAGATGAGTAGTTCCATGCAGAACCAGCGCCCCTGCTATAACGCGGGTTCTACATTCAACTTCCTTAGCATTGAGTTTTTCGATGACCGCTAACCCTAGCTTGCCAGCTCGATCTGCCGCTTCCATGTCTTCTAAAATGCCATTCAAGAGCAGACCATAGTGGGCATAAAAGAAGGCAGAGAATGGCGCATTGCCGTATTGAATCGAGGCATTCACCTGCGACAGAATTAGTAATGGATATAAGGATGGATTTGTAATATAAATAACTGATGCAGCGCTGGCGGCAATTTTTATCGCTGCCAGAGGTTCACCTGCTGTCATGGGAGGCAGGTATAATAACTCCTCGATCGCTCTACCCGCCAACAAGTTGAGTGTATTCTGAAATCCCTGATGGATATCCTCTTGCGTGGGGAAATCGGGCAATTGAATGCCTAATTGACTTAACACTTGTTTCGCCAGGTTGCTCGCATCTAACAGTTGATGCTGCAATGTATGATTTTGAATCTGAATTTCGTAGATTTTCACCCGATCGAGTAGCGTCTTCGCTTGCTGCAACACTATCCGAGACCAATGTTCCATTTGCTCAAAATCTCTCGAAAGAAAGGCATTTTCCGCCGCTAATTCGTGCAGCATTAGCGCCAATTCATACTGACTTTGCCAGCAATCAGGAGTTAATAGAGTGATTCCAGTAGTTGCATAGGTGATAGCAGACTCGTATGCGGTTGCAGACCGGGCTTTTTTGGCAACAAGTCCGTTTAACTGGGCAATTTTCTCTCGTTCTGCGGGCACAACGACCAATTTCAATCCCCTGTTCAGGTGATTGACGATATCAAATAATTTGTTGTTCTGTTCTATGTCCGATGTATAGTCGAGCAGCAGTTGACCCATTTTCAGATGGATCGAAGCTTTCCGATCGTCGGGAATTAGGGAATAGGCGGCTTGCTGGACGCGATCGTGTAAAAATTTGTAGGTAACTGTCAATTGTTCTCCGTCATCGATCGCTTGTTGTGCTTTGTCTGCGAATGACAAATGACTATTGACTGATGACTCTTGTTGATAAAACTTATAAATTTCACTAATTGGTAAAATCAACCCTTCTTGCAAGGCTTTCCATAACGCTGCCGCTACGTCTGTTTGGGTTTGTTCTGAAACAATTGCTAGGGTATTCAAATCAAACTGCGCCCCGATGCAAGCTGCTAATTTGAGAATTGTTTGGGTTTCTAGTGGCAATTTCAAAAGTTGCACTGCCATGAACTCTACGACATCATCAGTGAGCGAGAGCGATTCTCCTTCGGAGACGCTTCGCGATCGCACCCGAGCAATGTCGCACTGCCAACCCCCCCCAACCCCGCCTTGGTAAGGGGGGGCTGGGGGGGTCAAGTTAAAGGTGATTAATCCATCTTCATGCAATGCTTTGAGAAACTGTGTGGTGAAGAAGGGATTACCTTTTGTTTTGGTCATCACCATATCGGTCAACGGTAAGGCCAAGTTTAGAGAACAACTAAGCGTATCTGCAACTAACTGATTTATTGATGCCCGATTCAGGGGAGCTAGTGTAATAGTATTGATGGTTGCCTTTGCTTTTTCCAGGTCTTGCAGCGTCAAGATTAATGGATGAGCTTCCGATACTTCGTTATCTCGGTATGCGCCAATCAGTAAGAGATACTGACTATCAGTTTTACTCATTAACAGGTGCATCAACTTCAGTGAGGCCGAATCTGCCCACTGCAAGTCATCAATGAAAACGACTAGAGGATGTTCTTTTGTGGCGAACACCTGGATAAATTTTTCAAACAGTAAGTTGAAGCGATTTTGAGCAGCACTGCCAGAAAGTTCGGGGACAGAAGGTTGTTTGCCAATAATGCGCTCTAGTTCGGGAATCACCTCGATAATTACTTGTCCATTTTCTCCAAGTGCTGCTAATATTTGCTTTCTCCATTGCTCTAGCTGGCGATCGTTTTCGGTTAACAATTGTTCCATTAAATCCCGGAATGCTTGTACGAAGGCACTAAAGGGAATGTTGCGTTGAAATTGGTCGAATTTTCCTTTGATAAAATAGCCTTGTTCCCGCGCAATTGGTTTGTGAATTTCGTTGACAACTGCTGTTTTTCCAATGCCGGAAAACCCAGCGACTAGCATCATTTCTGTTGTGCCTTGACTGACTCTTTCAAAGGCTTGTAAAAGAGTTTCAACTTCGGTTTCTCGTCCGTAGAGTTGATCGGGGATGAGAAAGCGATCGCACACATCCCTTCGCGCCATCTCAAAACTCTGAATTTCCCCAGTTACTTCTAGCTGATGCAAACATTTTTCTAAATCAAATTTCAGTCCCAATGCACTTTGATAGCGGTCTTCCGCATTTTTTGCCATCAATTTCATTACAATATCTACAATTACCTGTGGCATAGGTTCTTCATTTTTGAGTTTAGCATTTTTAATTTTGAATTTATCTGGTTGTTTGGCAATATGACAATGTACCAATTCCATCGGGTCATTTGATTGAAATGGCAACTCTCCCGTCAGCAATTCGTAGAAGGTAACACCCGTTGAATAAAAATCTGTTCGATAGTCAATGCCGCGATTCATTCTTCCGGTTTGTTCGGGAGAAATGTAAGCAAGGGTTCCTTCTAATACATTGGGGTTGATAAGAGTTTGGGTTTCTCTTGGCAGTAAAGATGCAATGCTAAAATCGATTAATTTGACTTGTTTGGTGGTGGGATTAATCAGGATATTGCTGGGTTTGATATCTTTGTGAATGATGCGCTCTCGATACAGAAGATCTAAGATGTTGCAGAGGGCGATCGTTAGAACTAAAAACTCTTTCAAAGACAGCGATTCCCCTGTTTTCACTACCCATTCTTTGAGAGAAATACCCCCAAAGTCTTCCATGACCAAGGCATAGCCATTTCGATAGGGTTCTAGGCTATAAGTTTGGATTATTCCAGGTTGATGAAGATTTTTAGCAATCGTATATTGATTGCGGAATTGCACCAGTTCGCTGAAGGTGGGATATTCGTTTTTCAGTAGTTTGATAACAACAGGTAATCGGTCATTAGTACGGATAGCCCGATAAACTAAAGTGCGACTTCCTGAATAAAGTGTTTCAACAATTTGATAGTTGGTAATTTGAACGGTTGCTCTATTGTTAGCGTTTATCTGAGAGTTATCCATTGCTTTTGTGGGTTGATAATAAATGGTTGAGCGGTCATTAAATAAGAGGTTACTCTGTCGTCAATTAACTGGTTTGCTCGGCTTTTTTGGTAAAAAGATCGTAAATTTGGTTCCTTGGCATGGGGTAGAATTGACATGAATTGAACCGCCATGTTTTTCTTCGACAATAGATTTGGCGATCGCCAATCCCAATCCGGTTCCTTTCCCTACTCCTTTGGTCGTAAACAAGTGGTCGAATATCTTTTGTTTGACTGATTCAGTCATGCCGCGACCATTATCTGCAATGGTAATTTTTACTCTTTCATTTTCCACCGATGTTTGAATGATAATTTGATTTGGATGCGCCTTAACTTCTGCGATGATTCGCCCAGTATTCGATTCATCCACTGCATCGATCGCGTTGGCAATAATATTCATAAAAACCTGATTGACTTGTCCGGGAAAACAATCGATTTCGGGTAAATCGCCATAGTTAGTAATCACTTCAATGGCGGGACGTTGGGCGGTAGCTTTCAAGCGATGTTTGAGAATTAAAATGGTACTGTCAATACCTTCATGAATATTAAATGGCACTTTGTAATCGCGATCGGCACGCGAGAAAGTGCGGAGTGATGTGCTGATATTTTTTAGCCTGTCGCACGCCACTGACATAGAATCAATTATCTTAGGTAAGTCTTCTAGGGTATATTCGAGATCGATTTCTTCGGCATGGTCGATAATTTCCTTACTCGGGTTGGGGAAAGTTTCTTGATAGAGTTGCAAGTGTTCGATCAGTTCGGCAATCGTAGGTTTAGTTTCAAGGAGACTGGCAGAGATAAAACCGAGCGGGTTATTCATTTCATGCGCTATACCTGCTACTAAATTACCTAAAGCCGACATTTTTTCACTTTGGATTATTTGTAATTGGGCGTTTTGCAAGTTGTATAATGCTTGTTCTAATTCCACTGATTTTTGCTGGAAGGCAAGTTCGGCAATTTTGCGATCGCTAATATCGAAAAATAAGCCATCCCAAACGATCGAACCATCCGCTTGCCGTTCCGTCCGCGATTCCCCGCGAATCCATTTCACCATCCCGGATGGAGTCACTATTCGTCCTTCCCAGCGCCAGGGGTCTGAAGTTTGAATGGTTTCAATCTTTGCTTGTTGATAACTTGAAATATCATCTGGATGTACCATTCCATCGAAAAAATTCGCATGGGCAAGCGCTTGCTCTGGCGTAATTTCGCACAAACTGTAACAGTCAGAACTGATATAGTTTAACGATAGGATGCCATCGGGATTCATGCGATATTGATACACCACTCCCGGCACGTTATCTACTAAGTTATGAAAGCGAGACTGGGCGGCATTCAAATCATTGAGCGAGCACTGTAACTTTTGAGAATATTCTAGCGCTCGCTCGTATAGTTGAGCATTTTCTAGGGAAATAGCAGCTTGAGCGCACAGCAGATTCAGAAGTTGGACGCGATCGCTGGTAAACGCTCCCGTTGCTAAGTTATTTTCCAGATATAAAATGCCGAGTAACTTACCCTGATGTAAAATCGGGCTACACAAGATACTCTGAGGCTGCTGACGGATGATATACGGGTCGTTAGCTAAGGTTGAATCTGCTGTCGCATCCACCAAAACCACAGTCTGCTGGTTGTGCTTGACTTTGTAAATCAGCTTGAGGGGAATATCCTGACTTTCCTCAACGGGAAGGTTCTGCAACGCGACTGGCTTTGACTCGTTGGTAATTGACCCGTTAACGAGCAGGCGCGAGTCTCGCCACAGCATTAACACGCATTTATGGGCCCCTGCATTTTCGATGACGATTTTAAGCAACGATGAAAGTAATTTTTCGAGTTCGATTTCACTTGAGAGAGTGTGGGAAGCTTTGAGAATGGCAGCTAAATCTAAAGCTACAGAAGCACTACTACTACTACTAGATGTAGGGGAACTGGTGTAAGTGACATTCCCCAAAGCAAATATAGTTTCGTTAGTTGAGAGAGCAGAACGGGTTTGCTGTAATATGGGGGCAAGTAATTGGGGATATCGTTTTTCTAAGTCGGCGACTTTGGCTTTTGCTCCCCAACGGGCATAGCAATAGTATGCCTCTTGCATATATATTTGAGCGATTTTTTCTTTACCCCAGTCGAGATAAAATTTAGCGACTAGTTCATTTGCTAAAGCTTCTTCTTGAATATATTCGTTTTCTTTTGCTCCCAAAATGGCCTTGTCGTATAGATCTATGGCTTCACTTTTTTGTCCTAACACTCGACATTTTTCTGCGGCTACCAAATCAACCTTATGCTGATAGTTCATTGGAGCATAGTGCGCCCAGTGCTGTAGCTTGGTTTGGTTTTCTGCAACTCGCTCTAATGCTGTTGATACCTCAATAGATAATTGACTCAACTGTGCTATAGCAATCAAAGAATCATATAAATAAAATGCAGCTTCGCCGACCATTCCCGTAGCTGCCGTTAAATAGTTTCTACCTAAGAGTGCATAATTGTTAGCTGGCTCAATTTCCCCAAACAAAAAGCAAAGGGTCAGCTTATACAAATAGAAGATATACAACCCAAATAGGTCATTTGCAGACAGCAGCAGGGGCAAAAATTCCGTCTCTTGGAGGGCTGACCCAGACAACAGGGTGGGATGCTCTGCCAAACCTAGTAAATTCAACATAGATTGCCAATAGATCCGGCAGTAATTGGCACCGATCGATTGGTTAACTTGCACCAAAGCATTGTAGTAGGTGCGCGTATCCTGCTCTAAAATGTCTAGGGGCTGACTGCACCAAAAAGAATTTAGACACAAACAGTGGCCAGTATACCCGACGATTTCCAGCGATCCGACTTCTAAAGCAGTCGTATAGCTCTCCCTCAAGAGTGGTAACGTTTCTTTGAGATGAGATTTGCGGTGTCCGATAGCTATTCCCATCGTCATTAATATTTCAGGTTTGGTCGCTTTTGCATTTAATTTTGAGACGACATTCAATGCCAACTGACTAAACTGTGTGGCTAAATCCACATCTTCCAAGAGATTGCAGACAATGCTGCTATAGCAAACATAGTTAGAAGCGGAAAGAGCGATGTTGCCATGCTGCAAGGATAATTTGACTGATAAGGAAGTCAGTAATGGAAACAACAAAGAGCCACAGAGGTAAGCTGCCGGCTGGATGCTTGTGGCAATCTGGAGAATGGCAATAACGCAGGCATCAATCATCATCGGCAGATGAACAAACTCTGCAACTTCCCGATCCCCAATCAATTCGTTAATCTCTTTGATTAACTGTTGAATATCGGCTGGTGTCGGTGACTCGGTTATCGTTACGCCCAACTGTTGCAGAATCTGGATGCCGATCGCGATCGCTTCTGTCAGTTTACTCTGGGAGGTTTTTGCTCGAATTCTAATTCGATAAACATTGACCTGTTCCAGTAAAGAGTGTGCCCGAGCAAGGACTGTCTCGATCGACTGTTCCATCGCCTCAAAGTCACCGCATAAAGAAGCTAATTCCGCCGCCTCGTCATGGAATGATAGTGTTATTTCATAGTGCTGCTGCCAAGCGTTTTCTCCCAACAAGGATAATCCAGTGCTGGCATATTCGCGACTAGCTTGATAGGCAGTGGCGCTTCTGGCTTTGCGACAGGCAATTAAATTGAGTTGGGCTAATTCTTCTCGTTCTGTTGGTTGGGTAATTAAAGCCGTGCCGTAGTTTAATTGATTGACGATTTCAAAAATACGGTCAACTCTAGCTTGTGCGGAAATCTGTTGCAGTAACAGTTGTCCGATTTGGTAATGAGTCGTCTGTTTTTGGTCATCAGGAATCAGGGAATAAGCTGCTTGCTGTACTCGGTCATGTAAGAATTTGTATGTAACAATCAGTTGATTTTCTGATGTAGGTGCTTGATTTTCTTGCCCGACATAAAACTTATAAATATCACCAATTGGAAAAACCAACCCTTCTTGCAAAGCTTTCCACAAAGCCGCAGCCGTCTCAATTTTCGATTGCTGCGAAACAATCGCCAAAGTTGCTAAATCAAAAGAGTTACCAATACAAGCAGCTAACTGCAAGACATCTTGAGTCGATGGCGGTAATTTTTGCAGTTGCCAACTCATAAAAGTTACAACGTCATCTGTAACTGCTTGAGCCGTCACTTCTGATAGATTGCATTGCCAACAGCAGACCTCAAAGTCAAATTGAATTAATCCATCTTGATACAGTGCTTTGAGAAACTGGGTGGCAAAAAACGGATTTCCTTTAGTTTTTTGATAAATCAATACAGAAAGATGCCGTGCTACATCTTCCGAACATTTGAGCGTGTCAGCCACTAAGTTATTTACTTGCTCTTGACTCAGTGGTGCTAAAGTAATCGTATTAATCTTTGCTGGTGATTTAGCAATTTCATTCAAAGTCAACATTAAGGGATGTCCTGGATTGACTTCATTATCGCGGTATGCACCAATTATGAGAAGATGACTTGTATCAGCCATTAATAGCTGCATTAACTTGAGCGATGCCGAATCTGCCCATTGCAAGTCATCTAAAAATATGACTAATGGATGTGATTCACTGGTGAAGACTTGCGTAAATTTTTGGAATAATAAATTAAAGCGATTTTGTGCCGCAGTTCCTGATAGCTCTATCGCTGGTGGTTGTTCGCCAATAATTATTGAAAGTTCGGGAATTACTTCAATAATTACTTGACCATTTTCGCCAACAGCCTCTAATATTTTAGTTTTCCATTGCTGGGTTTTAACATCGCTTTCGGTTAACAATTGCTCCATTAAATTCCGGAAGCATTGGACAAATGCACTGAATGGAATATTGCGCTGAAATTGGTCATATTTGCCTTTAATAAAATAGCCGCGCTGTCTGACAATTGGTTTATGCACTTCGTTGACAACTGCTGTTTTTCCCATTCCTGAAAAACCAGCTACTAGCATCATTTCTGTTGCACCTTGACTGACTCTATCAAATGCTTGTAGCAGGGTTTCTACTTCAGCTTCTCGTGCATAGATTTTGTCGGGTATCAGAAAGCGATCGCACAGATCCCTTTGGGCTATTTTAAAGCTCTCAATTTTCTGAGTTTTTTGAAGTTGACGCAAACATTTTTCTAGATCGTATTTCAGACCTAACGCACTCTGATAGCGGTCTTCCGCATTTTTTGCCATCAATTTTCTGACAATCTCTGAAAGTACAGATGGAATTTGTGGATTAATTTCGCGTACTAATGGTGTGGCTTTGGCGATATGGCAATGCACTAATTCCATCGGGTCATTGGATTGAAATGGCAACTCTCCTGTCAGTAATTCGTAGAAGGTGACACCAGTTGAATAAAAATCCGTCCGGTAGTCAATTACCCGGTTCATTCTGCCAGTTTGTTCGGGAGAAATGTAAGCAAGTGTTCCTTCTAATACATTGGGATTGATGAGAGTTTGGGTTTCTATTGGTAGTAAAGATGCAATGCTAAAATCGATTAATTTGATTTGTTTGGTTTCCGGGTTAATTAAAATGTTGCTGGGTTTGAGGTCTTTGTGAATGATGCGTTCTCGGTAGAGAATATTTAAGGTGCGGCATAGCGCGATCGCCATTTGCAAAAACTCGCTTAAATCGGGTAGAGTTTTCCCTTGTTGAGTCCATTCTTTGAGAGAAATTCCCCCGAAGTCTTCCATTACCAGCGCATAGCTGTTTTGGTAGGGTTCCAAACTGTAGGTTTCGATGAAGCCGGGGAAGTTGAGGTTTTTGGCGATCGTGTACTGATTGCGAAACTGCACCAGTTCGCTGAAGCTGGGATACTGACTCCGCAAGACTTTGATGGCGACGGGCTGTTTGTCTGCTGTGCGGAAACCTCGATAAACTAGGGTGCGAGTTCCTGAGTAAATGCGATCGAGAATTTGATAACCTGTCAATGAAAAATTTATAGTTGTCATACTTTTATTATTCCCCCCATCCACGGGCTATTTCCACATTAACAGAACCCCATACAGTTTCCCAGTCCAGTGATTGTTAAATTAATATGATATCAAGCGCTAAATATTTGTGATGAGGATCACTGAAATAAAGCACTTTTTAAACCGATCGACTCCTATTTTTATTAAAAATTAAATAGCCTCATCCATAGGGGAATAGTGAATAATAAACTAAGGCAGCCCATGCCGATCGCAGTTACGGCTAATTCGCGATCGAGATTGAAAGCTTCTGCCAGCAATGTAGTACCAAAAGCAGGAGGCATCGCCATTTGCAGCACTAGCACAAGTCGCGGCGCGCCCGCGATACCCAAAAACGTTAATCCCGTGCCAATTACCAAGGGAACAAAGAGCATTTTAATCAACAGACAAGCCAAAACTTGTTTGAGGTTGTGCAAGGAATTCAACTTGCTCAACTGCATCCCGATCGTAATTAAAGATAAAGTAATTACAGTCCAAGCACCTGTGGTTAACAATTCTGCGATTTGTGCCGACAGCGTCAAGCTGCGCGAGACAAACCCTACACCAAAAGCCCACACTGCCGGATTCAGAAAAATTGCCCGCAGGGGACTTAACCAACTCTGACGGCGATCGCTTTTACCGCAGACAGAAGCAATAGCAACTCCCAGTATATTGATTGCGATGGTAGTGCCTAGCAAGTCGTAAAACAGCGCCCAGGCAAAGTGTTCCGATCCCAATAAAGACAAGGTGACGGGAATGCCTAAAAAACCCGTATTACCCACCATCGCTGCCAATAAGAAGCTGCCTCGAGCGGGCAAACTCCAAGCGCTGGTGTCTTCCGGGCTATTTTGGGCGCTTTGATTAAGAGTCTTGAAACGTTCCTCGGCGACACCGAAATTTATCAAAATCCCAGCGAGTCCTCCACCTGCTAGAATTGCCGCCCAAGCTATCAGCGGTGCCATCCAAATAGCGCCCGACAAATTGGCGGTGCGGATAAAAGCAACAATGCTCAATGGCGTGCCAAAGAAGAAAAGAAACTTGGCTAAATATGTAGAATAGCTTCTCGGTAACAGGCGGCCGATAAAAAATCCCAACCCCACCCATCCGAACACATTTAGATAAAGTTTGAGCAGCGGATTTTCTAAATAAACCATGATTGACTAAATATTTACTAAACGACTGACGCAGATCCGCTACTTTTGCCAAAACAGCTCACCTTTAGCCTAGCGCCGCAGTTTTCCCTGGCACCGCAGCGCTCAATATTAATGCTTATTCAGCTTCGCAGATAATTTTCCACACAGGCCTTGACATCCACAGAAGCGCGTGTCACGATGGAGTTGAGGAATAAGTCAACATAGGTGAAAACTATGGCACGGCAAGCAAAACAATCATCTCAGGTCAAAAGTTCCAGCAGCCAAGCAGCCTCCAATACTCGCACCAAATTTACCCTCTACAATTTTGCCGGAAACGCCAAGGCATTCTATCTAGTCGATCGCATTAATTTAGAAAGAACACCAGGCGATATCCCAGAAAAATCCGTCGCTCACAGCATCATCATCCTCGACCGTTCCGGCTCAATGTATTATGACTTAGAACCGCTGAAAGAAACCCTAATCAAGCTTTTGACCTTAGACGAGTACAACAATTACCAGCTAATTGTCAGCCTGATTTCCTATGCTAGCAATCGGGACGTAATTTGTCACTTCCAGCGAATTCCCATTCAAGAAGTGCTGAAGTTTGACTCTCAATACATCAAAGAAATTCAAAAAATCCGCACTGCTGGCTCTACCTGCATATCGCAGTCGATGCAACTCGCTAAATCTCTGGTTAAAGCGGGAGAAATGACAGCGATCAATTTGCACACAGACGGCTATGCAAATGACCCCAGCGCCAATTCCGAAGCGGCAAAACTAGGGGAAATTTGCGAAGAACTCAAAGACATGGATGTGTTTGCCAACACGATATCCTATGCCTCTGCTGACTTCAAACTTCTCTCCAAAATCGCCAACACGTTATCGGGAAATTGCATCCGCGCTGGCGAAGTCAAAATGGTTTACAATGCTCTGTACGACAGCACAAAACTTTTAGGCAGTTCCGTTGCACCGGCGCTGGAAGAACCGTTAATCAAGGAATACGATTATCAAGTTTTTGTTTCCCAAAGCGGCAAGAAAATCAACGGTTCATCGAGCACGCTGAAAATCTGCGGGCTGAAAGCAGACGATGGGGGACTTTTTTACAAATATCAGAAAGTCGCCAAAGATGAGTATGACAAACTAGATGTTCCCGCTGCTCAAACTGATGAGTCGGTATTGGCTTTTGCGAAAGCTAACCTCGCTGACGGCAATTTAAATACGGCTAAGTATGCGCTGGCGAGTACCTTCGACGCTACTTTGACCGAAAAACACGCTAAAGCTTTGACAAATGCCCAAATAGCCGAGTTTGCGGAAGATTTGGAACAGGCTGTTTTTGCGCCAGATGTGTTGAAAAATCATGAAATTGGCGATCGGGTAAAAGTCAGCGAGAAAATTACCCTGCTGGAGTTGATCGAGATATTGGAGGAAAACAGCAACAGCATCATCATCAACTTGAAACACTTGCAAGAAAATTATCAGCGAAAAGGTTTGAAGCGAATTGAGGGAAAGCGAGACGAAAAGGGCAACCTTGTCAAGCCTTGGCTGAAAACTGAATTCTTAGATGGTGGTGAATACGTGCAAATGGGTTCATTTGCCATCAATCAAAATACCGCTACCATCAATATGCTGATTACCCGAAAAGCTAAGCTGGTAAAAGTTGAGGATGAAACTTTAATCGCAGAAGTGGCGGGAATTTTAGTTACAGACCTCAATACTTTCAACAATTATACCATTGTCAGCGACGGCGAAGTTAATATTAAGTCGCTGCGCACCAAAATCAGCAGCAAACCAGTGTTTGATTTGCTCAACAAATGCGGTGTCCTGGAAAAAGACGGTTCGCCAGTGCAAGAATTTGACTTTCGTTCAGAGTACGATATTAAGTTAGAGACTTTGCCCCTCGTGCCTTTTGAGGGGCGTTACGGCAGCCTTGACGGAGTGTTTGAGGAACTCGCAGAAATCAAAATTATATCTAGCATTCTCTCGGCTCATTTGAAGGAAGAATCCGAGACTTACACAGCGGAACAATTGGAAGAATTGAAACAGCATGATCTGTCAAAAAGCCTTTACATCAACTTTCCGACGACGATGGAATACACAGATTTAAAAAGTGCGATCGCCAACGGTTCAGTTGATTCGCGAGTCAGCTACAAAATCGACATCGGCAGCAAAAACATCCTCAATTTCGGCAAATTGCACTCAGCCAACAAATTTCTCGACCGCCTTTATGAAGTTTACCGCAAAAACACGGGCGAAAAGCTAGCAAAACCGACATTTGACATCGCGTTAGATGAGCCTGTTGTCTTCGCGCACAAAACGCTGTCATCCCGAACAAAAATTACCAAAGTTGACGACTTGATGAAACTGATTTTCGATGAGTTTTTGGGGTTGGAGGATAACGGCACTGTCACCGCTATTTTATCAAAAGTCGGTGCAGATAGTTTGCTGCGCCTTTTGCAAGCGAAATGGCAGGGAGAAGATGTCAAGCGAGAGGAGTTTGTAGCTGCTTTAGCTAGTGCAAACGAGCAACTGGAAACTTACGCTGAAAAAGTTTATGGCGAGAAAGTTTACCCGCTAGTTTTCTACATCGGTTCTACTGGGCTTATCCCCGATGAAATGGAGGCAAAAGCGGCGACTGCTGAGGAAATTAATTCTAAATACGGCAACTTGCAATTTTCTAAAGATGAGCAACAGGGGATGTTTTTTGAAGTGGGAGACTGCATTATTAGCGTGTATGCTAAGAATGAGTATTTCACGGTAGGGAAGTAGGAATTAGGGTGGGCAAATAATGCCCACCTCGGTTAAAGATTTTTATTGAAAGCGCGATCGATTCTACGCCGGAGAGTTTGCTGCTTTACTGGATCGGTTTGTGGAAATTGTTAACAGGGCGATCGCAAGATGATTGGGAACATCTCAATTTTGCAAATAGACTGCTAAGCTATTGTGCCTTTAAATAGGTATAATAAAAACTGAGTTTATTAAACTCATACAAAAATGCCAGCCAAAAACCACTTCAATCCCAACAAATAAAGAAACTAAGGAATGAGAATTAAATAACTTCCACTCTTGAAAGTGGGATGGGCGTCCCGCCCGTTCAAAAAGGACGGGCGGGACGCCCATCCCACAATAACAATTAAAATTGTAAGTTATTTAATTCGCGCTCCTAAGCTGTCGCACATCTAAATTAGATTTTTAGGGCCGGCTTTCTGACCCACTCCACAATACTTTTAATAAAAATTACTATACAAATTAGATGCACGCCAGTTTATAGCAGTTCTCAATCTGGGTGAGGTATGCGCTATGCGCTATGCCCTATCCGATCGACGGTGCACCTCATGTTACGTTCGAAAGGCTATATTGCAGATCCTCTTAAATGAAGGACAATTAATAATTAAATGGGGTCGCAAAATCAAAAACAAGGGTAATGCTCGTATCCCAGTTTAAATGTGCAATAGCTTATCTCAAAAAAAAATAGGCTAGCTATATTTCACAGCGCCTATCTCAATCCAAATTTTA
The DNA here is from genome assembly GCA_036704825.1 of Microcoleus sp. F8-C3. Classification (GTDB taxonomy): domain Bacteria; phylum Cyanobacteriota; class Cyanobacteriia; order Cyanobacteriales; family Microcoleaceae; genus Microcoleus. Next base: position 11,065 of record JAUBSN010000088.1, on the reverse strand, counting down.
ATGGCTCCCCGCAACGCCGTCTTACCTCAGCTTTTGACCTGGTATTTTACCAGGTGGGTACCGTTGGCTCGGACTTAAAGTTTCTGGGTACAAGCCCAGTTTACTGCTGTCCAAACATCTTGATTCCCTAGAGTTAAGAGTTATAGATCAAAAAAACATTATTGGCAGTCACCAACGTCGCAGTAGAACCTTTATTTAATATATACCAACTAACCAGATTTTGGCAACCTTCGAGCAATTTAACTTGGATACCAGATGGATTCTACGGTTTGAGCGATCGCCAGTGCTTGCGATCGCCCCTGAGCCACCTTGTCGGCGTCTAGCACAACTGTGACGTGACCGAGTTTGCGGCCGGGACGCGATACTTTCTTACCATACCAATGGACAAAAGCACCGCTAATTTGTGCCAGTTGTTTTCGTTTGGCTAAATAGTCGGACTCGGCCGACTCGTAGCCGAGCAAATTTACCATCACAGCGCCTGCACATTTGAGCTCCGAATTGCCTAAAGGCAGTTGACAAACTGCGCGCAAATGCTGTTCAAATTGTGAAGTTTCGCAGGCATTGATGGTAAAATGTCCCGAGTTGTGAGTGCGGGGTGCAATTTCATTGACTAACAGCTTGTTATCGGTGGTTAAAAATAATTCAATGCCGAATACGCCGACAGCTTGCAAACTGTTGAGGAGAGTGCGGGCGATCGCACCAGCTTCAGTTTTTACCTCTAAACTAATATCAGCGGGCGCAATCACCAGATGACAAACCTGATTTTGCTGCTGAGTTTCCACGATCGGATAAATCGCCATTTCGCCAGTTGCCGATCGAGCTGCAATCACAGCCAACTCGCGATCGAACGGCACAAACTCTTCCACCAGCAAAGACTGACCCTGGAGTTTAGCACGAATTGACTCAAAACTCCCCCGATCCTTAACAATAAAAGTACCTTGGCCGTCATAACCGTGGCGGCGAACTTTGACGACAAAGGGAAAGTCGATCGATCCAGCATCCGAGTCTCCTTCACTCTGCACGCTGTCAGAAACAGAAATTGCCGGAAAGTCATTCGCTACCACCTGAAACAATTCCGGGGGCAAATCCGCGCTGCAATCCCATTCCCAAAACCTCGGAGTTGGCAAACCCAAATCTTGTAAATAACAGCGCTGAACGTATTTATCCAACAAAGGAGAAAGCGACGACAAACTCGGCTGAAATAACACCCCTTGCCGTTCAAGCGGCCGCAAACCATCCAAATCCACAAACTCATTTTCAAAAGTAATAACATCGCAGCAATCCGCCAATTGAGCCGTAGCCAAAACATCATCAACAGCCCCCAAAACAGCACCAGCAGCAACAGAAACTGCTGGATCGGTAGCATCGGGAGTTTGCACTACCAATTCAATACCTAGCGCCCTAGCAGCATCCCCCATCATCCAAGCTAGCTGGCCGCCGCCGACAACTCCCACCCGCTTAAATTTGGCAGGCGAACTCGCAGCGGTTTGATTTGATTTCATGTGAGTAAAATTCCGCAGAGTCAACCTGCCTATCTTATCGCTATTTGCCGCCGGATGAATTACAGTAATTGAACAATTAAAAGCCAGAAAATAGTTTTAATTGCATCGTTAAATCGAGGCATAACCCAGAAAAATTGGGCGGCGAAAATCTTTAATTATTGCACGATCCCAGCCCTTGGGAAACAGCGCTAGAGCCCGACCCCTCCAGAAAAGTGCCACATCTAGCAATTCCCTAGCGCCAAGCATGGCATAATTGACAGCACTGCAAAAAGCAGATAGACAGATGCCAACACTGAAAATCAGACATTCAGGGAACAAAATTTATAGGTGAGGATACTGTGAAAGTTTTAGTTGTGGGAAACGGAGGTCGCGAACACGCGATCGCAAAAAAACTGCTAGAGTCTACGCGGATTAAACAAGTATTCTGCGTACCGGGCAACGGCGGCACAGCTACCACCCCAGGCTGTCAAAATCTGTCGCTCAACATCGACGACTTCCAAGGCATCGAACGCTTTGTGATGGTCAACAACATCGGATTAGTTATCGTCGGGCCCGAATTGCCCCTATCGCTAGGCATCGCCGACTATTTCCAACAGAAAAAAGTCATGATTTTCGGGCCCACCAAAGCCGGCGCCCAAATTGAATCCAGCAAATCCTGGGCCAAAGAATTGATGCTCGAAGCAGGCATCCCCACACCCAAAGCTGCCGTATTTACAGACGCAGAAGCAGCCAAAGCATACGTTCTGGAACAAGGAACCCCCATAGTCATCAAAGCAGACGGACTCGCATCAGGCAAAGGAGTCACCGTTGCCACCACCGTCAAAATGGCTCACAGCGCCATCAACACCATTTTCCGAGGCGAATTCGGCACCGACAACATCCGAGTCGTCGTCGAAGAATTCTTAACAGGTCAAGAAGTCTCGATTCTCGCCCTCACCGACGGCATCACAGTGGAACCGCTGCTGCCGGCCCAAGACCACAAAGCTATCGGCGAAGGCGACAAGGGAGCCAACACCGGCGGTATGGGGGCCTACGCCCCAGCGCCCATCGTCACCCCGGAACTTATGGAAAGGATTCAAGCAGAAATTCTCGAACCCACCCTCGCAGCACTGCAAAAACGCAAAATCGACTACCGGGGCGTACTCTACGCAGGGTTAATGATTACCCCCGAAGGAGAACCCACAGTCTTAGAATTTAACTGCCGTTTCGGAGACCCGGAAACTCAAGCGGTTTTGTCGCTGCTGGAAACTCCTTTGGAAGATTTGGTGCTCGCCTGCTGTCAGCAGCGTCTCGGTGAATATTCCAACATTCGCTGGAAGTCGGGGGCCTCTGTTTGCGTAGTTTTGGCTTCTGGGGGCTATCCTGGAAGTTATCAAAAAGGCAAAGTTATTACAGGTATCGAGGAAGCTCAAGCCAAAGGAGCAGAAGTGTTTCACGCCGGCACCCAGTTGAAGCACCAGCAGTTGGCGAGCGACGGCGGCCGGGTTTTGGGCGTCACTGCGACGGGAGAAACTTTGGAACAAGCTATCTCCACAGCTTATGCAGCAGTTGATTGCATCCAATTTGAAGGCGTCTACTGCCGCCGGGACATCGGTCGCCGAGCTCTGGGCGATAAAAATTAGGAATTGCGACATCGGCCGCCATCCGAAAGCCAAGCAATCTCAATGTAGAAATGTAACAATGAAGTTTGGTATCTCTGCGGTGGCGGTAGCGGACAAGTCGCAGCAGAAAATTCGATCGGGAGCCAACTGAATCGATCTTCCTTTTAATATTGAACTGGTGAACTGGTGAAATGCTGGCCATACTAAACAAAATCGGAGAAATTATTGCCCGCTGGTGGTCGGATTTTACCCTCCAGACTCGCCTGATGGCCGGTGCTACCCTCGTAGTGTCGTTAATTATGAGCGGCCTGACATTCTGGGCCGTAAATACTATCCAGCAAGACGCCCGACTTAACGATACTCGTTACGGCCGCGACCTCGGCCTGCTGTTGGCGGCAAATGTGGCGCCGCTGATTGCCAAAAACGATCGCTCTGAAGTCGCCCGCTTTTCCCGCCAATTTTACAGCAGCACCTCCAGCGTCCGCTATATGCTTTACGCAGACGAAGCGGGAGATATTTTCCTGGGGATACCATTTTCGGAATCCGAGGTGGAAACTTCCCTGACGCTGCGCCGCCAGATCAAACTTCCAGATAATTTTCTCGCCGATATTGAGGCGAGAAATTTAACTTCTTTGCCTTTGGTACGGCAGCATTTGACGCCAGATGGAGAAGTTACCGATGTATTTGTGCCGTTAATTCACGAAGACAAATATTTGGGAGTTTTGGCGATCGGCATTAATCCAAATCCCGCAGCAGTTATCTCTTCAAATCTGACTAGGGATGTCACTTTAGCAGTATTTGTCACTATTTGGGTGATGGTAATTTTGGGCGCTGTATTTAATGCCCTGACAATTACTCAGCCGATCAAACAATTAGTCTTCGGGGTCAAAAATATTGCCAGCGGGAATTTTAAGCAGCGAGTTGACCTGCCTTTAGGGGGAGAGTTGGGTGAGTTGATCGGCAGTTTTAATGAAATGGCCCAGAAACTCGAAAGTTATGAAGAACAAAATATTGAAGAACTGACAGCGGAAAAAGCTAAGTTAGAAACTTTGGTATCAACGATTGCTGATGGCGCGCTTTTATTAGACGCAAATTTGCAGGTGATTTTAGTTAATCCGACGGGGATGCGGATTTTTGGATGGGAAGGCAAAAATGCCCTCGGAGTAAATGTTCTGAACATTTTGCCTTCAAAAGTGCAGCAGGAGTTGGCGAGACCTTTGCAGGAAATAGCAGCAGGCGATCGCGACGGCGGCGAATTTCGCATCTCGATGAGCGAACCGCTTAACCGTACAATTCGGATTGTTTTAACTACAGTCATTCTGCACAAAGCGCCCGGTGCCGAACCCCTGTGCAGAAGCTGCATCCGCCACGAGGAAGATACCTGTACCGAACCACAACGCCCGGTAGCTGTAGAGTGTACTTTCTACGAGCAAACCTCCAAGCATCAAGGTTCTGGAAATTACCGGGAAAGCCTCAAAGGCATTGCAATGACAGTCCAGGACATCACTCGGGAAGTAGAACTAAATGAGGCTAAAAGCAATTTTATCAGCAATGTTTCTCATGAATTGAGAACGCCTTTATTTAATATCAAATCTTTTATCGAGACTCTCCACGAGTACGGAGAAGACCTTCTAGAAAGCGAACGCAGGGAATTCCTAGAAATTGCCAATCGAGAAACCGATCGACTAACTCGTTTAGTAAACGACGTGTTAGACTTGTCGCGACTGGAATCCTGTCGAGTTTATCACTTGGAGGCGGTTGACCTCCTGCAAGCTGTGGAACAAACCCTGCGGACTTATCAGTTAAATGCTAAGGATAAAGGCATTGAATTAGAGCAAGAAGTTGACCCGTATTTGCCGCCTGCTTTAGGTCATTACGATTTGCTGCTGCAAGTATTTGCAAATTTAGTAGGAAATGCCTTAAAATTTACTGAGTCCGGCGGCAAGGTGGCAATTCGAGCGTATTTGCTAGAGTCGGAGACGCCCACCCACAAAGACGGTCAATCCGTCAACCAAAACTTGTCACCGGATGCTAAACATTTTCCGGTAGTGCGGATCGAAATTTCTGATACTGGGATTGGCATAGATCCTGAAGACCAACAAGCAATATTCGATCGCTTTTTCCGGGTAGAAAACCGAGTACACACTTTAGAAGGAACGGGATTAGGTCTTTCTATTGTCAGAAACATTATTGACAAGCACCACACTAAAATTAATTTAGTTAGCGAAGTTAATGTGGGTACGACTTTCTGGTTCGACTTGGCAGTTTATCAGCCGCAACAAACAGTAGAGACGGAAAATTATTGGCCAGTGGAAGCAACGGTGGAGAGTGAAACAATTGCGAGTCATATTAAGTGAACCGGCTTAATTAAACGTCAAACGCGATCGGTTTTAAAGCCCCAAGTTCTTTAAAAACTCGGAGCTTTTCCTATTCTGTTTCAAGATTCTCCTAATACGCCTGACAAAACACTGACATCATCAGTTTTTACGATCCTTAGCTGTTCTATCTAAGCTCAATTTTACCGATAAAACTACATACCAAGACCAATAAGTACCAACCCCTAATAGTCCCCCCTCTGTCAAATTGGTCATTAGCATAAATGTTAATAAATACAAAGGCAAACCTGATTCTGGAAAACTTCCTTTAACTAGGTACTTTATACCTCTAAATATATTATTTAAAAACGACCCAATAAACAACAATAATCCAGTCCAACCCAGTTCGCAAAGTATATCAATAAAACCATTGTGAGAGTGGGGTGGCACAAAACCAGTTTTAGCTACTATAATTCCGTAAGCAGGATTTTCCGACCCACGCCACGACTGCCAAAATCCTTGTATTCCATAACCAAATAAGGGATTAGTTTGATCGACTCGGTCAATAATTAAAGGCCAAAAATCGGTTCTACCGGTTAAAGTCATATCTTTTTTCAAACCATCCACGATAATAGCCTCTAAATTATTTAATACCAAAATACTTATACCTATACTGCCGACCAAAAATAAGATAAAGCAGACAAAAGCCCATTTGACAGGTAATCTTTTTAAAAGGGCTAAATAACTCCACAAACTGATTAATACCACTGTCAAAATCCGACTAGCACCACTACAACCTTTTTGCAATCCTACTAAAGATATTAAAATTATAAATAATGATAAATATCGATACTTAGGCTCCTTAAAAGCATATAAAATCCATAAAGAAGCTGTATTAGCCATTTGAAAAGAAAAAGGGTTTTTATGACCTAAAACTCCTGTCCAACAACCGTCAGGCGCTGCATTTGTTTTCACAAGCGACCATAAAGCTAATAAACCAGTTAGCCATCTCAATAATCCATAAATTTCTAACCAACTATACACTTTACCTACATAAATAGAAACCAGTGTTACTACCCAAATAGCAAAAATAGCCTTAAAAGTAATTTCAGGAGTTTGTGACCACAATCCCGATAAAGTCAGAATCAACAAAAACAAACCTAAAAAAATGTCTCCTGCTATCCATTTAATGCAGATAGAAACTGTTTTTTGGGTAGTTTTAGTTAAGCGGGGAAATATCATTAATATCATGGCCCCATAAATGACAATTTGACCGATCATTGTTGTGGGTGTAGTTTCTCGGTTGTAGAAAACGTTAGGGTGGAGTTTTGTAAAGGGCATGGCCATGACACCCGATCCACCAGTTACGGTAAAAAAAAGTATCCCCACAAAAATTTTTTCTAATGTGGCACTCAATTTCGGGTGGCGTGCGGCTAAAATATAAATAGTCACAAAGACGATAAGCGTTAAACACAATAGCATCAACGCAAACATCGGCACCCTTAAAATATCTTTCATGGCTTTACCTCTATCATAAATTTGTTACTACCTATGAAATGGCTTGATCTCCGTGCTTTACAACTGCCACTGCTGGCTCTGGTACTCACTCTCTCCTACCCTCAAACCAACCTCGCTCAGTCGCCAGCCCCGGCAACAAGTATTAATACTGATTACTATCTAGGTGGTGGAGACAATATTAGAATTGATATCTACGATCTGCCTCAGCTTAGTGGGGAGTATCAAATTCCTGCTGGTGGAGCTATTCAAATCCCCATTATTGGTAGTATTTCCGTTCAAGGATTAACTTTAGAACAGGCAGCCCAAGTTATCGCTAGAGCTTATGGCCAGGTGGTAAAAAGACCTTTAGTTACAATCAGTTTACAAGCTGCCCGCCCGCTTAACATTTGGTTGTCGGGTGAAATAAGTCGTCCGGGATCTTACTTATTACCCCTAGCTAATGGAGGTGGAACTAGACCATCAATCCAGTTTCCCACACTTCCTCAAGCTTTAGAAAAAGCTGGGGGTATTCGAGCTAGCGCTGATATTCGACGAGTAATTGTGCGGCGTCGGCTCATGGCTAACAAAGAAATAACTATCACTTATAATCTGTGGGATTATTTACAAACTGGTCAGACCAGCCAAGATATCACGTTGCGAGATGGAGATCAAATCTTGGTTCCCCCTCAAGAAACAATTAATTTAGCAGAAACAAATCAACTTAGTGAATCTAATTTTTCTATACCAGCAGAGCAACCCCGTACTGTCTCAGTATTCGGAGAGGTAAAGCGTCCCGGTAGATATGTAGCCATTGGTGGTGATACCCAAAATGGTGAAAGAACCAACGGACAGCCGACAATTATTCGTGCTCTACAACTAGCTGGGGGAATCACATCAATCGCCGATATTCGCCAAATCCAACTCCAACGTTATACTAGAAGTGGCAAACAACAAGTTAGGACTATTAACCTCTGGCAATATTTGCAAGAACAAGATACCTCTCAAGATACTATACTACAAGAAGGGGATATCATCTTTGTTCCGACAGCGACGGCGATCGATCCGGGAGAAGTTTCTGTTCTAGCTACTGCTAGCTTTGCTCCGGCGACTGTGCAGGTGAGTGTTATCGGAGAAGTCAATGCTCCGGGTGGACTTAAATTACCTCCTAATACTACCTTAAATCAAGCAATTATGAGTGCGGGGGGTTTCAGACAAAATCGCGCTAACTCTAGATATGTGGAACTGATCAGGCTGAACCCTAATGGCACTGTATCCCGATCGCAAGTAGCAATTAATTTGAATCAAGGAATCGACGCTCAAAGCAACCCACTGATTCAAGATAATGACATAATTATAGTGGCACGTTCGAGGACTGCTATCTTGGTAGACAACATTAACACTGTTCTCTCACCAGCTAGTAATATTATTGGTGGAATTCTCGTTCCCACCCGACTCATAGAGCTACTCAGACTGTTCGGAAATTAGGAATTAAATAAAATTTTGCTATGGATAAAAAACAGTTTTCTTCCCTCAAGAATGACCTTAACGGTCAATATTTGTCTGTTCCCTCCGCTAATTACCTAGCTAGTACCCCAGCAGAGGATGACCAAATTCTTGATGTGAATTGGGTAATAGCTGTCGTCAAACGTCGTCTTCTGGTGATGGGCATAGTAGCTGTCAGTATAGCTGCTTTAAGCGGTAGTTTCGTGCTCAAGGCTGCCAAACAATCTATTACCGAGTATGAAGGAAAATTTACTGTTTTAGCAGAACCAATTACGGCTGGCGATCGGCTATTAAAGCTCTTGGTTCAAGCTGAAAATAACAGTTTAGGCATCACAGACTTGAACAAAATTAAATCATCAGCCGAAGAAGGTTCCTCGGTGGATTATCAAAGTTTATCGCGGGTTTTAAAAAGCCCAGAAGTTTTGCTCCCATTATTTAATAAGTTGCAGAAAACATATCCTAAATTTGACTATAAAAATTTCAGCAGCCGCTTGAATATCCAACGTGTTACTTTCTTGCGAGATGGGAAGCAGGGTGGTACTAAACTCCTAGATGTTAGCTACCGAGATCGAGATCCCAAGCGCATCCAGTACGTGCTGGATGAAACTGCAAAATATTACCTAGAATATATGGAAAAAGAGCGTTTAAAAGTTAGCAAACAAAGTATTGATTTTATCGATCGACAAATGCCACCTCTCCAGCAGCAAGTAGATAAATTGCAGCAAGAATTACAAAAGTTAAGAGTTGAGTATAACTTTAATCAACCAGAACTACGCAGCCGCAGCCTATCAGATCAGCTAGATAGTGTAACTAATCGTCGCCTAGAAGTGCAAGCACAACTGGCAGAAAGTAGGCTTCAATATGAAAGCTACAAAAAAAGAGCGTTAACGGGCGATAATCGTTGGATTGTTGATATTCGCCCCAAGTCTTATGAAAATTTAATTGGCAAAGTAAATGAAATAGAATCGCAATTAGCTTTAACCTCTACTCAATTTTATGAAAATAGCCTTCCCATTCAATCTTTGCGAGAAAAGCAGCAAAGTTTGCGTGATTTAATTAAAAGAGAAGCTGATACTGTCCTCTTGCAGATGGAAGCACAAATAAAACAGTTGGAAGCGCGGGAGCGAGTGATAACTAATAGTCAAAATTTACTGCAATCAAAAATCACTCAAATGCCCCAAGCTCAACGTCGCTATGAAGACATACAATTAAAACTAGAAGTAGCTAAAGATACTCTCAAACTGTTCATCGAAAAACAAAAAGCTTTACAACTAGATGCTGGTCAAATTGAGGATTCTTGGCAAATTATATCTAAACCCCAGTTACTCACAAACGAAAATGGTGAACTCTACCCAGTAACAGAAAAACCAACCCGTCGCCACCTAGCGATCGCGCTCGTTATTAGCAGTTTACTAGGCATTGCTATAGGTTTCCTAGTAGAAGTTTTAAATACTGTTTTCCATACTCCAGAAGAAATTAAATCAGCAACTAAACGCCCTCTTTTGGGAGTCATTCCGATCGCCAAAGCGATGAAAATTAAATCTCGTAGAGGTGAAAGTGTTCCCGCTCAATTCACTAGCGTAAGTTCAAATACTAACAGTGCAAGCCTAAAACGAATAATAGTTTCAAATTACAAAGATTTTCCTGTGGTCGAGGCATTTCACTACTTATACACAAATATTCAATTATTAAATGCTGAAAACCCAATAAGTTCTTTAACCATAACTTCGACTATTAAAGGTGAGGGTAAGTCCACTGTAGCACTTTATTTAGCTAAAACTGCTTCTGCTGTTGGTAAACGAGTATTATTAGTGGATGCTAATATGCGTGTGCCTCAACTGCACGCATACCTCGGCCTATCAAATATGAAAGGTTTAAGTAATGTTTTAAGTTCTGATTTAAGCTTAAATGAGGCTATTCAGCGATTACCAGACGATGACAATCTTTTTGTTCTCACAGCAGGTACTATTCCCGCCGATCCAATTAAATTACTTTCTTCGAGAAAGATGCACTATTTAATGGAACAATTCCTAGCCTTATTTGATTTAGTCATTTACGATACGCCACCTTTGATTGGTTTAGCAGACGGTCATTTACTGGCTTCTCAAACTGATGGTACAGTGCTGATAGTAAAACTAGAAAAAACCGATCGCGGGATGGTAAATAAAGCTTTAGATCAACTAAATGTAGCGGATTTTAAAGTATTGGGAGTAGTAGCTAATGGGGTTAAATAACAAAGGCTAACATGGAGTTAGATAGCCAAAGGAAGAGGTAAGAATATTTGGGAGTTTTGATTGGCGAGATATCTTGACTTACTGGATATAGCAATCATCGCATCAATTGTACCGATATTTACGGTAGTTCTAAGAGTGCCTACCCCCCACGGATCGGGGCAACCACAGGGGGGAAGAGCCCCTACAACAATTACACAATTCATTGAGGATCGCTATAGGGTTTGGAGTTAGCCTATAGTTTGATTTTTTGGGGAAACTGGTATAAAAATTCGAGGTAAAATCCAAAATAAGTAAATCAATCTAATTAGGGTTTGCTGAATAATTGATCGCAGACCACTAGCAGGAGTGATCGATAGATTCAAACCGAGTTAAAGATGAGTTTTTCCTGCCTGATTTTGAGAAAAAGATAAGCG
>JAUBSN010000087.1:0-36210 GCA_036704825.1 Microcoleus sp. F8-C3 | reverse complement strand
CATGTCTCCTATTTTATAACACTTTTTTGACTCTGCTTACTTTTTTTCTCTGCTACCCCTACTTATTGAGCGGATACGTTCAAGGAGTGTGTACGTTCTACATTCATTGCGGTTAGTCCTGCCTATTTACCTATTATGCCAGTTATTGTTAGGGAATCAAGATATACAAGACTGACGCAGAGATCGCCCTAGCCCCCTAAAAAAGGACTTTAACTGTTCCCCCCCTACTGGGGCGCCAGGGGCGATCGAGGTTTTAGGCTTGTGGTGCGTAAGTCCTAATATAGCGGTTCTCAAGCGTTGTGAGGTATAGGGACGAGTCCTATGCCCTATGCCCTATGCCCTATGCCCTATGCCCACTCCAGACCCATGCCCGCGAGAGCACCTCATGTTACCGATCGAGGCTATATATAGTATGCCAAAAGCTCAGCCATTCAGTTTTCAGCAAACGGGCGATCGCAACTCATCCGAGAGCACCGCTAAAAATTCGTCTTCAATCCGGTTAGCGGCTTCTGCTTGGGATCGTGCAAGGCGATTGCCTTCTAAGAGCTATTCTCTTTCTTGTTCTGCTTGCTTGCCCTTTGTTCGCGGATGGGGATGGTGCCTAGGAGAATCAAGCTAGCGTTTCTCTAACATGGAACTCCTGCAAACTACCCAAATGGCGAGCAACATCCTCTACAAAACGTGGCGACTGTAGTAAATCTCTGGCCTACACATATTCTGTCATTCGTGATTGAGGATGCCAAATCTACCAGTTTGGTTGTAGAAACAGCAAAACCCTTTGTATGAACGGGTTTTAGGTATGGACACAAGTGGACTCGAACCACCGACCCCTACGATGTCAACGTAGTGCTCTAACCAACTGAGCTATGCGTCCTCACGAATTCCTAATGTAGCAGAACATTCGATCGCCTGTCAAGCATAAATATTAGATTTTTTAGACGGACACTCTTGACATCGCCCCTAATCCCCAATCCGCCGCCAAATTTTCACAGTTCGATCGCCCGCACCGCTAGCCAAACTCCTTCCATCAGCACTAAACGCCACCGACAAAACCTCCTCCCCGTGGTCCGTCAGAATTTCCAGCAAACCCCCCGTGCAGGCATCCCACAAATAAATCGTGCCATCTCGACTCCCCGTCGCCAAAACCAGACCATCGGGACTCAACGCCACACACAAAACATCCCCAGAATTGTCCCTCATACTCCGCAACAGCGTCCCTCGTCCCTGTGCATCCACCCGCCACAGCTTCGCCGTACCGTCCCGACTCCCGCTAGCTAAAATCAATCCTTCTGCTACTCCCCCCCTTACCGAGGGGGGGCTGGGGGGGGGCTGGCCGGCATGGGAGTTGGGCGAGTTCGCAGCAAAAACGATCGCCCGCACCCAATCCCCGTGCTCCGCCAGAGTACAAATCGATCGACCATTTTGCCAATCCCACAACTGCACAGTCTTGTCCCGACTGCCGCTAGCCAAAAACTCCCCGCCAGGACTAAAAGCCACAGCCTCCACCCCGCCAGCGTGACCCGTCAAAGCCGACAGCCGCCTTCCCTTATTCAAATTCCACAACAGCACAGTTTTGTCCCGACTGCCGCTAGCCAAAACCTGACCGTCCCGACTGAAGGCCACAGCATAAACCCTGTCCTCGTGACCCCGCAAAGCGTACCACCACTTACCCTTATTCAAATCCCAAATTTGAATGGTTTTGTCCCGGCCGCCACTAGCCAAAGTCGCGCCATCAGGACTAAACGCCACGCAAGTCACCCAGTCAGAATGACCCGTAAGAGTGTACCACCGCTTACCCGCATCCAACTTCCACATCTCGATCGTCTTGTCCTCGCTGCCGCTAGCTAAAGTCGCGCCGTCGGGACTGAAAGCTACCGACGTGACAGCATTGGAATGCCCTACCAGAGTATGAACACACCTCCAAGTGGGCGGGCGTGCGGGTGCAACCCGCTGCGTCGGCGGCACAGGTATAATTGTGCCTGCAACCGTTGGAGGCACTGGATTCTGCACCGCAGGCGTCCTCTGCTGCACGGGAATTGCCCTCGACGCCGGAGTCGGAACCTGCGCCGCCGACTGCTGCGGCTGCAAATCTTTCAATACCTCAGCTACAGATTTGTAGCGGCGGCTTAGACTCGGTTCGATCATTTTGTCGAGGATCCGACTTAATTTCGGATCGATTGGAACCTTCAAAAAGTCTCGCCAAACCCAAACATCTTGATTGATATCGAACAAATCAAAAGGAGATATTTGAGTCAGCAAATAAATGCAAGTTACTCCCAAACTGTACAAATCGCTGGCATAAACCGCTTGACCTCTAATTTGTTCCGGCGCGACGAATTCGGGAGAACCGATGACTGTACCGGTTTCTCTCAAACCCTCGACAACTTTTGCAGCGCCAAAATCTACTAAAACTAATTCCCCGGTTAATGTTGGATAAGTATAAATGATGGGAGTTTGAGAAATGCGACGCCGGATAATATTGGGCGGTTTAATATCTCGGTGAATTACACTGCGATCGTGCACGAACTGCAATACTGGCAATAAATCCTTCAGCAGACTGAGAATCTGACTTTCGCTGAAAGGCCCAGTCCGCGCCAACTCTTCCTGTAAATTCTGACCTTCTATAAATTCCTGTACCAAATACTGATAGCGTTCCTGCTGAAAGTGCGCCAGCAGTTCGGGAATTTGCGGGTGTTTCCCCAACTCGTCCAGCCGCACTGCTTCTCGGTTGAATAATTCTGCTGCTTTCTCGCTGCTGCTGGTACCTTGGGATAGGGGGAAAAACTGTTTAATTGCACAGCGGGGTTTTGAGGGTTTGTCTTGGTCTATTGCTAAAAAAGTGCGGCCGAAACCGCCGCGCCCGAGGGGTTTGATGGCGCGGTAACGCTCTCTGAGCAACAGTTTGGAACCGCAATTCAGGCAGAATAGGGTACGATCGGCATTTTGCGGGTTTTGACAGGCGGGGTTTAGGCAGTAACTCATACCATTGTCGATTTTCGATTTTCGATTTTCGATTGGGAATGACTGATGACATCCGGGTTGGGAAGTTGCCTGCAGTTGCTTTTTTTGATAGCTGATACCAATTTAATGTGAAGTTGCACATATCTCGATCCCCCCTCGCATCCCCCTGGTTGTAGGGGGAGTTAGGGGTTGACTTTGAGTGAAATCTTGTCCCCCCTTATTAAGGGGGAATAGGGGGCAAGCTAAGGGGGGCTCTGATTCTACGGGGCCTCATAAAAAATTAGTATGAAGCGAGAAGGAATCAGCAGCATCTCTCTATGATACTGAGGCAAAAGGGCGATCGACTCTCGCGTTATAATTATAGTCCTGGACGCACGGGCGACCGGAAACCCGGTGGGAGCATCTCAATGAAAGCAGCCCTCCGCTTGAAATTGGAGCTAGGAGTCAGGAGGAAAGAGTCAGGAGGAAAGAGTCAGAAGGAAGAAGGAAAAAGTCAGAAGGCAGGAGCCAGAATAAGTGTTTTTACAAATATGAGATGCTCCCAACCCGGTTTTTAGCCAAAATATTTGCTTAAAACTTTCAATCTCAGTTCAAAAACCCGGTTTCTTTGTTCGGGTGAATAAGTCCTCAATTAGAAATTAAAGAACGGAAGTCCTTACTACAAAAGGGTTAGTAGTTATGACTTTAATCCTCATAATTTAAGCAGTCGCTTTCACTTTCAGAGCATACTCTTTAAACCTTTCCAAGTCAGCCATAAGAGTCGATTCAACTACTCGCGCTAGAAATGAATTGTCCATCAATTTTGCCAGCCAGCCGGGAACTCCATAAGCTACCGTCATTTTTACAATACTGCTGCTTTTGCGATCGTAAAATCTGATCGCACCCCGATTTGGCAAACCGTCTACCGATTCCCACTGAATTATCTGATTTGGCACGACTTTGAGAATCCGAGAAAGCCAGCTAAATTCTAACCCGCCAGTGGCGAGTTTCCAGCGCGACAATTCTGGGTTGTCTTCGAGAATGCGAACTGATTCGATCCACTTCATCCAACGCGGCATTTGCTCTAAGTCTGACCAGAGTTGCCACGCTAATTCGATGGGAATTGCTACTTCTATTTGGACGCTGTGTTCTAACCAATCAGTCATGCGATTTTAGATTTTAGAGTTTAGATTTCAGATTGAAGAATTGTTTCTTTTTCGTTCTTGTCTGGTTTCCATGCTCTGCCTGGTAACGCATATCCAGAGGTTCCGCCTCGGTTTTCAAAAGCGAATATCAGAGGCAGAGATCCTCCCAGGCATTCCCAGGCAGAGCCTGGAAACGAGAGAAAATCATTAGCTTTGAGCTTTTAGCATTTTACATTTTTCACTCGATCGACTAATGCCAACTGCCAACTGCTTTCCTGTCAACTGCCAACTGACTAATGACTGTAAGCTTCGAGAATTGCCTTAGCCGCTTGATGGCCTGAAAGTGTAGCTCCTTCCATGCTATCAATGTAGTCTTGCTGAGTGTAACTTCCTGCTAGAAAGAAATTGGCGACCGGCGTTTTTTGAGCGGGGCGGAAAACATCCATGCCCGGTGCTTCGCGATACAAAGATTGAGCGAGCTTAACTACACTGTACCATGTCATATTTAATTCCCGCGCTGAGGGGAATAAATCCTGAACTTGCTTGAGTACGTGTTGGGCGATCGCCTCATTGCTTTGTTTGATAAACGGATCTCCCGGTGTCAGCACCAACTGCAGCAGCGAACCTTGTCCTTCTTGATAATAATCCTTGGGACTTGTCAGTGCCAAATCTGCAAAACAAGAAAAATCTGCATCTGCTGAATATAGCAAATTATCGATTCCTACAGCGCGGCTCAACTGTTTGCGCTTGGCTTCGTCTTCCAGTTCCGTTACCCAACCGTCGAACCGCAGTTGTACTGTAGCAACTGGCACCGCATCTAACTTATAAATGTTGTCAAATTCCGACCATTTGCGCCAAGCTGGGGGCAATATTTTCTGAATTCCCGGCACGTCGCAGGCGAAAACGTAAGCGTCTGCGGTAATCTTTTCTTCTGTTTCGCCGTTAGCTACTACCAAGCCTGTCACGCTGGTTTTTTCGCCTTCTTCAAACTGAATTTCTCGGACTCTGCGCCGCGTGTAAATTTTTGCTCCTTTCTTTTCCAAATATTCCACAATTGGTTTGTGCAAATATTCGTTGGGAGAACCGGCCAGCATCCGCATGACAGAGGCTTCGGTTTTTGATGCAAAGAATTGGAATATTGTCAACATACACCGGGCAGAAATATTTTCAGTGTCGATAAAACCCAGTGCGTAGGCGATCGGATTCCACATTCTTTTGAGTGAGTTTTGGTTGCCGCCTTGGCTGCGGAACCAGTCAGCGAAGCTAATTTTATCCAAATCGCGGATAGTTTTCATTGCCCCGTCAAAGTCTATCAAACCTCGGACGATCGGGCTAGTTCCCAGGGCGATCGCATTTTGAATTTTGTCTTGTACGGATAGCTGAGATGTCGTGAAAAATGCCTTCAATCCGTGGAAAGGAGCACCCACCGGAAACCGAAAATCTAAAGAACCAGTTTCGCCGCCTCGATTGATAAAAGTGTGGACGTGTTCTTTGAGGAGCAAATCGTCAAATGCTCCCACTTTTTTCATCAGGGCAAATAAGTTATAATAGCAGCCGAAGAAGACGTGCAAACCCATTTCAACGTGATTGCCGTCGGCATCTACCCAACTGCCGACTTTGCCGCCGACAAAGGGGCGGGATTCAAAAATTTCTACTTCGTGGCCGGCCTCCACTAAATCGACTGCTGTGGTCATTCCAGCCAGTCCCGCACCTGCGATCGCAACCCGCATTTTACCTATCCTTTCCAGTATTTTTACAGATTGTAACAAATTTTAGAATTTCCGAAACATTCAAAGTTCATAAATGCCGATCGACACTTGCACAGCCCTCTGAATTCTTGCTAGGACATCGGCACTAAGTTGACCGTAAGGGCCTTGTTCTAGAAATGTCTGTCGCAAAGCAGAAACGTTTTCACATACAGCTAGAGAATCAGCTTGCAATCCTCCCTCACCCGCAGGAATCAAGACGCGAGTAGGATTTTCTACTCCTTGCCGGTTACTGGTGAAAGGAACAACAATGACAGAATCCGTAAACTCGTTGCGGATATCGGGAGAAACCACAACTACAGGTCTTTTTTTGGTATCTCCTAACTGACGCAAAGCTCTTGAAAGGTAAATCTCACCTTGGCGAGGATAAGTGTTCGCTGTTGAGTTAGAGTCCATCGCTGCTCCATGTTTCTTCTATCTGTTCCTCTACCAAATTAAACCATTCTTTTTCATCCTCAATATCTTCTTGGCTGCGTTTTTGATAAAATTTCCGCAACTTATCTTCGATTTGCTTAGCGTACCAGAGACGGAGAGCCTGCTCGATCGCCTCCGTCCAATTATCAGTAAATTGGTCTATTTTCTCCGCGAATTCAGCATCAAGTGCGACTAACACTTCTCGCTTTTGAGTAGAATTTGACATAATCATTCTCCTTAATAATTTAAAAACTATGGTGCGCTGGGGCGCACCTTACATATTGATTTTACATATTCCGTCTTCCTTCTTCCTTCTTCCCTCTTCCGACTTCCATCGAACTTCCATCGAACTGACATCCGTTACATCCGTTACATCCGTTACATCCGTTACATCCGTCGAGCGAATCCGTTGCCGAACTTCCTTCTTCCTTCAAAACATCGGCATCAACTGAAGTGGCCCAATTCCCAAGTCTTTAGCAGACACCCAGCGCACCTCAAGCAAAGCGATCATATCCTTAAACTGAGGCTGACCGCGAGAAGCACCCATCAACCCTTTAGCAATAATCAAACCGCACCAACCGTTGGTTAATTTACAGCGACGGTCCCACTTCTTGCGAGCTTCCTGATGCACCGG
This sequence comes from Microcoleus sp. F8-C3, assembly GCA_036704825.1. Lineage (GTDB taxonomy): Bacteria > Cyanobacteriota > Cyanobacteriia > Cyanobacteriales > Microcoleaceae > Microcoleus. The sequence continues at coordinate 29,311 of JAUBSN010000087.1, read as the reverse complement.
ATCGTCTTCATTAAACTCCCCAAACAAATACAGTTCCCCATTTTTAGTTTGCAAAATACCCAAGTCGTATTGCTCGTCCTGAAAAGGATTTTCGCCGGGATTAAAACCAATCCCCTTCACCCCTCCAGCTTCTTTCAAATCCTGAATCATAGTTTTTGCCTTCGGATGAGAGGTTTGGATCATCACCACGGGCAAACCATCTCCGGCGGTATTAATATCAATTTCTGCACCTTGGTGAAACTGCACGCTTTGGCGCAGGAACTCTATCGTTTCCCAAGGTACGGCGCCGAGACTCAAAAATGAATTTTGCGGCACCAAATCGTCCCGCAGCAGTGGCTTGTCAAATTCATCACCGTCATCATCCTCATCACCGTCATCGCCGAGCATCTGAAATAATTCGTCTGATACCTCGGGCATCGTGGAAACTTTAACGGATACCTGTTGAATGTCTCCGTCAGGCTGTGGCACTGGGATGCGGTAGCGGCTGCTAAGACTGGGAAAAGTGTCTGAGCCCAATTTCCGGCGGCCGTTGCGGAAAAAGCGGTGAAATGCTTCGAGAGCAACTAACATCGTGAGGGCTTCTTCTTCGTAAAGAATCGATCGCAATCCTTCTAAAGGATGTAAGTTGCCGAAATTTGGTTCTATTTCCGATGGAGGCAACTCGGCTAAATCAATTTCTTCGTCGTCCTCATCATCAATATCTGTCGCACTTTCAAAGGTAACGAACAAACAGTCTTGCCCTAAAAAAGCCTGTTCTAAATCTTCAAAAGATTCATCGTTGACGACTCGTTCTCGAAACCGTTTCAAGGATTCTAGAGAACGGTACAGTAAAACTCCGTAATCCATTCTGCCTTGCCCCAATACGGACACGTAGAGGCTGGCGACATCCCACTGATTGATTTCTATAGATATTATTTGGTGTTCGCTCAAAGTCCGCCACGGAGCATCTTGCCAAATTTGAGCAGCTTTTTCCATTAAAACTTCAGCATACTGAGGGGGCAACTCAGGAGGTCTGTTGATCGCGACCTCTTCCATGCCGCGAAATATTTCGTCAATTAGGGGCAATTCCGGCACGTAGTCAATGGAAATGCCTAAATCTTGAAGTACGCCCCGCAGATAAAATTGAATTTCTCGGTTTTTGACTACTATTTTTTGGGGCCGGACTGCGGGAGCCGGACTTTGGGGATGTTCCATTGCCCGTAGCAGAGCCCGGACGATCGCCTCTGGGCCGGCATCTGGACCTACCATGTCCATAGCCCTCACGACTCCTTCGGAGCCATCGACCCAGAGAATGCACTCGCCACCAGCTTCTAGAACGTCATCGTCATCTATCATCATGTGCGAGTCAGCATTAGATAAGGGTCGGCGATCGCCCTCCCACACGCTGGGAATTTGAGGTAAGTTTTGTAGCCGACGAAGAGTAGTGCGATTCAGCGCTGCCATAGAGTAAGCCCGTTGGGTGAAGCATTGTTGCGGTGCCGGTAGCCGGTCAACCGCTGCTTATCAATCATAAACCCTATAGGGGGAGAGGGCATCGAGCTTGGGAACGAGGCCCCGCAAGAATTAAAAATTAGAAGCTAAAAATTCTGCCTTCAGCGTCTAACCGAAAGCCTTCTGGCGAATGCCTGTACAATGGAGGGATAAGATTAAACTCTTAGCATTAGACAATCTCAGGAGTTCGGCAAATCATGACTCAAGCCACTTCACAAAAGCGTGGAATTCAAATGACGGACTCTGCTCTCCGTCAAGTTTTAGCTCTGAGAGAAAAACAAGGTAAAGACCTCTGCTTGCGGGTAGGGGTGCGCCAGGGCGGATGCTCTGGTATGTCCTACGTGATGGATTTCGCAGATCCGAGCACTGTGAAAGCCGACGATGAAGTGTTCGACTACGACGGTTTTCAGGTAGTTTGCGATCGCAAGAGCATTCTTTATCTCTACGGTTTGGTTCTCGACTTCAGCGATGCTATGATCGGGGGCGGCTTTAAGTTTACCAACCCCAACGCCACTCAAACTTGCGGCTGTGGCAGTTCTTTTTCTGCTTAAATGGGAAAATTGCTTGGCACGGGCATGGGGCATCGGTAATTGGTTTGAAGCTAATTGCTCGCAGTTCACCGACAACGGCGATCGACCATTAGCATCAGATTGGGTTCCTTTGCCCCGCACCCAATGCTTTCCAGCAATTATTGAATCCAAAATCCCAAATTGCAGAACCTCGGATTGACTTAGGAGTGTCCCGCACGGATGCTTTCAATCAATCTAAAATCTAAAATCCCAAATCTAAAATCGAATGACCCCTGAAGAATTGTTTAAAGACGGTTTCGATCGCTACCAAGCTGGCGAAGCCCCGGCTAATCTGATCCCCGTGTTTAAAGAAGTGTGCGAAAAAGCTCCTAAAAATGGCAATGCCTGGGCTAGCCTCGCGTGGCTCTACCTGTTGGAAAATAAACCCGCACCGGCTCAAAAGGCAGCGAAAACAGCCGTTAAATTGAACCCTCACGACCCCCAAGCTCGCATCAACCTAGCAGTAGCGATCCTCGATCTCAAAGAAAAAGGAGTGCGCCCCCACGTAGAAGTGGCTCAGCAACTCCTGATGGTTTCCGAAGAGTTGCTCGACGAAGTTAAAAAAAATTTTGAAGAAGGATTAAAGAGAAAACCCGACTGGAAGAGTCTCGCCCGCGTCAAACAGTGGCTTCTGGAGCCGTAACCGCGCAAACAAGTCGATTTTTGGGCGGGGATCGAGGAAATCGGCTTTGCGGTTTATTACGATGTTGTAATAAATCAATAAATAACTTTATGGAAAACTTAGAAAGTCAGTGCTAGTATTTGAAAACTTAGACGATTGACAAACCCGCTCAGCGGTTTTCTGATTTTACTACGATAATACTAGGAGTTGTAAAAACATGAGCACTGACAGCCACGTTAACATCAAACCCGCAACCCGCAACCACAAAGGTTTCTTTATTCAGCCAGCTTCTTACAAGTTGATGAGCATCGATAAATCCGGCTGGGCCTTGATTTGCATGGACAAAGCTGTTTGTCACTACGTAGACCCGGATGATTTGCAATTGCCGAATAAATCAGGGATGTCTGAAGGTTAATTCTGAAGTTTTGAGAGACTTTAAGATGCTTTATTTGAGTAGCTGCCCTCCCTAGAGAGGCAGCAACTTTTTTAGTAAGAAAAAAGTCCGGCAACAAAGCAGTGTACCGGATTTAAGGGATAGAAGGATAGAAGGAAGAATTATTAATTCCCGATTCCCGATTCCCGATTCCCTAATTGTTAGATTTCAAGGCAAAAAGCATCTCCAACTCAGCAGTTGTCGGTTGCGTAGATGCTGTGGCTACGCTAACTCCTCGGAGAGAATTCAGCAATTCAGCGACGGGCGGCGAAACTAAATTTGGCTGTACTGCGAGCAAATATTGGTTAGCCCAAGACATGGTTTTTTCCATATCTATGTAAAAGTAACCTTGGTTGGCCTGCGGTAAAGAAGTGGCGATCGCCTGAAAACTCGGACTGCTGCTTAGCGGTTGCGGCGGCGTCGAAGTAATCACATCAACTAAAGGCCCGCCGAAAGCTACAAACACAGAATTTTCATTCAGCCAACCGTGCCCGAATAAAGTGCCTTGCTGGGGTATTTGCCACTCCGTAACCTCTTTGCCCTCAACGGTTCTGGGGGCGACACTGACTGTAGGATTGCTTTTGGCGATCGCATCGAGTTTTTTCAGAGTTGCTTCGGCAGCAGGACGATCGCTGGTTTCAAAAATCATCGCCGCCCCCATTCCCAACTCAGACAAAATCCCTTGATTGGAACCGATCGCCCCGATCGCAAATTCCCCGTTCATCCAACCAAAAACATCCCGATCCGCATCCAAATCCAACCGCTTAAAACTACTCCTCACCTGCTGAACTCCCCTGTCTACTTCCGGGCTATCTTGTGCCTCAGCGGTTGCTTGCGACCAAATTTGATCGATTCCCTTGCCGCCGACTAAAGCAAGAGTTTCACCAGGAAATCTGGGCAATAATTTCGATGCGAATTGTGGAGTTTGCTGCACGAATTTAGGGTCTAACTGAGCAATAGTTTTTACCCTCAATCCCGCACTATCCGCCCCAATTCCCGCAACCAAAGACTTGACTTGTTTGAATTGCGAAAACACAGTCCAAGGCAACTGGATATCTGCGGGCAAATTAGCTTTCAATTGCTCAATTGCCGCCGGATAGTCAGCAATATAAACAGTTACGATCGGATTCTTGACACCAGCACTCTCTGCAAAAAACTTAGTTGTACTCTGCTGGGTGGCCAGGGAGGGTTCTCCTTTAAAAGTATCGATAGCCAACTCCACAGGCTTTTTCAAAGGAGCCATCACTAATTGGTCGTTCAGCAAAGCCACACTGTAGCGCTTGCCAGTTGGCTCTGCAATCTCAAAAATTTTAACTCCTTTATACTCGGTTTCTTGAGTAGTTGCACCAGGCTGAGATTTTAATTTATTAGCAAAATTCCAAGCGCTAATTTTATTTTTCACGCTGACTACTACCAGCAGCTTAGGAGGCTCGGTTTTTGCAGCAGCATCAGGGGGCAGCAAAGCGACCATCACCCCCCCCAGCCAAGGCTTTAAGTCCCTGTCAAAGTCGATTTGAGTGCCTGCCAAGCTTTGTTCTTGAAAGCCCTTCAAACCCTGACCGATCAACTTTTGAGCCCCTGGCGTGCCAAATCGCTGCAACTTTGACAGCGCTTGAGGATTGGGAGAGATGAAGGCGGCCATCATTGCTTCGTCAGGTACAACTTTGGCGCTGTCTTGAGGGTTGGATACTTTTTGGCTCAAACCCTGGAAGTAAAAGTAGACCGCAGCGCTACCTGCTGCGGCGATGGAGGCAGCAATTAGAAGCTTTGATTTTTTTGCAGGCATGGTTTGTGTTCCTCGCGTCCTTTATCAGTTTAATGAAAATACACTTGGCTTGTGGGGAGGCGATCGAGGCTGCTCTTGATTTTTGTATAATTCAAAACAAGTTTGGACGATCGTCTAAACTACTGTTGATGTGCATTGCGGGTAAAAAATGAAAGTAGCGATCGCGGGAGCAACGGGATTTGTAGGTAGCCGACTGGTGGAAAAGCTGCAAGCTGCGGGACATCAAGTTGTGGTTTTGAGCAGGGATGCGGCGAAGGCTGGCCGAGTTTTTCCGGCTTCAGCTTATCCGAATTTGGAAGTTGTCGCCTACACTCCTGGGGAGTCCGGTGAGTGGCAAAAGTCGATCGCGGGCTGCGACGCTGTTGTCAATTTAGCTGGGGTTCCAATTGCAGAGGAAAGGTGGACCCAGGCGCGCCAGCAAGCAATTCTGGACAGTCGCAAACTGACGACGGCAAAATTGGTCGAGGCGATCGTCAATGCTAATCCTAGGCCATCTGTGTTGGTTAGCGCATCGGCGATCGGCTACTACGGAACCAGCGAAACCGCTGAGTTTGACGAAACGAGCCTCGCGGGAAACGATTTTTTAGCAGCAGTTTGCAAAGACTGGGAAGCAGCCGCCCAACCTGCAAAAAATGCGGGAACGCGGCTAGCAATTTTGCGGCTGGGGATAGTTTTGGGAATGGGAGGCGCGCTGGCAAAAATGCTGCCACCTTTTAAACTATTTGCTGGCGGCCCGATTGGGACAGGAAAACAGTGGTTTTCTTGGATTCACCGCGAGGATGTGGTTGATTTAATTTTGTACGCTTTGCAAAATCCGCAAGTTGAAGGCGTTTTGAATGCGACAGCGCCGAATCCGGTGCGGATGAATGAATTGTGCCAAACTTTAGGAGAAGTTTTGCAGAGGCCTTCTTGGTTGCCCGTGCCAAGTTTTGCTTTAGAAATGCTGTTGGGAGACGGGGCAAAAGTTGTTCTGGAAGGGCAGAAAGTGTTGCCGAAACAAACTTTAGCTAGCGGTTTTCAATACCAATATCCGACGCTGAAATTAGCACTCGAAGAGATTTTATCGGGAAGTTAAATTCCCCCGTTACCCTCGTTTCCCGGCTATGCTCATTGGTGACAACTTAAGCCTCCAGTCCGCCAGGGACTTAAGTCCCTGGCTAATAGCTTAAGTCCTCGGTCATTCGATTGCGCGATTTTAGATTTTAGATTTTGGATTGACCCCAGGGATAAATTCTCTTTCTTGAGGATTTTCGATTTTCGATTTGGGATCGCTCCCACCGATCGATCGCGTGGCGGGTACCACCTTTGAAAGTCTTGGTCAGAAGACTAATGAGTTTAAAAGTCTTCTTCTGGTTTCTCCTCGCTGTGGACCTAACGGGACTTAAACAAGTTTTAATCCCAAACTGGCTTTCTCTGAAGCAAATACGTCCGTATTTTCTTGCAACCAGCCAAAAAATCTGTAAAATATATAGCGGTTCGAGCGAAAGATTCGCGGACGTAGTTGGGATGCGATCCCTATACGTTTAGGGTTATGTAAGCTGTCAATCATACCTCACCACGCTTGAGAAAGGCTATAGCTGTTCTAAAAGCTAATAAGGCAGAGCGTAAATGTCGTTAAAAGTTGCTTAGCCCACTGCCAACGTAATCCTCATGTTAACTGATGCCAAACGATCAAAGTATAAGCACAAAATACTAATATCAAATATCGATTCAGGCTTTTCCTACTGCTCGCTTAATATTCTTTTAGCCCTAGCCAGCATGAGATCCTCGCGCTAAAACACTTCCACCCACTTACGTTAAGAGTAAGTTGTTACTCTCCATCATGCTGTTCCCCGCGGCAGCATTAGTCACTAAATAATCAACTTCTGTTGCGGTATAACAGGTCGGAGCATTCATGACGATAGCGACTGTTTTTGATATGACTTTGCCTTGAAATATCCGCCGTTTAAGCATCGCCCAAGAGCGTTGCAGCACTCAACAGAGCAACAGCCCCTTCCTCCTCCAAAGGTCGCGAGAAAAAGTACCCTTGATAGGAATTGCATTCCAAAGAACGGAGTATAATTAGTTGCTCTTGCGTCTCCACCCCTTCTGCTATTGCCTCTAATTCCAAAGAACTCGCCAGATTTAAAATTGCCTCCAGCAAAGTCAAATTTTTCCCTCCTTCCTCCACGCAGCAAACAAAAGAGCGGTCAATTTTGAGAGTATCAATCGGCAGCAATTGTAAGTAAGATAAATTTGAATAACCAGTGCCAAAATCATCCAAACAAACCTTAATCTGCCGAGCTTTCAATAGCTCTAGCACCCCAGCAGCCTCCTCAGCATTTTCCATTAAAACACTCTCGGTAATCTCTAACTTCAAAAATTCGCCTTTTAAGTTATGCACTCGCAGCAGTGAGTCTAAAAGCGGCAACAAATTAGGAGCAAATAGCTGAATTCCAGATAAATTAACACTCATATTTAAAGGCAAATAGTTAGGGAATTGCAACTGCCATCTACTTAAACAAGCTACTGCTTCCGACAGTACCCACTCGCCTAGTGCCACAATCAAACCCGTTCTTTCCGCCACCGGAATAAACTCGTTCGGAGAAACCAACCCACGGGTCGGATGCCGCCATCTTACCAACGCTTCAAACCCCACTATTTTACCCGTTGCAAAAGATACAATCGGTTGATAATTAAGATAAAACTGTTGCAATTTAATGGCATTTTGCAAGTCATTTTCTAACTGGAGTTGCTCTAAAGCTCGCGACTCCATATCAATATTAAATATAACAGCGCTACCGGCACCCCGAACAAAAGCCTCATGCCTAGCCGCATCAGCCGCCCGCAGCAAATCTTCCGGCTCTTCTGTGCCAATTGCACCTAAAGCAATGCCAATACTAACACTAGAAAAAACCGCAGTTCCATTCAAGTTAGACGACATTTCTAAAGATTGGCGAATGCGTTCTGCTGCATCTAAAGCTAACTGAGAATTAGCAATATTTGCCAGCCAAATCGCAAACGCATCTTCTCCAACTCTTGCTATAAGATTCGCATTCAGAGCGCAACCCTCTAACCGCCGCGCTACTTCTACTAGCAACTGCTCTCCTCTAGAATGACCTAAGCTATATTTAACCATTTGATAGCGGTTAAGAGTCAGAAATAAAATAGTTTCTAAGTGACTTAGTTCTATTAGAGAATTCCTGCCACTACGCATCTCCTTTAAGAGCAAATTACGGTTAGGTAAACCTGTCAGTTCGTCGTAAAATGCTTGGTAGCGGATTTGTGCATTGGCTGTAGCAAGTTGCTGCTCTTTTTCCCTAGCAAGTCGCACAAACTCTAAAGTTTTATTAATGGTAATTTTTAAGTCATCAAAATCAATCGGCTTCGTTAAAAAATCAAAAGCACCCCTATTCATAGCTGTCCTAATATTTGGCATATCCCCGTAAGCTGAAACCACTACAGCTTTGAGCGTCGGGTCAATAGCTGGCAGATTCTCTAGCAAAGTTAAACCGTCCATTTCGGGCATACTGATATCAGTGAGCACCAGGTCAAAGGAGCCGTCAGCTTGCAGTTTGTCCAAAGCTTGGACTCCATTAATTGCAAAATAAAACTCAAATTCTTGACTCCTGATTTGATGCCGAAATAGCTGAAGAATTAGATATTCTAAAAGTGGTTCGTCATCAATTACTAAGATTTTAGCTGTCATGGAATTGCTCTTGTTAGCAAGTAGCCAGGAGTTTAATTCTCTTGTAGGGGCAATTCCCCTGTGATTGCCCCCCTGTGATTGCCCCCCTGGGGTTGCAGCGTAAGTAAGTTTGGGACAGGCATGAAAGCACTGCTGCTACAGAAAACTCATCATTTTCAGGACTTACGCTCAGAAACCGGTTTCTCTGAAAAATTGAAGATTCTCACTAGATATCTACGAAGAAACCCGGTTTCTGGTCTCGACGTACCTATGTCGTGATTTTATCAGTTTCCAACCCTTAAGTGGGAATTTCAATAATAAATTCAGTTCCCTCGCCCGGTGTAGAGTTACAACTGAGCCATCCCCCATGTTTTTCTTCAACAATAGACCGTGAAATTGACAATCCCAATCCCGTCCCTTTACCCACAGATTTTGTAGTAAATAAGTGGTTAAATACCCGCTGTTTCACCTCTTCTTTCATTCCGATCCCGTTGTCAGCAATAGCAATTATAACATGAGAATTTGAACGCTCAGTGATAATTTTTTCGCTCTCATCTGTAAGGAAAGTCCGAATCGTAATTTTATTAGGATTCGCCTTAATTTCATCGCGGCTCCGCCCTGCATTCCACTCTTCCAATGCGTCAATGGCATTAGCAATGATATTTAAAAATACCTGATTTAACTGTCCGGGATAACACTCTAATGGGGGTAATTCTCCGTAGTCTTTGATCACTTTAATTTCGGGTTTACCCTCATTCGCTTTGAGCCGATGTCTCAAAATTAATAAGCTACTATCAATTCCTTCATGAATATTGAAAGGAATTTTGGATTTAGTATCTGTCCGGGAAAAAGTCCTGAGAGAAATGCTGATTTCCCGAATTCGCTCAGTTCCTTCTTTCATAGAATTGAGCAGTTGTGGCAAGTCTTCTAAGAGAAAAGGGATGTCAAGAGCTTCAATTTGAGTTTGTACTTCTGGATTATTTAGAAAGCAGTGTTGTTGATAAATATTGAGAGCAGTAATCAATTCTTGAAAGTAGCTTTCGGCGTGTTCAATGTTTCCTATAATGAAGCTGATGGGATTGTAAATTTCGTGGGCAACTCCGGCCACTAACTGGCCGACGGAAGCCATTTTTTCATTTTGAATGAGTTGAGTTTGCACCTCTTGAAGTTCTGTTAAATTTTGTCTGAATTGTTTAACAGTTTCTAAGGCTCTTTGGATGGTGATTTCCATGTCCTGAAAATCAATGGGTTTTGTCAAAAAGTCAAAAGCGCCCCGGTTCATGGCAGTTCTAATATTTTGCATATCTCCATAGGCGGAGATGACGACTGCTTTTAATGTATTGTCGATTTCTGAGAGCTTTTCTAGTAAAGTTAGCCCATCCATTTCGGGCATATTAATATCTGTTAGCACTAAATCGAAGGGTGGAGATTCTGCAATTTTTTCTAAGGCCTCTCTGCCATTGTGAGCAAAAACAAATTCAATTTCTTTAACCCTAATTTTTTGCCGGAATCTTTGTTGAATGACGTATTCTAAAAGTTGTTCATCATCGACGACTAGGATTTTGGCTGTCATGGGGAGCTATCCTGTATCCTCTGGTAGAAATAACTAGGGTCATTAGCTTACTATAGCGGGTTGTTTAAAATTTGTAAAGGATTAAATTAGATGTGGTGTTTTAAAACCTATAAGCTGTGGCGGTCTTTAAATGGTCTGTCAAAAAAAATCAAAGTCTTCTGGGGAGTAGGGGGTTGGGATCTCGTAGCCCGCAGAGAATATACAATTTAAATGCGCGACAGCTTATCATGCACTAAAAGTTATTTAACTTTTGGGCAAAGTAATGATAAATTCGGTGTAATTTTCAGGTTCGGTTTGTACTTCCAAATTGCCTCGGTGTTGTCCGACAATAATATCGTGAGTGATGGATAAACCTAAACCTGTTCCCTGTCCGGGAGGCTTGGTAGTGAAGAAAGGGAGGAAGATTTTTTGTTGATTTTCTTGAGGAATGCCAATGCCATTATCACGAATGCGAATTTCTATTGCAGTGCCTAAATTTTTAGTGGTAATAGAAACAGTGGGATTGAAATCTGCGGTCATTTTAAATTGTTTAATGTGGGAGGCATAGCAAGCATTATCAATGATATTAATTAAAGCGCGACTGAGGTCAGAAAAGGCAACATCTAGTTCTCCAATTGATTGGTCATAGTCAGTTTCAATGGTAAGATTAAAGGTTTTATCTTTAGCGCGAATGCTGTGGTAAGCTAATTGTAAGGCTTGAGCGACGAGGGTGTTGATGTCAGTCATTTGGCGGTTGCTGCCGTCACTCCGAGCGTGCAAGAGCATACTTTGAATAATGCTGTTGGCACGTTGCCCTTGTTCGTTAATTTCGGATACGTTGCGCTTAAGATAAGTCAGGTTTTCGTTAATTAATTCGAGAGATTCTGAGTCTAAGTTTTGGGATAGGCGGCCTATTTCTTCTCCAATTTCAGATGTTAACTCTTCTGAGAGAGTAGCAAGAGAGGTGACGAAGTTGAGGGGGTTGCGGATTTCGTGGGCAACACCTGCGGTGAGGGCTCCCAGGGAGGCGAGTTTTTCTGAGGCTACTATTTGTTTTTGAGCTGTTTTTAATTCTGCGGTTCGTTCTTCAACTTTTTGTTCTAGGGTTTCCGAATAGGCTGCAAGTTGTTGGTTGGCTTGTTCTAAATTTTGGTTGAGTTGATTGACTTCTGCGTAGAGTTTGGCATTGCTAATAGCGATCGCAGCTTGTCCCGATAGCATTTGTAAGACTGTGAGTCTGTCAGCGGTAAAGGCGACGGTTGTCAAATTATTTTCGAGATAGATAATCGCTGTAAGTTGACCTTGATTGAGCAGGGGCGTACACAAGATTGATTTGGGCTGATTTTGTTGAATGTAGGGGTCTTTTTTGAAGATTCCTTCGTGGCTGGCATCGTTTAAAACGACTGTTTCTTTAGTGCGGGCAACGTAGTTGATAATCGCGGCTGGAACTGCATTTTCTAGGAGAGGAACGGCAATACTTTCCTCTTCGGGCTGTTGGGGATTGGTCAATACGGTGAGGTCGTTACCTTCCACTATACCGTTGGCTGAAATCACCCACTGATTCTCACTTTGGTGAGGTGAAAAAGTTGGTTGGGTGAGCAATGAACCGCGAGTAGCTCCGGCATTTTCTATGAGGATGGTCATTAATTTACCTAGGAGTTCGCTGAGAACAATTTCCCCAGATAGCGCCTGCGCTGCTTTCATAATTGTACCGAGGTCAAGTGCTGTTGAATGGCTGGAAGTAGAGGTTGTCGTCCAGTTTGAGGTGGTTGTGCTAGTGGGGTCAAGACTCATAGTTTCAGGCTGTGGGGTGCGGGAGATGAGATGGGGATATGTTTCTTCTAAGTCTCTGACTTTGGCCACTGCTCCCCAACGAATGTAGCAGTAATAGGCTTCAGTCATGTAGGTTTTGGCGACTTTTTCTCTACCGAGGGCTAGATAAAATTCGGCAGCGCGTTCGTTGGCGAGGGCTTCTTCTTGGATAAAACCTTGCTCTTTGGCTCCGTTGATGGCTCGTTCGTAGTAGTTTATTGCGGTCTCGTTTTGTCCTAATACTCGTGCTTTTTCGGCTTCTACGAGTTCGTATTTGTGTTGGAAGTTCATAGGGGCGTGCTGCGCCCATTTTTTCATTTGTTTTTGATGGGATGCTACTTTTTTCAGGTACTGCTTTTGTTCGGTTTTGGTGGTGGCTGGATAGTGGGCGAGGAGGATTAGAGAATAGTAAAAATTGTGTTCTGATGAATGAATGAGCGCACCCAGACTTTCTTTATATTTTTCTGTTAAACCTGCAACTTCAACCGCGCTAGAATTTTTTTTAAACAAGTAAAATAGCACTGATTTAAAAATATAAAGATAGGCAATAAATGTATAATTACTGGTTTTTGTCCAGGTAACAATCATTTCGATTTCATCAAATCCATCGCCAATCAATGTAAATTTATCTGCCGATCGATCGAGCATATTTAATACAAATTGACGACCTAACTTGGTTTGATCGGAAACCAAATACTGCTTGTGATCGAGCATTAAGTTAGTAAATTTAATGTACTTTTCAACAGTAGATTCTAGGTGCTCGCCACTCCAATAACAGTGGTGAGAATAATTACAAACTGAATAACAACTATATTCTATGTCTCCTGTTTCTAGTCCAGCTTTAAATGCTTCTAGTAAAGGTTGTGTTGTTTGCTTGATATGTTCTTTCCAGTGCTTTATCAAACAATTAAAGTGGAAGTCTATTTTAGCTTTGAGTTCCTTAGCAGCAAATTTTTCTACCAAATTGACAGCTAGTTTGCCAAATTGATATCCAGAATCGATGTCAGATAGGACACCACAAAGCAGCATCCCATAAGTCACATACCCATAAGCAGACAGAGGAGAATTTCCATATTGGAGAGAAAGATTGACCATCTTAAATACAATCAGCGGAAACAGCATGGGATTTGTCATAAAAGCTGCCGGAATTACAACGATTAATATCCGCATGGCTGCGAGCTTATATGGATCAGTCATTAATGGCAGGAAGGCTAAATCCTCAATCCGCTTACCGCTTACTGCTATTTTATTGCGAATTAATCCCATCATAATACTAATTTTTGTGGGATTTCTAGGAAAAGATACTCCCAGCATTTTTAGGACTTGCAAAGCTGTCTCTAGTGCTGCTTGTGGCTGGTTTTGCTGTAAGTAAAATGGGATTCTTAGTTCATACACTTTGACTTTTTCTAGCAGATTTTTAGCTTGCGACAGAACAATTTCAGATAACTGTTGCGCTCGTTCAAAGTTAGTATTCAGGTATTCGGATTCTAGTGCTTCTAAATGCAGATCCCGCATCAAATCATAGTGATTTTGCCAACTAGATTCGGGCAGAATTTCTAACCCTACATTCAAATATTTGACAGCAGCTTCATAAGCTGTTGCTGCTTTTGCTTTGCGTCCAGCTATTAAGTTAAAGTTGGCGAGTTCATTTTTTTCTGACGGCTGCGCGATGAATTCCACTCCAATATTCAACTGGTTGACAATATCAAATATATTCTCTTCCAGCGAAGTTTCTGCATATTGATGCAACAATAACTTACCAATTTTCAAGTGCGTTGCTTTTTTCTCATTTTCAGGAATCATTGAATAGGCTGCTTGTTGCACCCTATCATGTAAAAATCTATAGCTAACTTTGGATTGATCGAAAAGTAGAGTTCCCTGTTCTTCTGAATGAAAAGCCAAAGGAATTTTGTAGTCATTACTGAGGGGCAAAATTAGACCTGCTTGAAGTGCTGACCACAAATCATCGGCTGTTTCTAGAGGTGATTTTTCATTAACAATCGCGCAGACATCTAAGTTAAAGCGGTTGCCAATACAAGCAGCTAATTGTAATATTTTCTGTGTTGCTTCTGGCAGTTTTTGAATATTTCTAGCTACCAGTTGGACAACGTTATAATCAGCAATTCCCAGGGATTGAATCTGCTTGATGTCCCATTGCCAGCAACTTTTGATAAAATCAAAGTTCAACAGTTGTTCAGAGTGTAGAGTCTTGAAAAGTTGTGTTAAGAAGAACGGATTACCCTGAGTTTTATTGAATAGTAGGTCTGCTAATTTGATTGAATTCTTATCTCCCTGAAGAGTATCGGCTACTAATTGGCGGACGTTGCTAATATCTAAAGCCTGAAGGACGATGTTATTTACAACCGCACCTGTTTTTTCAATCTCTTCAATGGTTTGAATTGTGGGATGAGTTGGGCTGACTTCGTTATCTCGATAAGCTCCAATTAGTAACAGATATTCGCTATCGGTGTCTGTGATTAAAAGTTGGAGCAATTTCAGGGATGCTGAATCAGCCCATTGTAAATCATCAAGGAATAGGACTAGAGGATGTTCGGGTTTAGTAAATACATGAATAAATTGTTTATAAACCCGATTGAAACGATTTTGCGATTCAGTTGGCCCTAGTTGCGGTACTTCTGGCTGTTTGCCGATAATCAATTCTACTTCGGGAATTACGTCAATAATGACTTGTCCATTTTCTCCAAAAGCTGTTAATAGTTGCTCTTGCCAAATTGCTATATTTTCCGCATTTTCTGTTAACAGTTGTCGAATTAATTCTTGAAAAGCTTGAATTAAGGCGGCGTAGGGAATGTTCTTTTTAAATTGGTCGAATTTGCCGGCGATAAAATAACCGCGCTGGCGTACTATGGGTTTATGAACTTCTTGCACAACACAAGTTTTTCCAATCCCTGAATAACCGCTGACGAGCATCATTTCTGTTGAGCCAACTGCTACTCGTTCAAAGGCAGCCATTAGGGTTGCAACTTCTGTTTCTCTTCCATAGAGTATTTGAGGAATGAGAAATTGACCGAATCGATCCAATTTACCCGCTGTGAAATCTTTAATTTGTCCAGATTCTTCTAATTGTTTAAGACATTCTTCTAAATCAGCTAAAAGTCCGCCAGCACTTTGGTAGCGGTCTTCAGCAGTTTTTGCTAATAATTTCATTACGATGTCAACAACTGCCTTGGGAAGTTCTGGATTTAGCTGATTTAGTGACTTGGGTTGTTTTGCGATGTGGCAATGCACCAATTCCATTGGGTCATTAGAATTAAAAGGTAGCTGACCCGCAAGCATTTCGTAGAAGGTAACGCCAAGGGAGTAAAAGTCTGTGCGGTAGTCAATTGACCGATTCATTCTCCCAGTTTGTTCGGGAGACATATAGGCAAGAGTGCCTTCGATGTAGTTGGGGTTACTGATGGTAGGATTTTCTTTTTCTAGGCGGGTGGCGATGCTAAAGTCGATGAGTTTTATTTCTCTGGTTTCTGGTTTAATGAGGATATTCTGGGGTTTAATGTCTTTGTGGATAATTTGATTTTGATGCAGTTCTCCGAGAATTTGGGCGAGTTGACTGGCGATTTGAAGAAAGCTAATTAAGTTAGTTTTTTGGTCGTTAATATATTGTTTGAGGGGCTGTCCGCCAAAATCTTCTAGAATCAGAGCAAGTCCGTGTTCATAAGGTTTTAATTCGATGGGCTTGATAATGCCTGGGATCTTTAAAGAGTGGAGGATTTGATATTCGTGTCTGATTCGGGCGATTTCTTCTAGGGTCGGATACTCGGCTTTGAGAGTTTTAATGATGACAGGAGTGTGTTCTAATTCGTAGCGACCTTGATAAATAACGGTTTTTGTACCTTCGTGGAGCGGGGCGATCGGTTGGTATCCGGCTAGAGGGGTTCTCATTGTATATCTTTAAAGGAGTACAGTAATGAAAAAGCATGATACTGATGAACCCTGAGTTGATATATCATCTTATCAGTTTTTGATATTTTACCTTTGTATCGAAGATTACTTTCAATATCAAACAAAAACTTAAGATTTAATTAATTAAATCTTAAGTATTGACAAAAATCTAGTTATTAGATAAAAAATGGAAGCTTGATCCGAACACAACGAGACTAGCGCAGATCCCTAATCTATTATCGTGCACTTACAAGTGTGGCTATTAAATTTTCTGAGGGGGTCGGAGCAGACCCTAGAGCTACATCGCCCCATCGAATAATACTCGCGACAGAGCTACCTGAAAATCCGTGAGAATAAATCATCACTAAATCATCTTGCTGAATTTTTTTAAGTTCAGCCGCATGATATAAAGCAGCGATAACAGAAACACAGGAAATATTAGCATACATCGGGAAAATGTCGATAGTTTTGCTTTGGGAAATGTTCAATTCCAAAGCACAAAAATCGGCATAACCTGCTGCTGCTGCAAAGCAGATAAAGAAGTCAATCTCTTCGATTTTTATCTGAGACTCAATCAATACTTGAGTACAGCATTTTTGAAAGTATTTAACGAACAAAGATGTGGCATATTTGACCGTTTCTTTATTCACTGTAATCAATGTTTTTGGTTGTCCGCTAGAATCTACAGTAAATTTGGGATAAACGACATCGCAAGTGTCGTAAGTATTCGTCGAGTAAGAATGAATTAATCCTTGTCCTTCTTCTGATTTCTCGACAATAAAAGCGGCTGCCCCATCCCCTACTGTGAAGGAAAAAGAGTTAGTGTATTCTACGTGCTTAGAATAATTGCAAGATAACGAGACTAAGACTCGGTTAAAGTTTTGATTTTGGACTAAAGCGACAGCATTGCTTAAGGCGGATAAAGCTCCTGCACAGGAAGTATTCAAATTCCAAGCAACTCCTCGGAAACCTAACTCTCTTGCTATTAGAGTTGCATTTCCAATCACTAATTGTTCTGAAAACATAGCACAAGAAATCAATAAGTCAACATCATTAATCTCTAATTTACTGGCTTGCAATACCTTTTTGATAGCTCCACATTCAAGAAGAATAGAGGTTTCGCCTTCAGCCAAAATTCTTCTTTCTAACGTTCCTCTGAATATATCTTCTCGATAAGGTTTTACTGCCTGCACCCAATTGATATTTTCTTGAGAATCATTATCAAACAGTCGCACTTTTTGATTTTTTTGCTCAAGCTCAGCTAAAAACTCTGGATAATTATTTTTCCAGTAATCATTAGTACGTACACGCTCTGGAAAATTAACTGCAATTGCGCGGATTCCTACAGCTTGGTTCATCTTGACAAGACTCATTTGAACAGAAATAAACAACATGAAAATTTGGATATTTGCCTGCTCTCGGTTCTAACTCCTAGAGCCAGCAAATTTAATGCTTATTAGCTAAGATGAGAACGATATCTTTCTAAGGATGACGAGGTGACTTAGCTATTCGCCTCGCGCAAAACCCGTTTCAACACCTTACCCGTCGCATTCTTCGGAAGGGAATCAACAAACTGGACAAGGCACGGTACCTTGTAAGCAGCGATCCGCTCCGAACAAAAAGCGATCGCATCTTCGACTGCCAGCAATTGACCCGATTTCAGCAAAATATTTGCCTTGACGATCTCACCCTTAACCGGATCTGGAACCCCATAAACCGCCACTTCAGCCACCGCTGGATGGGTAGTAAGCACCCGCTCAACTTCATTGGGATACACCTTAAAGCCAGAAACATTGATCATGTCTTTCAAGCGATCGACAATGTAAAAATAGCCATCATCATCCATCCAGCCGAGGTCGCCTGTATGAAACCAACCGTCTTTTAAGACTTGGGCCGTTTCAGCGGGGCGATTCCAGTAACCCAGCATCACATTCGGCCCGCGAATGACAAGTTCCCCCACTACCCCTGGCGCGACTTCTTTACCATCGCGATCGATGACCTGCATTTCCACATTTTCAATCGGCATTCCAATCGAGCCTGGTTTATATTTCAATTCGTGGTTGTAGCAGGCAAAAGGAGAAGTTTCAGTTAGGCCGTACCCTTCATGAATCACCAAATTGTGAAGCAATCGCCACTGCTGAACAATCTCCCCTGACATAGGAGCAGATGCAGTAAAGTAGTAACGGACTGAACTTAACTCGCACTCAGAGGGGTGCAGTTCTAACAGTTTGATGAAAACTGTCGGCACGCCAAAAAACATCGTGATCCGTTCGCGAGCGATCGCGTTCAGAATTTCCGCAGGAGCAAAACGGCGCTGCAAAACAATCGTTGCACAAGCATTAAAAGCGCTATTGAGAATAGCGTTTTGACCGAAACAATGGAATAGCGGTAAGTACAGCAGTAACCGATCTTCTGGCTGCATTTTACAGCAGCGGTTTTTCGCATAAATATTGGAAATGACATTGCCGTGCGACAAAGTAGCTCCCTTGGGAAAACCTGTAGTTCCCGATGTATAGAGAATCGCTGCTGGCTCATGTCTCCCCATTTTAATAGCCCGTGCTTCCGGCGAAGCATTTGCCATCATTTCTTCCAGACTGGTTCCTTTGTTCGCTTCACTTTCAGCAATCAAAATGTGTTCGAGATAAGCTAAATCCGCATCTGGGACTTGTCTACTTAATGATTCGGTGGTAATAACGACCTTAGCTTCACAATCACTAAGGATAAATCGAACTTCATCACATTTGAGCATCGAACTGATAGAAACTGCGATCGCTCCAATTTTGAGAATGCCCAAATAAGATATGACAAATTCAGGAATATTAGGGAGGAAGAGAGCAACGCGATCGCCCCGCTTGACTCCCAATCCTTGCAAACCATTAGCAGCGCGATTTGCCAATTCGTTAAGCTGCTTGTACGTGAAAGATTTGCCTTCAAAAATTAAGGCTGGTTTGTGAGGGAAAAACTTGCCTCCTCTCTCGATATGCTCTGCAATGTTCATCCCTATTTCATCCTCGGTAAAATTGCTGCCAAATAATAGGTTTCGTGTTCAAGATTTGGATGCACTGGTGTACTGTCGTTAAAGCAAATCGAAAACCACTAACTAAAGCTTTTGATTGCTGTTTCTTTTCTAAGGAAACATCCCCCATGTAACCAGAGTGAATTGCCTGACAAATTTGTTGCCAATCCTTCAGTTCAAGTTGATAGATTTTGACGCACTGGCGAACAGTCTTCGTCAAAAAGTGTTGCTGATTTGACAATCTCTCTGCTTTTTTACTTGGGTAAATATCTAGCTGAAAAGCAGTTTCAGAGATGTTAGCTGAAATATTGTGATTAACCATTTTTGTGTCTTTCTAGTAATGTTCAACAATTTTTTGCAGCAGAAATATTGCGAATGCTTGTGTAACAGACAAGCAGCTCTGAAAGAGTTAAAACTTTAACTCATTTTTGACACCGTTTCGCAGGCTATTATTAGCTACAAATGGATTATTTTACGCAGGTAAAAAGAGGAGAAGAGGAGAAAAGAGAAAAAATAATGTGAGTTTTTTGCGAAAAATTTTACCCTTCTCCTTCCTCTGCCTACTTCAAACTTGATAAAATCTGGTTCACAGCTTGGACAATTCGTCCTTCCTGTGCAATGTCAGCAGCAATCAGGGCAATGTGTACATCTAAAGATTGCTCGTTGTCATTCCAAATGTAAGATTTTTCAATATTCGGCGGCTGTCCCACAACTTCACGCACAGCCTCATATAGCGGTAAGCTAAGTGGCGACAAACACTCCCGCGCATCATAGTGACCGGCGACTTGATGGGTTCGCAAGTCAACAGCTTGGACGGCAAACATGAGGGAAATTGCCATATATTGCTGGAAGATTTCAATTGAGCGACGAGCTAAATTAGCTGAAGCGAATCCTTGGCTGTTGATGTTTTGATTGAATTGTTCGGCGTGAGTGGGAAAGCGATCTGCTATCGAATTGCCATAAAAAGTCAACAGCGGCATAATCGAGTTTCCAGTTATTTGCAGAGCTTTTAGACCCATGTTGACCTTACGGCTCGTGTTACCAACTAAAGACGGTGACAGCCCGTTATTAAATTCCGGTGCAACCAACAGCGCTATTTGCACATCCAGGTGCTTAGATAGCAGACCTAAGAGATACCGCAAACGATCCATTCCCACACCAACATACTGTCCCAGAAAATTGCCGCCGTGATAGCTGGCTTCATTCTCAACGTCGATCAAAGGGTTATCTGTTACCGAGTTTATTTCTACTTCAATCTGCTGAACAATCTCTGCCAATCCATCAACAATTGGCCCCAGATATTGAGGCAAGCAGCGGAGCGAATAGCGGTCTTGAATTGGATCTGCACCCCGGTAATCGTGCTTACCATCTAACTCGTTTCGGCTCAAGCACGAATCTGTAAGGAGTGCGACCATTTGGGAAGCTGCCCATATTTGGCCAGAATGAGGTTTGAGCGCGTGAATAAAAGGATGAAACGATTGATTAGTACCCCCTAACCCTTGAATCATCAGGGCGTGAACCCCCATTGCTAGGGCAAGCAAGACTTGTGCGTCGCGGAGGCACAGGGCCGCGATACCAGTCATAACAGAGGTACCGTTCATCATTGCTAACCCTTCTTTGGGGCGCAACGTCAGGGGGGGTAAGCCAAGCTTCTCAAGCGCTTGTACGCATGACATCTCCTCACCTTGAAAGTCAACGGTAAAGGATTTGTCCAACCCAATCAGCGATCCAGTAATGTAAGCTAGGGGTGTAAGGTCGCCGCTAGCGCCGATAGAGCCAAATTCGTAAACGTGAGGTGTTACTCCTTCATTGAGGAAGGTTGTCATGCGCTCCACCAGTTCCAACCGGATGCCAGAGGCACCGTATAGATGCGAGTTGATCCGCAGGATCATCGCGGCCCGGACATCAGCGATCGGCAACCGCTTACCAGCCCCAGCCTTGTGATAAAAGACGAGATTATTTTGTAGAGAAGTCGCATCTTCAGTAGAGATTACAGTATTCGCCATCCCACCAAAGCCAGTCGTGACTCCGTAAATCGGCTTTCCCGACTCGACAGCATCTGCAATGTAGTCGCAGGATGCTTGCACTCGATCGGCAATATCGCTTTCATCATTCAACCGAACTCTGGTTCCACAGCGGGCAACCCTGGCAACTTCTTCTACACTCAGCCGTCGATTCCCCACAGTTACGTTACTTACATTAGCCTCTGGCCATTTGGGTAATTTTAGAGAAATCGGCTGTGTTAAGTTTCTTGACACTTCTTAGATCCTAAATTTATAGAGAGATGCCACTCAAATGTGACTAGAGTCACAGCACACTCGAAACCAGGATGTTACTTTGAATTGAACGACAGAGAAATATGACTGGATACCATACTCTGCCATTTGTATTCAAATCTTGCCTTTGGTTTCGTAAAACAAGCCGCAGCCATTAGACATCACCGATAATGAGTCTGCCAGCCGGATTGCGTCAAGGCTGAAAACTAAAATTCGGTTGGTGTCTATTGTGCTCAGGGCAAAATAAAACTGCGCCGACACTACATAATGCGGGCAGAGTTATAATTGGTTGAGTTATTAAAGCTGTGGGGCTGTTAATTAGGCTATTGACCGATAACTTAATGAGAATACCACCGCTAAAGGCTAATCATAGATTATTGTCACAAAACGTTACAATGATTTCCGAAATTTTTAGGATGACTATTGAACGCTACAGGATATCTGGAAAACAGTTATCCAAGTTTTCAGGCGTTAGCGAGAATCATATTTCTGAGTTTCGGCGGGGCAAGACTGGCATCTCTACGGAGGTGCTGTGGAAATTAATCGAGGCAATGGACGAGATCAAGCCGGGAGCCCGCGCTTACTTCTGCAATCGGCTGACGGGGGGAGAGGGATTTGGCAACAGCAGTCAGATGTCAGTGCCAAAGCAACTAGAGTCTTTGTTAGATATGCAGATATTGGTTGATGGGCTTTCTAACGACAGTTTGGCTTTGCTACTGATGGTGGTGGCGGGGCGGATGAAGAATGGTGTTTCCTCTTCTCATGCGAAGGGTTTGGAACTAATTGGCTAATAAATTTTGAAGTTAAAGACGAAGAAGTAAACTGTTGCGCGTTTAAATTGCATATTCGGGACGGATCGCGTGCCCATCCCACAATAATTTGAGTCATTTTTGACACACAATTTAAATGGAGAACAGCTTAAACCAGCCAACAAATCAAATTCAAGCATAAGATGGACTCCGCCCAACCATCCAAGAAACCGGGTTTCTGCGAAAATTCTGGCATCCTCACGCCCGATTTTGTTAAGAAACCCGGTTTCTGAGCTCTGCACGATCGTGAGTTTTTAGCAAACTCGCCGGATCGGGCCCAGCGGGGATAATGCAGCCGGGATTCAGCGGGAACAAATTGCCGTAATAATCGCGCTTGACAGCCTCCAAATCGCAAGTGCCGGCAACTCCCGGCAACTGGTACAAATCGCGCAGATAAGCTCCCAAATGCTCGTAATCTTGAATGCGGCGCAGATTGCATTTGAACAAGCTGTAGTAAACGGCATCAAAACGGAATAGAGTAGTAAACAGCCGCACGTCTGCTAAAGTCACCCGATCGCCACACAGGTAACGACTCCTCAAGAGCGATCGATCGATCTCGTCTAAAACAGCAAACAATTCACTGCAAGCCGAGTCATAAGCAGCTTGAGATTGGGCGAAACCGCAGCGATAAACGCCGTTATTCACCGATTGGTAAATCTTCTCATTCCACTCGTCAATTTGCGATCGCAAATCCAGAGGATAAAGATCCATTTCAGGATTGCTAGCAAACTCGTTAAACTCCGAGTTTAGCATCACAATAATTTCCGAACTCTCGTTATTGACGATCGCCTTTTTCGAGTCATCCCACAGCACCGGCACCGTACACCGCCCCTGATAGCCCGGTAAAGCCAACTGGTAAAGTTCCGGCATCGTGTTGCAGCCAAAAGTCTCCGACTCCATCACCCACATTCCCCCTTCAGAGGGATAGACAACAGACACGGATATCGCATCTTCCAGCCCTTTGAGCGCCCTCGTCACCAGAGTGCGGTGCGCCCAAGGGCACCCTTTACCCACGAAGAGGCGATACCGTCCCGCAGCGGGCCCGTGAGGGTTGTCTGGTGCTGTGCTGACAAAGTTGCGGAAACTGCTGGTGGGGCGAATGTATGCTCCGGTGCGATCGGGCGGCGCCAGTTTTGACATCATTAATTGCCACATTGATGTCCAGACAAATTTGCCTAGCTTGACTGTTACGGATGAAGGAAGCGATTTGTTTTTCACAATGCGATTAACAGAGGTTTGCTAAACATAA
Organism: Microcoleus sp. F8-C3; assembly: GCA_036704825.1. Taxonomy (GTDB): domain Bacteria; phylum Cyanobacteriota; class Cyanobacteriia; order Cyanobacteriales; family Microcoleaceae; genus Microcoleus. Next base: position 6,126 of record JAUBSN010000087.1, on the reverse strand, counting down.
TTTGCTTATTTTAACTCACATTGCGATATTTATTCCCTCGTTCCCAGGCAGAGCCTGGGAACGCATATCCCGAGGCTCTGCCTCGCTCTGTTCCTCACCTGGGAACGAGTTTTCTAGTATCTGCCAGAGGCTATTTCAGCATAAGCTCGATCGATCAATTGGCGAGCAACCGTCTGAATTCCCGTATGTTCGTAATAATTGGTAGTCATGTCCAAAAACGCCGCCACATAATCCAATTTGTCATCAGTAACATCAACGTATTGCTTGAGATGGCCTAAAACTATAGCCGGAGTTAAGCCGCGAGACTGTACTAAATTGTTCATCCAACCTTGCGCTGAGGCGAAACTTGCTGTCAGAAATCCGAACTTTTGTGAATTATTTGCGCCGGGAATTAGATTGCTGATATTTTGGAATGTTGAGTTTTGCTGCAAGGCTGAAGGATTCAAGTTGCCTAGGGTATTTTGCGCTACTCGAATGAAGTCCGGGCCGAGGGGAATTAAACCGTCAGCACAAACTAATGCAGCCATCCGCATCAGAGATGCGCCTTTGTAATGGGATAAATAATTACCAAAGCTTCCCACATTGTTAAGGGAAATATTGTTAAGTTTGCAGAAGGCAATTAGCTCGATCGCGACTTTGACGCACAAGTCGATCGTTTGAGTTGTGTCAGCTTTGGGAGTGAGGCGGTTGAGAAAAGAAAGAAAGCCGATGTTTTCGCCGATTTTATTCGCCATAGCCGTTGCACCTAACGCACTGTCGGCGCTGTCTGCTAACTGGTAAAGCCTGACGACGCCTTGATAGGGTTCGTTGGGGTTGGCGTAAAGCTCGATCGCGCGATCGCGAATTTTCTCAACTAATTTGCGCTTTGTTTCCCCTGTCACCGCTTGAATAGTATTATCAAAACCCGTGAGATTGTTCCACTCCCCCGGCACCACAAAATCGAGAGATTTGAGCATCCTCACAGTGACGCCACCAGACGGCAAGTTGTCAACCAATTCCACAATAGATTTGCTCATCACAAACTCCTGAATAGCTAGATTTAAAGTGTTCTTCCAAATACTCCAACTTCGGGCAAAGGGATTCCAGAAAACTCTAAATTAGGAATAATGCCTGCGGTTAAGAGTTTTGAGTTATAATAGTATACTAAGTCGTTGGCTCTTAACTCAAATTTATGGATTTCACAGCGACTTTAAATCAAATTGTCTCCCTCAGCGTTCAAGATAGAATTCGTCTTGTACAAGCAATCTTGGAAAGTATATCGGCAGAACAGGTTCACCCCGACCTGACAGAGTTTCAAAAGCAGGAGCTCGATCGCCGAATAGATGATAGTAAAGCAAATCCTGAAAATGTACTGACTTGGGAAGAAGTTAAAGCTTCAGTCAAATCACGAAAATGAACTATGAACTATGCTTTGGTGTTCCGTCCAGAAGTTCGTGAAGAAGTTGATGAAGCATACAGTTGGTATGAAAGCCAGCAACTAGGACTCGGTGACGATTTTTTAGACTGTGTTGATGAAATTCTCGATCGCATTTGCCAGATGCCGGAGTCCTATCCGTTGTCTATCGCGATGTTCGACGAGCGGTGGTACGTCGCTTTCCCTATGCTGTGTATTATCGTATTGTATCAAGCCGAGTGATAGTGACCGCAATTTTTCACGGTCGTAGAGACTCAACAGCGTTGCAAACGCGAATCTAACAAGTTGATGAAGCAGGCATATCCTAATGACGTTACCGTGGTATAATGACTAGCGCTAAATAGAAAAAGCTAAAATATGACTGTTGCAGTTAACAAAACTCCCGGCTTAGCCTCGCGTTTAGTAAATGGCGTACTCTCCATCAAGCCTTTGGCCGATCTAGCCAAGCACCAAGCGCGGGAAATGATGATAAAAAGAGCCGAAAAAATCGGAGTGCATTGGCGACAAGAATCCCAAGCACTTTTGTCCCGGAATTGGGATGCAGAATTGCTCAGCGTCCAAAATCCCGATCTTGTTTACCCGAAATATTATCTAACTTCATTCCACGCTTATGAAAAAGGTAATATGAGTTGGGAAGCTGCTACAGAAGTTGAAGTTGCCGCCCGTACAGTTCACGCCACAATTTGGCCGGAAGCGGGTGCCGAAGGCGATCCTAAACTCCGCGCTAGCTATCACGAAATCATCCAATCTCAGATAGAATCTTCACCGCAAGATATTGTGGATTTGGGATGCAGCGTGGGATTGAGTACCTTTGCTCTTGGGGATGTTTACCCGGAAGCGAAGATGACTGGGGTGGAGTTGTCGCCTTATTTTTTAGCAGTTGCTAAATACCGTTCCCAACAGCGAGAATCTGAATCTTTAAATCAAAAATCTCCGACTTGGGTTCACGCTGCTGCTGAATCTACTGGTTTACCGGCGGCTGCTTTTGATTTAGTTTCTATTTGTTTAGTTTGTCACGAATTGCCGCAGAAAGCTACTAGAGAAATATTTCGGGAAGCGAGGCGCTTGCTGCGTGTTGGCGGACATTTGACAATTATGGATATGAATCCCCAGTCGGAAGTTTATGCCAAAATGCCTCCTTATATTTTGACTTTGCTCAAGAGTACGGAGCCTTATTTGGATCAGTATTTTGCGTTGGATATCGAGCAAGCTTTAGTTGATTCGGGTTTTGCACAGCCGACAATCACTTGCAATACAGTCCGACACCGGACTATTGTTGCTGAGGCAATCTAGCGGTTTTCAGTATAGTGCACTACAGATATCGGGTAGGACACGGCACTGCCGTGTCTAAAGCTGTCTTTATTTAATTCGATTGAAAACTGCTATAAATAGTAAAGTTGCATCGATATTATTCAGTTCTTGGGGTGGTGCGTGAGTGTAAATAGTCTAATCTGTGGATTTTAAAATTTCTGCGATCGCGCCCCCTACTGATAAATAATTCCTATGCAACCGGATTTGATATTAGACCGACGTAGGAACTATTAACAGCGCCATTTGTTACTGATTTTGATAGAACCCTAAAACAAGGACATCATCATGACCCCCACAGCCCCCTCTCAAAACGTCATCGATTGTTTGCAGGTTATTTTGAATGCGACTGCATCGAAAAATTACGAGCTTTTTACTACAGTTGGTGATGCAGGCTACAAAACGAGCATTACACAAAAAATGTTTGACGATGTTAGCGAGCAGCTCGCTGACCGCCTGCAAAAGGGATATTCAATTAATTATTTTGGTGAGTTAAAACAAGGTAATTGTCAGGTTTATTTGTGGAAGCTGAGTTTTGAAGATGATGGAGATGAATTTGTGGTACACATGACGATGAATGGAGATAAAGTTGCTGGGATTTTTATCGAATGATATATCTTGCTTGACACGGCGTTTTACTGCATCTAACGCCGATCGCCCACAACCGTTAATCGAAACCCATCAGGCGGCACGAAAGTGATTCCCCGGCGCGCCGGACGAATTGGCCGATCGAGATTCGATACAAACTCACGGGAAGACAAAACCGTTGCTAAAACGAGCTTCATTTCAAACATCGATAAGGCCATCCCGATGCAGCTTCGACTCCCGCCTCCAAACGGTAAGAATTCAGAGGCGGAAAACTTGCGATCTAAAAAGCGATCGGGATTGAACCGGGCGGGATTTTCGTAGGTTTCAGGGCGACGGTGCGCCAAATAGACACAGGGGATTAAAATCGTTCCCGGTTGATATGTATAGCCTTCGAGTTCGATCGTCCGTTTCACCTTGCGCGGCTGCGAAATTAAGGCAATTGGATAAATCCGCAGCGCTTCCTTGCAGACTGCTGTTAAATAGGGCGACTGCGAAAGCGCGACGGGATCGGGATTCTCGCCCAATTCATCCAATTCCTGCCGCAACTTAGCGAGGCATTCGGGAAACTGATGCAGCCAGTAAAACGCCCAAGTCAACGCCGATCCAGTCGTTTCATGTCCCAACAACAACAGCGTCATCAACTGATCGCGCAATTCTCGATCGCCGATGGATTCGCCCGTGTCGTCGCGGGCCATCATCAACACCGACAGAATATCCGTGCGAGACGAATCGAGAGAATGCGATCGCCTCTCGGCAATTTCCGCATAAATCAGCGAGTCAATCTGCGCCATCTGCTGCAAAAATTGCCCCCACGGACTCCAAGGCCCTAAATTTTGCTGCAACGGTTCAAAGAAAAATTGCATCGAGTACAGTTCAGAGGTAATCGCCTCTAAAAGCTTGCTGAGCAGTTGTTTCAGCCGTTCGTAGCGCTCTCCCGGCACTAATCCAAAGACGACTTGCAAGATGACTTGCAGCGAAATTTCTGACATTTCTTGGCGGACTGCGATCGCATCTGGGGCTTTCCAGTCGATCGTCTGCTTTTTCGTCAAATCAACAATCAAACGCCCTTGACTGTGCAACTGTTCTCGATGCAGCGCGGGCATTAATAGCTGTCGCTGCCGCAGGTGCCGCGGCCCTTCATTCATAATTAGGGATTCATTTCCCACCAGCGGGCGAAATACGTTGGTCACTTTGCCAAACTCAAAGGCATCGGCTAACGTCGTAAACACCGCCTGAATCGCTTCTGGACGGCCCAGAAACACCACGGGGGGCGAAGCGGGCCCCAACACGCGGGCGGTAAATGTATCGCCGTATTTGGCAGAATAGCGATCGAAAAATGCGATCGGGTCAGCTACCAGCGAAAGCGTTTGGAACAAAGCAGGAGAACGAGATCCGGTAGGCAGCGTCATTGCAAAACTGGCGATACACAATATTTCTAGTGTATTTTGACATATTGCGAATTCCTCGATCGACCTTGCACCCTGAAATTTATCTGCGATCGATTGCTTCGGCAAGTAGCAAAAATAGTAATGCTATCTCGATAGAGCGCAGATTGTACGGCTAGCTTCCCAGCCTAAACTGCTAACAGTTGTAGGTTTAGATGAAATGGATGCTAGCGATCGTTTGTTTGGCATTGTGCTCGCGAAAATCAAATGACTTTGGGATACAATTGTTGTAAAATCTGGTAGCCAGTTCGCTGAATTTGTTATGACATTAACATTCCGTGTTGCTCATAGCGACCCCGATATTTTGGGGGGAATCCCTGTTTTTGTTGGGACTCGCGTGCCAATGAGAACCCTATTTGAGTATCTTGAGGCTGGTGATTCATTAGAGGTATTTCTAAACCATTTCCCTAGTGTCAGTCGGCAACAGACAATTGCAGCTCTTGAATTAGCAAAAGAAATGCTGACAGCCTGTGCGAATCCTGCTTGATGAATGTGCCCCACAACCTTTATTAAAGCGTGAACTTGCTGATTGCGAGGTACGCACAGTTGTTGAGATGAGATGGTCAGGAAAAAAGAACGGTAATTGAAGTCGGAGGTTATTAAAAGTTCTCTAGGCGACGCAGCACAACAACGCCAATGCACCCGATCGCACAGAGGTTATGTGTTGGGAACAGAGGTAGTGTGCAGCGGGTGATGGACACCGTTAGATCCCTCTATTTCTGCGAGGGTGGTTCCGCAGATTGTACGGCTAGCTTCCCAACCTAACATGACTGTTTTACGCTCTACTCCCCAGCCAAAGCCGCCGAGTTCTCCAGATTCTCGAATGACACGGTGACAGGGAATTAGATAGCCGATCGGATTTTTACCGATCGCATTTCCTACAGCTCTAGCAGCAGTTGGGCGTGCTACCATTTGAGCTATAGTCTGATAAGTTGCGATCGCCCCAAATGGCAATTTCAAAAGTGCTCGCCAAACTTGAATCTGAAAGTTAGTGCCTTTTACCAAGAGCGTTAGCGGTTTTTGCTCGCTGAGAGTTTCTGAATTGAAAATCAGGTCGCGCAATGATTGAGTGGTTTGCTCGTCGCGGATAATTTCAGCATTTTTCCACGTCAATCGCAGTCTTTGTGCGGCGGTTTGTTCGTCTGTTGTCTCCAAGAAATAAAGATTGCAAATACCGCGGGCCGTTGTCGCGATTAAAGATGTGCCAAAAGGGGTATCGTGAATGCCGTAACGAATTTGCAAACCTGCTCCGCCTGCTTTGAACTCCCCAGGTGACATTGCTTCTAAGTTCACAAATACAGCAGATTCCATGTATATATGATACACTGTATTGAGTACATAAGCGAAAAAAATGAAACCTTATTCGAGCGA
>JAUBSN010000086.1:0-36222 GCA_036704825.1 Microcoleus sp. F8-C3 | reverse complement strand
TACTGAGTATGCTTTCATTTGTATATTATTTTTAGTCTATTCTATTGTACCTCGTAACATCCGGAAGTGCTGTATCTAAAATTCGGGCAATTCGAGCCAAATCGATACGGATTTTTTACAGGAACCAACGGTAATGATATCGTCACGGGATTTACAGCGGGAAAAAATCAAATTATCGGACTGCAAGTAGCTTTCGCTGGCCCAAATCCACCTTTTGGCATTAATAAGAATAAGTATGACGCTTTGATATTGGATGACATCACCAGAGAGCCTTTCCTGACTACAACTGAATTCGATACATTGATTGGCACTTCTGGCATTGATTACTTCGTGCTCGGAGATGCTGTTCCCAACAACCGACGTAGTTTTATCAGCAGGGTAGATTTCTATACGGGCAGTGGCGAGGCAAGGATTGTCAACTTTGAAAAAGGAAAAGATTTTATTCAGTTGGTGGAAAACTTTAATGAACTGAGTATATTTCCATCAGGGGCGGACTTATTAATTCAAACATCTGGAGATACAATTGCCCGAATTCAGGGAGGAGCAAATCTAAATCTGCAACAGATTCCAATTACAAATCCCTTTAATCCTCCAGTCGGTCTCACTTTCCTCGGCTAGAAAGCATAGAGCTTAAGTGAGATTTGACACTTGGAAAAAATCACCAAATCGGGTATTGTGTAAGTTCCTGATGATTTATAAATTGCATAAATATCTCATTAAAGCCGCAGGAGGAAAACATGGCTAGTTACGCAATTTTTGACGAACAATACTACCTTGCTCAATATCCTTGGGTCAAACCAGCCATTGATGCAGGAGTCATCAAATCGGGACTAGAACACTTTCAAAAATTCGGTGAAGCAGGCGGCTTAACTAAAGTATCGCGGTATTTTGACAAAGCTACTTACCTCGCTGGCAATCCAGACATCGCTGCCTTAGTCCGCACCCCCAACAACCCAAACGCGCCTTTTGCGACCGGACTAGACCACTTTATCCAATACGGTTACGAAGAAGGTCGCAGCCAAGTATCGCCTGAGTATGACGAAGCGTTTTATCTCGCAAATAACCGACAGTTGCAGCCGTTTATTCAGAATGGAACGTTTAAAAACGGCTACCAGCATTTCATTGAATTCGGCATCAAAGACGGTCAGTTTGGAACTTCGCTTTTTGAAACGGAATACTTACTGAAAAACCCCGATATTGTGCCGTTGGTCAACTCTGGAGCCTGGAAAACCGGTCGCGAACACTACTTCAATTTTGGGAAAAGCGATCCAAGCCGCTCTGCGACTTTTATCGGAACTTCCGGGAATGACATCATTACCGGTGCTGGGGTGGGGAATACCGAATTAATTGGAGTTGAAGTAGGTTTAGGTACAGGTGATGGCTTTTCCATCCCCGGCCGAAATTACGAAAGTGACGGCAGTAATGAATTCGATACTCTCACTGGCGGTAGCGGTCGCGATAAATTCATGCTCGGAGACGTTATGCAAGGTACCGGTGGTAAGGGATACAGTTCCCCAACAAAGTTATATATCGGGCCGGGTTTTGCTACAATTCGGAACTTTACCCAAGGTCAGGATAGCATTCAGCTAGCAACAAGCGATATCCTACCTTCCTTAGATAACTTCTTGATATTTCCCATCAACAACAATCGAGATTTAGCTATCCAAACGAATGGCTTGTTCGTCTTCCTTCCAGATGGAAGTTCGGAAATTAGTAGCTTTGACACGATCGCTGTTATTGAAGGCGGCGGAAATCTCAAGTTGAATCTCTTACCAGAATCTAGGGCTTCTCTACCTCTACTTGGCTAGAAATCTCGAAGCTATTGGGGATTTGCCTGATTGCTGCTGGGAAGTACGATCGCACTTTCCTATTGCTGCAACTCGCCAAATCGATACCCCTAAATCCCCCTTAAAAAGGGGGACTTTGAAGACTCTTCCATGCGCGCCTTATCGAGTTAACGATCGATCGCGCGCTAGCTTCAAAACCTCAACCGCATCTTTGTGACCCTCCGAAGACGCCCAAATTAACGCCGTCCAAGTATTATTATCCTTAGCTTTGATATCAGCTCCTTTATCGATTAAAAATTCCACAACTTGAGTGCGCCCGCTACCTGCTGCACTCATCAAAGCCGTCAAACCAAAATTAGTTTTAGCATTCACATCCGCCCCCGCCTCCAGCAAAAGCTGTACAATCTCGGTATGTCCGGCAGCAGCGGCACTCATTAACGGCGTCCACCCGTCATTATCCTGACTTTTGACATCCGCACCTGCAGCCAGCAATTTTTTGACAATATCAGCATTGCCAGCCTCAGCGGCCGCCGTCAAAGCCGTCGCGCCTTCCTCATCTTTGGCATTGATATCTGCACGCTGTTCGATCGCACTTTCTACAGCCGCAACATCACCCGTCTTGACCGCATTAATTAAATCTGTCATAAAATCTCCGTGGCATCCTCTCAAATCTTAAATCGCATGGCAGTAGATATTTTAATCCTCTCCAACGGCCCTGGAGAATTGGCAACTTGGGTGCGTCCCGCCGTGCAAGCTTTGCGCGACCAATTGGGAAACGCGGGCACTCAAGCCCGCATCTCTGTAGTGCTGTCCCCCTGTCCGCACGCCACCGGGAAAGAAGCAGAAATAGCCTCTTCCTACCCAGAAGTGGACAGAGTGCAAGCACCGGAGCATTTTTTTCCATTCTTATTATCGGGCAAAACTGCTGAAAATTGGGATTGGCACGAAACAGGAGTTGTTTTGTTTTTAGGCGGCGATCAATTTTTTACAGTTGTGATTGGCAAAAGGCTAAAATATCGCACTGTTATTTATGCTGAATGGGACGCGCGGTGGTATCGCTGGATTGATAAATTTGCGGCGATGAAACCGGAAGTTTTTGCTAAAGTTCCCGAAAAATATGCTAAGAAATTTACAGTTGTCGGAGATTTGATCGCGGAAGTAGGTAATCGACAATCGGACGCCAAAGATGGGGCAGATCCTCTACGGAAAATAGAATTAATTGGATTGTTGCCCGGTTCTAAAGCTGCCAAATTAGCTTTAGGTGTACCGTTATGTTTGTCGATCGCCCAATCCATCCACCGCATCCGCCCTGAAACTCGCTTTGTAATTCCCGTTGCTCCTACCATAGATGTGCAAACTCTAGCACGTTTTGCAGACCCAAAACACAATCCTTGCCTGCATTTATTTGAGAACGCCAGCGCCGAACTTCAGTTAACAGAACGGCCGTTTTTGCAGACAGCAAATGGGTTGCAAGTAGAACTTTGGACGCAGACGCCCGCCTACGATTTGCTATCAGAATGCAGCCTGTGTTTAACTACTGTGGGAGCGAATACAGCCGAATTGGGTTCGTTAGCCGTACCGATGATTGTTTTGATTCCGACGCAGCAATTGGATGCGATGAAAGCTTGGGACGGATTGCCGGGATTGCTGGCAAATTTGCCGTTAGTCGGTTCAGCTTTTGCAACGGCTATTAATTGGTTAATCTGGCAATTGGGCAAGGGAAAGCTGTATGCTTGGCCGAATATTTGGGCACAGGAAGAGATTGTGCCGGAGTTAATTGGGAAGCTGGAACCGGAAGTAATTGCTAAATTGGCGATCGACTATTTGAGCCATCCTGAAAAATTAGCACAAATGGGCGATCGTTTGCGTGCGGTTCGAGGAGAATCGGGGGCTGCGAAAAAAATTGCTGAATTGGTTTGTGAAGAAATCGATTTACAACAATAAATAAAACCTCGTAGGGGCGGGTTCACCAACAATCTCTGACTGTAATCGACTATCTAAATAAACCCGCCCCCACCCAACTGTAAATCTCAATCTGCATTATTCCAGTATTTTATAAATAAAGGTTGATACAGGCTATTAGTTGGGCGGGGGCGGGTTTTTGAGATTGTCGGTTTTTGGCAATTATTGCTGGTGAACCCGCCCCTACAGGAGATTAACCTCGATCGTGCTTAGCAATCACCCAAACAGCGTGAATGATGCCGGGAATAAATCCCAAAAACGTCAGAACCAGGTTGATCCAAAAATCAGTACCGATGCCGACAGTCAAAAATACGCCCAGCGGGGGAAGAAAAATTGCAGCGGCTATGCGAATTAAATTGCTCATCTCAGTTACTCCAAACGAGTTTTCTCTTTCGATTTAACTTCACTGACTGACAGAGCCTTTCCCGAAAAACTTAGGCGGTGCTGCCATAGTGTAAACTTCGGTTTCAGCGGCGATTACCTGTCGTAAGTGACCGGGAAGCTGCATCAACCCCAACAGTGTAATTCCGTCCAACATCCGCAACCCGCCAGTTGTTTTCTCGGCTAGTAATTTGTCAGTAACTTCGGGTTCTGGTCGCGTATTTATTTCTTGATTAGAAGCGATCGCAAAACCCCAAGGAGCTCCGTAAGTAGAAATAAAGCTGGTGCAGGATTGAACATTGGAAAAAACAGATTTCAGGGTATTTACAATGCGAGCGTGCATTTTCATTTCTGCCGGAGAAACGGGGCCTGCTTGCACTACGAAATATCCGTTAGGTGACATGACGCTGCGAACTTTCTCAAAATACTCCTTGGTAAACAACTGGAAAGATGGGCCTTCTTCGATGGGATCGGACAAGTCAGAAATGACAATATCCCAATCATTGTCAGTTTTGTCTAAATAGTCCAAAGCATCGCCGATTACTACTTCGCAGCGGGGGTCGTCAAAGGCATTTTGGTGCATTTCGGGCAGGTGTTCGCGACAAGCATCTACTACTTCGCCGTCAATGTCGATCATCACGACTTTTTCAACTGTTTTCCAGCGCAGCACTTCTCTAATTGTAGCTCCTTCTCCGCCGCCGAGAACTAGGACTTTTTTGGGGCTACCGTGACAAATCATGGCTGGGTGTACTAGGGGTTCGTGGTACAGAAACTCGTCGCCCGTACAAGATTGCCACTTGCCGTCCAAAACTAAGCCTTTGCCGTAGGTACCGGTCTGAACGACATACATTTCCTGATAGGCAGTTTTTTTGTAAGCCAGCACCGCGATGACGCCGTGAACGTAAATATCCCAGGGGGTAATGTACTCGCTCATCCAAAAGTCTGCACGAACTTCGCTACCTGACATCAATTACTCTCCAAATATAAATTGCTGTGTCGATGCTGTCACAAGTAGTAGTTCTTAGCACAAAATGGTGCGGGTGCGTGAGTACGACCGACACATTAAAGTGAGATTTTTCAGCAATCGTATAGTGTGATTGCGTTCTGGTAACTCGCAAGCGGCTTGGTACTTGAGATTGCTTGTGGGCGATCGCGCGCCCAGCCGATCGCACTTTTCCTGTCGTCCCCGGTCTAGCTTACTCACATTTAATATTTTCGCTTTGCATTGCCGGCTGGTTTTGTACAAAGGTTGTCTGAATCGGGCAATTTTTCGCGCTGGGGTCGCTTTTATAAGTTTGCGATCGCCCTGCTTATTTATCAAGAATCGGATGAAAACCCTGCAAATCCGAGAGCGCTGCCTAAAAGTAGCGATCGGTTTTCAGCAGATTTGTTATTAACATATTGACATTGTGAATGTATCTTAGATAATATTTTTAGAGCAACCCAAATCAAGAAAATATAGAATTTTTCTGACAATTTTGGCTGACCGCGTGCACCGATATTCTAACTAGGTAAAGGGTGCAACTAAATTCTCTAATCAAACTGTTATGACACTATTTTTAGGTTCAAAATAATAGCCGATGGAACTAACAGACTGGGAAAACAGAATCAAAGAGCTGGAAAATGAAAATCGAAGCCTGCGGGAAAAACTAGAAAATTCGGAAACCGAACGCAGCCAATTACAAGCCCTCAATCAAAAAAAAGAATCTTTGCTCAAAAAAATAACGGAGGAATTTAGAGATTCCGAAAATATTTTAAAAGCCAGAATGTCTGCACTAGAAAAAGCTTTGGAAGACCAGCAAACAACGCAGCTCAAATTGATTGAAGCCGAAAAAATGTCTGCTTTGGGCATTTTGGTAGCTGGTATCGCCCACGAAATCAATAATCCCGTTAACTTCATCTACGGCAATATTACCTATGTCAATGACTATGCAGGCGACATTTTAAAAGTCCTCGCCATGTACCAGGATCGGTATCCCGAAAAAGATGCAGAGATTGAAGATTTTTTGGAAAAAATTGACATCGACTTTCTGCGCGAAGATTTGTTGAAAACTCTTTCGTCAATGAAAGTAGGCTCCGAGCGCATCCGCGAAATTGTGTTGACTTTACGCAATTTTGCGCGGATAGATGAAGGTGAAAAGAAACCAGTAAACATTCACGAAGGAATTGACAGCACCTTGTTAATCGTGCAGCATTTAACTAAAGAAAAGCCCGGTAAATCCGCAATTAATATTGTTAAAAAATATGGAGATTTGCCCAAGATAGAGTGTTATGCGGGGCAATTAAATCAGGCGTTTATGAACATCATTAACAATGCTGTAGATGCCCTGCGAGAGCGAGAGCAAAAGTCTTCACTCGACGAGATAGAAGCCAACCCTATCAAGATTACCATTACTACTTCTATTATTTCCGAAAATCTGGCAAAGATTAGCATCAAAGATAATGGTCTGGGAATGAATGAAGCTGTAAAAGGAAAAATTTTCGATCCGTTTTTTACCACCAAACCAGTCGGTCAGGGGACGGGTTTGGGACTGTCAATTAGCTATCAGATTGTTGTGGACAAACACGGCGGGAGGTTGGAGTGCATCTCCACAATAGGAGAAGGGACTGAATTCGCGATCGAGATTCCGATCGCCAAATCCCGCAGCTAAGATCGATCGATCGAGCTAAACTGAGGGATAATGAAAACTCCCTTTGACTGCGGCTCCTCCTAGTTTGATGTGCAACCCTATGTCTACTGTCACTTTTGGTTTGTCAACCCCTATAGCGGCAGAGGCCGGGGCATCCTACGGCAGCAGCGAACCGCCACAGCGCCCCACCCTGCAGGCAGAGTGGATCGAGGTATTGGTGGACTCTCCTTTCAGGGTGGCGGGGGACTCCGCTGGGGAGGAAAATAAGTTATTTACCTATCGTTTACCTGCGGAACTTACCGTGCAACCGGGGGATATTTTGAGTGTACCCTTTGGCAGTCAACAGGTAGGCGCGATCGCAATTCGGTTCATTTCTCAACTGCCGCCCGACTTAGATCCGGCGCGGGTTAAAGATGTCGAAGATGTTGTCAGTACGGGCTTTTTCCCGCCGACTTACTGGGAATTGCTCGAACGCACTGCCACTTATTATTGCACACCATTAATTCAAGTAATTAGAGCCTCGCTGCCGCCCGGTTTGTTAAGCCGTTCCGTGCGCCGAATTCGCTTAATTAAGGAGGCAATTTCTCCCAATGCCGAAACATTTCTCAATCCCGCAGCAAGTCAAATTTTGCAATTGCTGCAATCTCAAAAAAAAGGCGATTACACTTGGAAATATCTTCAGGGGCAAGTTAAGGGAAGTTATCGAGGATTGAAAGATTTATTGAAACGCGGTTGGGTAGAAAGTTATTTAGAACCTCCCACTCCTCCCAAACCACAACTCAAACCGGCAGTGACATTAATTGCTAGTGCATTTGTCACAGATTTAACCAAGCGGCAACAAGAAGTATTGGAAGTTTTGCGCCGGGGTGGCGGTGAAATGTGGATGAACGATTTACTGAGAATTTGCAGCGCGAGTTCTTCGGTTGTCAAAGCTTTGGAACAAAAAGGTAGCGTTGTAATTGACCAAAGGGAAGTTCTCAGGGGCGATCGCGGAATTTCTCAATTGCCCGATACACCGAAGACTTTAACTCATTTTCAAGCTCAAGCCTTAGCGTTTATTAACTCTTTTTCGGGATTCCGTCAAGTCCTGCTGCACGGCGTTACAGGTTCCGGGAAAACCGAAGTGTATTTGCAGGCGATCGCCCCAATCTTAGCCAGCGGCAAATCCGCCCTCGTACTCGTTCCCGAAATCGGCCTCACACCGCAACTTACAGACAGATTCCGCGCCCGTTTTGGCGAGCAAATTTGCGTCTACCACAGCGCCCTATCCGACGGCGAACGTTACGATACATGGCGTCAGATGCTGACTGGAACCCCGCAAATTGTCATCGGCACGCGATCGGCCATTTTTGCCCCTTTACCTCACCTCGGCTTAATTATCCTCGATGAAGAACACGACAGCAGCTTCAAACAAGACCAACCAGCCCCCTGCTACCACGCCCGCACCGTTGCCAAATGGCGCGCCGAATTAGAAAATTGTCCCTTAATTTTAGGTTCCGCAACCCCAGCTTTAGAGACTTTTGTCGGGACGCGAAGAGATTATTACTCATTACCAACTATCCATTATTTATCATTGCCAGATCGCATTTATTCCCGCCCGATGCCGCCTGTGGAAATAGTCGATATGCGCCAAGAATTGCGACAAGGAAACCGCTCGATTTTCAGCGCTTCCCTGCAAAACGCGCTGGAACAATTGCAAGCAAGACAACAGCAAGGCATCCTGTTTATTCACAGAAGAGGACACAGTACCTTTGTGTCTTGTCGGAGTTGCGGCTATGTGATGGAATGCCCGAACTGCGATGTTTCCCTGTCTTATCACCACGTCGGCGAAGGAACCGCAGAAATATTGCGCTGTCACTACTGCAACCACACGGAAAGACACCCCCAAAACTGCCCGGAATGCAGTTCTCCTTACTTCAAAAACTTTGGCAGCGGCACTCAGCGAGTAGAACAAGAATTAACGAGATTATTTCCCGAATTGCGGGCAATTCGATTTGACAGTGATACGACTAGAAATAAGGGAGATCACCGCCGATTGTTAACGCAATTTGCGAATGGGGAAGCTGACATTTTGTTGGGAACCCAAATGCTGACGAAAGGGTTAGATTTAGCTGGAGTCACATTGGTGGGAGTTGTGTCTGCTGACGGGTTGCTGAACTTATCGGATTATCGGGCCAGCGAACGAGCTTTTCAAACATTAACTCAAGTCGCGGGCCGTGCGGGCAGAGGTGACGATCCGGGGCGGGTAATTATTCAAACTTACACTCCAGAACACTGGGTTATTCAAGCAGTTAGGCGGCACGAATATGCGGGTTTTGTCGAGACGGAGTTGGCGGAAAGGGCGGCGCTGAATTATCCGCCTTCGGGGCGGCTGATTTTGTTGCGGTTGAGTAGTGTAGATGCGGCGGAAGTTGCGGTGACGGCGGTACAATTAGCGTCTGTTTGTCAGGAGTATATTCAGCGATTGTCTGTACCGGGATGTGAGTTGTTGGGGCCTGCACCTGCGGCGATTATGCGGGTGGCAAATCGCTATCGGTGGCAGATTTTGCTGAAGTTGCCTTTGGATGAGTCGGTGGATTTGTCGGATTTGATCGGATTGCGCGATCGCACGCCGCGTTCTGTTAGTTTAACTATTGATGTCGATCCGTTAAATTTTGGTTGATTGAGGATGGATAAGCGAGAATCTCTAAGATCGCACGGCGGTTGAAACCGCCCGGTATTCTTCTCCCAAGCCTATCAGATTATGAATAATTTTCCCCCGCGCCCGATTAGTTGTGAAGCTGAGTTAATTGCTACCCAAAATCGGATTAATTATATTTTGGATCGCCGAAAACTGACGCAAGATGACCGAGATTACTTAAATGTGCTGGGTATTCTTGTCTGTGATTACGAACAAAAACATGAGCCAATGCCTGTGCTGAAGGGGATTAAATTGCTCAAGGCTTTGATGGTTGAAGCTGAGCTTTCAGAAAAAGACTTGGTTGATATTTTTGCTACTGAGTCTCTGGTGGCTGAGGTATTGAATGGTAACAGGGAACTGACGGCGAGTCAAATTCAGAAATTAGCTCAGTTTTTCCACCTATCGCCTGCGGCATTTCTTGATTAAAATTAATCTGATTCCCACTCTCGCTCGATTCTTTCTAAGTCTTTCGCGGCTCCCAATTGTTGAAATATTTGATGGGCACTGTTGTAATGTTGTTGGGCAAGCTCTGGGTTGTTACGCTGGCGGTAAAGCTGTGCTAAATCGTAGTTGGTCTCGGCAATATGCCAAGTCATTCCTAGTTCTTGCATTTTCACTAAAGCTTCTTGTAAAAGCGGTTCTGCTGCATCTAGGTTGCCTCTACCAAGTTCCGTTTCTCCCAGACAACCGATCGAAGTTGCCATACCAGAGCGATCGCCCAATTCTGTCCTTAATTCTAAAGATTGCCGGTACAATCTCTCTGCTTCATCCCAATTGCCGCGATTTCGCTCGATATCTCCCAATGATGCCCAACTACTTGCCATACCAGAGCGATCGCCCAATTCTGTCCTTAATTCCAAAGATTGGCGGTACAATCTCTCTGCTTCATCCCAATTGCCGCGATTTCGCTCGATATCTCCCAATACTCCCCAACTCGTTGCCATACCAGAGCGATCGCCCAATTCTGTCCTTAATTCCAAAGATTGGCGGTACAATCTCTCTGCTTCATCCCAATTGCCGCGATTTCGCTCGATATCTCCCAATACTCCCCAACTACTTGCCATACCAGAGCGATCGCCCAATTCTGTCTCAACTTCCAAACATTGGCGGTACAATCTCTCAGCTTCATCCCAATTGCTGCGCTTACGCTCTATATCTCCCAATAGTCCCCAACTACTTGCCATACCAGAGCGATCATTATATTCGCTATAAATCTCTAAAGCTTGTTGATAGTAACGCTCAGCTTCAGTCAGATTCCACATTTGCTTTGCCACCCATCCTAACTGCTGGTATGTGCTAGCTTGAGAATAGATATCTTTAATTTCTTGTGCAATTTCTAAACATTCCTGATAAAAAACAGTTGCCTTTTCCCACTCTCGCAAATCCTCACAGACATTCCCCAAATAATACAAAGCATTAGCTTCCCCGCGACGGTTTCCCAGTTGGCGGGCAATTGCCAGCGATGCTTTATAAGCACTCATTGCCACCTGAAATTTTCGCTCTTGCTCGTAAGATTTACCCAATTCATTGTAAACATCAGCTTGCAGCGATAAATTTTCACTTTCCTTTGTCAACTCCAAAGCTTTTTCTAAATACTCCCTCGCTTTAACGGGCTTTCCTTGGCTGAGATAAGCAACTCCTAATTGATGTAAAATATTGCTGCAAGCACTAGGATTTTTTTCACTTCCCGAATGACTCGGACTGTAGTCCATCAACAAAGACTCTAAAAGTTCAATACGTTCTTGCTTCTCAGGCGTTTGTAATGTACTAAAACTCCGTTCCGAATTGAGACTCCTAGCAACGGCATCATCTCTAGTAGCTTGAGTAGTTTTAAACAGAAATACTCCCGATCGCCACGCCCAAAAATCCGCTGCAAACTTCGCCAAACGAGTAATTGCATAGTCCGGCAAAACAAACAGCATCGGATGCGGAACGCTGGTTTTATAAGCATCTCGCACCCAATTCAGGTCTTGTAATACCGGAGGATATTCGTCAAATTTGCCGATCGACTTTTCCAATCCCCGCACAATTAAAACTAATTTTTTATTTGCCTCTGGCTTAATAGTAGGTAAAATCTCGATTATTTCATCTCGGAGAAAACGCAAATCCTCATCAAAACTCACTACTTCAAATTGAGTTTCTTGAGAAATCGGATAATTTTTCAATCCCTCAATTAGCAAATCAGCTTCCGCATTAAAATTAACTTCGACAAACCCGATAGTCAAATTCTCCGAAAAATCAACAAACGTCAAAAGTTGAGTAAATGCTTGCTGATTGACAGCTAAAAATCGCTCAATTTGTGAATTGCGATCGTTCGGGGTTAACATTGGATTCTCTGGCATCTCGGAGAGCTTTTTGGAATTCTTCATTTTGCTTCACCACCGGATTCGGATAGTTCCATCGATTTTTGCCGTTGTATTCCAAAACCGAAAGATTGAATAACATCAACTCACTGATTTCATCTTTATTAATATTTTTTGTCAAACAAACTTGAGCTAAAAGTGGATAATGATTTTGCGGGATAATCCGTTCAAAGTTAAATTGTTCTTGTTTGACTGCATAGGTAACATCTTCAGCCATTATTTTATCGTGACCGCGACCTCTAGCTGTTATCGAAGCAGTTCGCATAATCTGGATGAGTTGGCGAACATGACCACCACTGGCTTTTGCCACTTCCAGCAATTGTTCGCGAGACTCAAAGATTGTGTCAACTTCTACTCGGCGTTCGATTAAACTAGCCATAGCGTTTAAGCTAACTTCATTGTAGTTTAAGTCACAGCTATCTCGATTAAATTCATAAATATTGACCATCGGGACAATGTGAGGACAGTCAAAATTCTTGACGGCATTTTGAGACGAATACAGAGCTCCCAGCGGAACTGTATAAATCATCGTACAGTTCAGTTCTTGAAGTTGAGCGGCATAGTCAAAAAATAAATGGTTGGCCACCTTGGGTGGAACGCGGTCTAAATTATCAAATATAATTAAAAAACCTTTATAGTTGGGAAACTTTTTCCGCAGCTTTTTGAGAGCATCATTTAAGAGCAAGTTGATATCGGCTTTCAATCGAGAGATATCTTTTTCTAAAGTTTGGCGAATGGTTTTTTTCTGCTTGTCAGAACCTTTAATTTGTGCTAGTCATTTGACCAACAACTTGCTAAAAATGGAGCTTCCGGCCCCAAAGTTGCTTCTCCTTCGATGCTGATGGAACTTTCAACGGTTCGTTCTGTTTCTTCGGTGACATCCTTAAACCAAGCCTCAAAATTATCCATCAGCCGAGAATCTAATTTCAGCCCCAGCCGGCGCATTTCAAACTCAACTCGCTTAATGGCAATTAAATAGAAATCTGTATAACCGACATCATTAATATCTGTCTCTTCGTTGACTTCCAGATAAATGACGCGATAATCTTTTTCCCACTCTTTTTGAATTCGCTTCAATTCGGTACTTTTGCCGCAGCCGCGATGTCCGGTAAACAGGATTGTGGTAAACTGTTCGGGTTCTTGACAGTCTAAAATATTGCTGACACCTGCGATCGCTTCGGTTTTGCGAACATTTGATAAATCAACATAATAGCGATCGAGATCTGCACCTTCTAAGGATTGGAGGGGATTACAGACTTGATAGGCAGTTTTGAGGGTAGTGGCGCGGTCGATCGGAAGAGCAGTCATAAGTTTTTAATTTAGTAGATTTGTTGCAGGAAACCTGAATAATTTATCAAAGTTAAGTTGTTTTTGTACTTCTATTTTCTCAAAAACTTGGGCGATCGAGAATAAGTTCGATCGCAATTCCTGTAGGGGCGGGTTCGCCAAAATATCTGACACCCAACCACAAATTATCTAAACCCGCCCTCCCCCACCCAAATATTACGATTTCTCAGGATTTCGGTTATTTCGTAGGGTAGGGGCGGGTTTACAAGATTTACGGTTTTTTCCTCTAAATCTTGTAAACCCGCCCCTACGGGCCCATGAACTGGCGGAAAATGAATAAGGGCGATCGACCCCCTACCAACTAAGGCAAATCAGTGCTCCCCATCAGATAAAGGTCGCACTCCCGGGCCACGCCGCGCCCTTCGTTAATCGCCCAAACCACCAAACTTTGTCCCCGGCGACAGTCCCCAGCCGCGAAAACTCCCGGAATGCTGGTTGTATATTTTTCGTGCTCGGCTTTCACGTTGCTGCGGGCGTCCCGTTCCAATCCCAGGGCATCCAGCAAGGGCTGTTCGGGGCCGAGGAAGCCCATCGCCAACAACACAAGCTGCGCCGGCAACACTTTTTCCGTGCCCGGGATGTGTTTCGGAATAAACTGCCCTTTCTCGTTTTTCTCCCACTCCACCTCAACGGTGTGCACGGCTTTGACATTGCCGTTTTCGTCGCCCTCGAACTTCGTGGCGGTGGTGAGATAGCCGCGGGGGTCGTCGCCGAATTTGGCTGCGGCTTCTTCTTGGCCGTAGTCGAGACGGTAGACTTTCGGCCATTCGGGCCAGGGATTGTTGGCCGCGCGTTCCGAGGGCGGTTTGGGGAGGATTTCTAGCTGTACGAGGCTTTTGCAGCCGTGGCGGATGGAGGTGCCCACGCAGTCGGTGCCGGTGTCGCCACCGCCGATGATCACGATATCTTTGCCTTCGGCGGAGATGAAGTTATCGCTGGTGCTCTTGTCGAGAAGTGCTTTGGTGTTCGCAGTCAGGAAGTCCATTGCGAAGTGGATGCCTTTTAATTCCCGGCCGGGGATGCCCAAGTCGCGGGGTTTAGTAGCGCCGGTACAGAGGACAACGGAGTCGTATTCTTTTAGCAGTTGTTCTGCTGGTAAGTCTTTGCCGACTTCGGTGTTGCAGACAAATGTCACGCCTTCGTCTTCGAGGATTTTGAGGCGGCGCATCACGACTTGTTCTTTGTCTAGCTTCATGTTGGGGATGCCATACATTAAAAGTCCGCCCGGTCGATCGGCTCTTTCGTATACTGTTACCCAATGACCGGCTTTGTTGAGTTGGGCGGCGGCGGACAAACCGGCGGGCCCGGAACCGATGACGGCGATTTTTTTGCCGGTGCGTTTGGCTGGCGGTTCGGCGGTAATCCAGCCTTCATCCCAGCCTTTGTCGATAATTGAGGCTTCGATATTTTTAATCGTGACTGGCGGGTTGTTGATGCCGAGCACGCAAGCGCCTTCGCAGGGTGCGGGACAGACTCTGCCGGTGAATTCGGGGAAGTTGTTCGTTTTGTGGAGTCTGTCTAGGGCTTCTTTCCAGAGTCCGCGATATACTAGGTCGTTCCATTCGGGAATGAGGTTGTTAATCGGGCAGCCGCTTGCCATGCCGCTGATAATTGTGCCCGTGTGGCAAAACGGAATGCCGCAATCCATGCAGCGCGCGCCTTGGGTGCGGAGTTTGTCCTCATCCATCGGCAGGTGAAATTCGTCCCAGTTGTGGACTCTCTCGACTGGTGAGAGTTCGGAGGGCAATTCGCGCAAGAATTCGATAAAGCCTGTTGGTTTTCCCATAGTGGTGTTCTCGTTAGAATTTACTATTCTGTCAGTTTCTCAAAGCTGAAGCTGGCTGGCTTCTGAATTAACTATTGTGATCTAAATTGTGTGCGATCGCACCTCAGATTGAGTAATTTGTACATGAAATCTTTAATATCGCCGGGAGTCGGGGAATTGTCGGCAGCGGTAAAATATAGATATACCGACAGCAAAGAAACCGGGTTTTTTACGCGGATTAAAGGTTTTAAAGGTTTTGATGCAGTATTTTCGTCCATCAAACCCGGTTTCTGCGTATTTTCAGCATTGCTTATTCTGGCCGAGAAATAGCGAAGCTGTCACCAGGCGCAAAGTAGCCAGTCAAACCCTTATCAAATAAAGGTTTGAGCGCCTAATACCTTTCTGGTTCAAGAAGCCGCACCATCTACCAACGCATCTTGAGAGGAATTGCCGTCCCTAGCTTCGAGCCAATTGGCGAGCGCCTGAACAGTCGCTTCAGAAAGCGCCGCCTTTTTACCCTCTTGCCTTCTGCGGTAATTATCATTCTTGCTTTTTCAATCTATATTTAGACATATTGACAAAATTTGCTCTTTTTTAAGTTGTTAGCAATGAGGAGAAACAGGTATGCTTTAGAGCAAAGCCTACACAGGAAAAACAATGAACCTCAACTTTAACCAAGCCCAGCAAAAAAGTCAAAACCCAGAAGTAGAAATAACCTGTGGACTGGAGGAAATGTCAGACGAGGAACTGTTGCCAATAAATGGTGGGGTTACAGTACAATTGGAATTTGAGTCAGATGAACTAAAGTCAGTAGAGGCTGGTGTGTCGGCGAGGTTTGAGAGATTGGGACTGGGACTATAATAAGAATGATATTTATTCTGTAGCGACTTGTGTTACATCCTACCTCCCCAATCATTTGACAGAACTTTCTAGTAAGCTGCAATAAGCTTTTGCTAGTTCATACAAGTTAAACCCCTACCAACCAATGGTAGGGGTTCTGTTTTAGGGTTGATAAACTTGTTTTAAACGGAACTTACCCCCTGCGGAGGGACTTCCGTCGGCTGAAAGCATTGATTTATATGAGATAGAGGCATTTAAGAGCGAAAAACAAGTAGTCATGTATGGGTGACGGTCGCCAAAAAATTTGGTAAAATAGGTTTGAGGACTGAGATCGGATCAAATCCCCGCCACATAAAGGTTTCAACGGCTTGCAGTCTCTGTAATGATTTTCCTGGATGTTGGAAAGTCTTATCCGGTAATGCTTTTTGGGGGAAGTACCCCGCGAAGGGGGGTAAGTTCCGTTTAAATCTTTTGTTTTTCCCATAAAAAGGCTTAGAAATAGCGAATCTGTCACGAGGCGGAAACTAGATTTAGGCTGTACGAATAATATATTTTTTGAGCCAGCAGATTGGCTGCGGTAGAGTATTGATTGTACTCTACCGTCGTTAACTGAGTTTAAGCTTGTTGGAGTGAGGGCTATCTGACAAAATGGCTGTAAGCCTTATTTGGTAACGGTTTTAATTGCTAGTTTGCGCCTGGTGACAGCTTCGCTATTTCTGAGCCATTCTGGGACGATCGCGCGCCACAGATCGTCCCACCTCTGGAAACCCTCGCGGGTTAACTCGGACTGCCCGCCAGCGTCAACTTTCAAGCGCTGTCCCCATCAGGAGAGCTCGAAATACAATACAAAAAGTTACAGGTATTGCAAAATATTAATTTCAGGATATACTACTGTAAATCGGTCAGATATATGGAGTTAATACCATCAACTCCTAAAATAGGTACAAAAAGTCATGAGCATTACAATTGAGAACGTATCGAAACACTTTGGCTCCTTCCACGCCATTGACAACGTGAGTTTGGAAATTAAAAGGGGCTCTTTAGTCGCGCTGTTGGGGCCTTCCGGTTCCGGGAAATCGACTCTGCTGAGGATGATCGCGGGGCTAGAACCGCCGGACAGCGGTGAGATTTACCTGATCGGTGAAAATGCTACTCATCAGTCGGTGCAGGAGAGGCATATCGGTTTTGTGTTTCAGCACTACGCTTTATTCAAACACATGAGCATTCGGAGAAATATTGCCTTTGCGATGGAAATTCGCAAAGTTCCTAAAGGGTCGATTAGCAGGCGGGTTGAGGAACTTTTGGATTTAGTGCAGTTGACAGGTTTGGGCGATCGCTATCCTTCGCAACTTTCCGGCGGCCAGCGGCAGCGGGTGGCTTTGGCCAGAGCTCTAGCAGTTCAACCAAAAGTGCTGCTGCTAGACGAACCTTTTGGAGCATTAGATGCTAAAGTCCGCAAAGAATTGCGATCGTGGCTGCACAACCTTCACAAAGAAGTTAACATCACTACAGTTTTTGTGACTCACGACCAAGAAGAAGCTATGGAAGTAGCCGATGAAATTGTGGTGATGAACAAAGGTAAAGTCGAACAAGTTGGCACTCCTGCTGAAATTTACGACAAACCCGCATCAGCTTTTGTGATGAGTTTTATTGGGCCTGTAAATGTGCTGCCGAATACTGCGGGTTTGTTCGCCAGCAACGCCACAACACCTCGCCATAATGGAGCCGCTCATTCGGAAGTAGTGTTTTTGCGCCCCCACGACGTGGAAATTAAAACTAAGCCGGAGTCGGGTTTTGCATTAGCAAAAGTCAACCGCATCATTCATTTAGGGCGGGAAATACAAACCGAGTTAGTGTTAGAATCCGAGCAGGTAGTAACAGCTTACGTGAGTCGCGAGCGCTTCGATTCTCTACAGTTAACGCGAGATCAGCAGGTTTACGTCAAACCCAAACACGCGATGACTTTTCCTGCTTATTCAATTTAAATCAACGGCTGTATCTTTCTCAAAATACTATCGGGAAGCTTCTACAACAAAACACTGCTGTTACATCGTTACCAGGCACGAGCCTGGTAATGCTGTCTCGTGGCTCCAAATCGGAGGCAGAGCCCCCTGAAATTCATTCCCAGACAGAGCCTGGGAACGGGAAAAAGCTTCCTCCTGAAATTTTGAGGGAACCATAAAAAAGGTCAGCGAAGAATATGAATGCTAACAAATTGTTCAATTTAGCAACTAGCACTTTACTTGCTTATCGCCGCCACATCCAGGCAGGATTAACACTTTGTGCAGGATTGGGACTGTCTGCGATCGCCTGTTCAGTCGCGTACAATTGGGAATACAAATCCATGCAAGCCGAACTGCAAGAGCGACTGGACAAAATAGCTACAGAGATTCAGAGAGATGTTAGCGGCAATTTAGAAATAATTCGGGCAGCAGGAGCATTTTACAGCGTATTTGACGGGGTTAAAAAACCAGAAATTAATACATTTGTTGGTACTGCCCTGTACCGCCATCCGAGCCTGAAGGCGATCGCTTGGCTGCCCCGTGTTTCTGACTCGCCGCAATTCCTGACTGATGAAATAGATTTAGGTTTAGATTTGACTGCCAATCGGCTAGCGTTAGAAAAAGCCGCAAACAGACAAGAAATTATCGCGACTGACCGCCAAAAAAGGTCTTCACAAACTCAACCAAGCGTCTTGGTCTTTATGCCAATTTTTAGTCAAATTTCTGCTGGCGATCCCGCCGCCTTGCCCGAAAATTTTTCTGCTAGGGAACCCGAAAATTTGAAGGGTTTTACTCTCGGAGTTTTGCTGGTTGATGCTATTGTTAAATCCGCTTTACAAGAAACTAAACTAAACTTTATTAACGTGTATCTTCAAGATGCTATGGCTCCTGAAGCAGAAAAATTTCTCGCTTTTTACGAAGCGAAGACTAAAAGGATAATTACCGACGAAAATATTAAAAATAAACTCCAAATTGGGGAAAGAGCTTACTGCCCGGACGGCAGCAGTTGCACCCGCATTCTCAATATTGAAAATCGCAGGTGGTTGCTGCAACTGAGGCTAACGCCAGAGTACATTAATCCTCTAAGATTTTGGCGTTCTTTGACTGTTTTAATTTTTGGGACAATCTTAACTTTGGTGGCGACACTTTATCTAATGAGTTTGTTAAATTATACCGAAAAAATTGAAAAAATTGCAGCAGAACGCACGACAAAATCTCAACAGCTAGAGCAAGCTTTGCAAGAGTTGCAACAAACTCAATCTCAACTGATCCAGCAGGAAAAAATGTCTAGTTTGGGTTTATTAGTTGCTGGTGTTGCCCACGAAGTTAACAATCCTATTAATTTTATTTACGGTAATGTCCACCACGCCAGCGCGTATAGTAGCGATTTGTTGGAGTTGGTAAAACTCTACCAAAAACACTATTCATACCCTCCCTCGGAAATTTCAGCTCATTTAGAACATATTGACTTTGACTTTCTCAGCAAAGATTTGCCGCAACTGCTGTCTTCGATGAAAATAGGAGCAGATCGCATTGTTCAAATTGTCAAATCTTTGCGGAATTTCTCTCGCTTGGACGAAAGCGAAATGAAACCTGTCAACATCCATGAAGGCATTGACAGCACTCTGCTAATTCTGCAAAGCCGCCTGAAAGCTACAGCCGATCGCCCCGCGATCGAGATTGTTAAAAACTACAGCCATTTACCTTTAGTAGAGTGCTATGCCGGACAATTAAATCAGGTGTTTATGAATATTCTGGCTAATGCGATCGACGCCCTTGAGAGTTACAACCTCGATCGCGGGCCCCAAGCAGCGAAAGCCAATCCGATCGCGATCGCCATCAGCACAGAATATGCAATCCCTGACAAAATAATTGTGCGGATATCTGACAACGGCCCCGGTATGCCAGAAAATGTCAAAAAACGGCTGTTTGACCCGTTCTTTACGACGAAACCAGTAGGAAAAGGCACAGGATTGGGACTGTCAATCAGCTACAAAATTGTCGTAGAAAAGCACAAAGGTACGCTGCGCTGCGATTCGACACCGGGATTGGGGACGGAATTCTCGATCGAGATTCCGCTGCGGCAAGAAGTCAGACAAGCACTACCGTTTGTTTCGCGGAAAATATCGGAGGCAGCTTAGAAGGGGCTGGGGAGGAATTTTTTTTTCTCATTAACTACTGTAATCCGGTCGAATTATAGTATTATGTGTAATAATGTCACAACCAATACTGCATAAAGCAGCTTAAATTGTCGGCAGTGCCGATACTGTATTACCAAAACACGGTGAGACTAAATATGTTCGCTGACTTGCAAATTATTTACGAACGCGACCCGGCGGCGCGCAACTGGCTGGAAGTATTATTTTGCTATCCCGGACTGCAAGCACTTTTTTTGCACCGGATAGCACACTGGCTTTATACGGCTGGCCTGCCGTTTGTACCGCGCTTGATTTCTCAACTGAGTCGGTTTTTAACAGGTATTGAGATTCACCCAGGAGCAAAAATTGGTAGGGGCGTGTTTATCGACCACGGCATGGGGGTGGTCATTGGCGAAACTGCGATCGTTGGAGATTATGCTGTAATTTATCAAGGAGCGACCCTTGGCGGCACGGGTAAAGAAATAGGAAAACGGCATCCGACGCTGGGAGAAAATGTAGTGGTAGGAGCCGGTGCTAAGGTTTTAGGCAATATTCAAATTGGCAATAATGTTCGGATTGGTGCAGGTTCGGTAGTGCTGCGGGATGTCCCTAGCGATTGCACAGTTGTGGGAATTCCCGGTCGCATCATCTCTCGGAAAAAGCAGGTGGAAGATGCTCAAAATTCTCAAGACCTACCGGATTTGGAAGCTCAAGCAATTCGAGCTTTGTTCGATCGAATTAAGGATTTAGAAGACCAAGTTAATATTTTGAAATCTCAACTATCTCCGATCGAGGAAACTGAATCAGAGCAAAAACAGGCAGAAAAACATGAATTATTCATCTATTCTAATTTATTCATTACAGATTTTTTAGACGGTGCAGGCATCTAGGAAATCTTTAATTTATATATAGTTTTTCCCGCAAAACTATCCTGCATTCTTGCTACAAACTAACTTTAATTTATTCAGTAACTGGCTATGACTATTGCTTCTATTTCCACTAAAACTTTTGATGAAACGAGCCGACATATATTTTCTCGCCGCTCGCACTTGCCCAACAGAACCGATGCTCTGTGGCGAATTGAAACTGGAGTAGTACGCACTTTAACGTGGCTTGAAGATGGCACAATTATCACCTTGGGATTGTGGGGGCCTGGTGATACTATCGGCAAACCGATATCAAAATGCGATCCTTTTCAAATTGAATGCCTCACTAAAGTCGAGGCAATTTTATTATTGGGCGAGCGCTGGCTAAATAGAGATATTTTGCTCACTCACATTCAGCAGGCTGAAGATTTTATGGTAATGCGAGGTTACAAAAGAGTTGATTTTATGCTTTATCAACTATTAACTTGGCTGGCTAAGAGGTTCGGTTCTGAGGTAGAGCGAGGACATCTGATCGATATGATTTTAACGCATCAGGATATTGCAGAAATCATCGGTACAAGTCGCGTAACTGTCACTCGCACCCTCGGTAATTTTGAGCAGCAAGGCTTGATCGATCGTCTGCCATTCCACCGGATTATTCTGCAACCTTCTGAGGTGTGGCACTACGAAATATAAGGGTAGAATTCATGTCTCGCACGCGCGTGCGAAGCTATCCCGGAGGGAATCGCCCCAAAATTCCTGTATCCTTCGCTACTAAAAAAAACTATTGACTTTCTGAGACTGTCTGTGCAACAATCAACAGCTATACCTATAATATACGGTAAATCGATCGAATTTACGGTAATTGCTGGAGAGAGCGATCGGCTCTCTAGCAGCGAGCAGCTTTTTGTGCTTTTCGACAGAGACAATGCAAGAGGAAAGAAAATGAAAACTAAATCCCTGAAAGCTCGATTTAAAAGAAACAAAATAGGGGCATTAATTGCCGTCCTAGCGGTGCTGGCGATCGCAATTCCTCTGTTCCCATTTTTCCCAACCCAAGCAGCGGAATCAAAAAGTAAAATTCAATTCGTTTCCCCCGCGTGGGTTGCCCAAAACGACAGCGACAAAAACCTGCGAATTCTCGATGTCCGCACCAATCCAATGGACTACTTTATCGGGCATCTTCCCAACGCAGTCAACATCGCCGACAACACCTTGCGCGGGCCGGACAGCGGTTTGCCAGTACAGTATCTAACGCCGGATAAACTGGGGCAATTACTGTCGCGGGCAGGAGTAACAGACAACAGCCGCGTCTTAGTTTATTCCGACGGCAGAGACATTCTCGGCGCGACAATGGTTGCTTACGTATTGGAGCGATTGGGACACTCGGACATCGCAGTTATCGACGGAGGTTATGCGGCTTACAAAGCAGCTCAAACTGTGACGAAAGAGTTTCCAAAATACGCGGCTGGTACACTGACTGTGCGCGACAACAAATCAATTCGTGTCACCCTGGATGAAGTCAAAAATTTAATTGGCAAAGCAGGCGTCACATTCATCGATCCCAGACCGGAAAAACTATTTCAAGGGGAAGAAAAAATCTGGACGCGCAACGGACACATTCCCGGCGCTCGCAACATTCCCTGGCCGACTTTTACCGATGCTGAAAACCCGCACAAGTTGAAGTCTCTCGACGAAATCAAGCAGATTTTGGCAGCTAAAAAGATCGATCGCAACAGCGACATCATCGTTACTTGCAGTACGGGGCGGGAAGCAACGCTGCAATATGTAGTTTTGAAACACTTGCTGAACTATCCGAAAGTCAGAATCTACGAAGGTTCTTGGACTGAATACAGTCAGACTAATTTACCTGTAGAAACTGGTCCGGAACAAGCAGTGTAGAAAACAAATCTGTAGTTAACAGCAATTTTGGCTAAAAATTGACCGAAGAGGTAGAATGAAAACAGCAATTATCTCGATATCAATG
The DNA here is from genome assembly GCA_036704825.1 of Microcoleus sp. F8-C3. GTDB lineage: Bacteria > Cyanobacteriota > Cyanobacteriia > Cyanobacteriales > Microcoleaceae > Microcoleus. The sequence goes on along the minus strand of JAUBSN010000086.1, from coordinate 13,473 downwards.
CTCGGAATAATCAGCTCGATTGGCTTTGGTTTATCAACAATAGCTGAGCACCGACAAGCAGATAATTCCGTTGCTTGCACTCCTAGCGAACAACCCGATGAAAAATCGGAGACTTCGCCGCGAAAAACTTAGCGCTAAAATGGAGGCTCTGCCTCGCTTTACAGTTGTTTCTGGAGTCAAGTATTTTATTGTGAATAACACCGCAGAAATTGCTTTTTCACCGCTGACAAAAACTTCGCCGCCCCGATTGCAGCGTCCGATTTTAGCTCTGATACTGACGCTATTTGCTGCTGGTGCGGCCGGTTTGAGCGCCTACGGCTGGCGGCAGAGCGTTTTATTTCTGATTGGAGGCTTGCTGGGCGCGAGTTTGTATCATGCAAGTTTTGGCTTTGCTTCTGCTTACCGCAAATTATTTGCCGATCGCGATATTACAGGTGTTTTAGCGCACTTGTTGATGTTAGGAATTGCTACTGTACTTTTTGCTCCCGTACTTGCATCAGGAGAGGCATTCGGACACAAAATAGCCGGGGCTGTTGCGCCTGTGGGCTGGCAAAATGCGATCGGCGCTTTTCTATTCGGAATTGGAATGCAATTGGGCAGCGGCTGCGCTTGTGGCACGCTTTGGACAATTGGCGGCGGCAGCACGTCAATGCTGTTAACGCTGGTGACTTTTTGCATCGGTTCATTTGCAGGAAGTTTGACCAGACATTTGTGGCATTTGCCCTCGCTACCACCGATATCTTTAGGAAAAACTTTGGGATGGATGCCCGCAGTCATCTTGCAGCTAAGCGTATTTCTGTTAATTGCGATCGCCCTCTGGCAGTGGAATCGCACCAATGGCAAGCAACCCTTAACAGCAGATTTTATCATTAAAACTCCTCAATCTCACATCAAGAATCAATGGCTTTACGGGCCTTGGTCTCTCGCTGCCGGAGCCTTTGCCCTTGCCTTTCTCAACTGGGTAAAACTGTTAATTGACGGCAGGCCTTGGGGAGTGACTTGGGGGTTTACTTTGTGGGCCGCAGAACTTGCTACTGCTTTCGGCTGGAATCCCGCAAATAATCCGTTTTGGAATACTCCCGACAAGTTGGAATCCTTGCAAAAATGCATTTTTGCTGATGTTACTTCCGTGATGAATTTTGGCATTGTTTTGGGAGCAGTTTTAGCGGCGGCTTTGGCTGGCAAATTCACCGTCAAAACAAACCTGTCGTTACCCAAAGTTACAGCCGTTTTGAGCGGCGGTTTCCTGATGGGTTACGGAGCGTTGCTGGCTTTTGGCTGCAATGTCGGCGCTTTTTTTAGCGGTATTGCTTCTACCAGTTTGCACGGTTGGCTGTGGATTGCGACTGCTTTGTTGGGCAGCGTTGCGGGAATTAAATTGCGATCGCTCTTGCGACTTGAGAATTAATTTCCAACATGAATAGGCGATCGACCTGCGGGTAGTGACAAAGGCTTTGCCTTTGTCCCTACAGATGTCGCGTTTTCCCGCCAAGCGCGCCTTAAAAAATTAACTACTATTTTCCTATAAACATTTAGTATTTAATAGTGTAATGTATTAGATTAAGTAGAGAGAGGTGGGGATCGCACCTTGAGTGCGATCGCCAAACTGCTAGCAAAACAGTCTCTCAATCTTGCCACTGTTGCCATTAATAAGAATTGCCAGATCAGCGAAATCTTATAGATTATCCGGGCAAATCTCATCAGGCTGCATTTGTCTTATATCAAGCGCATTAAACTTAATAATGCGCTCAATCGATCTGAGAAAAACCAGAGGAACTAAGAAGCATCAATGCGGAATCATCATCTCGCAGATAGTGTCTTGCAGCCATTTAAGAAAAAAACTGGTTTGCCAGTATTTTCTCTTAAATCAGCCGCTCTGTTAAAATCGTCCCTGTTCAAAGGTGACGGTGCAATCTTCGATCAAATTCAGAATGGTCTGGGCAACAGAGAATTTGTATCGAATGTGCGTTTATTAAATTTTCTCATCGACTCGTCAATAAGTTCAAAAGCAAGTGCGATCGTCGCACTTGCTTTTTTCTTTGTGTTGATTTCTTTCTTCTCACTGCCAACAGATGCGATATCTCGCACCTGTTGACTGCCGCTAAGTAGGTGAGTGTGAATCAACTTAACGATGACACAGCATATATCCGCCTACCTACTTAGCAGTTACTTTAAGGCGGGGGTATTGCCTCTAAAATACTCGCTCCCTGCAACATTTGAGACTTTCGGGATCTACCCGCTTCGGGGTGTTCCCAAGACGGTGCAAAGGGCGGAACCAAAAACGGACAAGCTTTCCACCCACCCTGTACCCCCACGCCGAGCATCTGGCAGTTTCCGCCCCTGTGCCCGTGCTGCTCGTAATACCGACAGTGCCGACAGCTTAAACCTACATTGACGTTGCTCACGGGATTTCTCCAACCGTTTTTGTAATAAAAATATATTAACACCTATACATCTACCGGAATTGTGTACTATGATATAGCATACAATTTAAACTCGATCGCCAGTGGGGAATGTGGAACTATCTTCTAGAGTAGAATATGCCCTGTTAGCGCTCTTGGAACTGGCGAGCCATTACCCGAAGGATTCGCCCCTAACAGTGAACGAACTTACTGCTTCTGGTGAGATACCAGAACGCTATCTAGACCAAATTCTTGCCGTGCTGCGGCGTGCGAGTATTGTGCAGAGTTTGCGGGGCGCTAAAGGCGGTTATTTGCTGGCAAAAGAGCCTTGGCAAATTACTTTGCTAGAGGTGTTTTCGACACTCGAAGGCGACGGCAGCAGCCAGAATCAAAAAGTTTCGGAATCTGCAACAATAGAAAAAACTGCGGTGCTAGAAATCTGGCAGGAAGCTCGACAGGCATCTTGGGAGGTTTTGGGAAAATACACATTACAAGATTTGTGCGAACTGCGGGATGCTCGCAAACAAGCACATCCCATGTACTACATTTAATTGGAGAGAAATTAAGCCATGAGAATTGCTAAGGATGTTACAGAAATAATTGGCAGAACTCCTTTAGTTCAGCTCAATAAAATCCCCCAAGCCGAAGGAGTAGTTGCTCAAATTGTGGCCAAATTGGAAGGGATGAATCCGGCTGCTTCGGTGAAAGATCGGATTGCAGCCAGCATGATTCAGGCTGCAGAAGATGCGGGGTTAATTCAACCGGGGAAAACTATTTTAGTTGAACCGACTTCAGGCAATACTGGAATTGCTTTGGCAATGATCGCGGCGGCAAAAGGCTACAGTCTGATTTTAACGATGCCGGATACGATGAGTTTAGAGCGCCGATCGATGTTGAAAGCTTACGGAGCTCGGTTGGAATTGACTCCGGGCCATGAAGGGATGCTAAGCGCGATCGCCCGGGCGGAAGAAATTGTAGAAGAAACCCCCGACGCTTTCATGCTGCAACAGTTTCGCAACCCCGCCAATCCGAAAATTCACCGGGCAACCACGGCCGAGGAAATTTGGGAAGATACAGAGGGTAAAGTAGATTTTTTAGTGGCTGGAGTTGGCACCGGCGGTACGATTACTGGAGTTGCTGAGGTAATTAAACAGCGGAAACCCAGTTTTAAGGCGATCGCAGTTGAACCAGCAAGCAGCCCCGTCCTTTCTGGAGGAAAATCTGGTGCTCACAAAATTCAAGGGATTGGTGCAGGATTCATCCCGGAAGTGTTGAAAACAGAGTTAATTGATGAGGCGATCGCAGTTAGCGACGCAGATGCGATCGCCTACAGTCGCCGACTAGCCAGAGAAGAAGGATTGTTGTCAGGAATCTCAGCAGGCGCCGCTTTGTGTGCTGCCATTCAAGTCGGCAAGCGTCCCGAAAATGCAGGAAAATTGATAGTTTTTGTGCAGCCTTCTTACGGCGAACGCTACCTCAGTACAGTCTTGTTTAAAGACTTAGAATTGCCGGCAGTCAGCGAACTCGAAGCATTAGTCAGCAATTATTAATACGTAGTAGGGGCGATCGTCATTACTGCGACATTGCTATCAGCTTAACCCGAAAGACCGCCAGGGAATTAATTCCCTGGCTCAAAGCGAAAGTCCTCTTCAGAGGACTAATGAGTTAATAGTCCTCTTCAGAGGACTTCAGCTTTGAGGCAGGGGTTTAAACCCCTGCCGGACTGCACCGAAAGCGCATATTTGTTGACAGCAATACTCCTGACATTACCCTACCTTTCAGACTTGATACAACTTCCAACTAGCCATCGCTAACATTCCGTAAATCACAAACTTAAGGGGGCGTTGAGGCATAATTTTGCAGAATTTAGCACCTACCAAAACTCCCGGCACCGAACCCAACCAAATTGGCAAAACTAAACTCCAGTCTACTGTTCCGAGGCTGAGGTGTCCCACAGATGTAAACATCAATAAAATTGCCGCCTGCGAAATATCTGTACCCACCAATTTAGAAGTATCCAGGCGAAAAAAAGCAATCAGCAACAGTGCAAACATTGCACCGGAAGACACGCTAGTGATTCCTACTATGCAGCCTAAAATTGCTGCCGCACTCACAGTACAAATACGGCCGTAATTAGTATTTAAGTCCCATTTAGGGGGCGCAGGAAATTTTAAATTAGGGAAAAATGTTTTGAGCGCTAATTGGGTCAGCGATAAAGCGACAATTAGGGCGATCGCTACTCCAAGAACGCGCAGCAATATGCAATCTAAGTTCTGATTTCCGCTGCACTTGATGCAGTGTAAAAGCCACACCCCAGCCAGCGAACCGGGTACGCTACCCAATGCCAGCCACTTAACTACTTGCAAGTCCAGGGTTTTTTGCTGCCAGTGTTTGAAGCCGCCAACAACTTTCATCAGTGTAGCAGCTACGACATCCGAACTAATAGCAATTGATGCCGGAATTTGGAAAACAAAAATTAACATTGGGGTGATGAGCGAGGCTCCGCCAACTCCGGTCAAACCAACGATAATGCCTACGAAAAAACTGAGAAACGATAGTAAGAAGTAGTTCACGGTTATGCCCAAAAACTGTGTATTTAAGCGCTGCCAACCAACAAATAGATAACTGGCGCGACTTTTGCAACACAGCTACACAGGCAAAGTATTACTCGCATTTCAATATTTATAACCGGGACTTTTGCTATTCAACGCTTGAAACTTACCGCGCGTTCAGCTACAAAATTTTTGGTAAAAGTGAGTAATGCAAATAAACAAAGCTACAAAAATTGTAGTGTAAAAACTCCCTGACTTTATTAAACTTACCTGTGTAACTGATTAAAAAACTTCGATTCATTGATGGTTTAGATTCTGCTTTTTACCTTGAACTGACTATCGTCACAGGTAAAACAGATCTCAGGTTAACCGACTGCTGGTCGGAAAAGAAATCGGGAGTATCGAGAACATTAAAATGAATCAATGCCACAACGACAATTGTGAAGGCGGTTGAGGAAACTAAACCCGTCAATAACTCTTTTTTGAGGTTTTTTTCCTTGGGTTTGTCTGCACAAACATCTACAGCCCCGAATTGCATCAACAGAATTCCAGCAATATTGGAAAGCCAGTAGCCGACAATTGTGCAAGGCAACAGTAAATCTGGGGAAAGCCCACTACAGATATACCCAAAGGCGTAGGCAATTGGCAGATTGAAAAATATGTCGTTCCACCAACACAGCGGTGATAGCAAATATCCAATTCCCAGAAGTAACCCGCCTCTGATTTTTTTAAACCAGATTTCCTTAAAGCCCTTAGATTGTGGCAACTGTTGGGTCAGTTGTCCTGCAAGCTGGTACTCTTCAATGACTTTTTTACCGTTTTCCACGTTAATAGCTCATAACTCGATCGACTTACCGTAGTTTAGCATTTCCACAGAGCTATGTCTAGTAAGTCAATCGAGTTACCGTATTTTGTTGCCTCGGCTCAATCTAGTTTTTTTCCGGTATAAAAATATCTATCCCGGAGAGGTTGTTGAGAATGCTGACTGGTGCTATTTTATGCGCCGATCGAGAAATTGAAAGTTTCAGGCAAATGCTTGACAGTTTGCCAAAGATATGCAGTATCGATGCCCCAGTAAAATTGCAGGTAAACCAGCAAAAGCCCGATCGCGACTGTCACGCCCAGCAATTTAGGGACTATTTTCGCTACAGTCTCCAGAACTGCGAATGCAGTCCAGATAGCAGCAGCTAAGATGAGAATGGAAGCGATGGTGGCAACTGTATCGCTGTTCATGATTAACTCCTGTTGACAATCAATCGGGTATTACAAAACTATTTGGGCTCAGGGCGACTGCCAAAATCGAATAAATTACTCCAATCCCCAATAAGCCCACAGCGAAACTGAAAAATAAAACCATAGCGTCTGGGGGATTGTAGGTATCGCGGTCAATTTGGTGGCGAACGGTGAAGTAGTGCTTAGTAGAGATTAAGACTGTCGCCCAACCTATTAAAAAGAAGATTAAACCCAACTTCCACCCCATCGCCTCGCGGTAATGTACGGGCATTTGCACGACGCGAAGTCGGATGATGATGACGCCAAAACCCATGAGTGCCATAGCGGCCCGCATCCAGGCTAAGAAGGTGCGTTCATTAGCCGATCGATCGATCGCCCGCGACAGATTTTCCTGTTTTGTTTTCTCATCATCTACTTGCATCGGTTGGAACGATAATTGCACGCGATCGAACTCTTTAACATTGATATAAAAATAGCGCCATTATTCTGGTGCGATCAAACCTTCTAAGTGAGAAGGAATGGTGAACATATAATAAATTACGCCAGCCCCTAGGAGGGCGATCGCGAGGCTGAAAAGAATTACCCAGCGATCGGTAGGTTCATAAGTATCGTAATCGATATCGTGGCGGACGCCGAAGTAGTGCTTAGTTGATAAGAGCACTGTCAGCAAACCCACGGTTGAAAAAAGCAAACCCAATTTCCAACCATTGCCTGGAGTTGGCAGCAGAGGGGGATGGAAGGCGCGAAGGCGCACGATAACTACGCCAAAACCCATCAGCGATATTGCTGTCCGCATCCATGCTAAATAAGTGCGCTCGTTTGCCAAGTGATCCCGCACCCGCGACGGATTTGGTCGCTTAATCTTTTCTGTATTTAATTTCGTGGATTTCCAATTTAATAGCATAGATGCAACCTTTTAATATTAACTCCAAATATGAAGGTAAACCGATATACTTTCCCTGGGACGATTATCCGCCGGGAGCGATACCCGGCGGGATTTTGAGTTGCACGATCTCTACACCGCCGATCGCATTACAACTTCACCAAAACTAATCATTTTCCTCAGTAGGTGCGTTGGGAACTTGTGCATCTATGTAAGCCTGAGTCACATCAGGAACAAACCAATTCGCATCACCGGGCTTGAAAACTTTAGCAGTAGGAACGTTGAATTCAACAGCCCCCGTATCGGGATTAGCTCTCGCTACAAGTTGAGTTCCGTCAACTATCTTAACAGCTAGACCGCCCGTCAATTCTTCTGAAGGTCGATCTGTCGTTCTTAAATCGGTTGCTTTGATATCGCTGGGTAGATAAATTCCATCGCAATCCCATTTATGTTCAGTTGTTTGACCGTCAGCTAGAAAATAAAGAGCATTCTCGTAAGTAGAAGAAGCGGCTTTTTTGCGTTTCGGACCGTAGACGGCCAGGGTTTTTCCTGTCTCGTTGCGGCACTGACCCCAAGGTTTTCCAGTTTCTAAAGTGTATTTTTGAAACTCCAATTGAGAGATTTTTTGCTGAAGTTGCTCGGGGGTATAAGTCTCGGCGAGATTGGGTGCGTCTTTCGCTACCTTGAGAGTGTTCAGAGCTTCAGTCACCTCTATGTAGTCTGGATTATTCGCATATTTCGGCGTTTTTGGAGCATCGGCCCAGGATGGGGGAACGAATACTAAATTGGCGGTCATTACCAAGAGCAATAAAACTAATTTGAAGATTTTCACAATTTTTCTCCTTTTCTAGATTGTCAGGTTTTTTTCAACTTTCTGTCTGCTTGCTATTTTCGGACTTAGGCAAAAACGAACTATCTTTAACTGGTTGGCCTGAGAAACCAAATTTGGCAGAATCGAAAAATTTGGTTTTTTAGGATTAGACCTCTTGTCAAAGTCGAGCGGCGTGGGGTAGTGGCGAGGTGTTCGGAAGATATTTTATCGATTCCTCCTCGATTTTTTAGCTGAGTTTGATTCACCACTACAGAATTTATTGAAAAGACAGGTATATTTTTGCCTAAGTCTGGCAATTTGCTAGATCAAAAGATGGTGTCAACTTGCGTGAATACTTGAGGATAAATTAGTTTGAAGCTGCTTTTAGCTTTGTCACTTATTTCATTATTAAATTAGCATATTTGTTAATAAAACTCAAGCTGTTTAGCAAAAAATTTTAGCAAACAATTGTTAAGAAAAAAGTGATAGTTTAGGACTTATCAATTAGCGCAAATTATCTACCTGTAGAGGGATGAAAGTAGCGGAAAATTGGCCGATCGTTAGTTAGAGTGAAATGGCTAGAGCAGCCGATAACTACCGCTTTCAATCAGGATGAATATTCCCAAACCAATCAAGACAAAAGGGACAACAGCCTTGGTATAGCGAGTCAAAATAGGGGCGATCGCCCTTTGGCGAGTTAACCGGTAAGCGGCATAAGACCAAACACCTACCATCACCGAGAAAACCGCCAAAATCACCACCAATCTGGGCAAATCGCTGCTAGCAAACAGCGGCAAATAAATGCCGATATTGTCACCCCCGTTGGCCACTGTTACCGCAGCCACATTCAAAGTTTGGGGATTGAAAAGATTGGCGAGTTTTGACACAGCAGATGAGTTAGATTTACGGTTAAATTCGCCCGATACCGCTTGTACGTCATTTTCCTCATTTTCTTTCTTGACTAAGTGACTGATGCCGATCGCGATCGGAAGCAAACCCAGCAAGCCAATCCAAGCTTTCGGCACAATTAAACCGCCAAAAAAACCGGGCAAACTAGCAGCGATCAGCGCTGCAAATCCGAGGTACTTACCGACAAAGATATGCCGGGGGCGGAAAGTATCATTCACCTGGGCGAAGAACAGCATCGAAATCACCATATCGTCGATATTGGTTGCGGCAAAAGATGTCATCCCGGCAATAATCGCTGCTGCAATCCAATTCATCTGCTGTCCCTGCAATTTTTCTAAACTTCAGTTTCCCTGGCGTTACTTCTGCTCATAGTTATCAAACAGAAACCGCAACCAACTAAAGATATTATACTTAAAGTTGGGCTTGCCAGAGTGCCGCTTTTAACCAGAATCGCCATTCCCAATCCGATTAAAACAAAAGGCACAAGCTGATTGCCGTAGCGAGTCAAAGTATCCGCGATACCCCGCATCTGAATTAACCGATAAGCAGCGTAGCACCAAACGCCCACCATCCCGAAGAATACAGTGAGAACCACCGCCAAACTTTCTAAAGTATTGCTAGCAAAAAGCGGCACATATATCCCGATATTGTCGCCCCCATTTGCCACCGTCACCGCTGCTACGCTGTAAGTTTGAGGAGACAGAAAACTGCTAAAAAAAGATTTCTCAGATTGCTCTAATTCTGCCTCAGCTTCCGAATCGTCAGTTTCTGGATTCAGCAAGCGGCTGAACCCGATCGCAATTGGCAGCAAACCCAGCATTCCGATCCAATCTGGCGGAAAGATTAAGCGACCAAAAAAGCCGGGAAGGCTAACCAAAACCAGTGCAGTAAAGCCCAGAAACTGACCGAAGACGATATGCCTGCGCCGAAATACTGCATTCACCTGCGAGAAAAACAGCAGCAGAATCAGAATATCGTCTAGATTCGTAGCCGTAAAAGCTGTCATTCCTGTAGGAATTGCTGTTAGTAATTCATTCATTTCTGTGTCTCCTTAATTTCAGCGGTCTGTGCGGTTGAGCCTGCGGTCCGGCAGGGGTTAAAACCCCCGCCTCAGAGCTGCGAGTCCTCTCAAGAGGAATGAAGAAATTATTAGTCCTCTTCAGAGGACTTTTGCTATTAGCCAGGGAATTAATTCCCTGGCGGTATTTGCGGTTGAGCCTACGGTCTTGGCGGCTAAATTAACATCTATAAACACCGCCTTGCAACTAATCAAAGCCTTGATTGTCGATCGATACTGCTTTCAATCGAACACCGCCGTAAATTGCATTTTCTTCCTCGAACTTGGCATGAATTGCGTCAATACCCTGCTGCATCGAGCCCGCCAGTTCAGGAGAACGCCGCCGCTGACAGACAAACCATCCGCAACTAGCAACCAAATACATCAAGAACAAGTAAGGAAAGGCATCGTAAGGAGCTTCGGGAGGTGGGAACATAGTGCTGCCGGGAATGCCCACGCTGCCCGCAATCGGAATCATCATAAATGCGATCGCCACAGCCGAAAATGCTACATCCCGCACGCGCAACTTACCAATTTTGTGCAGGTAAACCGGGGCTGCGATCGAAATTAAGACGTACACGGTTAAAAATCCGTAGCTGCAAATTGCCCCCAAATAACCCATACAATCGAACAGTTTGATGTTAAACACAGACATCACAGCAGGAACCAGAAATGTCAGAAATGTACACATCGTTACTGCAACGTGGGGAGTTCTATTAGATGAATGCGCTACACCTAATGAAGAGTGAAACAAACCGTGCCGCGCCATCATAAAAAACACTCTCGCCGCTGGATTGATGCTGCCGAGGACGCAAGCAAAAAAGCTAAATAAAGCGCCGAAAGCCACTAACTCTCCCAGCCAACCCATGCCCACTTGTTGCGCCAGAAAACTCAGAGGTTCTTCACTATTAGTAATAGAAACTCCCGTACCGCTAAAACCCAAAACCTCAATATAGGTCATCAGAATGAAGAATAAGCCTGCCATCACAGCACTGCCCATGACAGCCCTGGGGATATTTTTTAAGGGTTTTTTCGCTTCGTCGCCCAGAGATGTAGCACTTTCAAAACCTGAGAAACCAAACATGACTAAGACAAGTCCCGTCGCTATGTTCCCCGGAGTTACCCCTTCCAAAGTTAATTGGGATATATCTAAGGCAAAACCTTTGTGCGCCCAGATGATAATTCCTAAAAGCGCGATCGCCGCCACTGATGCCCCCTCCAGCCACAGCATCGCCATAGCTGAAAGCTGGATATCTTTATAAGCTGCATACCAAGCAACGCCCGCCCCGATCGCTAACAGCGTAATCGGCGACGGATGGATGCCTAAATGACCGATGAAACTACCCGTAAAGTTGGCAAAACCGCACAAAACGGACATCGCAGTAAATAGATAAGCCAGTACCAAACTCCAGCCGCAAATTACGCCGGCCGTCGGGCCAAGTCCTTTAACAATGTAAGAATAAAGAGAACCTGCAGAAGCCGATCGACTTGCAAATTGGTTGATATTGATGCTGACAAATACTAGGCCGATCAAGCCGATGAGAAAGCTCAGCCAAGCCCCGTTACCCGAAAGAGCGACAATTAACCCTATATTAGATGCTGGGATAGTTGTAGGTGCAATGACGGCAAAGGATTGAGCTAAAACCTCCCCGAAGGAGAGGCAGTCCGGCTTTAAGCCGTGTGCACTCTGATTTTTTTTCGTTTTCTTGGTCATTTATCTTCTCTATTTTTGTCGATCGATTTTTGGCGATCGGCTTAAACTTGTCGATCGTGCTGGGAGCATCTCATATTTGTAAAAACACTTATTCTGGCTCCTGCCTTCTGACTTTTTCCTTCTTCCTTCTGACTCTTTCCTCCTGACTCTTTCCTCCTGACTCCTAGCTCCAATTTCAAGCGGAGGGCTGCTTTCATTGAGATGCTCCCATCGTGCTTCACCATTGGGTCTGGCGTTAGAAGCTTAAGTATCACCTTAAGGCCCTTGAGCGGTAGAATCAAATGTTGTTTTTTATCGAATTAATAAATGCAAGTGATGCAGTAGCGCCCGAAAATAACTGTTGGAATACGAGATATATCTGTTCCCCAAATCTCAAACCCTTGACGTTAAAAGGAAAAATTAATTACCGGCTGGCAACCGTCCTTTTTTGGGAATTCCAACCTGTACAATAGAGTCGAAAAGTTCAGGTCAAAGTTAAGCCGCAAAAGATTTTTATTTCAAAAAATCAATGTATTTAGTAAAAGGGTACTCAGTATGGCCGGAATGACACTTGACCAACTGCGAGTTTTTCTAGCTGTCGCGGAACACCTGCACTTCAGCCGTGCCGCAGAAGAACTTTACATTACCCAACCCGCTGTCAGCGCGACAATCCAAAGCTTAGAGGCGCAATACGGAGTAAAACTATTTCACCGCATCGGCCGCCGGATCGAAATCACAGATGCTGGGAAGTTGCTGCAAGTTGAAACGCAGAAAATTCTCGACCAAGTTGCTTTGACTGAGAGAGGTTTGCGGGAGTTGAACGACTTGCAGCGAGGCGATTTAAAATTGGGTTGCAGTCTGACCATTGGCAATTATTGGTTGCCTGATAAAATTAGCAAGTTCAAACAGCAATATCCCGGTATTTGCGTGAATTGTACTCTGGCAAATGCCGAAGAAATTTGTGCGGGGACGGCGACGGGAATATTTGATTTGGGTTTAGTGACGGGAGACATCAAAGCTTCGCTTAAGAGCACTCTGGAGGAAGAAATTGTAGGCAGCGAACGCTTGCTGATTGTAGTTGGCCAATCTCACCCTTGGTTTGAACGTGCAGATGTAAGTTTAACGGAAATTGCACAAACGGATTGGGTGATGCGAGAAGCTGGTTCTGGAGTTCAGCAAATGTTGGAACAAGCTTTGCAAAGTTGGGGCATTAATCCCCATGAATTAAATGTAACTTTAGTTTTGAATAGCAGCGAAATGGTAAAAGCAGTGGTGGAAAGCGGCACAGGTGCAGCGGCTATTCCTGAATTGATGGTAAAAAAAGAATTGCAGCTATCTACACTGCGATCGATTAAAATTATAGACAGCCAAGCAAGTTCAAATGTAGGTCTTGAAATAATTAAACCCGTTTTGAAACTGAAGCACCGACAGCGTTTTCAAACTGGAATTACTAAAGCTTTTGAACAGATATTAAGTCAAGGTGCTGGTAATTGGTAAAACCCCAGTAGGGACACTCCAAGAGCCTATTAGTGTCAACTTAAGCTGTCAGTCCGCCCAGTCCTTCCGTCCGCCCGTCAGTCCGCCAGGGGTTGAAACCCCTGTCTAATAGCGAAAGTCCTCTCAAAGAGGACTGAAGAACTCATTAGTCGTCTTCAGACGACTTTAGCTTTGAGGCAGGGGTTTCAACCCTTGCCGGACTATTGGTTGTACGTTAAGTAGGGACACGACGAAAGGCACGGTGCCGTGTCCCTACTTAATAGACATCTCCTAAAAAGCAAGTTTTGAACAGGCAGGATGCCTGTTCCACAAGAATTATGGGAGATGTCTAATTACCTTAATTACCGCTGTTCAATAGTTGTAGAAGTTCACGGGGGTAGCAAAAACCCAAAAAATCTGATAAGGTGAGGCACATGGAGAAGACAGTGCCGGAATT
>JAUBSN010000085.1:0-37902 GCA_036704825.1 Microcoleus sp. F8-C3 | reverse complement strand
CGAAAAATCTGCTCTTTATCCTTTGGGCTTGTCTTGGCAACCAGAATAACTGCTACCCCTACTTATTGAGCCGATACGTCTTACGCATATCCCAACCCACCCAAAAACTCACTCAACTGCTGACACGCCGCATCCCGTTCCGTTTCAATATCCTGCAACGTCACCCGATACTTATCCCACCAATTCTCTACCGCCACAATCACCTGCTGACGGTGAGCCGTGACATATCGCTCCAACTCAGCAATTAACCCATCCTTGAAAATCGCCAACACCAACCCCTGACAATCCTCATCCGTCAACGCCGCACGTTTAGCCGACAAACGCTTCTCCACTTCTTTCTTCAGCCTCCTCAGTATCCCCTTCGCTTCATTCAATTGGTTTTTAATGTCCTTATAGGGTTCCAGTTGTTTCTCAATCTCGGCAACTTCTGCCTCCATCGGCTCAACCGTCGCCTCAAGTTCAGCGATTTTAGCCGCATTCAACAGCGGCAAATTCTTCTTTAAATCCTTAATTTCCTTCTTCGGCTCCTTAATCGAACCTTTCAGAGTCTTGAGCCTTGTCTCCAATTCCTTAGCAAAATTAACCGCCTCCGCCTCCTCCTCACTTGCTTCTCCCTCCTGGGCCTCTTCCCCCCCTTCAAACGCAACCTTAAGCTGCTCTAACTCCGCAATTTTCGCCTCAGCATCAGCAATTTCCTCCAGATAGTCCGGCATCAACCGCACCACCAGCTTATGATTGAGCGGGTCGAACTTCGTCTGATTTTTCTGCGTATCATCATCCTGTTCTAAAGCATCCCGAATCGTATCCACCCAACTATCAACCAACCCGCCAAAATCCGATTCTGACAGCGTTCTGAGTTCATACTTCACCTCATCCCACCAACTCGCCACCACTCCCGCAACCTTGAAGCGGTCAAGTAACCCCACAGGTTCCAGGCTATCAACAAACGAATGCAAAAACTCCCCTCGCAGTTCCATCACTTTCTTCGTTTTCGGCAACTTGCCCAAATCTGGTGCATGAAGTTGCCACCAAGCAGCAAACACACTATAAAGCTTACCTTCTTGTTGTTCAACGCCAGCATCAGATTCAATAAAATTTTTAATCTGCCCTCTTTCCGTAATAGAGGCAATAAAATCTAAATAATCCATTAACAATGCTCCACTAAAATTTTAGTTGGATCGAATCCATGCGCCTCTAACAATGGACGCTTTGCCTCTACCTCAACTTTAGGAATTCCTCCCAATAAATGTGCTTTCACATCCTGCGGTTCTGGCGGTGGCGCATTGTCCGCATAGCGGCGAATATTGCAGTTATAATCATTGTCTGCTAATTCCTGCTTTGTCACCACTGCCGAATAACCCGGTAAAGCCTTAAAATTTTCAAACACCCAGGTAATCTTTTCAATGTGTTCGGGGCGCAAATAATTCTGAGCGCGACCTGCATAAAATTCCGCATCGGCATTAATAAATAATACCTGATTTTTACGTGCCGCCGGTTTCGCATCTTTACTGCCACGCATCACTAAAATACAAGCAGGAATCCCCGTTCCATAAAATAAATTTGGCGGCAAACCAATCACCGCTTCTAAATGATCTTTGTCAATCAAACTCTCGCGAATTTTCTTTTCTTCACCCCCCCGAAACAGCACCCCATGAGGCATTACCGTCGCCATCAGCCCATTATCTTTTAGCACCGCCATCATGTGCTGAGCAAACATTAAATCTGCTTTTTTCCCCGTGTCTGGACAAAACCCATGCGTAAACCTTCCCTGAAATGCCATCCCTTTACGGTCATAGTTTTGGGAAAAAGGCGGGTTGCTAATTACTCGGTCAAACCGCATGAGTTCCCCGCCTTCAATATGTAAGGGATTAAATAGCGTATCATCATTGTGAATATCCGCGTCCCGAATCCCGTGCAGCAGCATATTAATCTTACAAATTGCCCACACGCCGCCGTTATTATCCTGCCCGTAAAGCGCTAAATTTCTGGCATCGCCGCCACACTCTTCAACATATTGCTTTGCTAGAATTAATATACCTCCAGAACCACAACAAGGGTCATAAACAGACATCCCTGGTTGTGGTTTCATGAGCCTCACCATCAACTGCACCACTTCACGTGGCGTATAAAATTCGCCCCCTTTCTTCCCCGCCGAATCAGCAAAATCTTTAATCAAATACTCATAAGCAGCACCCAATAAATCGGGAAAGACCAAATCTTCATTTCGTAATTGATACTTACTAAAATGTTGAATTAGTGCGCGTAATTTAGGATCAGAAAGCTGAATCTTTCCCCCCACTTGACGATTAAATTTAATGTGACTAAATACTCCTGCTAAAGCTTGGTTCTTATCTTCCAAATCTGCTAAAGCTTTATTCAATCCCTCGGCTACTTTTTCATGTAGTTCATCGCGAATATAAGCCCATCGCGTTTTTTCCGGTACAAAAAAAGCCTCTTGATAACTGATGGGATTTTCCGCCCTCATTTTCGCATCTTCTGGTGTGCGTCCCCGTACCAGATTGTCTTGTAGAATTTGGTCATAACGTTGCTCAAATACATCCGAAGCGCGTTTGAGGAATAGCATCCCAAAAATATACTCTTTGAACTCCGAAGCATCCATATTACCCCGCAGGATATCAGCGGCGGCAAACAGATGTCGTTCCAGTTGTGGCAGAGTTAGCTTACCCATGAAAAAATAGTTAATTTTAAGTAAAAAATATTCCTGATAAAGGCGATCGCACCCAACTCACCAGCTTACTAGCGACCTCTTGATGAATCTGATCTAACCAGACAGGAATTACAGGCTCACCAGATTTTAAGGATGCGATCGCACTCTCCTAATCAAACTCTACCAGTTTAAGCGATCGCTTTTTTGAATTCCAGCACAACATAAACCACCCTAGCGAAACCGAATTTGTAAATTCCGGTTCCCTCCCCTTCAGCCGTTGCCGCATCATCGCCGCCACCTCAAAACTCAACCCCACAGACAGACAATACTCTATCGTCGCCAACTCCCCGACTTGATGGCAGGCAAAAACAAGCTCTAATCAACGAATTACTGATCCAAGCCAGTAAAAACATCAAAACATAGAGTCAAGCTTTTCGGTAACGTCTTGTTGGTCGCGGCCCCGGTTGTCGTCATATATCATGAGAGTGTCTAGCTTTCTGTGCCTGCTGAGTTGCGGAATGTGGGTTCAAAAAAAAGCTGCACCCTGTGGACTAAGCGTGCAGCTTTTTGCAGCCTGGCGGATACTACTTCTTAGAAGAACCTGACCTCTTTCGTAATATTGGTGGGGTTAGTACCTGAATTAGTAAGACAATAGAACGGATTAGGAAGGGTATGGCTACAATGAATTCAATTTCCGTACCCAAAAACTGAGGCGGTATACTTGGTGGAATTTCGCTCGGTACAGTAATGCAATTTCAAAACAATCCAAATTGCTGTTCCGAACAACTAGGATTTCCTTTGGGCTATAGCTGTATCGGAACACCATTCAACAGAGCCATGACGAACCCAGAAATGGCATTTACACTCATTAAGCTGCCTAACCGAGGGATGAATCGTCGGTCGTCCCAACCAGTCTATAGTAACCTTCCACGAAGGATGCTGCGTCTGCTTTAAGGACAACAAAATCGCCTCTCCGCATTCACCGGGACATCGAAAACAAGCCCATTTCCGATACCGGGCATCACCAACAACGAATACCTGTTTCGGTATAATTTCTTCAGGTGCTGGATGAACTTTAACTATCCGTGCTGACAAGTCTGGTTTGTCAATTACTTTGAGCTTGATGAGAATCCATCGAATTAGATTGCGAAGAAACATAGCTCACTCCACCAAATCCAGAAATGGAACAATATCGCCTTTGCCCCAACAATCAGCAGTACCGCAGATAGGGCAATGCGACTTGGAATCAGCAGCTTGTTTTCGATCGGTCATCAGGTGAAATTTTCTTACTCTTTGGGCTATCGCACCGTTCTCGCCTCGAAATCCTTGAAGGCGGTGTACCAACTCTTCAATCGCCATAATCGCAACACCTGTGGTGAAGAGTACCACTGCGGGACTTGGATTTCCTTCGCCTAAAACGTAAGCCTCTGCTTTGCGCCGCTCGTACTCTGCCGGATCGTTCCGCTTCAAAGCCTCATCCCGCGCTGCCACAGGATTGATAACTTCTCGGCACAACAGGCAGGTGTGGTTGGGTACCAGTGCCGTTACTCGACCATCTAGCGCTTTGATTTCTGGCGGTTCAGTTGGAGATACCTCGATGGCAAGCCCTCCATCGAAAACAGGAGTCAGGTAATAGTAGGCAAAGCGGTTAAGCAGCAACCGTCCGGCATGATCGTCCGTGCAACCGAAGACTATATCGCAGGATTTCAGGGCATCTCGGCAATCTCGATCACCTATCCACGATTGATAGGACTTTACTTGCACTCCCAGCCCTAACTCCGAAAGCGAGCGCGCTACAGCAAGAACCTTCGGGCGCTTTGCTTCAGCGTCTTCCCGAGTCGCGCCGTGAAGCCGGTTCAAGTTACTCTCTTCAACTACATCTCGATCAAATAGCGCGATCAGGCGTACCCCCATTTTGGGAAGCAACATGGCGACTGCGCTGCCCGTACCGCCGCAACCTACCACTCCAACCCTGAGCGTCGATAAATCCTGAGTAAGTGCTTCCCCAAATGCGAGCGATTGTCGGTGAAAGACTGACGAAGGTATGCCCTGCCCCCGTCCCGTGTAGTGGAGCTGAATTGCTTTTCCTACAACACAAATCAGTTGTAGGGGAATCGACTCCTGCTGGCTCATCCACAGGCGACCGACAAGCTCTCCTGAGTCTGTGATAATTACGCTCGGGAGTTTTGTCTGGGGCCCGTTTCTGTTTTGGGCAAGCTGTGCAAGGTCAGGCTCGTTTCTATCATCCTGTTCGGAAAACGCAGCGATACCTCCCGGATGGCTGTGAACGAGAGCCACTGTCATCCCCCTCGTTTGAGCGAGCTTCAATGCTCGAACAAAAGAATTAGTTTTCCAGGTAATATGCCGATCTGAACTCGAAACTATTTCATCTTCAGGTACCGCGAGGATTTCATAGGAAAGATATTTCCTCCGCTGCTGGCTATCCCAAGGATCGGATTCAACGACTACCTCACCGCAGAGCACGTAAGCTGCCCGTTCTCGTCCATCTGCGCGGATCAGGCTTTCTTGGAGATATTTAAGGTGTTCCTCCTGCAACACCATACTGGCACTAAAGCTCATGCAGCCACCTCCAGAGCGTGTTCCACGCGCTTGAGCATCGTCCAAATACCGTCAGTACCAGGACGCCATTCGTTGTTGTGCCGTGACCACCGCTGCCAGGATATTCCATTGAACCTAAAAGCCTGGTCTGCTGCTGTTGGGTAACGGTTGTTCGCTTCAAGCTTCACCCAGGGTTGCAAGTAAAACATATCTGGTGGGACATCTGGGTAGCCTGGCGGAAGCACAATCAATACCTCTGCCTGGTGGACATCGTACTTGTTAGACGGCAACCTAAAGCCAGGGAGAATGACCCCTTTGTGACTCCCGTCTATAATTTCCTGAAAAACAATACCTTTGCTTTCAAGATATTCCCGCTCTCGCGACGGTAAGAAGCTCATGGATTAACCCTCCGTCGTAGTCTTCTTACCGGTGAAGAAGCGCTCGACTCCGGGAGCTTGGAGATCGATCGACTCCGCATTTCCAACCGGGCGGTCTTCTCCGTCTCGTACCTCCAGCCAAACTCCATAAGACTGCGAGTCAACTCCAGCAAGTTGTTTGAGCTTCAGTCCGGTAATCAGCGGTATGCCCCACTCAAATTTCCGACCGTCAATCACAAAACGGAAAGAGCGATCGCTGCGCCAGGTGATAAACGCCTCTATACCCGGTTTCCGCAGATCGACCGTTTCATCAGGCCTGATTTCCTCAAGCTGCCCGTTCTGCAACCGCTGAAAGATGAGGTATTCATCAGATGGCCTCTTCCCTGCCGTGTCAAGAAGCTGAAGACCGGCAATAACTGGATCGTCCACTTCATAAGAAGTCTCATCAATTTGAATCCGGTAACTTTTTGACATAATCACGCTAAACTCCTCAATTGCGATAGTGACCACTGATTGCGTAAGTGCAATTATCTTCATGTTACACAACTGACTTAAAATTGCAAGGTAGCAATCGGAGATGGAGGATGGCTAAGGTAGAGTTCGATGTAGAGTCCTTTTACGCAGCGTTAGACAGTCAGCGACAATCGCAGCGCCTAACGTGGAAGCAGGTAGCGGCACAGTCTGAGGTAAGCGCATCCACTTTGACCCGCATGGCTCAAGGAAGGAGGCCTGATGTGGATAGTCTCGCAGCACTGCTAAAATGGTCGGGATTGCAGGCTGAGTCCTTTGTCAAAGGAGCTCGGGATACTCGGACTGAATCAGACCCGCTTACTCAAATTACTGCGTACTTGCGGGCCGATCGCAATCTCACGCCAGAAGGAGCAGCAGCTCTCGAAGCTATTCTCAAAGCAGGTTACGAGCGTCTACGCAAGGATCGAATAGATTGATGAAACAGCAGTTACGCCGCGGGTTCAAATCTGAAGCGGATGCTTATGCTCGGAAATATAGAAAGGAACTGAGTCTCAGACCTCATGACCCCCTTTGTCCCTGGAGATTGGCCCAACACTTAGAAATCCCCGTAGATCCCCTATCGGCTTACACCGAAATACAAGAAGCGGTTGCCCATTTTATGGAACAGGCTCGGGAAAGCTTTTCGGCTGTCACCATCATTGACGGCGACCGACGGCGTATCATCCACAACGATTCGCACGATCTCCTCCGACAGGCTTCAAATATCGCTCACGAACTCGGTCACAGCATTCTCGGTCATATCGCGCGTCCTGTACTCGATAAGCACGGCTGCCGCCACTTCGACGTGGAACAGGAGGATGAAGCGAATTGGTTAGGGCCAGCGCTGCTTATTTCAAAAGAAGCAGCCTTTCACATCGCTAAAACTAAGATGAGCGTGGTGGAAGCAAGTAGGGTTTATCTGGTTAGCGAGCAAGTCATCACCATGCGCCTCAATATGAGTGGAGCGCGCAAGATATTTACCAAGTAATTGACAAAAATGAAAGACTTATTCCCCGGCTATTATTCCCCATCTGACGAAGATTTTTTGGAGCTTTGGCAAAAGTGCATCTTTATTTTTGATACTAATGTTATTTTAGATTTTTATGAACATCGTAATGAAACACACGAAGATTTTTTTAAAGTTTTAGACGCTATAAATTTTAAAGTTTTAGACGCTATAAAAGATCGTTTGTGGATTCCTCATCAAATTGCACTTGAATATCATGAAAATAGAATTAACAGGATAAAACAAGCAGAGTCCAATTTTACTACGGCTAAGAAGTTATTAGACCAAACCACAGAAACTCTTTCCCAGAATTTCAACTCCCAATGTTTTCCTCCCGAAGTTGTCCAAGAAATGAGAGAAAATGTAAAAAAAGTTTTTGATACTTTTTGGGATAAATTAGCATCTTGCAGAGAGGAGCTAATTCAAATAAGGGGTATTTCCAGGGATTCAGCCCCCTAAACCACTTTGACTATCTGGTTCCGATCGCTCCAAATCCCTATTCCTCGCCTCTATCCGATCTAGCTGCTCTGCCACAACTGCCCAAAAGTCAATATCTTCAGGGGAAATCCCCTGAGCTAAAACCAATTTTTCTCCGCGAACTTTGATTAATTCCCCTCGGACAGAAACAGTCAGAGAAGACACCGAAACCCCTTCCGACTCTCCCACGATCAGATCGTACAAATCTCCTACCCGAACGCGGGTGTACTCATCAGTTTCTTCCACGCGATCGGGAGCATGATTGAGTAAATACTCAAAAACTCTTTGAGCTGTTGGCAGGATAGACTCAGCCAATTTTACCTGCTGAATATCCATTATGGCTGCTGGGGGTACTGAATCAGCATTCAAATTATCTGCTGACAGGTTTTCAATTATCGGCTCTAACCAGTTAGAGAATATAGCCAAATCCTCTGAGTTTTCTTTAACAGTTGCACCCAATAGCTCTGCGTCGCCATAAGATAGAGCGCTTTGCACTTCACCCTCTAAAGTGATCCGCAGCACAATGTGGCTGTCTCGATCGGAAATCACCCTGATTGCTTCACCCTCCTCTAAAAATGCTGTCCAATCTTCTATAACTTTACGTTTTCCTAGCTTTAATAGTTGACAACCATCTAATAAAGTGCTGACTAGCAAATTCTCTAGCTCTAAGCGCTCCTCTTCTAGCAGCTTTACTATCTCTTCTTTAAACTGTTCTTGTACTTGCTCTTCACTTTCAGTCTGGTATTTTAAAAGAGCCGGATTGCTTAAAGTAAGAGGTACGATTAGTTCGCTGGAATTAGAGCGATCGCTCTTTAAATCTTGCTCCTGTATTTCAGCTAAAGCCCCCGCTTCTGTCGATCGCGAATCAGCTTCATCGCCCTCTCCTTCACTGCCCAGCGTCCCAACTTGATTGTCGCCATCGAGTTGCGACAGCCCAACCAGCAAATTTTGTTTTGGTTGCCTGTCTTGGATCTTTGAGGAGGATAAGCCTTTGAGATCAAGAACTCGGCGTTCCCAATCTTTGTTTAATTCAATGAAATTGGCGGCATTAGTTTTTACCAGACTGATTTGAGCATAAGCATATTTCTCACCTGCCAAGGACAGAGCAAAATCAATAGCAGCGAGGCAGCCGTGATAGAAATCTTGAGTCTCGCCGATGCAGACACACTCTTCTATATCTGGTTCACAATCGGTTTCTCTTCCAATTTGTCTAAGTTGAGAAATGGCTCTAACAGGCAACCTAGAAATGGATAGCTTACAGTCACCTTCTACTGAACTCGAACTTAGAGGTTGTTGGGATGAGCCATCTTCCTGGATAAAAGTTGCTATTTTAGCTTCTAAAAGGCTAAGCGTTTGTACTCCACTTTCTTCGTCTATTAATTTAACTGCCTGATCCAATCCCGCCAGCAATCCCTGGTAAAAATCTTGAGTTTCTCCAGCTATTGCTCGGTCAGTTGCTATCTTCTCAAAAAAAGCCAGCCCTATTTGTTTTAGCCTCAAGATATAGTCAGGGGAAAATCTCTGTATGGTGTTTAAAAGCATAAGTGTTCTACCATCTAAAAGCGCATCGATCTTTTAGCAATCAACCTATCATGCGCTTTTGTCGCTCTTGGTACACTTTCAGTCGTAACTAACTTTAGTTCTCAAGGCAGAGAACATTGAACCAGTAATTGTTTTATCAAAAAGTATTGTCCGGAAATAAGCCATTGAACAAATGCCTTTTCCCTATTGCTATTACTAGCTGGAATTACAAGAAACAACAGCCATTCAGACGATAGTTTTTGCCTCTGGATCGCGTTTTAATAGTCCGCAAGATGAATTTTGCCGATGAGTTTTGAGGTGGAAAATTAGGAGGGAAGGCGGATTGAGTTTACAGCCTTTAGCTTTTAGCTTAAAGCAGTAACTTTTACTGTTAATAGGAGAACGGCGTTCCCATGCAGTTTTACCATCAACACAGCTCTCGACAGCCTGCACCCGTCGCCGATCCACTTCGGCACCACAGGAGGCACATACTAGCATCTGTCCTATTGCTACTGGACAGCGATCGCACTTTTGCCGACTGGTCTCTCCCCCAACTGCCCCACGTATCAGGGTTTACCTACAAAGGAAATCGCTTTTTGGTAGCAACTCACAAAGAGGCTGAGCAGATAGTTTGGGGGTGGCTCGAGGATAATTTATGGGCAGTAACCAATACTGATGAAGATATGGACTTGCTGCTCCAGCACTTGCAAATTTCCCCATCTCTAGTTGAAGCATTTAATGGACAAGCTGCTATCAATTACCTTCGGACAGTTCATCCTAGAAAATTTTGCAAGCTTCTGTCTCCTGCCATAGCCAATCCCACCCAGTTCGTGCAAGCTCTGTTTGAGAACCGCAGCAGACCGGGACTGGTTAAACGCGCCATTTGTGAGTCAGCCCAGTTCTCGCCTTTGGCTTGGACAGAAGTAGAACGGGCTGGATATCTCATTTACTGCATTGTTAATCAACCAGAGGTACTTCCTGGCTCGCTCAAACTAACAATCAACTATCCTTATCCCTACAAATCAATGAAAGAGCGAGCTTAGAAGTATTTAGCGTCACCTGCCAACATTTATACCTGACCGCATTGCCGTTGTCTTTTACAGCAACGGCATGGTCACTGTTGCCAATTGCTTTTCCGAGGGGGAAAAAATAAAAAAATTCCTAATGCGCCTTCAGAGATATCACCGTGATATGAGAGTATAACTATAGTTTTTTTACAAAACGGTCGGGGATAGTGACGGTTCATACCTAAAGTACAGACATTCCCAAACTTCAACAATAGTGCAAATATGCTTACAGTTTTAACCGCCGCCTCCTTTTGCACGCAAGAGTGGAACTATGGTGGCACGCTACCGGAGGGCAATTCATGACAAAGATAATCTCGCTGTTCAACCAAGCCGGCGGTGTGGGGAAAACCACGATCGCGCTCAATCTCGGCTACCACCTCTCTAAGCGAGGCCACAAGGTTCTTCTTATCGATATCGATCCTCAAGGTTCTCTGACGCTCTTCATGGGGGTTGACTCTCAGAATTTGGATAAAACAGTGTTTGATGCCATTGTCAATGAGGAGCCTATGTCCATCCACACAGGCATTCACGGTATGGATTTGGCTCCTACCAATATCAACCTCAGCGCGGCAGAGATTCAACTGGTTAACATGGATTTTCGGGAAGTTCGCCTCAAAGATGCGATCGCCCCAATTCAGGACAACTACGATTTCATCCTCATAGATTGCCCTCCCAGTTTAGGGTTGCTCAGCTACATCAGCCTGGTAGCCGCTACTCACGTCCTAGTCCCCGTTGAGACTCATTACAAAGCCTTTGAGGGCACCAACCTCCTGTTGCAAACAGTAGCGAGAATTAGAAAGAAAGGAAACCGCTCTTTGCAGATAGCTGGTTTTGTTCCCTCCCGCTATGCTGCTGCCAACTCTCAGGACAAGCGGACTCTCAAGGCTATGAGCGAACAGTTTACGACCTTCGGCCCCGTTTACACTCCCATCCCGCGCATAACTGCTTTTGCGGATGCTTCCGAGAAACAAGTCCCGCTTGCTGTTTACGAACCTAAAAATCCCGTTGTCAAAATATTAGACCAGCTATCCGCCAAGATGGAGAAACTTAATGTCAAGTAAGAATGACCAGCCCTATAAAGGTAAGGCAAATTTGAGCGTTTTGTTTGGAGATGATGAAGTAGCAGAACCAACGGCAGAAAAACTGCTTTCGATTGAGTCGATAAAGCTTCCATCTTCTCAACCTCGCCGATACTTCGACACCCAAGCTATGCAGGCTTTGGTTCTGTCAGTAAAAACTGATGGAATTCTCCAACCTTTATTAGTCCGTCCTTTGGGAGAGGATAAATACGAGCTAGTAGCAGGCGAAAGGCGGTATAGAGCGGCTAGAGAATTAGGATTAACAGAAGTCCCTGCGATCATTCGGGACTTGACAGAACAGCAAGCTCTGCGCGTCGCATTAGTTGAGAACCTGCAGCGGGAAGACCTCAACCCAGTCGAAGAAACGGAGGGGATATTGCAACTGCTCTCCCATCACCTTGAATACGATCTAGAAGAGGTGGTGCGACTGCTCTACCGGATGCAAAATGACGTACAGAGGATGAATGATAACGTTATCATTCATCATGAAATGCAAATAGTTGTCAAGGTTTTTAGCGAATTGGGGCGGATGTCATGGGAGTCTTTCGTCAGCAACAGACTGGGACTGCTGAAGCTGCCGACAGACATTCAAGAAGCCCTGCGCCGGGGTCAGATAGAGTACACAAAGGCGCGAGCGATCGCCAAAGTTAAAGACGAGCAGGCAAGAAAGTCGCTTCTAGAAGCGGCGATCGCTCTTAGTCTATCTTTAACTCAGATTAAAGAACGCATCGCGGATTTAAAGGCAGGTACTTCGGGAGAAGAACCGGAAGAAAATCTGAAAACCCAAATAAAAGGAGCTTTAACAAAAGCGAACAAGTCCAAAGCTTGGAGCGATCCAAAGAAGCAGAAGCGCCTCCAAAAAATCCTAACAGAGCTAGAATCTCTCTTAGCAGATTAGAAAAAGTAAGGGCGATAGCGCATCCACCTAATCGCTACAACCGGAGTCTAGACAATAATTTGAGCCATTGAAGGTGATGGTTCTGCCCATTCAAAGGCAGAAGTGAGAAGACACTTATGATCAGTTAAATATCCGGCTTCTAGCTTCTACCTTCATACTTCGGTCTTCGGATGTCTTCTGCGTTTGTTTTGTAAGACTAAGAAGCATTATTGGTGCAAGTCATTGTACAACCGGACTCCTAAAAACCTATTCAGGACTAGACGCAATTGTCACAATTAGTAAGGTGTGTCAGATATCTAAACCCTCAATAATCGTTCGATCAATTTACCTGACGCACCCTACAACTTGATTTTAGTATGCCAGTTGCGTCCCGTCCTGCGATTGTTATTTGGGTTTGTTTCTAGCTTAACGCGCAATCGCGCTGCGTACAGGCCTTGATATTATTTCTGCGCTGGCTGTTGGGAGGCAAAGTTTAAGTTTTTGTAACGGATGCCCTGTTAATCGAGAGGACATTATTTTTTGGCGAGCGGTCTGATGCAGGCGCGCGCAGGAGAACACAACTATTTCTGTAAAAAGAAAAGTCGCGCATACTAACAATAATTATAACTAAGAGTGGCAGTGAATGAAAAATTAGCTTTGCGACAGTGAATGAGAAATCAGCTTTTAGGTAGAACTCGCTCAAGCTTGGCAGTTGATAGGTTAGAGATATAGAGATGAAACCGAAAAAAGCAAACTCAAACCCTGTTTTGCTTATGTTGACAGTTATGCCGCAAACTCACACTCTTTCAAACCGCAGCCGACTTTCACCACCGTCAAAGTATCAAACCCTGTTAGACTGTTTTTTGGCAGATTTTCAAAAGTCGCTAAATGCTTTTGCCCGCGCTTGGAATAAGTACCAGCCCAACGATTCGCTCTCAAACGACAGAAAACAAGACTTAGATTGGCTGGAATCGACGCTGCAAGAATACAAGATTTCCATCCACACTTCAACTAACAGCCAAGCGTTTTGGAGAGGTTGCAAGGATGGAAAACATAGCAGGAGAACAATTTCTGACTTCCACTCGCCAATGGTCGCACAAACCTTACTCAAAGCGATCGCGAATCCAAAAGCAACTCAAATATACGAACTGGGGTTTCAAGTTGGTTGGCGGTACGTTCGCCTCAAAGACTACTTGCTGCGAATCAGAAAACAGCGAAAGTTGGAAGAATCCAAGCAGCTTCAAGATTATCAACAGTTTTTAAGTTTTATCCGCCAAAAGGCTGACTCAGAAGATATGGACTCGTTCGTAAGCTTTGGATGGAGGCGGGAGAGAAATCCAGGGAAATGAGAGATAAACGCAGTAAAATCTTGGCGGTTGATGATACGACTGACAACTTATTTATTATGCAGGCTATCCTCTCCGAAGAAGGCTACTGCGTCAGTACAAGTTCTAGCGGACTTGATGCTTTAGCTTTAGTTGAGGAGTCGCCCCCAGATTTACTCCTGTTGGATGTAATGATGCCAGAAGTAGACGGTTACGAAGTGACTTACAGAATTCGCTCAAATCCTCAACTTCCCTTTATCCCCATCCTGTTAATTGCGGCTGACAACTCAACAACCATAGCAGATGGACTCGACTTGGGGGCTGACGATTTCGTTTGCAAGCCCATCCAAGTAAATGAGTTGCTGGCTCGCGTCCGCAGCCTCCTCCGGCTCAAACATAGTATAGATGCGATGCAGGAAGTGACAAAGGCGCGAGAGGATTTTGTGGCTCGTCTTACCCACGACTTGCGGATTCCCCTAGTCGGCGCTGATAGAATGCTGACCCTACTCCAACGAGGGAAATTTGGTGAACTGCCCGTTCAAGCGGTAGAGGCGATCGCAACCATCGGCAGCAGTAACCAAAATTTGCTTTCGTTAGTTAATACTTTACTAGAGGTTCACCGATTTGAATCTGGTTGCAAAACTCTGGCGCGCGCCCCCTTTGACCTCAAAAAACTGGTCAAAGAAGTCGTTAAGGAACAGGAGGCTGTGGCTATTGATAAAGGACTTGTCCTAACTTTCGACGACTCTGACCCACAACCACTGCGGATTGAGGGCGATCGCCTCGAACTCCGCCGAGTCATCACCAACTTAGTGGGAAATGCCATTAAATTCACCGATTTTGGTTGTGTGAAAATCGTTGTCCGTTCAGATATCAAGTCGGTAAGCATTAGCGTAGAAGACACCGGCCCCGGCATCAGAGCCTCAGAACAAGCCTCGCTGTTTGAACGATTTCGCACCGGAAACCATGCTAGAGCAGGTTGCGGCTTGGGGCTGCATTTGTCCCACCGGATTGTAGAAGCCCACTCTGGCAGCATTGACGTGACATCAACGGTGGGTCAAGGCAGCACATTTACTGTACGGCTCCCTATCTCGCTCTAAAAGTCTTGTTTGGATACAAAAAAGCGCATAGGTTATAAGCTGTTCAGCATTTAAATAGGGTGTGAGGATTTAGTGAAAGGGAACAGGGAACGGAAAACGGGGAACAGACCATATGTAATTTAAATGCACGACAGCTTACCTTGGACACACTCGTGTCGCTGAAGTACAATTGTCCTTTTTTTAAACAAACCATGAATAAAATTAGCGTTGCCTTAATTGAAGACCACCACCTGACAAGGGCCGGAATCAAAGCAGCTTTAGAAGACTGCGAAGAACTCGAATTTATCGGAGAGGCAGCTAACGGCCTGCAAGGGATAACTTTACTGGAGAAAACCCGGCCTGACGTAGCGATCGTTGATATCGGACTACCGGGGTTAGTAGATGGGATTGAACTGACAAAAAGGTTCAAAGAATACATACAAACTGCCCAAACTCCAAGCGTGGAGAACCAACCGAAAGTATTGATTTTAACGATGCAGGATAATGAGGAATCCGTGCTGGCAGCTTTTGCAGCGGGAGCCGACTCTTACTGCATGAAAGATGTCAGTTTTGAAAAGTTAGTGGAAGCTGTTGTTGAGACAAATGCTGGTGAAAACTGGATCGATTCTTCAATTGCTAGAATCGTTTTGGCTCGCATGAATAACCCTTTCAAGGAAGCTGTTAACAAAGCCCCCATTTCCACTGTGTCAATCAATGGAGTTGAGCCAGAATACAGTCAGTTGTTAATGGCAAACCCTTTAACAGAACGAGAAAAAGAGGTTATAGAGTTGATTGTCGAAGGGTGCAGTAATGAGGAAATTTGCAAGCAGCTATACATTTCCCTCGGTACTGTGAAAACTCATGTGCGTAATATCCTTAATAAGCTGTCTTGCGACGATCGCACTCAAGCTGCTGTCAGAGCCCTTCGCGCGGGTTTAGTTGACTAAATCCGTTTCAAGAGCAACCGCTTGGTGGATAATACAACAGAGACGTTCCAGCAATGTAAGCTATTTAGGCGAGGGTCGCGATTAGAGGAGGTGCAGTGCCAGTTAATGCCGACAAACCACACTTGTGGAAACCCGATATTGCCCTGTCGGTAGACTTCTATAACAATTGGTTCATGCAGTTTGCTCCAA
Source organism: Microcoleus sp. F8-C3 (assembly GCA_036704825.1). Classification (GTDB taxonomy): domain Bacteria; phylum Cyanobacteriota; class Cyanobacteriia; order Cyanobacteriales; family Microcoleaceae; genus Microcoleus. The sequence continues at coordinate 22,221 of JAUBSN010000085.1, read as the reverse complement.
AAGCCTATCGCGACACTCGCATTGCTACAACTCAACAAGTTGAATCTGCTTCTTCTGAGACAGCCAATCTTACCAACATCACGTTCGCATTACTGCGATAGCATCCAGAGGTTTTGCCCATTTTACGCATGGCGGCAGCGCCGCCAATTGCGCGCGATCGCCCGATCAGTTTAGCAGGAGTGTCGCCAAACCTGGTCAAAAATATGGAAGAGAACAACGAATTCCGCCCCGGCCAGACATTGCAACTCTGGATGCTGAACTAACAAAAATCGGCGTTGCTGAAATGAGGTATGATCGAGGGGGCGAGTGAAAGAGCGAGAAAATAATGAACATTAAATCAGAGTATCGGCTTAATAAGTAGGGCTACCGTGTACACTGAAGTTGATTCTGAGCTAGTTTCCATCCCAAAAAGATGGATTCAAACTGTCGGAGTCCATGAACAAGGGTAGGCATTCCGGGAGGTCTCTGAGAACTATAACCAGACCAACCCCCAAGTCGAGCAATCAGCCAAGTAGCCCACGGTAAGGAGGCGGGAGGATAGGGATTTTGCAATTTTTTCGTGCGCCCTTGAAGAGATGGTTCAATCACAGACAAGCATTGCTGTTGAGAATCAGAGAAAGTCAGGGAAACTGGTAAGTCGGCACGCTCGCGCCCTTCAATCATTTGTAGGGTTCGCACGGCAACGCCTAAAGCCAAGACAGTGAGTCGTTGAATGGCAGCTACGAACCTCCTCTAAGATATGTAGTTAATCACTCAAACGAACGCGACGTAACGACATGGCATTGATTACCCCAAATGTAGCTGCTTTGATTTCAAAACGGGGCGGTGAACACACGGGAACAGTGTTAGGAATTCAAAATGCCGCCAATAGCCTCGGACAAGTTGGAGGATCAATGTTAGGGGGCGTTTTATTTGCATGGTAGGTAAGCGCCCCTTATAGCTTTGCTGGCTTTTTACTAATGGGAACTGGCTTAATGCTGGGTTGGATGCAGAAACATCAGCATTGATGATTCAGGCACAACACTACCTCACGTCTGGCATCAAGCTTGAGTTAGTGAGAAAAATTCAGGTTCAGGGTTACTGACTAAACTCCCGCTTTGGAACCTCAGAGCGGAACAAAGAAATTGCCGCGACGGTGGCTAACACCTGAACAGCGACAAAAATTCTTAGATTCTTGACTGCTTGTTTGAAGCCTTCTGGTGTGAATAGATTTATATTAGGATGCTGCAATCACCAACAAAGCAGTTAAACTGTTAGGGCGACACCGTTTTTCTGATTCCAAAGAACGCCTTGTCTGTTAGTTCTTTTCACAGCATCCTAAATATTTCCCAAAAGACGATCGCATGGCGATCGCCATAACCGTCTATCTGGAGGGGTTGCTTTGATTTCCTCTCATCCCAGGCATACCAGGCATATTTTTCATCATATCCTTGCAACAGCTACATCCGCCTTCAGTAGGCTGCTGCGGAGCCTGATTGGTTTGCGCTATTGTTTGACTAGCAGTCTGGTTGTGAGTGTCTGCAAACGAGGAATTAGCTGTCAAAGCTAACAACGTTAAGCCAGCTATAGTTCCACCGATTACTGTTTTAGCAAGTGTGAGCATACTCATCTTTATCCTCAATTGAGTGACTAATTTTCTTAGAACTAAGTCCATACTAAACTCTCCACCAGACTAGAGAGTCAAGGCCTAATTCAGAAATTTGAGTAAATATGCCTGAAGAATGATCTTGACTTTTCTAATTGACTCTCTACTTGACTGGAGAGTTTAAGATAATAGAAATAGAAATTCTGGTAAAGATAATGAAAAAACGTCTAGTTGAGATTTTTACGGGCAACTGTCCACTTTGCGACCAAACAGTTCAGTTGGTGCAAGAAATGGCTACCTCAAGTGATCAGGTAAAGGTCTACAATCTAGGACAAGGGCAGGAGGGATCGCAATACTTAGAACAACAAGCCGAAAGATATGGATTGAAGGCAGTGCCTGCGATAGCAGTAGATGGAGTAGTTGTCTTTACGGGTAAACCCAGCTATGAGCAACTTCAGGGGGCTGGGTTTGGTCAGCCTACGATCTCCCTCCCTTCAAGCGAATATCTTTATGCGGGTATGGGCATATAGAGCGTTTATAAACAATTCACTTTTTGCTAGCGCTGTAAAAAAAGTTTCTCATCCCCCTTGACATTGAAGTCAGGTTCAAGGTTTAAGCTACTCTTATAACTCTTCAAACAAGGTTAAGAGAATGACCAAACGTATAGTCGAAGTCTTCACTGCTGGGTGTCCCTTGTGTGATGAAGCCGTTAAGTTGGTGAGGGAGTTAGCTTGCTCTAACTGTGAGGTGCAGGTTTACGATCTGCGTGAGGGTTGCGCTACCAATGAGTGTCGCGAGAAAGCAAACCAGTACGGCATTAATCGTGTCCCTGCTGTTGTTGTCGATGGTAAACTTGCTGAGTGTTGCTCTCACCAACAGCCAGTGTCCCGCGAAGCGCTTATAGCTGCTGGTATTGGGCAAGGATAAATTACTGAATGGGAGGGGTAATCGCCCTCCCATTCTCAATTAAAGAGGTGGCAAAAAAGTGAAACAGGGATTGTTTATCAGCCAGTTAAGCCGTCAACTGGGTATACCCGTTCCGACAATTCGCTATTACGAACGCTTGGGACTACTCAAGCCACCTGAGCGAACACAGTCACAATATCGTATCTATTCAGAAGAAGCGTTAGAACGTCTGCGGTTTATTCAAAAAGCTAAGCACTTCGGACTTTCCCTAGATGAGATCAAAAAGCTCATTGACATCAGCGCCCAAGGTACTCCTCCCTGTGCAAGCCTTAAGGCAATGGTAAAGCAGCATTTAGATGAGTTGGAGTGCCGTATTGAGGAAATGGTTAAATTTCGCCAGGATTTGGCTAATCGGTATTCAAAGATTGAGGCTTTGGTTGAAGAAGAGTCAACCACACCGAACAATGTCATCTGTGGTAGCACAATCTGTCGGCTGATTGAGCAAGAAAACGATACCCACCGAAACATTACCAGCGAAACAGTTGTTAAAGAGCGTCTTAAGCGTTGATATGCGATCGCACTCATGGATTTTGGGCATGGCGGAGGTTTTGAGGTTTTGGTTTGGGTTTAGTTTCCCAAAAATTGAGGTGTTGGTGGCGATCGCGAACGCTGTTTTGCTTAAGATACCGCAGCGTTGTCTTTGTCAAGGATACGCTGTGAAAACTGGACTAATTCAGCAAAGCAACCGGGGTTATTTTCAAGCAACCATTCCGTGAGCATTACTGAGTGTTTAGTTTTCCTAAACTCGACCCGCGCGTTAATATTTTCATCAACGTATTGGGGATTTGATAACTCCTCTGGAGTAATCCTTTTAACTCAAATCCATCCAATCCGCTAGATTCCTTGGAGCAAGAAGTTGAGGAGCAAGGCCAAGAATTGCCGAGACAGTACCACCCAGCTACTAAAAAAACTTTGCAAAAAGTCTTTATCATCCTGGTAGTTGTTGGGGCAATTCTTGGGGAATTTTATCTATAGGGGTGATTTCGCTGATGAAAAAGGTCGGACTCACTGATGTGCCGGCGCAGGTACAGAATCCGAAGTAATCAAGTCCGAAGAATCTGTCGATGCTGAATGCACTGATTTTCTGGGATGAAGCTTGAGAAACTATAATGTTTTGTATGGATGTTTTCTAAATAATTGATGCTTAAAAATTCTACGGCTGCGCCCGATCGCATTTCACAGCGACAGATTTCAGAAAAACTTGTCTCCTCCGGCTTTCATGCTCTTTCTGACCCCCTGCGGATTCAGATTTTGGAGTTGCTGCGAGAACAGGAGTTGTGCGTTTGCGAATTGTGCGATCGACTTTCTGTCCCTCAGCCTAAACTGTCTTTCCACCTCAAAACCTTGAAGGATGCAGCTTTAGTCCGCAGCCGCCAAGAAAGTCGCTGGATTTACTACAGCCTCAATTTAGCTCAGTTTATCGCCCTCGAACAGTACCTCGCCGAATACCGCCGCTTCAGCCAGATCCTACCGGCCCGCCCTTGTTCCGACGCAGATTAACCTATCAACATTTCTTAATATGTTTATTGCCTGTTTGTCTTCCCTCATACTTGACATATCAAATTTTATTGATATGATTCCAGTGTACCCCTTAGTTATGACATTGGGTGAGGTCAATGAACCCAGCAGAAAAGCCCAAGGTTTCCGCACTAAGTATAATTGCTTTGACCATAGGTGCGATCGGGCTGCTCAGCTCCTGCGGACAAGTCCAGTCGCCAGAATCGCAAAGCATTAAAATTGACGGTTCCAGCACCGTGTATCCAATTACGGATGCGATGGCAAAAGAATATCAAAATACGAATCCCAAAAAAGCATCAATTACTGTTGAATTCTCCGGTACAGGTGGAGGATTTAAAAAGTTTTGTGCTGGCGAAACTGACATCAGCAACGCCTCGCGACCCATCAGCCCAGGGGAAATGGAAGCCTGCAACAAAGCTGGCATCCGCTACTACGAATTACCTGTCGCATTTGACGCGCTCACAGTAGTAGTCAATCCCAAAAATAACTGGATAAAAGACATTACTGTAGAGGAATTGAAAAAAATTTGGGAACCCGCCGCCCAAGGAAAAATTACCCGCTGGAATCAGATTCGACGCACTTGGCCGAATCGACCTATAACCCTCTACGGGGCAGGCAAAGATTCCGGTACATTTGACTACTTCACAGAGGCAACAGTAGGTACTGCGAAAGCCAGCCGTACCGACTATACAGCTAGTGAAGACGATACAGTTTTAGTGCAAGGGGTTATTAAAGACGAAAATGCTTTGGGTTACTTTGGATTTTCCTATTACGAAGACAACCAAAGTCAATTGAAAGCTGTAGGTATTGACAGAGGCAAAAGAGCAGTGTTGCCCTCCCGCGAAACTGTAGAAAAAGCTCAATATAACCCCCTTGCACGACCTCTATTTATCTATGTCAACTACAACTCTGCTCAAAATAAAATAGAAGTACGCAATTTTGTAGAATTCTACATGAAGAAAGCTCCGACCTTAGTTAGTTCTGTAGGTTATATTCCTTTACCAAAAGAAGGCTATCAACTAATTTATAACCACTTCTACAATGGCAAGGTGGGGACAGTTTTTGGTGGCAAAGCTCAGCTTGACTTGACTATTGGCGAGTTATTGCGACAGCAGGCCAATTTTTAGGTATCAGTGCTCATCTGTCAACTGTTGTAGGTTGTTAGCTGTTAATCTAGATTGGTAACTAAACTATAACAACCGAGGTAAATTTATCACGGATCTACTCAATGTTCAAGTCAATTTCTAAAACAGTGAGAAGCTTGTTTTCACCGGAGTGCAGCAGAGAAGCGCTCGCCGAATTTCTGGGTACATTTACTATAGTTTTTGCAGGCACGGGCGCGGTGATGGTTAACAAAATTAGCCAGGGTGCTATTACTCATTTAGGCGTCAGTTTCGTCTTTGGAGCGGTTGTAGCCGCGATGATTTATGCTACTGGTCATATTAGCAGCGCCCACCTGAATCCTGCTGTAACATTAGCTTTCTGGGCTAGCGGCTTTTTTGTAAGCAAACGTGTTTTGCCTTATATTCTAGCGCAGTGTGCGGGCGCGATAGCAGCTTCCACACTGCTGCTAATTACTTTAGGAAAAGTGGCAAATCTCGGTGCAACTGTTCCTCTGAATGGTAACTGGTTACAGTCTTTAATTCTAGAAACAGTATTGACTTTTATCCTGATGTTTGTTATTTTAGGTTCAGGATTAGATAGGCGCGCTCCGATCGGTTTTGCCGGGATAGCAATTGGGTTAACTGTAGGGTTAGAAGCTGCATTTATGGGGCCGATTACCGGAGCGAGTATGAATCCGGCGCGGTCATTTGGCCCAGCAATTGTAGGAGGAATTGGGCAGCACCAGTGGGTTTATTGGGTTGCACCAATTTTAGGAGCGCAACTAGCTGTTTTGGTTTATCGGATAATATCCGACGGATTTCGCGATATCAAGTAAGCGAGGAAAATAAATGAAAAGTGTGATGTTTATTTGCAATAAAATTTCTACCCCTGTCGGATGAGGCGACTGCAATGGACGAACAACAAGCGCAACCAATTTCAGAGAATTTGTGGTGGGTGATTCCAGGTCAACTGGCAGGGGTGCGGAAGCCAACAGCAGAGGAACTCTCTACGCTTCAATCAGTAGGTATTGGGGGGATCGTCTCTGTAATGGACGATGCTTCCAATCTGGATTTGTATGAGCAGGCAAACATTCCTCACCTTTGGTTGCCAACGAAAGGCGGTACTGCACCCAGCCAGGAACAGATTCAGCACTTGCAAACCTTTGTGGATAGCCAGAATCATTTTGGGCACGGGGTTGCAATTCACTGCACAAGTGGCAGACGACGAACCGGAACGATGCTGGCTTCCTACTTGATTCAGGCAGGTTCATCCTATGACGATGCGATACTCACTATTCTGGATGCCAATCCCAACGTTGAATTGAGAGAGGCGCAAACCGCTTTCCTGCAAGAGTTAGCAGGAAAACAAACTTATTCTCAATAGCCCCATTCTTATAACTAATTAACGCTACTCATGACTCGTTTTGACCATCCTCCTCGCATCCTGTTTTTGTATGGCTCTTTAAGAGAGCGTTCTTACAGTCGCTTGTTGGCAGAAGAATCTGCAAGAATTATTCAGGATTTCGGTGCTGAAGTTCGGTTTTTCAATCCTCTAGAATTGCCGATTTACGGTAGCGTTCCTGATACCCATCCCAAGGTTCAAGAATTGCGGGAATTGAGTTTGTCGTCGGAGGGTCAAGTGTGGTCTAGTCCAGAAATGCACGGCAATATTACGGGCATTATCAAAAATCAAATTGACTGGATTCCTTTAAGTATTGGGGCTGTCAGACCGACTCAAGGCCGAACTTTGGCGGTGATGCAAGTCAGCGGCGGTTCACAGTCTTTTAATGCTGTCAATACTTTGAGAATGTTGGGCCGCTGGATGCGGATGTTTACAATTCCGAATCAGTCTTCGGTTGCGAAGGCTTATCAGGAATTTAATGAAGATGGGACGATGAAGGATTCGCCTTATCGCGATCGCGCGATCGACGTAATGGAGGAACTGTACAAGTTTACCTTGCTGTTGCGGGAGCAAACCGACTATTTGACCGAACGCTACAGTGAACGCAAAGAACAAGCGGCCAAAGAGGCGATCGCAATAGCAAATCGCGCCCTTGAATTACCGGACGCTTAGAAACCGCCGGAACCCCGACAACAACCCATAACCAACAACTAACAACTAACAACCAACAAAAACCATGAAAAAAGTAATGTTTGTTTGCAAAAGAAACTCGTGCCGATCGCAAATGGCAGAAGGATTCGCTAAAACCATCGGAGCCGGCAAGATTGGAGTCACCAGTTCCGGCTTAGAATCAAGCAGAGTTCATCCGACAGCAATTCAAGTCATGTCAGAAATCGGCATCGACATCACCGATCAAACATCTAACCCATTAAGCGAATTCAATGCTGAAGACTACGATGCAGTAATTTCTCTCTGTGGCTGCGGCGTGAATTTACCCGAAGCGTGGGTATTGCGAGAAGTGTTTGAAGATTGGCAACTCGACGATCCCGACGGACAACCCATCGAAACTTTTCACCGCGTTCGGGATGAAATTAAAGGACGAGTTAAAACATTAGTTGACTCTCTAAAGTAAGATTAATGCTGTTGCATTGGCTTGAGCGCGATTCAAGATTAATAGTTGGGAAGACCAAGCAGATTGTTATACCAATTCTGAAAAATCTGGCAACAGGAATAGTGGTAGGTTGGGTTTCACTTTGTTATATTACTGTGAATCAAGTCAAAGTTCTTATTTTTCAGAAGCATCAGTCCACGAACATTCCTATTTGCTATTGCTTTGATTGGAGTTTGCAAAGAATTCAAGTCGAAATAAATGGAGCAAACAGGGTATAGTCATGCTGTTAAATCAATTACAGAACATATCAAAGCTAGGTTTTATGCTTGCGAAGTTAATAATCCTCAAGGTTCCTGTTGCTTGAAAAATGTTAAGCAAGCAGTTCAGAAACTAATAACGATATAATCAATGCCTTTCTTCTAATTCAGGTAAGGGAATTGTAACGCTATTAGACTATTTCTGTCTCTGAAAATTTACCCATCTACGACGCATAAAAAGTAATAATTGGGAAACTAAGACCATAATAGAGAGTTGGATAAGTGGTTCAATAGCCAAAACAAGGGTAATCAAAGGACGATTAGGAAAAACAGATGTAGCGATCGCTAATGCAAGGGGTGAATTGCGTGCAAGGGTTATACAACTAAAGCAAGCAAAGTCCTCATAACTAAAGTTGCCGAATCGTGAGATTACTTGAGCCAGTAAAAAGGTAATTCCATAGAAAATAAAGATAGCTGGCAACATTTTTAGCAGCACATCTGAACGCTGAATTAGGGTTTACCCCTACGAGGCCAATACCGCTGTAATTGCCAAACACAGAAATAGCGTTTGCCCTGCTGCTATTTTCAATGGAATTTCACGCCAAAACCTGTTTACCTTTGGTATTAGCCACTTAGCGATAAACGCTAAAAGCATAAGAACAGCTAAAACTAGCACAATGCTTTCGAGAAAAACTGCTGCATCAATCTGCACCAATTTTCTAACAAAAACTAACAGATAGACGGGTAGAAGAACCACTTACAAAATCATATTCCAAGGAAGGAAGGCCGTAGCTAAAGGAACATTTCCTGTGGCAATCCCTCTAAAAATGCTATTCGCTTAGCGATTATTATAAAGTGAAGCTGCCGTTAGCAAATTTTTGTCGAATTTAAGCAAGTATGGGTGCCGGGAGGGTAAGCTTTCCAGGTTGATTGACATTTCCATCAAAATTCATTTGCATTCCGAATTCTAAGTTGTAAGTATTCATATGCAAATGTTGAGTTTCTGCATCAGCTTTAATTAAAATATTGAACCAAATGAGAGGGCTAATATTGCAGGAAATAATGCTTTTTATAGCCTGTATAATATAATCGTCTTACCAACAGTTTTTATGGTCGAGTAAAGGGAGTAATAATGAAAGAAGAATGGGAAGAAAACCATGCTTAAAAAGATAGGATTGAAGGAGCAACTTATCCAAGATAATTGGACAAGCTATAGACCCTAAAAAATCATGTGCGGTCGAGTTTAAAAAACCTTTTTGTATCTGTTGGCTAGCTCAAAGTCCAAGGGTGGGAGAGGAGCAAGTTCATATTTTCTGTATATGCTCGCAGATGGTAATGCACGGGTTTTGATCTATTTCACCTGTTTTTCTTGCACCATTACTACCTTTCTTCGTCCGAAAATCCATACAGTGTTTACTTGAACCACTTATTCAGCAAGCCCTAGTTAGTTAAGTATATTTGTCCATCATACCATAAATGTGCAACGCGTAATGCCCAAGTTCTAGGATGTGCCGATTCCCTTAGTGGTGCAGAAAACTCCTGAGATGCTTAAGGAGCGTAGAGAATCATAGTTAATGGAGAAAAGGGGCTTGCGCCGTGGTTCGATAGTTTTAGCGAAAAACAAATCCACGTAAAATAATGGCTACACCCCCACTCTATCGTCAACTACTCGGACAACTTGGTCAATGGATTGTCCCCAAAGATTTTCGCCATCTGAAGAACTGTGCAGAGATTGTAGCAGCAATATTAGAATCGGAAAGTGCTTGCGCTTCCCACTGGATTCCTTACCTCAGCCATCGGGACTGCCAAGCCCGTAGCCATATGGAGCGACTTAGCTACTTCATGAATAATCCAGCAATTAGCGCTCAAGTGTTGTATGTGCCATTGATTAAACAATTTCTCAAAGAATGGACAGGGCAAGAACTAATTCTAGTCATAGATACCAGTATGTTTTGGGACACTTATTGCCTGATTGAAGTATGTGTGGCGTGGGGCGGTCGCTCTATCACTCTGGCTCAAACTGTGATTAAACATGGTAGTTCTACAATTAGTTTCGAGCAATATCTACCCGTGTTAGAAGCAGCTAAATCTCGACTACCAACAGACGCAAAGCCAACTTTACTGGCTGACAGAGGGTTTGAACATGGAGAGCTGATGCGGTGGCTCACAGCACAGCAGTGGAACTGGGGCATTAGAGTCAAATCTCATCTCCAAATCACCTTGGCGTCGGGCAAGACACAATCTTTAAAGGAACTATTTCCACCTAAAGACCAAGTGTATTTATTTTCAGGAGTTAAAGTGCTTGGTGATGTAGAGTGCAATTTAGGAACGGCTAACTGTCGTGGAGTGAAAGAACCTTGGGCCGTACTAACAAATACACCCTTATCACTACAAACATTCCAACTATATGGCAAAAGATTTGGCGGAATTGAACCTCGATTTAAAGATTATAAGTCGGGCACGTTTGATATCTTACGGTCGAAAATTAGGGACGCTAAAGCTTTGAGTAATTTATTAATGATGATAGAAATTGCTGAAATATTAGCAATTAGATTGGGATTAATAGTGATAAAAACAAGATCCAGAAGTAAGATAGATTGGCATGGTGAAAGAGGTTTAAGCCTTTTACAGCTTGGTATCAGAGCTATGAAAAGTTTATGTCATCAAGCTCGTTTAATTCCACTTCTCACGCCCATTCCTTGGGTGAAAATTCCTCCCGCTTGTGCTTCTATCAAAAAACTAGCGAAGTTAGAGCGGCGGATTGAATTTTCTAAAGTTATGTCATTTTCTTATTAACAAAAATAGTTTTCTGCACCACTAAGGCCGATTCCTCAATGATTCAGGGCATCATTCACCAACGCCGCATTTCTTTCTCGAAATCGCAGTGTGAAAATGCTACCCGTACCCAATTTGCTCTGCACAGTCAGGCTACCGCGATGTGCTAAGGCTATAGCTTGCGCTATCGCCAACCCCAATCCCGATCCGCCAGTAACGCGATCGCGTGAACTGTTAACTCGATAGAAACGGTCAAAAATTTGCCTTTGATCTTCTGCTGCAATCCCACACCCTGTATCTTGAACATGAATCACAACTAAATGGTCACTTTTCTCTAAAATAATATTTACTTTGCCACCAGGTGAAGTGTATTGAATGGCATTGACAATTAAATTAGAAACTAAGCGGTAAAGCTGGTTAGAATCACCGATAATAGTCAATGGCTGATGCACCCGCAATTCCGATGTTAGCGCTACCTCTCTTGCGATCGCCATTGCTGCCAATTCCTCGACTAAATCGCTAACCAGGTCATTCAAACAACACAATTGAGGGTGATAGGGTATCGGTTGATTATCCATGCGAGCCAGCAGCAGCAAATCAGCCACTAACTGAGTTAGTCGTCGGTTTTGGCGATCGATCGTCCGCAAAGTTTCCCGCGCCTCTTTTTCATCCAATTGAGACGTCAACAGCGCTGATTCTACTGTCGCCTGCGAAGCAGCTAAAGGCGTTCGTAATTCGTGGGCAGCATCCGCTGTAAACTGTTGAATTCGTCGGTAAGAAGCATAAATCGGTTTCATTGCCAATCCTGCCAATAACCAACTAGAAAACCCGACCAAAATCAATGCTGTAGGCAATCCTAATTTCAAAACCCATTTCACTGTACTGAGATAATCATTAAAGTCTTGCAGGCTCCGCCCCACTTGAAAATATCCCCAATCTTGCTGGCTTTTAGTGTGCAGTTCTACAGAAATTTGGTGATAAACGTTGCCTTTGGCGTCAGTTATTGTTTGCCAGCGTTTGGAGTCAAACACTGGTGGTAATTCGGCTGAATAAGCGCCTGCTATAGCAATCAATTTCCCGGAATAATCAAACAAACGAATATAGTAATAGCCTTGGTTGATAGCGCTTAAAATATGGCGGCTTGGCAACTGTTCTTTAATGCCGTTAACTCCAATTAGGCGGAGGTTGGGCAAAAGTTCGTTTACTATTGGCTCTAAGCGTCCGGGCTTCTGCAATTTGAGTTCTAGGCTGTCGTGTAGCGTCCCCGCTACCGATTCTAATTCGCGGTCTAGGGCTACCCAGTGAGCGTGGGCGATCGCCCTATATACGCCAAATCCCAACAAGCTTAAAATCAAACCCATTACTGCTGCATAGGAAATGGCTAATTTCCAGCGAGTCCGGTTAAATAGTTTATTTTGATTCATTTTTCATAACTTGGTAATTGGTAATTGTTAATAGGTAATTGGTCAGGACTTACGCATTTCAACGTAATTCTGTCATTCTGAGTGTACCGAAGAATCTCACACAGGCTTCACTACACTGTGTTGCGTTTGACTCATGACAGACACAATAGCTGCGTCCAGGACTGTTGGTAAATAAAAGGGGTTCTGAACAATGCCCACCCTACTTTAATTTCTCATCCGGTATCCTACGCCGTGTACAGTTTCAATTAAATTCGCGCCGCCAACCGACTCAAGTTTGCGCCGCAGCAAGCGCACTTGAGCTGCTACGACATTGCTAAAGGTATCTGCACTAACTTCCCATAGCTGATTCCGAATTTGGTCGGTGGTGACAATTTGGTTCGGATGTTTCATAAAATATTCTAACAGTTGAAATTCTTTGTTGGTCAGCGAAATTATCTGGTTTTTGCCGTTGCGTTCGAGATGACAAGCAGTGCGATTTCCGCAGTCGAGAACGAGATTTCCTACCTGTAGCTGTTGCGGTTGAATTTGGGGCGATCGCCTTTGCAAAGCCCGCAATCTTGCTAACAGTTCCGCCATCCCGAACGGCTTCACTAAATAATCATCAGCCCCCGCATCGAGTCCAGCCACTTTATCTTCCATTCGGTCTTTTGCTGTCAGCATCAAGACTGGCAATGCGCTATTTTTGGCGCGCAATCTTCGCAGCAGTTCCAACCCTGACAATCCTGGAAGCAACCAGTCAAAAATAGCCAAGTTATATTGAGTCCAATGACTTTCTAAGTATTCCCAAGCTTCACAGCCATCCTGGGCCCAGTCAACGATATATTTTTCTTGCTTCAAAGTGCGATCGATCGCTTTTCCTAAATCTGGCTCATCTTCAACTAGCAAAACTCTCATAACTCTAATTTATAGCAGTAAATCCCTTCAAAACTTGACTAGCAAACAGATAGTAGCGCCTAGAGTACCCCCAATTTTCGCCTTTGAATGACAAATAGCAGATTTTAAATTGCAATTTTCTCTAATTTATTCAAGTTACTTGCAATTTAAAATCCCAAAATGCCAGCTACATTTAGTAGGTTTGAATTAAAACTGTACCGAGTGGTATGTCTGCGTTTATTCCCACCATTTTACCAGTGAGTGCGTACCCCCAATTGCGACTGTAACCAGGAGTGTGAATGCCTCGCAGATCGATCGATATGGTGGTGTCAGGAGAAACAGGTTGGGCGAAAACCACTGTCGCTTTTCGGTTATTAACAGAAACTTGAGACTCGATTTTTTGACCCGATTGATTTGTTACCTCAATTCCGCTACGCATTTTGACATCCTCCGGCAAATCAATTGCAAGTGCTGAAAGAGATATTCCTTGAACGTGAACTTCAAAATGATGGGTAGCACCCTGAAAGCGAGCGCTATTGGGATGGGCGCCGCTGTGCACGAGGTGAGAAATATTCGCATTTCGCATTGCTCCTCCTGCAATAGTAGCGGGGGCATTAGATGCCAGCATGACGGTGAATGTAGCAGCGTAAATTAACTTTTTCATGGCGATGCTCCTCAAATAATTAACTCAATGGACTCGGCATTAATTGGTTTAAAAGCCCTGAAATAAGTCCAGGTAAGATGTCAGTCGTTTAAAGACTAAACCTCCAAAAGCATTTACCAGCGCGGGAGAGTTTGAATATTAGCCGTACCAACTTTTCTGTCTGAACTCTGACCCACTTTCTTGGCATAAACGCGGTAGATATAATTACTCGGGTAGATTGAAGCCTCAACCTCAAGCACAGAAATTGTCAGCACAGTGCCGGCAACTACAGGTTTGGAGAAAACTACGGTTGCTTTTCCACCTTTAACAGAAGTTGTTGCTTCAATTTTTTCACCGGATTGACTGCTTACTTCAATACCCTTGACTCGCACTGGTGGCAACTGAATTGACAGTTCTGAAATAGCTTCCCCTTCAACGTGAACGTCAAAATCGTGGAAGGCTCTCCAAGTTGGGTAGTCAGGATAGGAACGGCCTCCGACAATGTGAGGAGATTTGGAATCTCCCGGTATTCCTGTTGCTTCTGCTGCGGAGATAGAAGAGGCAAGAATTAAGGCAAATGCTGCACCACTGCTAATTAATTTTTTCACGATTGCACTCCTTGAAAACTAACGTTTGGCTTACTTCTTAGTTTGATAGGTATGAATGAAACCAGGATGAAAGATCGGTCGTTACACCTGATTTTTTTATAGATAGCTGCGAACCCGTGCCATACCGAGGGGGATCTCTGCATCGTCGCCAACGAATTTAGCAGCAACCTGGTACAGCCAAGCGGTAGAAACTCCAGAGATTCTTACTTTATTCATGGCAATTTTGATTGTGGTTCCGGGAGAGACAGGTTGGGAGAATGTTAGTATGACTTGATTGCTGTTGACAGAAACATTAGTGTCAATTTTCCGACCTGAATGGTCAGATATACTGATATCATCCCTGACAATTAATCCCGCAGGAACGCTAATTTTTAATTGAGAAATAGCCCTACTTCCTTGAGGAATCTTCAGCCGGAAAGTGTGCCTGACAATTCTTGCCTTAGTTTCAGGGAATTGTACTGAACTATCAATATGAGGAAAATTTTCGGCACCTGTTCTGGTGTTCGCATGGACAGCAGGAACTAAAGCTGTGGCTGACAGAGCCAATACAGCAGCGTAAATTAGTGTTCTCATGGTCTTGACTCTCTAAGGAATTAACTGCGCCAACCCAACATTCATATTTGAAGAGTTAGCTTCTTATTACCTAGATTGACAATTAATTATGAAATCAAGATGAAAAATTAGATGGGGGGGTAATTTTTTTGCCACTAAAGATGAAAAATTAGATGGGGGGGTAATTTTTTTGCCACTAAACAGGACGAGTGCCAAAATCACCAACTGGATAGAGCAAGGGGCAGCAATCAAAGCTAAAATGAAGCTAAGCGGTAAGATTGAGAAAGTTACAAGGCACGTAATCTCTTCGGAGGTATTGAGATATAGGTAAGTTGTTCCCAGAGCGATCGCCAGTAAAATAATAAACACTGAAGGCATCTTCAGATCCTCCCTTATGACAAGTAAAAGCGCATTAATTAATGACTAAGAGGGGTTTTTAATAGAACCCATCTTAGTCAGAACCGTCAATCTATTCGTCGAGTCATACTGAACGTGAGGAGCTGTTATTAACTAGATTGACAGCTAATAATGAAATCAGGATGAAATGTCAGGTTTCTGACTGCGATATTTGGGCGATCGCCTTTAAACACAATTAAAAGCGTACTGATACGCCCATAAATGGCTGAATGTCGTCAGCAGCCTGTGTTAACCCAATGTTTACACCTGCATCCAGTTGGATATTCTCTGTCAGCAGATACTTGAGACCAGTGTCAAATGTGGCAACAAACTGCGAACCTCTCTCAGTAGTCTGCTCGGTAAACAACTCGAATTGACACTCTCAGGGCTGAAGCCGCTGAGATTCTTAAGACATTGCGGTCTTAATATCCCGATTGCTCAGGTTCCCAAACTCACCACGTTTGCTCTGCGAGCGTGGTGATACCTTTTGGGCGTTTAGGTGCCGGGCACCAGGTTTCGCGGAGTCCCCGCGTACCATTTTTAAAACTCGATCTCTAATCGTTTTTGCAGCGCCAATATCGGCGTGTTCGTGATATCCACATTCCACACAGATGAACTTTTCTCCATCTCTGTTGGATTTGTCAATATGACCGCAATTCCTGCATTCTTGGCTAGAGTGTTTAGGATTAACTTTAATTACGATTTTTCCTTGCTTCACAGCTAGATACTCAATCTTTAATCCCAAATCACCCCAACCTGCGTCAGCGATAGCACGATTCAATCCCTTTTTTCTGGATTGCCCATTTTTTAGAAACCTCCCAGTTTCCTCATCACTTTTCACCTTGCATCGGCGCATCATCCCAGAAATATTCAAATCTTCTAAGGCGATTACATCAATGCTTCGAGATACAATCTTATTTGCAGTTTTCCATTGATGCGCTTGGCGTTTATCACCAATCTTTTGATGGAACCTGCTAACTCTGATAGCTGCTTTTTTGCGGTTTTTACTGCCTTTTGTTTTGCGGTTAACCCGTCTCTGTCTGATTCTCAGAGTGCGTTTAGCTTTTTTGTTGGTTGAAAATCTAGGGTTCTCAATTTGGTGCCCATCAGAAAGATGAACCAGTTTAATGATTCCCAAGTCGCAGCCGATTACTTTGGGATTACTACCGAGAGCTTTGGGGCTGTATTCGGGTACAGATTTATCCTCTATCCTGACGGAAACATACCAGCCATTCTGTCGTTTTCTAACCGTGCAAGCCTTGATAGTAAAACCACTTGGGATTGAGCGAGAGTTGTAAAACCGCATCCATCCCAGTTTGGGTAGGTAAATTTTATTACCCTTGATTTTCACTCCCATTGCGAAAGTAAAGGATGTGAAGTTGCTGCGGTTCTTGAATTTAGGAAATCCCCTACCTTCAAAAAAGTTTTTGTAGGCAATGTCTAAGCGTTTAACATTCTGTTGTAAGACTGTTGAGTCGATTTTGCTATACCAAGGTCTAGCTATTTTTAACTCAGGCAATGCTGTTATTTGAATGTCGCCAGCGCTTCGACGAGGATTTTTAGCTTTACCCTCTTTGTCAAGCTTGGAGTCTTTCCAAGGATTTCCAGTTGCGCCACTTTTGCTTACGAAGCAGGTCAATGGTGAAGCTTCGCCTTTCGCTCTGATGTCACAGTAATCGCCTTGGATAAACTGCTGATTGTACTGACAGATTCTGTCACCCAAGCACCAATTATACTGGCTTCGCAGCATATCTATCCAAATCGACATTTTTGATGATTGTGTTTGATTGGGACGTAACTTATAAGCATAGTTTGTTAGCAATCTGGTTCGCCTCCTTGTTTATATCTTAACTTCTTTATCTGTTTCTAAATATTAAGAATCAAGAAAGATTCAAGGCGGTTGAAACCGCCCGTGTCGCTTACATCTCAGGACTGAAGTCTCTGAGTTTTCCGCTTCCCGAATGTTTTTTTATAAGTTGTATTGACTTTTGTCAGGTTCAGGTTCAGTTTTAGCTTCGCCACTCTTGGGTTCCTGATTTTGGACTGAGGGGGAATTTTCAGATTGGGGCGATCGCTCCGTAACAGTCTGCGATATCTCGTTTGTGGCTGCGGGGTTGGATAAGTTTGCCGATCGACCCTGAAGCTGAAGGTCGCTAGCGTTTTGGCTGTAGGGAGGAGCCGTTAGATTGGGCTTTTCAGTAACCGCCTCTGAGGTTTCCGACAAATCAGACGGCTGGGAAACGGAAGTTACTTCAGCCTCTGTATCAGACTCTTGATTATGGGGCTGGATTTGCGCTTCTGGACTATTGTTAGCGGGTTGGTCTGCGACTGGAACTAACTCAACTAGATCCGTTGCGATCGCCGGAGCAACAATATTAATGATACTGATCTCGGTAATGAAGTGAAATTGAAAGGGAATTGATGAGAATTTAAAGTCACGGACTCTTCAGTATTGGGCTGTTCCATGTATGAGTTGGTTTGTTGTAGAGAACTAGCGCGTTGCTCTGTGATTGGAGTTACAGCAGATTGCAGGTTTATGAAGTACACTCGCTTATCGGACAATCCCCGCTTTCGACACGGCAGTGCCGTGTCCCTACCGATGATTTCTGTGTACCTCACCTACGTGAAAACTGCTGTAAAACTCCTTTGAAAGTTGACAGTTGACTGTTTTGAGACGTTACACGAATCTCAGAAACCGAGTTTTTGACAAAAACTCTGCATAAAAGCCTATATTTTTCGTCAGAAACTCTGTTTCTTGTTCGTTGCAAAAAATTACCAATCTAAAATTTAAAAATTGCCCATCTCAAATCTCAAATCTCAAATCTCAAATCTAAGGAATGAAAATTTAATAACCTAGGCGACTATCCCCCCTTCGCCCTTACTGGAAAAAAAATGGGGAAGCAAAGCTGCTTAAGTTATTCAATTTTCATTCCTAAGTTAAGGATGGGGGAATACCCAAAGGCAATCGAATGGTAAAAGTGCTACCTTTGCCCAATTCGCTTTGCACCTGTAAGCTACCCCCATGTGCCTGAACAATTGCTTGGGCGATCGCTAACCCCAATCCCGATCCACCAGTGTCGCGAGAGCGATCGCTACTAACTCGATAGAAACGCTCAAAAATCCGTTTCATATTCTCCGGTGCAATCCCAATCCCTGTATCTCGAACTTCAATCGCAGCATCACCGTTGGTGCGGTCTAAAACAACAGTTATTTTACCTCCGGCTGGGGTGTATTTAATCGCATTCACAATTAAGTTAGAAACCAAGCGATAAAGTTGATCTTCGTCCCCTACGACATATAGCAACTGGCGTACTCGCACCTCACAAGTCAGCGTCACTTTAGCAGCAAACGCTAAATCTATAAACTCTTCTACCAGGTCGCTCGCTAAATCATTGAGACAGCAAGATACGCCCTGGATCAGAATTTTTTGCTCCTCCAATCGCGACAAAAGCAACATATCGTCAATCATTTCTGCAAGTCTATGAGTCTGATTCACCACGTTTTTTAGGGCATATCGCGCTTCTGATTCCGATAGATGAGGCATCCTCAGTACAGATTCCACCGCAGCACGAATTGCTGCTACAGGAGTACGCAATTCGTGGGCCGCATCGGCTGTAAATTGTTTCATTTGTTGATAGGAATGGTTAATCGGTCGCATTGCCAACCCTGCTAGCCACCAACTAGAACCCACAACTAAAAGAACTGTAATTGGCAATCCCACTGCAAAAACGAATGTGAGGGCAACTAGACGACTATCAAGCTCTTTGAGACTTCGCCCAACCTGCATATACCCCCAAAGCCGATTATCTTGGGTATGCAGCGGTATAGACATTTGATGGTAACGATTGCCTTGTCGATCTTCGAGAGTTTGCCAAACTTTTGTTCCTACAGTCAAGGGTATCCCATCTGGGTGAATCCCTGCTGTAGCAATCAACTGTCCCGCATCATCTACAAATCGGATGTAGTAGTAAACTTGGTAAATCGCGCTAAAGATGTGGCGTTGAGTCGAGTTATGGTTTTTTTTTGCGTATATTTGTTGTGTAGCACAACTAGATTTTACCTCGCAAATATCGGGTAAAATCTGCTGGAAAATTGGTTCTAAGCGACGGGGCTGTTTCAAATTCGGTTCAAGGCTGTCATGCACCGTTCCCGTTACAGTCTCTAACTCTCGGTCAATTGAGATTAAATGGGCGTAGATGATTATTTCATAAGCCGCGAAACCGCATAAGCTGAGAATGAAACCCATGAGGGTTACATACCAGAAAGCCAGCCGCGATCGCGTTTGACGAAATGGTCTAGTTTGCATCATTGAGATTGAACCGATAGCCCATGCCAGGAACAGTTTCAATTAAATTATCACAGCCATATTCTGAAAGTTTGCGGCGCACCAATCGAATTTGAGCCGCTACCACATTGCTAATGCGTTCGGCACTCATTTCATAAAGATAGTTTAAAAGTTGGTCGCGGGTAACATATTGATTGGGGTGTTTCATAAAATATTCCAGGACTTGAAACTCTTTTCTTGTTAAAGAAATCACTTGTGGGTCGCCATCAGCTTGCTGAAGAGAAACCGTACAAGTGCTGTAGTCTAAAATGAAGCGACCAACGTGCAGTTGCTCGGGTTGGATGTGGGGCGATCGCCTCTGCAATGCTCGCAGTCGCGCTAACAATTCCTCCATACCAAACGGCTTTACCAGGTAATCATCCGCCCCAGCATCCAGTCCCATCACTTTATCTTCCATGCGGTCTTTTGCTGTCAGCATCAGTACAGGCAAAGGGTTGTTGCGAACCCGCAGCCGACGCAGCAATTCTAAACCCGATATTCCTGGCACTAACCAGTCAAAGATTGCCAGCGTATATTGTGGTTTCTGGTGTTCCAGGCAGTCCCAAGCGTGAGCGCCATTTAAAACCCAATCAACAATATATTTTTCCTGTTTCAAGGTTTGCTTAATCGCCGCACCCAGGACTGGCTCATCTTCAACTAGCAGAATTTTCATCAAAATTCACCCTGTCTATCTACCATATGTTTGAATCCTCACTGTACCGAGCGGGATTTCTGCATTGATACCAACCATTTTGCCATAGATTTGGTAAAACCAAATGCGATCGGAGACAGGAATAGTAACTTCTTGCAGATTAATGGCTAGCTTGGTTTTAACAACTCTATAAAAAATTTTTCCATCAGTAGACGCGAATCTGGGCTATCCCGATCGGGATATGTATATTATTGCCAACAAATTTAGCGGAAATGCGGTATAGCCAAGCGTTGGAAATTCCTGTTATTTTTACATCGTTTAGGTCGATTTTGACTTGCAATTCAGGAGAAACTGGTTGATTAAAATCAATGATTAGTTTGTTGTCATTGATAGAAACATTGGTGTTAATTTCACGTCCCGAGTTGTCCGTTACGGTGATGTTTTTCCTAACCCTTAACCCTGTTGGAACATCAATAATCATTTGGGACAGAGGGCTGCTCCGTTGAGGAATGTGAACCCGAATTGTATGTCTAACATTCCTCGCTCGTGTTGGAGGAAATTGCACCGAGCCATCAATATGAGGAGTAGGTTCTGTCCTAGCACTTGCATAGTCAGTGGAAATTGGAACTGCGATCGCCAAGACTACAGCAGCATAAATCAGTGTTTTTATCATGTTAATTGCCTAAATAGTTCACCCTGTTAATTGAGTTTCAGATTTATCTTTCGTAAGTTAACCTGTGCTTATTATCTTGACAGACCGAGATGAAACCAGGATGAAATTTTTCATGATTTAAAAACATTTTTTGACCGGGTGGCGCTTTGTTGGAAGGCAGACTGTATCAGCTTTTTGGTTCTTATATGCTATTGAAAATAGAGGTTTATTGCATATTTTTATCATTAAAAAGTCTATCCAATGGCAACAAATTGTATACCGAGTCAGCGATATAAGTGTTATAAGTGTTTAAAGTGACGGTTGTTTTGTCAATAAACTAGGTGTCAAACCAAGTTGTCTTGTGCAAGAGGACAGGGGTAATTGGAATCGCCAGTTTCTATCTGAACAGTAATATGTTCGATCCCGAACCGCTCGTGAAGTTCCTGAGCTATCCGTACTAAAAAAGCATTGCCCTCACTTCCTGTAGGCATTACCAGGTGGGCTGTGAGGGCTGTCTCGGTGGTACTCATCGCCCAAATGTGGAGGTCGTGAACGCCAGTTACACCGGGGAGTTCAGCCAGGTACGTGCGGACTGCAAGGGGTTCAATACCTGCTGGGACGGCATCCGTCACCAAGTTGATAGATTCTTGCAATAATTGCCAAGTCCCCACAACAATGACAACAACAATAATCAAGCTGACAACTGGATCGAACCAAAGCCAGCCAGTTGCAACAATAGCGATACCAGCCAGCACCGCGCCTAAAGATACTACCGCGTCAGCAACCAGGTGGAGGAAGGCTCCTCTAATATTTAAGTCACGTTGGCGATCGGACAGGAACATGAGGGCGCTTCCCGTATTAATGGCGATGCCTACGGCTGCGACGCCGATAATTGTAGCGCCCGATACTGGACTGGGTTGTAGGAAGCGCTGTATTGCTTCCCATGCGATCGCGCCCGAAGCTACGAGCAAAAGGATAGCATTCAACAGAGCCGCCAAAATAGAAGAACGACGTAGCCCATAAGTCCGACGTGCTGTCGGTAGGCGACGAACCAGAATGCTAGCTCCCCAAGCTAGTAGCAGACCTAAAACATCACTGAGATTGTGGCCCGCATCGGCAAGCAGGGCAAGAGAGTTGGCAAGAATGCCATAAACTGCCTCAATGATGACAAACCCTGTGTTGAGCGCAACGCTGACGACAAAGGCACGGTTGTAATTAGCACCTCCGTGGTCGTTTCCTTCCTGACTGTGATTATGAGACATGACTACTGTCCTTAAAGCGTGACTAACGGCGAGAGAACTTCTATCCCACATTCCGCAGATGTGGGTCGGATTTTTTTATCAGTTGTGAAAACTTGGAAGCCAAACAATTTTGGGCTGA
>JAUBSN010000084.1:0-38386 GCA_036704825.1 Microcoleus sp. F8-C3 | reverse complement strand
GGTTTAACTGCTTATCAATCTATTCAACAAGCTCTCTCTAATGATGGCTCCCTTTTTTACCCTAGTTGAGCAATTACTATTTAACTTTATTGAGCCAATGACTGAAGGACGCTGCCACAAATATTATGACTTGAACCGATCGGCATCACTTCACAACTTGATGGTTCTACTATTGACAGACCACTCCAATCAACAATTCTGACAAAGCGCTCGCTAGATTCACCTCCACAAGTAGCTTTTACGAGATAGTCACCTACACTAGGAAAGTTAACTACAATGGGAATATTTGTACTTTGCTGTAACTTTTCCCAAATTTGGGAATCATCCGATAATCGAGTTACTTGTAACTCAACTGTGGGATGGAAACCAAAGATAGTTACTAGAGGGCTATGTCCCTCTAGCCATGCACCCAATTGAGGTACGCGCAAACCACCTGAAAAGCTAATAGATAAACGGACACTGGGTTGCAAAGCATCTTTAAGTTCTTGACTTTTGATAAAGACTGCATCCCAAGCTTGGGAAACAACCATGCAGGTGTGAATTTCAAACCAGGTAGAATTTTTAAATACTGGTTGTGCTCCACCCTGCCATTTCAATAGCTGCTCATCTTGCAACCGTTGAATATCTGAGAGCAGTTCTTTTTTGTAGAGTAGGATAAATGGCGTACCGAGGGATGGCGTTCCCCAAGAAGCATAGGCTCCTGAATCTGGGTTATCGGGATCTGGAATTAATATCCAAAAGTTACGCTCGGGCAAAATTAGGGAATCCAGGTCTGTAGAACAACTAATTTGGTATCTTGCACCGCGATCCAATTCATTCCTATTTATTGGATCTTTTAGAGGGAAATACCATCCAGCGCGTTCGTCCCGAAGCTGGTGAACGTTATCTCTGTACTGAACTTGTACCGATTCTACTGGTCGCCCTTTTAGCTGTTTCGGGTAGAGATAGTAATCAATCTGGCCCAAGAATGGATCTTCAGTGCGATATAAACCTGCAAAAAGGTAGCGGCTCCAGGTGCGTACTCCTTGTTTTAGTGTTACTGGTTTCCCCTCATTTTGCCATTGTTCGTAAACTTCGTGAATTGCTTCGGCAACGGCTTCATACCGCTGCCTGTTGCTCGTCAGTAACTCTTTTAAGTGTTGGCAAAGCCTTGATGTCTCGCGGCGGACATGAGTAAATAAAGTTTGGGCATCCCATTGGGCTGTCCATTGCTTTTCGTTAAATAGATCTAGAAGTCGGTTTTTATCAGCGTGGCGCAGAAGAGATTGCGAAATTGGATAATTTATATAGGTAGTTGGACCACCGCGACCTCGAACTGCTGAAGGTAAGAATCCCTGTTGCCTTAGCCAAAGATTCCATTCTTTCCATAGCGGTTCTTCAGCTCCGTAACCAAATTCCATGCCCGGTGGACGACAAGCGCCGGACAGACCTAAAATATTCTGCAATCGCCGGAAGTAGTTTAGTTCTGATATTTTTTCTTCCTCAGCCATCTGATAGGCGGCTAGAACTGTGGCACTGAGAAAGGCAATACTTTTGGGTAAACCGTCAGAATCACACCCTCGCAAGTTGCTCAAATTAACTTGTTGGTCAAGGATGACTTTTTTCCTTACGGCAATCAAAAAGTCATCGCGACCGTTGTTGACGCCCGTATCCTTTCCAAATTCTAGACCAATACGCTCGAGTACATCGTCGTCAACGCTTACGTAAAGTTTAGTACCGCGCGGTACACCACTGGTAAAGTAAGACACTAATGCTTGGTTCCATTCTCTGTAGCTTGCCATTGCTGTTTTCGCTTCTTTGGCTTACCATCTGAGCCGTTTGTTTAAATTATCCCAGGTTTGTGTGACTATTGGTAGTTAATGAGATTCAGCCTGGCGTTGCTGAATACAGGTATAAATTCAAGATTTCGGAAGGGCTATAAGCCAAGTAGGGTGAGTTTTGTAACTTCAAGCCAAAAGTTGATTCATACCGTGAATCAGCAACGCCTCAAACGATCTTTTTCACGAGCTTTAAAACTTGAAGCATACCAAACTAGCAGTAAAATGGTAATTACAGGAAGAAATACTATACACGTCAGCAGCAAGATGAACGAAATAATCATCATTAGAACTTGGAAAAGTTAGCTAACTTCTGGGTAAAGTCACACCAGTGTTCAATCCTTAAATTTACGATACTCTGGCGATTCTACCCAAATTGTACAGAATCCCGAAATAGCTGGCCTTCCCGCCACTTCCAAAGTCACCCCCAGACGCTTGACATCCTTTTTACATTCCAGATCAGTAAGACTATCCGAATTCCACCTCATCAAATTCCGAGCAAACTTCCCCTCAGCACTCGTTGCCCACCGCAAAGTCTCCGCCTGCTCCTGAGTTAAAGAAACTGCTTCCCCCGGTGCCAACCCTCCTTGCGACCAAAGTAAACCCATCCACCCTATCAAAGCACCGACACCCAACGCTACCAACAGGATCCCCGCAGCCGGTATCAAAGCAAGAGCCGATGTCCTCCACCGAGTCAACTCCGTCTGACGCACCAAAGAATTGACTGCTTGAGCAATTTTCCCCTCTTGCTTCTCAACCGCCACCCGTTCGTAACTCGCCAAAGTCTTGTTAATCCGCCCCACCCACCGATCGAACGCTAACTCAAAATCCTCTGGTTTTGGACTCTCTTGAATCAGCACTTCCAATCGGCCAGCAGCCAACAAAATCAGAAAAATCGGGTCAGTTGGCTCAATTTTCCCCTTAAAAGCCAACTCCAAAACTTTGCGCCTATACTCCTCAGATTGCCCCTCTAAAGCAATATCAAGCAAAGATTTAGTATCAACAGCACCATAACTCACGGCAACATCCCCGTAGTTTCAAACGCCTCATAAGCTGACAACATAAACGACTTAATCCGCTGTCGGCCCAGCACCCCGAGTTCCTGGCTATTCCTTGCCAAATCAAAAGTTATCCCCCGAGCATCGATCGCATTCCTTTCCCGTGAATAAAACTTAGGAAAATCAATCACCTTCACCTCATACTTTTTAATCGCATTCTGCACCTCCTCCATCTCTTCCACAGAACTCCAATCATCCTCCAATCCCAAATTCCGGACGAGGACGTGAGCAATCTTATTGTCAAAATGCTTAACTGACTTCAAAAAGAGCTGCACGCTATCGTAGCCCCCCGTGCAAATAAACCACTTGCAAAAACTAATGCGAGACTGCTTCCCCAACTCAATTAAATTGTTTCTTCCCATCCACTTAGTTACCAAAGGATAAACCTGAGCCGGTAAATTGACAATTACGCTCTTTTCAAACGCCAATTCAAAAATCCGATCCGCTTCGTAAAACTTCTTCTCGTCCTCGCTAAACAGAGCTTCACGGCATACGCTCTCATAGATTCGAGATACATCAGGATTAGAGCGATCGGTATCTACGGCAAAAAATGGGAAATTCTTGTCCAAGAAATACTGAATCAAAACCCTAGCAAATAAGCTCTTGCCAACCCCGCCTTTCTCTCCATCAATCAGATGAATTTTAGTAGCCGATTTTTCAACCTTCTCTAACCCGCACTCTTTGAAACCATTCGAGTTTTCTATCGCTGTATC
Source organism: Microcoleus sp. F8-C3 (assembly GCA_036704825.1). GTDB lineage: Bacteria > Cyanobacteriota > Cyanobacteriia > Cyanobacteriales > Microcoleaceae > Microcoleus. The sequence continues at coordinate 34,798 of JAUBSN010000084.1, read as the reverse complement.
CATACCGGAATCTCCTCCTTCATCTACCTGTTTAACCACAGAATCGGTTAGTTGCACTTGATATTTCGAGTTTCTACTTCTACTTGCCATGTCGAACTGTCCTATTTCAGGTTGATTTCCTAACAAAAATACACTTATTTCTGCTTTGTATGGATAGCTAATAACTGCCCAACCAGCAAGAAAATGTGCCTAATCTTTAACTAAATTTGCAAATACAACACAATGACTATCATCCCTGTATTTGCAGAGGTAATTAGAGTCAAATTCCGCTCAATAATTGAAGCTCATTCATGCGAATCCTGAATCATCGAAATCCTCGCCACCCTCTAATTCAAAGAAGTCATCCGCCGTCAATCCGCTACGGGTGGAATGGTTAGGAGGCGTCAAGCTTTCCACACCGTAAAGCAGAGAACGGTCTGCCTCCTCAATGCCAGCAGGTACTTCTCGCGAAAATGGTATTTTGGAAATAGGCATTCCCCCTATATTAGTAGGAGGATATTCAATCCCGCCTCGCTCGCGCAAATAGAGAGCGTGCTTTTCCAGAGCATAGACGGCATTTCTAAATAACCGCCCTAAAATAACTGGATCGATATTCTCTTTTTCCAGATATGCTAGCGGCAGCCAGTAAGGTCGCAGAGATTGGAGAATCATTTCTCTCGAAGGCAGCAATAAATTGCCTTTAATATAGGACATCAAAACTCCATCATGAGTAGATTTTAAAGGCTGATAGCGCCACAAAAAATCAACCCTTTCTTTTTCCTTAGCCACGACCAACTATCTCCTGTAAAACGGAAGTTTTTGACCCACAAACAGCGGATTCTGTGACCTGAGAATTGAACTGCTTTTTCAAATTTGCCTTGAAATACGAAAACATCCCATAGACATCATTGAGCCGATTTTCAAACCCTTTCTTTTCCAAAATAGGTGGCATAGCAATTTCGGCATTCCAAATAATCGGAAAGCGATCGTAATGTTCGTTTAACTCCTTACCGAGATAATCAGCCGTCCCACCGCAGAACACCAACTCATCACAATCCGGCGGCAAATTCTCATCCAACCAACTGGTGAGACTCCGCGCATATTCAGGCCGTGCCTCTTTGATTGCTGCTATCATCTGCTGCACTTCTTCAGCCCGCCCTTGCTTAGTCGTGCTGCGAGCCAACCGCATTAAAGGAGCTGCCTTGAACTCAGATCCCGCTGCTGCGATCGCCGGAGTCAATCGCTCCGCAGTCTGCCCTGAAGTCCTAGCTACCACCCTCTCCACCATGCGGATGAAGCCCAAATCGCTCGTTTTTCCCGGTCTAACATCCCCCCGTTGCACCACCAGGAGGCTAGCATTACGGTAGCCAATCATGGCGATCGCGCACACCCGCTCTTTCAAAACAGAGCCGACTTTCTTGTTGTGCATCAGGTAAATGCCACCCCCCTCTGGCTTGCAGTTAAACGCCAACAATTCCACGCTCATCTGACCTGTAGGAGTTTGGTAATCTGCTAAAGCTTCCCGCAGCACCCGCTCGAACCTCCCCCGGTCTTCATATTCCCCCGGTGGCAACAACACGGCGATCGCCGCCGTAAATTTCGCAGGCAAATTCAGCTTTTCCTTAATCGCCCACATCCCAGCCAGAGTTTTGTGCAGCGCCCTCTCGTACTTAAGCTCCGAAAGGCCAGCATTGGCGTGAAACCTCTCTTTCGCCAAATACCCTACTGCCCTGTAATCGTTCCTAAAGGCAACCCAAGCCGTATTCTCAGGCTCGGCTGACCCCAATTGGTCTGTGCCATAAGCCAAAATTGATTCGTGCGGTACAGATACAACCTCTGGTTCCATGCACAGCAGTCGAATTTGATTCTTTGGTCCTGCGTAAAGAATTTTGGTAGCTGACCCCCCGTAATCGCAGGCCGCGATCGCTTGAGGCCAGATGGTGTCGATAGTAGTTTCGCTCATATCGCAGGTCTTCCTAATTGAAGTTTCAAGAGTGGTAAACAAACAGCCCTGTACGGAAAGGACGTGCAGAAATAACCCTTACGCTAAGCCAAGCGTGCCACCTCAAAAGAAGGCTGTAAAACAACAGCTATTCAAGGATTAAAACGCACTTACTACTTATTAACCCCTCCTAAAACCTCCCCTCCCTCAGCCAGTTGTCTGAATCCCAGCATCTACAAAAATCGGACTCACGGCTTAGGCTGGGACAGAGCTTTTGGTAGCAAGCTGTGTCAGAGGTGCGTGCAAACTGCTTTCTCTAACGGGATAGCACCCCTATGAGGAGAGCGCTGCTGCCAGCCTGTCGCTGTTCAATGGAAAATTTTCCATTAGCTATTAGACGGGAAGCCCCGCGCTGTATTGCTTGCAATCAGCATCGGGTACTTCACACAGACATCTCGAAAAAAGATGTAGAGACAAGGGCGATCGCGTATGCAAGCAAAAGTGGAAGAGCACGCATCATTGATTTTCCCAGATGTCTATTGGAAATTCCCACGCCTGTTAAGTTCAGCCAAATCTGGCTCTGGGCCACAGTGACAATGGAAAATTTTCCATTGGAAATTCCCACGCCTGTTGAATTCAGCCAAACCTGAGTCTAAGCCCTAGTGGCAAGGGAAAATTTTCCATTGGAAAGACTGACATCGAGTTGCCATGCCTTAAAGCCCCTCCAGGCAACAAGCGAGTGGCAAGTGGCTGAGGCGCGATTGCCCTCCGCGCACGCTACCCGATCGCAGCCGAAGGATAAAGTTCGTTACCCAACACCAAATAGCGAGCAAACTAGCCATGTCGAGATCCAAACGAATCAAAAGAATAGCCGTATACCTAACGCCAGAAGAACTTCAACTTGCTGAGACAATGGCTAAAAATCTCCAGGTGAGCATCAGCAGTCTGTTCCGATACCACACTTTTAAACAACAACATCAACCAGCTTTGTGCCAAAAATTAGCCGAACTTAACCTCCGCCTCAAACCGATTGCCCTTGCTACAGAACAAGCATTATGGATGGGGGAAAAAATTACACAGCCAGCCAACTTTGAGGATCTGATTGAGCAAACTTTGGCACTGCTCAAGCAAGTACAGCAACAGCAAATGAACGTACCACTTCTAATGAATTTAAGCGATATTGAGGAAAATTTAGAAGCTCCTAGCGAAAACTTTTAATAAAAACATCCACAAATCATCACTTTTTTACTACACAAGTTTTAAGTTTAGTAAATAATGATTGGCAAGCAGAAAATCGGTAAAACTTTTACCCCATTGCTCAATTACCTCTTCTCCAAAGAAGGAGCTTCACTGATTGGAGGAAATATGGTAGGAGAAAATGTCCAGGAATTAGCTGCTGAGTTTCTGTTCTCCAAACAACTCAACCCTAGAGTTGAAAAACCAGTTTACCATGCGACCTTAAGCGTGCCGGATGGCGAGTATATCCCTGATGCCAAATGGCGGGCGATCGCCCTAGATTACCTAGAAGGAATGGGACTGGATAAAAATCTGTTTGCTATCATCCGCCATACCGACCGCGACCACGACCACATTCACATTGCAGCCAGCCGTATCAAATTGGATGAGCAAGGAACTTGCGTATCAGATAGCTGGAACTATCTACGCAGCGAAAAATTGATTCAAGAATTGGAAGAAAAGTATGACTTGACACCAGCTTCCCGCAGTTTTGATAAAGAACGCCGTTCTCCCACGACTGGCGAACACCGACGGTTAGCAAGAACGGGGGAAATCAGCACGCGGGAACAACTGCAAACAGCACTAGATAGAGCAACCACTGACAGTCCTGCGCTCGCTCTTTTGATTGACCGACTCGTTGAACAAGGCATTAGTGTAAAAATAGAACCTACCCCCGCAGGCGAATTAGGGATTAGCTACAAATTAGGCAATATTGCTTTTAGCGGCACTCATTTAGGCAAAGCTTACACCTTCAAGGGGCTGCAAAAATACAGAGGAGTCACTTACTCTGCTAATACTGACATAAATGTGGAAGCCATTCCCCCATTGCAAGAGCGAGAATTGAACGAAATTTTGGAAACAGAAAACTCTAAACCAAATAGCGACGCGAACAATGATAGTGATGCTGATGACTGCGGCGAAATGAGGAACAGCAGCATCGAGAGCAATTCTTCACCAATATACTGGCAGACCTACTCTAATATTGACAGGCCAGAGCGAGAAGGAAGCAGCACAGGGACTTCCTCAGAAACCGACAAAGATTCTCTAATCTCTGAGTCAGAAGATGTAGGCAAACCCGACTCGCCCAACGAGCGCGAAACATCGGGGTTCGACTCACTTAACTGGGAGTCTGTACGAAGCAATTTAATAGAAAATGCTTGTCTGCCAGTCGAATTAATCGACCTCCTACACGACAGGGGATGGATAGACGCAGACAGCCTGAACCGCCCTGTATTCCAACTCCGCACTCTTGCAGGAGAGTACAGAGGAACCTGCACCTTAGACGCCAATGGAAAATTTTCCATTGACAGTCATGAGGAAGGCTCACATCAAGGAGGCGACAACAGTGAGAAGGGAGTTTTCTGGATAGCGGTTCAAAACAATATTGAAAGAGCCATTATTGCCAGCAACCCGGTAGAACTCCTGTCGGTAATTGCCTTAGATCCAGATTTCAATAAGAGGCCGACTTTATACTTAAGCATTGATGCGGTTTCTTCGCTGCCAACCGGCTTTCTTAAGGAAGTAGAAACTATAGTAGTCGGCTTCAAAGGAGATCGAGACGGCGATCGACTGTCAAAAGAAATTATTGAAACATTCCCTCAATCAAAGCGAATCAATCCAGGCTTTGCCGGCTGGAACGCAATCTTAGCATCTCAAGAGCAAGAAAACGAAAATGCTTTTAACGATCGTGATGAAGCAATCGATCGCAATTTTGGCATAATTTTGGATTAATCAAAGCTCACTATTAGTATTTTACGCAGCTTTCATGGGGCCAGGAAACGATGACTAAAGTTGGGCGATAAACAAATTGCTTATTTTTACGACGCCCTTTTCGACTTGTTTGAGCAGTAAAACCGTCGCTGCAACCCACCTAAAAACCAAACAATATGCTATTTGGAAAAGAGCTTTTTCCAAACCGGCTTGTCCAAGCCGTGACTCAGACTCTATTATCAGTAGTGTGAAAGAGTGGAAGCGCCACCTTAAAATTATGAATCTACGTCACTTACTTCTGTCGACTGCGCCCTAAATCTTCGTGCAACCAGCGAGAATGGAACTCTGCTTTGTTAGAAGTAATGGAAGGACTAAAAGCAGTGTATCTCCCAACTAAATTCAGCGATTTGCCATTGGTGAAGTGGCTGCTAGCGCAGCATTATGAATGGCTTGCTAACAAAAATTTGAATTTGAGAAATTTCCAACTATCATCATGAAACTGCATTCACCCATTTGCGATCTGCCAGGGTTAAACCCAAGCAATTACAAAATGCTAGAAAGGCTGGGCCTTGCAACTGTACGAGACTTACTGCTCTACTTTCCCCGTGATTACATCAAGTATCGGCGAGTAAAAATTTATCAGTTGAAAGTAGGCGATTCAGTCACGGTTGTAGGTAAGATTGAACATCAGGAAGTAGTCAGTCCGCCTAAAAATTCTAGGCTAACAATTCAGACTATTATTGTCAAGGACAAAACCGGTAAAATAGCCTGCAAGCGTTTCTTCAACCACCCGTACTACCAATCAAAAAAGTGGAGGAACGAGCAAGCTGCCACCTATGTTGCTGGAGGCATTGTTGCTATATGTGGGATAGTCAAAGCCGATCGCTATTGCGGAATGGCATTAACTTCCCCTGAAATCCGATTAATCGGTCTAGACGAAGCCAAGGATACGAAAAATTCAATTATCCCAATTTATCCTTTGACAAAGGGAGTTAGCAACGAAATTGTCCAAGATGCAGTAACCTCAGCTTTGGAATCTGCCAAGCTGCTAAATGACCCCCTGCCGCAGGAGTTCAGACGACAACACGGTTTGATGGAATTACAGAAGGCGATCGCAAACATCCACCAGCCCCCAGACGAAACCAAACTAGAAGCTGCCCGCCGTCGCCTGGTATTTGATGAGTTTTTCTATCTCCAGCTATCGTTTCTCGTGCGTCGCCACCGACTTTTGGCGCGATCGGCTCTTACAAAAATAACTCCTGCTGGCCCTCTAATCCAACAGTTTTACTCTCAACTTCCCTTCTCGCTTACCTCAGCTCAACATAGGGTCATTAACGACATTCTCAACGACATGACTTCCAAAACGCCGATGAACCGACTGGTACAGGGGGATGTCGGTTCTGGTAAAACAGTTGTTGCTGTCGTTGCTATCCTCGCTGCCATCCAGTCTGGCTACCAAGCGGCACTTATGGCACCTACAGAAGTGCTAGCCCAACAGCATCACAGGAAGATTGCGGCGTGGTTTGAACGCCTTGGCGTTTCTGTTCAATTGCTGACGGGTTCTACCAAAACCGCCAAGCGCAGAGAAATCCACGCCCAATTAGAGACGGGTGAACTTTCACTATTGGTAGGAACTCACGCGCTTCTGCAAGAGAAGGTCAACTTCAACAAACTCGGTCTGGTAGTCATTGACGAACAGCACAGATTCGGGGTGCAACAGCGGCAGGATTTACTGAACAAGGGAAACAGACCTCATGTGCTGACGATGACCGCGACTCCTATTCCGCGTACTTTAGCACTGACCTTGCACGGGGATTTGGATGTCAGTCAGATTGACGAGTTACCGCCCGGTCGTCAGAAGATTCACACGAAAGTGCTTAATAAAAGCGCTTCAGCATACGATTTAATCCGCCTTGAGGTACTTCGAGGTCGTCAGGCGTACATCATCCTTCCCTTGGTGGAAGAATCGGAAAAGCTAGATTTGAGAGCAGCGGTAGCAGAATACGATCGACTCTCAGCAGAAATCTTCCCCGAATTTAGCGTAGGATTGCTGCACGGTCGGATGACATCAGCCGAGAAAGATGAAGCGCTCAAATCATTCCGCGACAACAAAACCCAGATACTCGTTTCCACCACTGTGGTTGAAGTGGGCGTGGATGTTCCAAATGCTACAGTTATTTTAATCGACCATGCCGATCGCTTTGGCTTGGCTCAACTGCACCAGTTAAGGGGTCGGGTTGGTCGGGGTTCGCACCGTTCCTATTGTCTGCTGCTCAATACCAGTAAAACAGCAGAAGCTAAGGCACGTCTTGAAGTGTTGGAAAAATCCACCGATGGGTTCTTTATTTCAGAGATGGATTTGCGGCTGCGTGGGCCAGGTGTTGTGATGGGCTATCGGCAGTCGGGAATTTCAGAATTTGCTCTGGCAAATATACTGGATGATAAGGATTTGCTGAATTTAGCTCGTTATATGGCAGTAGCGATCGTCAAAAGTAACCCGAATTTAGAGGGACATCCTTTGATGGTTGCAGAACTCAAAAGACGAGGGCTGACAAGTTGGGATTGCACTCTTAATTAATAGGTTTGCTTAGAGGATATTAAAAAATTATGGTGAACAGAGTGCCAGCCCGATCGAGTATGTCAATATATTGGCTCACATCGCAGGGTTTTGCTTCCCTCCTCTCATCAGCAGTTAAATATAGCTTTCTTTAGCTTTTGAAATATCCTCTTAGCTTTTTATGAGAATATTTTTTTACTTAACCTCAAACAATCTATTAACAGATTTTTTATTTCATAGGATATACTTTTAATTATATAATTGTATTTTATAATTACTATTGAGGTCGTATTTTGAACGGTTATCTTATCTACCATCCATCTCGTACTAAATCAGTATTCGATAGCATCGTAGTTTATCACGATACTATTGTTGGCAATCAAGATCCATACATTTGGAATTGTAAATTCCTGCATTCCTATTGTCACATTACACAAATGTCTTCCATAGTAAATAATATCAATTTTTGGGTCAGTGGCGATACTTTTCCAAATTTTAATAACCTTTATTGTGATTTGGTATTTATTATAAAGGAAAAAACTTACTGGAAAAATGCTAATACTATAGATCGTACCGATGCTACTATTGATACTGATGAAGCATATCTGGATCACTATCGTTGGGCTTGGCAACATCCTTTTAAGCGTCGTCGCAGATTCACCCTTAAAGCTGATCCAGATAACAGCTTTCAGCCACAGAACGCTTTTCAAGAATTAATTGATATTCTTCCTTTTCTGCTCGAACAAGGACTGACCCTACCTGAAATTCGTCGAGGTATGAGAGCGGGCTTTAATTCTAAACCGTTTAGCCTTAATGCTTCTTTGGCAGCTAATCTTTACTCTTGGTTGGATCGAACCGCAGCTATTAAACTTGAGGGAGCTAAGTTACAAAAAATTCGTGAAAACAACCCGCATTTAGCAAGCCTATAAATTTATTGAAAATTTTAGTATAATTCCTTAATTAACAAAAATTATTTCTTATGTAAGAGTTACGAAATTTAGCCTTAGCCATATAAACAGCTTCCTTAACTTTCCATTGTTTTTGGGGCAGTAACTCTTTAACATTTTGTAACTGAACTAATCCTCTATAATCACCTGTAATTTCAGAAACAACTCTAGCGATCGCCTTACAACAACTATCAGGATATTTGACAACTTGCAACTCAGAAAACCGAATCACCACCCAATTTCTTTCTAAGAAAAACTGATTGCGCTGATTATCTTTATTCCTATCCACACAATGATGAGGCTTTCCAGTTCGCCCATCATAAGGTTCATCAATCTCGATATCTATAGCTAAACCTGTCGGTTGATGAACCAGTATAAAGTCAGCAGTGTAACGAAAAGATGTACCGGGTATAGGAAACTCACCACCCATACAGAAGTCATAAAAACCAGAGAAATAACGACATAAGTAAATAAAAAATTGCTTTTCACTCACCCCTTGCTGTACTCCTCCCTTACTCTGACTTGCTGGCTGCTGAATAATTTCTCTTAAAGAAATATTAAACAGCTTAGATCGTTCCTGCAACAGAGAATTATATTGCTCAGTTTCCTTGTGATTTAGCTGCAAGCGACACAATTGATAACTTTCGTATTTGGATAATTGTTGTTGGTAGTCAGCCAGTCGTTGCTTGTAGCGATCACGCACTTGAAAATCAACAAACCGTAGATAAGAGAAAGCTGCTACTACACTCACTGACGAACACGTCAGCGATGACCAGAAAGCCATAACACTCATGCCAAACAGCCAGTTAACCAACATTACTACCGCAATACTAGCTATCCAAAGTTGAATTACCAGAGAATAACGAGAATTATTGGAAACTGGCGGTCGCGGCGGAAAAGGAATTTTTTTTGTAGAAGAAGCACTTTCTTCCAAAATAGGTATCGGGTTATCCGCGCAGAACTGACGAATGGAATCGGGGATAAGAATAACTGGGTAAAAGCCTCTTATTTTGCTCATGGTTATGCTTTTTGTAGGCAATCTATAAGCTCAGGTTATGTGTATTTTCAGCCTTTAACCTATTAAATATGCGCGTCGTATCACATCATGCCAAGGAATTACCAACTTCTCTACCTAATTTCCGATGTCATCCACTTATAAATGGGCTAACGCCCAGATATTGGGGTGAAAATAATAATTTGGTACGCCACTACTTATGCCTACAAATCAGCCCAATAATACACAAAAAATTGCCACAGACCGTCTCAAATCCACGCGGGACAAACTGACAAGAAAAATCAAATTGGCCTTGAAGACTGCAACGCCCGAAGAAACTCTGGAAGTGTGGATGTTGATGAAACGGCAGGAACTCCAAAGAACGACTCCTGGGTTATCGGAACAGCAAATGGAAAGCGTCGTGCGATCGCTAATCCTAGAACTCGGCTATGACATCATCGCTACCTCAACTGCCTCACCTGCTGCTGCATCGCCAGAACCAGAAGTTCAGACAGATGAAAGCGAAGTGGATGACGCGGATGAGGATAACGATGCTGATTTCACTAACGACGATCTTGAAGGCGACGAAGATAACTTTTCAGAAGAATTATCAGATGTATCTGAAGAAAAACTTCCTTCTCGCAAGCAGCGGGTTCCTGCTTTGAAAAAAGTTGAAAAATTAAGGGCTTCTACGCGAAATGGAAAGCACTATTAAGCATTGTTTAATTTGAAATTCTAGACGAGGTTTTACACAACCGTGTCCCTACAACAATGTGAAGCTGACGACACAACAAATACACTCATTTCCTATACTAATACTTCTTTGCTGGGAAGAGTGGATTTCAAATCCGACTCCCTAGAACTTATCCCAGAGACGGAAATTTTGGAAGTAGGCGATGAAAGCATTGACTCTCATAGTTTGGAAGACGAACTCACGCCAGGAACGCTAGCCATACTCGCTAGCATTGAAACTTTTGATGAGTATTTTCATTGTTGCGGAAGGTGGTAACTAATGTATTTAGCCAAAGATTTGTTAGCCAGATATTCGATACAAGCAGTCGAACTCTGGAATCAATTGGAAACTGCTGAAACTCCCGAAGAAGAGGAGGCTATTCTTAAAGAAATCTGGGAAAACCAGACAAACCAGGAAATTGCTGCTGACACGCAAGCCGAACTAGCAGATCAACTAGATGCTGAAATTTGTGCCGTCAAAGCACGCTTAAAACATTTAGTAGAACTGCATACTGAGGCAATTGAACGACTGGAACGTTGGCGCAGCAGTCTGGATAAAACCCTGCTACAATTTCATTCAATGGGAGTAATTCCCACAGAGATTGTGGGGATCTCGCGTCACATCCGACTCAAGGAAAATCCGCCAAGTTGCGAAGTATTAATCAATCCTTGTGAATTGCCAACAGAGTACCGCACAGAAAAGCTAGTTGTTACACCCAACAAACGCAAAATCGTAGCGGATTGGAAACAAGGCATTCCCGTTGATGGCACTCGAATTGAGCGTAAACTCAGAGTTGAATACGGAATAGTACCATCAAATCTGACCTCTGCAACTGAGGTAATTTCTAATCGTGCTGCTGCACCAAATACTCAGGAAAATCATTCAACTATCACACAAAATAGTAGGCGAAAAGAAAAGGCGATCGCTAAAAGCGCTGATGGTTCTAACAAGAAAATGAAAGCACGAGCCGGCTAGGGGTAAATCTTCAGAAAAATAAGCGTGGGAGGTTTAACTAACAGCAGATAGTTGTTATATCGCTATCTGCTAAACCATTTTTTTGAATTAATTTAGGAGAACTTAATCCATGAAAAAACAAAACAACCATTCCTTTGATATTTCAACATTTGACACAATTATCTACCGAATTCATCGAGGAAAACTTGCCATCTTAATTGAGGATGGAGACAATCGCCTCGATATATCGTTTCCCATAAAAGATGGGCGATTATTCGTCCTCCTTGGTTCTATAAGAGCCGCTGTAGCTGAAGCAATGACCGATTACTTGGAAGTAGAAGCCTACGGAGATGAGCCGCTACTATTATTAAGTGGATCTTTGAATAAGTTTAATTAATACCAATAAGGGGGCTAACGCCCATAAGTAGTATGACCAGCTATTAAATAGCATAGCAAAAATGAAATGGTTGACACCAGAAGAGGCAGTCGCGGCTGCTAATTTATCGGTAACGAGCGAACAGTTAATTGAGTATACAATTCAACCCGAAGATGAAGAAACAATAGAGGAAAAATTCCAAAAGATTGGACTGCTATTTGACCGAGATCGCTGGCAAGCCAAAAAACATTATCTAGGTCTCCTCTCGCCAGCTAAAGTTAAAAAACCAGTCGCTACGGAATCATCAACCTCTGCAAGCGATTCAGAATCAATAGATGATGATAATTGGGCAGAGGAAGATGAAGAAAATGCTGTCTCTGAAACTGAAGAATCCCACAATTTACAATCCGAACATCAAGAAGAACCTTATATCTTAGAGAAATGTACTGTCGAAGTGCACCTGAGATTTAAACCAGATGACGGCCATCCAGACGGACGAATTGTAATTATTTCCGCAAGTAGTCACAGGGACTTTCCAGTTAGCGAAAAGATAAGAGAGTCATCATTGGGAGAATTACCGCCACCTCTCAAAGAACTGCTGAAGGAACTTGTAGCAGATTTTCCTAATTGCCAAGTGCGGCGACAGATTGCTAATGCTCGCAACCAAAAGAAAAGAAGCGCTAACCCAAATAAACCTGGAAGCGAAGCAAGTAGCACCACTACGTCTACAACTTCTACAGAGTCTAAAACTACTGGAACGCAACTGACCTTATTTGGGATTTGAACGACATACCTACTTTTGGGATAAAAAAATGACTTCAAAAAAGAAAGTGCTAATTTCCTTCGAGGGACAACAGCATCCTGTTGATGAGGAAATAGCAAATGATGATAACGAACTCCGCAAATTGCTCACAACTTATTACCCAGATTGCGCTAACGCCGACATCATTAGAAAACCTGGAGAATTGATTACAGTAGCCAAACGCAACGGCTCTAAAGGAGTAAAATAACCATGAAAATGACTCCTTTAGAATTCCTCATCAATGCACCAGAAGAAGTCAATCCCGCACTATCTATGTGCCGGAAACTACAACGGTTAGAGCTTTCTGGCGAACTCGATAGCGCGACTATGAAAGAAATGGTAAAAGCTATTGAGTTAGCTATTTCAAAAGGGACAGACGACGTGAGAGCAGTTGAGCAAACCAAGGAACGACTGTTAAATAGTCGCTCTGTAGCTGGTGCAGTTCCAATGGGGTTTTAATATGGCTGCAATTTGGAATGCTAAATCCGCTCTGCAAATATTACAGCAGTGCCAACCAATCATCGATTTTAAATCAGCAACCGATTATTTGTTAGATAAACTGAACACCTATCAGCTACTCAGTCTTTATCAACAATTGTTTCCTTTGGAATGGGAAAAAAGCCAAGCGGAACTCTACTCGGAAGATGAAAATCACAGTCCCAAGGAATTGGAGTTTATTTCGCTAGTTAACGAACATTTATTTCCGATTGACGACATAATTTTAGAGGGCGCTTATGAAGAGCGCCTCTATCAAATTCCTGTCTCGCCTAAAGGAATAGATTGGCAAGACCATGAAGAAGGAATTGACGCATTGCGAAGTGGATGGCAGATATTACTGCCGCTTTCGCAGTCAGGTCGGTGGTGGTTGGAATCGGTAGTAGGCGATAAAGGAGAATCGTGGTACGAATGCACGTTTGGATACAGGTTGAAAGACATTTCACATCCCGAACAAACTAACTTTAAACTTCTTAAAACATTAGCCCGTCGCGTTGCACCTCCCATCAGCGATTTGCCTACAGCCTTAGCACTTCTTGACTTAAAAACTGGCAATATTTGGCTAGACCAAAGTGTTTGCTGTGAAAGTTACTGGAATCATAATTTTGAATCAAGACCCTGGACAATTGAAGACATTAAATTCCTAGCAAGTGAATGGAAAAAAGCTAGTCAGCTACTAGATAAAGCCTGCGAATTGATTGACTGGATTGAATCTGAGCCTAACACCAATTTCTCACACCTCTTAGCATTATGGAATCTGACATTACATCTGAAATAATTCGAGAGGTACTGGAGGTAGCCCCCCGAAAATTGTCCACTATTCAAGCCGAACTTCTCTTTATTGAGGGCGGTACTTACATTTTTCACTATCAATCGGGGGACAGTTCCAAGTACAAATGTCTGTCTCCAGCAACTCTGCGAGCAGCTTTTGCCAATACACCCATTGATTCGGGTTGGATAAACCCTGAATCGGGGATAGTACGTTGGGGAACTGGCAGCGCCGGGGAATGGACAATCAAATTCGTGCTACCTCAGAAACACGAAATAAATTTGTTGGAATCAAAGCACTTGGTTTGTTTACCAGCATTGGTGTTCTTGGGGTTGAAATCTGATTACTGGGTTTGGGCAATTAAAGGCTCTAAATTTGACCCGGAAGCAGATGCTTTCCACGTTCCGCTGCCCAACGTCTATTTGCATTCCTATCAACCCTGTGGACGCATCTGCTGGGGAGATAATAAACCGCCTGTAGCTTCGCCCAATACTATAAAAAAAGCTTGGGAATTGTTCATCTCTAGTCCCTTCAACGGACATTTGAGTGACGGCAAATCTAGGGCGCAACCCAGTGACGTGCGCTTGCAGCTCGAAAAAGCAGTTAAACGTTCATCTTACCCAGTTAAAGATTTAGTCAGCACGAACCAAACAATTGCCAAATTAGTTTCAGCAATAACTGATGATTGAACCACCTAAAGTGAATCACTACCACTTAGAATTTGTCGATTATAAGATTGTCAAACTCGGAGAAAATCTGCCGTTTCACTCTAGCAGTATGTTCGAGTATTTGATTGGCAGCAATGGCATCTTTGTTAGAGCGGTTAGACTGGGATTAGAAGTGATAATTCCGGTGGAAATTTTTACCGCGTTAATCAGAGGATTAGAACCGATTGAGCCTTTAGTCCGATTAACTCCCGGACGAATCCCTCAACAGATACTCATCCAAATGTGGAAAGAAAGTTGTATCGCCGCGCTTGCAGAACCACCGTTAGAAATCACTTTCCACATTCATCAGGACCAAGGAGAATGGCGGCTCGTAATTCCAGAGCAAACGCAAAGTTCTGCTAAATGTAGAGCAATTGAATACGGTTTAGATTCTTCGTACATTAACGCCACTGTAGAGGTACATTCGCACAATCGGATGGCAGCTTTCTTCTCAAGTGCAGATGATGCAGATGAAGGGGGTTTCCGCATTTTCGTAGTTTTAGGGAGAGTGACTGAATCGAGCGCTGAAATTATTTGCCGCGTGGGAGTTTATCGACAGTTCTGGCACGTTCCGGCTGACTGGATATTTGAATTACCGAGTTTCATTGTAGATGTCACAGTTGGTGGAGAAAAAGACGATTTGATGGATAAATTCTACTCCAGTTCTGTTGCGCCATCTTTGTTAGATGACCCAATCGAATTGTAAACAAGATTTGGAGATTTACCCCATGTTTAATTATGATTATTTGGAAGCTTCGCCTCTGATTGTCAGACAAGCTGATTCGATTGATTTTTGGCTAATTGGGGCGGGAGGAACGGGTTCTTGGCTGTCTTACCATATTGCACGGCTGGCACGGAGTTTGGGTAAGTCGGGGAAAAAGGTGCAATTTGCGATCGCAGATCCCGATCGAGTTGAATTCGCCAACATCAGCAGGCAAGCTTTCTGCGATAAGGAAATCGGACTGCCCAAGGCGCAGGCTCTAGCGTTGAGATACTCTATCGCTTGGGGAGTTGACACGACGGCTTTCGTGCAGGTATTTGACCCCAAGCTAATCCGCTACGCCTACGACAAACTGACCATCCTGGTGGGGTGCGTGGATACAGCAGCCGGGAGAGCGGCAATTAATCAGGCTCTGGAGTTAAACCAATTTTACAGCCGTTCTGAAATTCCCCGCGTGTGGTATCTCGATTGCGGAAATCATGCAGCAGCGGGACAAATTTTGCTGGGCAGTTCTTTGGAAACTGACCCGGACTTCTATAATTTTGGGGTACTGGGATGTGCTAGGCTGCCATCTCCGGTGCTCCTGGCTCCTGACCTTTTGAAACCGAAACCTGAAGAGTTGACAAATAACCTATCTTGTGCTGAGATGGCAGTGCTGAATGTGCAGAGCGAGAGCGTGAATGTTCGAGTGGCGGCTGAGGCGGCGGATTATTTGTACCGGATGGCTGCGGGCAATCTCAAGCGGTTTGCGACCTATTTTGATTTGGAGAGTGGGACGGCGCGATCGCTTTACATTACCCAGCATTCGGTCTGTGTGGCACTAAAATCTAATGCTTGAGTTCAGCATCCGTCATCGACCTCACCCCAACCAATGATCCAATGGAAAATTTTCGATTAGGGGGTGCGACATCTTACCTCGTTTGAGGTTAGTAGGAACTTTTTAGCCAAATCCACGATTGGAACTACCCGAAATCCTAGAATTACCGCTTGCTGTGATCTTTACAATGTGTACCGCCTGCGCCATAACTCGACCCTCCTTCTTAATTTGACAGGTCATGCGGTGAGTACCTTTAAAGGCAGTGCTTGTCCAAATTGTGGTTCCGCTATCACTGCTTTCCCAGTAAAGCTGCTTCGCCTCACCTGCCTCGTCTCCTTCGTTATCAACAATCCATTGCACGCTGTAGAGGGGGAGGGGTGGGACATTTGTTGATATGACTGAAAATTTGAGTGCAACGCCTTTAGGTAAAACAGAGCTTCCACTCAAGTACTGTTCATAAATTGGGCCATTCTCACGCTTGGCAAGATCGCAGCGAACTGTAACACTGTATCCTGTTACAGCACTTAACTCAGCCTTGATTGTACCTTTAGTGCTTTCTTTTTTCGCCCAGAATTCATGATTAAAAATCCAGTCCCAAGCAAAACGCGCCTTCTCTCTCGTACACTTTGACTCGTCAAATAACACGCTAAGTTTACTGATTGCAGTATCGAGTCGATCCCGAAGTCGAGTGACTTGGTTTAATACTTCAGTTTTGCCTGTCAGTTCCTGTGAAGTATCGACTGGATTGTATACGTGGCAAGAGGCTTTTAGTCGATTACGTAATGCCACCATAGTGTTGTACAAGGCAAGGTCATCGCGCTCGCTGTTCGCTGTGTAAATACCAGACTCGGCTACTAGTGCTGACACGATCATGCCACCGGGTAGACTCCAAGAAGTTCGTGAGCGACAGAACCGTTTTAGAAATCGCACAATGCGGCGCATTTGCCCATCTTCAACTTTAGGATAGTAACCGAGAGTTTGACTGGCCTTCGGGCTTAGTGTCGCAACACATTTACTAAACCAGTCGTTAACCTCCATTGGATCTCGCCGTTTCCACTCGGTGCTGGCATGCTCAATACGCTTTATACCGAGGTTGTCTATATAGGTGCGGTAGATTGCAAAGTCGATATGGTAGCCTTCTGCATACCAAATCGTAACTGCATTAGTACGTGATTCTGGTTCCTTTGTGAAATTAGTGCAGCGTTTGCATAACGCATCACGTACACGCTGCCGTGCTTTAAGCGGGTCTTCAGGTATCTCATCTTTATGGAAAATTAGTGAAACGTCAATATCGTAGTCATTGTCACCCTTCGGATCTTGGTTGAGAGTATGCATTGCATACCCACCTTGGTTCTTCCAGTCATAAGGATGTGAGTGCGGACGACCAGTTTCTTTAGCAAGATCGTTTAAACCATTTTTTAGTCGGGTGATATTTAAGTCTCGATAAGTTGCAAGTTGCTGTCGTCGTATTGTTCCAAGACGAACATGGGTGTCATAAAAAATTTGTAAGTCGTCAGAGATGTCGTACATGAATATGTGAAATTACTCTGAGGTATCATGGATGAGCAACTTAGTCGAAATGACCCTAGATTCAGGTGAATCAGCACTATTAATCTTAACACCCCAGGCATACCGTGGACTTGTATGAGATGTGTAGTTGTAGACGATAACCTGGTGATGGATCGTTCGGCTGATTCGGCGTCCGAGACTGAAGCCAAGGCTAACTGGTCCAGAATAAAAGATATGCACAATAAGTGACTTGTCAACGCGGGTATGCAAATCATCAAGGACTTGCCGGAAAGCGTTACAGACTTCCTTTACCTGACTGTAATGGGTGATCGCGTCAATACGTCGCTTACCTATCTTAATCTGTATATCTTCATAGGGCTGAGGCACTACATCGTCCACATCATTTTTGGTAATGTCAAACGAAATGGCGATTCTAATGGCAACGGCAACAGCATTTGCTGGACGTGAGATATTGCTAACGCTTAGGTCAAGTTTTGGACTATCATCACCAGCCAACTCATACCAACAATTTACATCGCGATCCAATTCAAATAACGCAATCCTAGGCCAGGTTGAGACAGCATAACCAGCACAGAACTGAAGTGGAATGTGAACAATGCCATAGTAACCAATTACTGCTTCTGGATTGGCTTGAAATACCACTAAAAAATCGTTTATGAGATTGTTATTCTGTTGTACAGCACTAATGGGGTCGCAAACGCCGTTTGTGAAGAAAGATGATAGGTAAAACTCGATATGTTGAATTTTGTAATGCCGAAAATGAGCAGGTAAGGACTCCTCCGAAATACGAACTGTTAATAGTTCAAATGACTGATGACGGATTGCAAAGAAAGTTCCTACTGGATGCTGAACATCAGTCTTACCAGAGCCATATCCGGCAGGTACAACACGGGCTAAGCGTTCAATCCCTTCAATTGCTTTTGAATTAGTTGGTGAAACAGCTAGTACGCGAATCCATAGTTGTTTTGCAAGTTGGAAGTTTTGCTGAACTTCAGCCAGAAGAGCATCGTTTTCCAGTGTCACGATGTCAGTAAGATTAGCTTTGCGAGGCAACAAAATGAGGTGGTACTTAGTTGGTGGTTCGACTACACCATAAGGAGTTTGCTGAACCTTTCTGTATTGTTGGGTCAGGCTAGGAACCCTTTGCCTTAGACGTTGATAGAGCCGTTCAACGGTCGCACAGTTGCTTTCTCCTTCAATTTTTAGTCCCTCCAACAGGGCATAGGTGAATGATCCATGTTGTAGTTCATTAATCTCATAGGAAGATTCCCCTGGGCTACAGGAGAACAAGCTAATGACACCTTGCTGCTTTTCTTGCCCAAAGCCCACACCATCTCTTTGCCCGTTTCCGCTTCGACAAGCATCAATTAGCATAACAACGTTATCGGCACCACTGCGTCGCAGGCGTTCACTAACGTACTGCAATGAAATGCCACTACTCTCAACATCACCAGGATCAACATCTATCGGCATCAGATAGTCCCGATCTTTATGACGTTTTCCATGCCCTGCAAAGAAGAACCACAAGTTATCGCCTGACTTCAAAAATGACTCTTCAAACCGCACTCGAAAGAAACGATTTAAAGTTGTGTAAGTAGGATGAGAGTCCAGATCAGAACCGTAGTCTTGCTTTATAGGCAAGGAATCATCAGCAAAGTGATAAACAGTCTGGATATTGAGTTCTTGCCGGAAAAATACTTGCATTGCCTCGGCATCAAATTTGGCGTAGTTGAGTGATTGCAAGTTGCGATAACCATTGATACCGATCGTAATTGCCCAGTTTTGTCCCATTTCAACTGTTTGTAGTAGTTCGCTTGAACTTAAGCTTAATTGCCCCTTTGTTCCCCAATTTTCCGCTATTGCCTAGGATGCTTACCTGCCCTTCACCATTGATTTCAACGGATAGTTCGACTTCATCTAGTTGTAGTCCATTTTGTTGGTTAGCCTCAGTTGAAATATCACCTAAGACCTTCAGCAGTCCATTCATTTGAACTTTTAGAGCCGCTGCATCCAATGGAACTCGCTGCTGGACGGTCGTCTTTATTTGTTCTTTCACTCGCTGACCAAAACCACCCCCAGTATCATCGCTACTCCGCTGTCCTTGGAGAATTTCAACACTTTCAGTGGTCTCTACTTCAGTCACAATCCAAATTTGAGATGAATCGTCTGACATGCTTTTAATTCCAAAATTTTTCTTCTATTCTATCTTCGCTGAAATTAAGACACTGTACTTTAAACTAAGAAATAAAAGTAAGGCCTTATGTGATTGGCACTAATACACCAGTAGCAAACAATTGAGCAATTGAAGACAGATTGCTTAAATCAAACCCATAAATAAACCCTTTCTATGTAACTAGGGTCAGCCTGAATTCGCTCATCAAAGTTCATATTCTCCCATTCTACAATAACCTTCCCCGGCCTATCCATCAAATCTGGTGGATCGCTAGGAGGGTGCAAGGACGGGTAACAGTCGTCAACATTCCCACCCCAACCGCTCGCCCAATGGAAAATTTTCCATTGGGCATAGCCAAACCAAGAGGCCATATCAGGGCGGCTACCGCCGCCCCATCGGACCAAACACCCCATGCCTCTGCTATGTGTCCCCCTACGCCTAGACCCTATCGATATATGTAGGGTCAGCCTGAATTCGCTCGTCGAAGTCCATATTCTCCCATTCTTCAATAACCCTCCCCGGTCTGTCCATCAAATCCGCAGGAGCACTGCTGGGACGCACGAATGGGTATTTATCCTCATCTTCAGGAGCGATCGTCAATTCCACCAGCTCAGTATCTTCATCTTCAAACAGAGCCGGATTAACAATTGTATCAACCTTTAGTTCCATTTCAATCACCTCAAAAACACTTCCAACGGTCAACACTTGACCGAGTTTCAACCTGTTAAGGCTTAGATAGACTTTTCTTACCTGCCTTACCAACTGTTTCAACAATTCCTATTATAACACCTCGATTCTAGGGAGAAATCAACTCATGGTCGCCACAGTTTGTACCGAACAAGGACTCAAAATACCCGTTTTTGATGCCGCTTACACTGATGCCAAAGGTCGAAATGCAGGCAAATTTTTCAACAACCCAGAAATCCTGCGCCACTCGATTCTGCAAGCAATGTTTCAACCAGACGAACTGAAGACATTAATGATTGTCAAACTTGACAAATCCAATCCAGATCCTAGCCAATTACGCGCCAGCATCCACGACCCAGAAGACGGCATCAAGCGACGCATGATATTTCAATCTGGAAACAGCTATTATTTTGGCGACGAAACCCTAGCCAAAAAGATAGGAGACTTATTCGTAACCGAAAAAGACACCGCCTGTCGCTACGGTTCCCTCCTAGTCAGCACTTGTATGTCCGGCGTATCAGAATGCGACAACCTGCGAGTAAAAATTGTTGATTTCACCGACCCGCAATATGCTAAATATCGAACCGGAGACTGTCACGGTGCAATCAGTTCCGAATTACTCAAAAGCATCGGCGGCGAGAAAAATCGAGCCAGCCAATTCCGTTTCGCTTGGCTACGCAGTTGGAATTCAGAAAATACAGAATCCTCACCCCAAGTCAGCTTTTTGGCTAAAGGAACCCTCCGTCCCGATGACAATTTACTCGGCTCACTAGCCGACTCTGAAGGTAACAAACCTCAACTTATTTTAGACCGTTCCAGCATCAAAGGCATCAATAAAAAACAACTCAAAGAACTCATTCCTTGTGGCGATTACGAATTACCAAAAGCCATCCTTGGAAACCGCAAAAACAGTCAAATCGGCATCACCCAAACAAGCTGGCAGTCTACTGGAGTTTGGTTCGACGAAGAAGCCCAAAGGCAAGACTTAGTACCAACAACTAAAGCCGAAGCCCAAAGACTGGCAGCACTGCAACGCGACCCCATGAAATTGCGCCAAGCGATGATTGAAGATCATGACAAGCGCGAAGCATTTTTAGCGCGTTTGAACGAAAGAAAACTTAAAGAACAGCAGGAAAAACTATCAACTACAAGTAACGACGAAATTAACGGTGACAGCGAGGAAAATACCGAGGATAAAAAGCGGGAAAGACAGGACATCCAGATGCTCAAAGCCGACAAATTCGGACTGATGATAGGCAGTCCCGAATTCACCAATATGGCAGAAAGGTGGCTGGCATCCAAATGGCGAAATCTGGCAACCAGGGGAGCTTTATCAATGACTTCTGCAATGGCTCTACCCTGCGAAGATTTACCCAAAGGCACGGTTTGCGCTAACCATTTAGAAGAAGGAGAATGCGTTCAAGGTCGATTCCCAATTCTCAACAAAGATGGTCTGAGGATATATCAAAATGTACACGCAAAAAACCTGGAAAATATTCCAGAGGAAACCCGTGCTGTCATGTCGAAAATCAAAGGGGTAATTTGGTTCAATCCCAAAGACTTAGAAAAGTTCCATCAAGGAGACTTTGACGGTGACGAACCGTTTGGCATCGAATCTCAAAAAATCCCTCAAATTGCCAAACAAATCTTACCAGCACAAGACGGATTATTTGACTTCGGAGAAGTGGTACAAGCGGAGAAAGTTCCCTATACTAAAGCTCGGTATCGAGAAGACGACCCCGAAGTCAGAGAAGGTAAAGTTAAAGCAGGTCAACGCAAATTTACCACCCTAGAACAAATTGGAGTTGCCAGCTCTCAAAATGAAGTCGGAATCGTCGCTTTAGCCATTGGCAAAGTAGCAGCAGCACTCCCCAACCCCGGGGAAGATGAAAAGCTATTTCTCAAGCAGCAAAAGCGATTTATCGCTGCTCTCAGCATCATGGAACAGTACGAAGTTGACTACCAGAAAAACTCGCTGCGGGGTAAAGATGCCAAAGAAGTGAAAGAGAAAACAAATCTAAATCCCGACACTTTACTAGAAAAAGTAGATGAATGGTGCGACAAACACAAAAGCTGCACTTACTTTTTCCAGTACAAAGGAGACGAGCGACTGTACAAACAATTTCCCATGCCCGCCGACTTTCCCAATCCTGTTTACGTCTTAGCCAAAGAGGCCGTTAACCCTTATTGGGAACAGACGCGGCTCATCCAGCGCAACCGAGATGAATTTCAGCACATTCTTCCCCCAATTCCGGCTCATTTAATCGTGTCGAAAGACAATCG
The DNA here is from genome assembly GCA_036704825.1 of Microcoleus sp. F8-C3. Lineage (GTDB taxonomy): Bacteria > Cyanobacteriota > Cyanobacteriia > Cyanobacteriales > Microcoleaceae > Microcoleus. The sequence goes on along the minus strand of JAUBSN010000084.1, from coordinate 12,386 downwards.
CCAGCAACTGGATGCAGCAGGCATTGAGTATGAAAAAGAAGGGAAGGAATTGCACGTTTCCTATGAGTACAAAAATGCCTTAGTAGAGAGAGGAATCCAGTACCGACACAGCAAAGAAAATGACCTGCATTGGGAAGAAAACGAATTACAATGGGCGAAAGACCTGGTGCAGCGCTTTCAAGAGGACAAAAGCATTATCTACGATCGCACTGGCAGCGATATCAAAGCTCGAAAAGAGGAAATGGGCAAACTTTATGACAGTTATCGAGCGGAGATTGACGAAATTTGGGAGACTCCTGAAAGAAAAACCAGGGCTGCTCATGCCTTATTCCAAGCTACCCACACTTCCGATAACCTGAGCAAACACCGGACAATTTGCCAGAAGGTAGCAGAGGATTTGGAAATTACCTTTTCCCTACAAGAAGACTACGAATTGGTCCACGAAGCCTTACCGCGAGATGTCTACGTCCTGCAAGTTCCTTTCCAGAAAGTGAAAACTAAAGACGGCAGAACCATTGACCTTCCTAACCAATGGAAAGACGCACTCGATAGCAAAGGGATTGAATATGAAGCTACTGCTCATCCCGAATTGCCGTTAGTTGAATTCGCCTTCAAAAACTTACCCCAGAGCATGGTGGCGAAACTAGATGGCAAATATGGAGATAATTCCAACGACCATATCGACACCGACTCTTTGAAGGTAACAAACTACTCCGGTAATGAAACCAGACTCCTCATCGTCCCTCCCGTCGATTGTCGGTGGATTGAGTCTCAAGATAAAGCAGGTAGAGGCGCACTTGTCTACAAATTATTCATGGATGAAATCTCCGATGCTTTGTCAAATTATCGGGTAAATCAAATAGAAGTAGTCAATGTCAAACATCCCGATAACGATTACTCAGAGGAAGATTTCTCCAAGTCAAAATGGAAGGATCGGAAAGTAACTCTGCAAGTGGGAACGATAAACTTACCTCCCACTCACGAGAAATATTACCGATTTCAAGGCACTCCCATTATCCAGTTAGACGCGAAAAACTTGGGTACATTTTCCCCTGAAAGTCCTAAATTTCCCCCTGGAACCACTTTTGAGGCGACGCTTTCCCCCGACAAAAGCGGCAGGTCAGTTATGCTGAAAGTCGATCGCGAATCGATTCGGTTGCCTGAAATTCAATTGCCATCGATCGATTCACCTGAAGTATCTCAGACTTCTGATTTGGCGAAGCCTGCGGGAAACGCGATTCGCTCAGCGATCCGCCCAAACGGAATCGCTCAAAACAGTAGCACGTACCAACCGCCAAAATTCCAACAAGAACCTGCTTCAAAACCAGAAACGGCAGTTAATAACGGAAAGGGCGACACCACTAACGCTAAAGCTGAAAACTGGCGGCTTTCTCTGCAAGACACGCTCTTTAGCGTCGTGTCGGAAACATACAAGCAACGGCGATCGCAGTTGCACCTTCCTTCCGATAGTACCCAACACTTCAAGTTTGGCGACAACCAATGGACGGCTTACGTGCAGCCGAACGGGGATTGCTTTGTCAGAAACGAGTCCAAGCGCACCGTGTTTAAAGCCAACGTTCACACCGGGGAGGTTCAAATTCCCCTGACAGAGCAAGCAGCGGCTCGTTTTCAAGAGATGATTGTAGAACGGGAAAAAGATTTGGCCCAGTCCCGAACTACTCTCATGCCTGCGACTGAATCGAAACCGAGGGAGTTGGAAATGGTTTAGTCGAGTGGGGGTGGCTGGGTTTTATATCGTTTCCGGTTGGATGGGAATGATAAAGTCAAGGTCAATAATTCCACATTCCCCCACCGACCACGGACCACGGATCATCATTCCGGTGTAACCGGAATTGATATTAGGGGGCGATCGCCTAGGAGTCAATGGAAAATTTTCCATTGACTTCTGTTGTACGCACAGCTAAAAGTATGTTATGGATTATACTTAAACCACTTTTTACCCTCGTCCTAGACGAACGCTTCGCTTCGCAAATCTCTGTAGTATACTTGTGCTATCCTAACAATTAGCTTGAAAACAAAGTTTCTTAATGTCAGCTAAAGATTTCTTTCACAATACAGTTAAAACATCTCTCGAAAAAGATGGGTGGACAATTACAGACGATCCTCTATTTATTCAAGCTGAGGATATTGATTTTTACATAGACTTAGCAGCAGAGAGAATCCTAGCTGCTGAAAAAACTGGTCAAAAGATAGCAGTAGAGGTAAAATCTTTTCTAGGAGCGTCAGACGTGACTGAGTTTCACATAGCACTTGGTCAATGCCTCAACTACCGTTCAGCCTTGAGATTGACAGAGCCAGAGAGAACTTTGTATTTAGCAATTACAGTTGATATTTACGATGAATTTTTTAGTCGTAAATTTATTCAAAGAGTAATTGCAGAACATCAACTCAAATTGCTTATTTTTAACCCCGAACGAGAGGATATTGTTCTATGGAAGGAATGAATTACCGTGAAGTAGTGCAAACAATTCTTAAAAGTCATGCCAAAAATCGGTCAAATAGCCAGACTGAAGTCCAACTGATATTTGATACGGAACGCGATCGCTATCAAGTTCTTAATATTGGTTGGCAAGATTTAACACGAGTATTTGGCTGTATCATTTACGTGGAAATAAAAGATGGCAAAATTTGGATCGAACGGGATGGTACAGAAATCGGAGTCGCTAACGAATTAGTAGAAGCTGGAGTTCCTAAGCTAGATATAGTTTTAGCGTTTAAAGCTCCCTATAAACGAAAATTTACTGAGTTTGCTGTCAGTTGAAAATGGGAGCGATCGCATTTAGTCATTTTGATAAATATCCCTCTTTACTCTCCTATTAAACATTTGCCACTGATTCGTCACAGTTTATGTTTGTTCGCTCAGCAATTTTTCTTTCAACTCCTGACATTCTTGGGCTAATGGGATGCCTAATTCTGTAGCAATGGATAAGGCATAATCGCAAGTCTCAATAGCTAGAGGGATGTAGCCTAAATCCGCTGACTCATTTTAGCGATCGCTATCTTAATCCGCTCTGTTGCCTCGCTGGTCCAGGTACTAACCCCACTGATATTATGACAAAGGTCAGGTTCTTCTAAGAAGTAATGCCTGCCAGCAATAAGCGCGAGTTGCATTCTCCACACAGAGGGTGCAACTTTTTGTGAGAAGAAACAACACTACAATTGTTACTGAGGGCTACAAAAATCTTTATATTTTAACCCTTCTGTTTCCTAATATTCCCTAATATTCCCTAATATCTCCTACTTCTCCCTAATATTTCCTAAATTTTCCTCCAAATTTCACAAATCTTAATTAAGTTAAATTAAATTTCGCTGCTTTTAAATAGATTTTTTGTACTCCAACACCTCTTAAATCCTCCTAGTTAGTGCGCCAGTCGCATAGCAAGCCATGTCAAATAGACGTTATAGGGGGGTAAAAATGAGTAAATCGCCCAAATCGCCCAATTGTCAGAATTTGTGCAAAAGGCAACGACATATATTCGCTTCAGCACAAGTAGCTGACGAATACCTTTCCTCTGGCTACCGCCAGTAAGCAGGACGATCGCTTACTCTTAAAATTGACCAAATGCCACAAAAACACTACACGCCCACTGAAATATCGCATCCAACCAATACTACTGCCCCTGAAGCGAATGCGATCGCCCTGCCTGACCATTGGGCGCAACCGGATTTTAACTTTGGGGATGCAGTGACAGACAATGAAGAATCTTATATCGTCATAGGTTTGGCAATGGACACACACTTGGACATTTGGAAATACTTGTGTCGCACCCCGAACAATACAGAGCGATTCTTCTGGGAATATCAACTCAGACTTGCTTAAACTTCCAGCACGAAATATTAAGACTTTGTTGAGCGACGGCGATCGCAAACCAGAAACCGTCCTCAACAACAAAGTACGATTGGCTGCAAACCATACTCAACAATGATGCACTTTGCCAACTTTCAAACAACAACATAGTCAAAGGCTACAAGCAATCCAATCCGCAGTATTCACCCTCCCATCAGCCATCTGGATGATAGAAACTGCTCTGGTAACTTCTCACTAATGCGACTTGTGACCGAACAAAACATAAACCGAAAGAAACAGCCTCATCTCCAACAGAATTGCTGAAAATTGAATCAATAAAAGCAATGGATGAATTACGGCGCAAACCTTGCCATCAAGGTTCAGGAAATTGTAGCGAGCATCGGTTGCTCAGCATTAAGTTAACTTGATGCCAATAACCGCTCTGACCTAATCCCTTGCTGTTTAACTTGGCCTTAATAAACCATTAGTTAGCCCTAGAAAATTGATGTGCTTACAACTGCAAGTTTCCCCAAAAACAAACTTTCCAAACCTAACGGAAAGACTGAAGTAGTCCGAGTGCGCCTAACCACCTTTGAAAAGGCAGATTTAGTGAAGCGTGTCGCAGAAGCAGGTGAAAAAAACCTGTCTGACTACTTGCGCAAACGCGCTTTTAGCCCTAACCGCACAGTCCCCGCTATCAATGAAGGAACTTGTGTCCAACTGCGAAAAATGAGCGCGCACATTTGCCAAATGACCAAAGGTGTAGAGACAGCAGTAAAAGCAGGGCAGTTACCCAAACAAAGTCTAGAAGTTCTGCAAAAATTCAGCAGAATGCTAGGCGAATATCACCAAGAACTAAGAGGGAAAGTCAGGAGAGAACTTTTGAGCGAAACCTGCGAACAAATACCCCCGCTTGTGGATTACCAATAAAGCGATCGCTCAACTAGCTAATAGTCCTGTTTGACAATCTCAAGCGCTGCTGAAAGTTCAAGCTCAAACCTAATGATAACCTCAATTTTCCTCGTAGGAGGTGAGAAAGAATGGCGGCAAAACTCTCAACTAAGCCCAACTCCAAAAGACAATTTTCTGCCCCAAAGCGTACTTGGTCTGTCCTAACAGCCACAGATCCCAAACACGTCAAAAAACTGGAACACATTCAGGAAACCCTCGATGCTGCAATAGAAACAATCCAAGAAGAAGGTGGCATTGAGGACTGGGAAGATTTCAAAAACTTCGTTGAATCCTTCAACAAACGACCCGACAGAATCAATGATTCTGGCAATCAGAAAGCTAGTGTCAGCATGGATTTAGTTACTGAAGGAAAAGGAGGCGAGGTATCTGGCTTTGTTTTCTATTTAACTAAAGACCCCAGCCAGAGAACCAGCGGTGTCTATTTAGTTAAAAATTTGAAACAGGCTGGCGTTGAAACGAAAGACAATAACAATTACTATACTCCATCCCAAATTATGGACTTAATCGGGCTGGATGCCAGTGATGAATTAGAGGAGGACGGCATTTCCGAAGAATTTGATGAAGAACTAGATGATGAATTGGAAGATGACTTAAGCGATTTAGAACTAGAGGATGAATTGGAAGATGACTTAAGCGATTTAGAAGAAGATGCAGACTTTCCCAGCCACCATACGCAAACTCGCAAGTCATCGCAGTCCAAACGCCAGCTAGGAAAGTCAGTAGCTTCTAAGAATGCTACCAGCAGAACGCAAAAAAAGGAGGAAGAAGATAATATTGAAGAACTATTTTCTGATGATGAGAATGCTCCTATCCCCAATGGTGTATTGGGCAAGATAGCTAAAAATCGCAGGGTTCAAAATCAGAAGGGTAACGGACAAATCGAGCAAAAACTTACTGAACAGCCCGACGCAAAATATCCCTTCCTTGACACCCTTGAAACTGTTCTAAAAGAAACCGATCGTCAAGGTGCAAGTGTCGCTTCTATGGGACGCGAAATTAACGGATTAACCGTAAGTGGCTTAACCGTCCAAACTGTCTCTTTAATGGGTCTACTTGGAGCCAAGAGTATTGGGGATCTAATTGATTACATTGAACGAGCGAGGGAAAAGGAACAGGCAGAAAAACTCGAAAAAATTCTCGAACAAATTGACTCATTAAACGATCGCGCCGACCGAGTTGCGACTCGTGCTAAACACGCTGATGTCATTTCCGGCATAGAGGCGATAGATACACGCACTGAAAAACTGGCTGAACGGGCTAAGCAGGTATTAGAACCGCCTGCTGCAACTGAACCAGAGGAATTGGAAACGATCGAGCCTCAGAGAAGCGATCGCGACATTGAAGCCAAGGTCACCGAGGGAGTTAAAATCAACAATCCCGAAACCAAGGCAGCTCAAATTGGCGAAAAGATTGGCGATCTAGAGAGCAAGCTCAACCCAAACTCCCAGAAATCTAAGCCTCTACAGCTCGATAAAGATACCAGCATCAGCGAACAGCTAGACCAAATTCAAGACTATTTAGGCCACCTCTCAAAGAGGTTGGATCGCCTTGAAAGTATCGTTGACAAACTGGAACATAAAATGACCGTTCAGATGCCTGTTGAATCAGAATTTAATCCTAATTCACAAGGGCCAGAAACTCGTCAAAAAGTTCAGCCAACCGTTACTGCACCTAACAGTATCGACAAGGAGGAAAGCGAACCAGAGGATCTTCTTAGCAAAATGGTAGCTCAAACAAAAGTACAGCAGCAGCGAGAAACTATAGCAGATTGCTTGGTCAATTATGCTTTTGCTACGGGGCAGTCTCCCCAATCGGGTATTGCTTTTGATGGTGGCGGCAGCTTGAATGTAACTGCTGAAAACAACGAAGTTAAAGTTGTCGTAAAAGGCAGCGATAATACCGAAATTTTTTCGGGAACCAAGAATGGCGATCGCTGGAAATTTGAGCCGGATCGGGACAAACTAACTCCCGAAGAAAGAGAAGCCATTTTCAAATTGCCTCAGTCGGAAGAAGAATACAACAAGCTAGCAACTGCCCAGGCTTTAGTTGAAAAGTTTCAGGACACCTTCCCCAAACGCTTTAGCGGGGAAAAAGATCCAGTGTTTCCTTGGAAAGAATCGCGTCGCGAAGACGGCACGACCGGGGCAGTCAAATACGAATTTGAAATACTGGATCTGCCTGACGGGTCAAAACAATTGATAGGAACTGACCCCCGCCAAGGTGACGCACAAGTGTTCGATGCCGTTCTGGTCAAAGGAAAGCCGCCAGAGGTTCGGCAGTGCCACATTGCTGTTGAAGAAATGGAAGCTGTAGTCGGCTCCCCAGAGCCACAAAAAACTCAATTTAGAGATTCTCAAGCATCTAAAGACTACAACTATACCTCGCCAGGACGTAAAGAACAGTCGCGAGAAGACCGCAACGAATTGCAAGCTTAAACCACTTTGAGGAAAAATTCAATGCAAAACGATTACTTGAACAACAACTACCGCTCTCATAACGATCGCGCAAGGGTTACTAACCTAGGCATTACCCACAAGCGCCGCAGCCATTTTAGCACATTCATGCGTAAATTCAAGCTCAATAACGCCGATTTAGGCTTCATTGCAATTTGCCTAATTGCAGCCATTTATCTAACTCTTGTCCAGCCCTTATTTGTCAGCGTATTTAGCTGTGCATCTCTGGTGTTCTTCGGACTATGGCAAATTACCCGCAGCGTTCCCATCCTCGAAAAACTGCTGGGCAGCAAAATTCGCTTCTGGCATTTAGCTGTCGCTGTCATAACAGTAACAATGTTCCTGAATAACTTTCAGACCCCAGCACAAGCCATTTTTCTAAGCGGTCTCCAAGCGTTTATGACCAATCTAGCAAGCGAAGCTGGAGCAGCAGGAGGAGGAACAGCCATTGACGAATCAACCATTGTTTTAATTTTCAATGCCATTCGAGGCGTATTTCTCTTGCTAGTAGCCGCCGCAGCTTTATTCGCTTACAACCAAGCGCAACAAGGCAATGATTGGCGTCCAATTGTCACCCAAATTGCCCTCGCCTTCGGCATTGTGATTGCCATAGACGTAATAACGTTCTTGTTCGTCGGCGACGGCAGCGGTACTACAGCCGGCTTGGTTCCCAACCTTCCTCCGCTGGGAGTGATTACAAGTTTGACCTTTTGGAACTAAGAAAAAGGAGTCACCAATGGCTTTGCGAGATCCAGAAAAAGACTTTATCAGAGTCAATAAAATCCTGGGCAAACAAGCAAGTATCGGGTTTATTCCAGCCAATCAAATTCTACCTTGGTGCTTCTTGACTGCCATTGCATACATCTTAACGATGGGTCTATTTAGCCTGGGACTGGGTTGGTTCTTCACTGTCTCGCTTTGGCTGATTGTAAGCTGGTGGCTCCTAACAGGAAATCAACCCCACCTTTTTACTGACAAGTTCCGCAAGCCCCCCGGAGATGAGTGGTGCAGCGGCGACAGCTTCTATATTTCTCCCATCTCTTCCCTGCGCCCTCCTAGCATCCAAGGCAAGCCTTACGATTCGCAAATGCGGGTCAAATTGAAGCCCAAAATTGTACCCAATCAATATGGTGGAAGGAGCAAATTTATGCCTTTCCAAAATGAAATTAACCTCTGCTGTTTGGTGGAAATTGAAAAAGATGGCAGGCAAGTGTCTGGGATGCTCCTCAATAACGGGACTAACTACCAACTGGTATTTGGATTCCGCCTCCGAGGGCTTCACAACCTACTGTTTAGGAACGAAGTGTCGGCATTTGCAGCTTCTCTTGAAGAAGGAATGAAAGACATCCCACCCAGTGAAAAAATTACTTTCTGCGCCGGCTGTTACAGCAGTGATGCTGCGAGGCAAAAAGAGTTAGAGCAATTGGCTGACACCGCTGAACTCCAACCCGTATCTGTACTGCTCCGAAATGAACAGTACCGCCTCCGCCAACAAACTCATCAAGGTACCAGGCAGGTATGGGAGCAAATTGCTTTCTGTACTTGGACGGCCGATAACGAAGGCGAAACCATCTCCAGGGATTTCATTGGCAAAGCCATTGATGGGGTAAAAAAATTGTGCGATTCGATTGTGGAAACCATTGCGGGCAACACGCGAATTTACAGAGAGCAATTTTACACGAAACTGCTACTCAACTCTTTTGAACAAGGATTCCTCCGCTGGGAAATTCTCCTGAACACCAAAATGGGACTCGAAATTAGTCCCATGAATTCATCTGAACTTTGGGAGTGGCTGTGGCAGCGATTTAACAGCAGTAAACCACCGCAAATCCCTCAAGTTGTTAAACTTGAAGAAACGCCTTCTGGCTATCAGCTCAGTGAAATTAAGACGACTGAAAAACACATTTCTACAGTTTTGATTGAAGGAACGAAGGGCGTATCCTCCTGCCCCGAACACCGCAAGAGCAACAACCGCGTCTATCTGACGGGAAAGGGAAAAGAATGCGCTGTTCTGACAATGTATGACGCGCCCGCAGGCTGGATTAATACCCGCCAGCAATTGAAATGGATTTGGGAGGTGATGTCCTCAAGCTACGTCCGCGATACAGAAGCTATTGTAGAAATTAGCGCCGGAAATTCCCTTGTAATTAATGATAACTTGGCCCGACAAGCGAAAGGAGCAAAAGCCGCTAGCAGCAGAGCTATAACTAAAGGGCAAGGGCGCGATATTGGCGCTGAAATTAAACAGGAGGAATCTTTCGACGCCCAGCGCCGACTTTACCAAGGAGCCGTACCCCTCAATGCAGCCGTTGCCTTTTTAGTGTACAGAAACACTGCGGAAGAATTAAGCCAAGCCTGTAACGTACTCTCTAATAGTTTTGGAACTGCGAAAGTCATCCGCGAGCGGAACGTTGCCTGGGATATTTGGCTGCAATGCCTGCCCATTACTTGGAAATGGTTGCTGCATAGCGGTTCATTTTTGAGCGAACGCCGCCTCACCCTCGACACTGAAACTGCTGCTGGAATTCTGCCACTAACAGTTCCCCGCGATTTGGATAAAAAAGGAGTTGAATTTATTACCCATCGAGGCGGAAAGCCAATTTTTATTGACTTGTTCTACAGCCAAATTAGCCGCGCTTTAATTACTGGCGAATCTGGTTCAGGCAAGAGCGTTTTGGGGTGGCGTTTTACCGTTGAAGCTCTGGCGAATAATATCCCTGTTGTCGGGATGGACATCAGCAGCGGGGGTAACAGTACCTTCAAAACCGCGATCGAACTTTTGGGCGACCAAGGCGCATATTACGACATCAGTCAAGGATCTAGCAATTTAGTAGAACCGCCAGACCTCCGCAAGTTCGACAAAGCTGAAAGAGAGCGGCGGATGGAATCTTGGAAAGAATTTATCCGCAAAGCTCTGGTGGCGATCGCAATGGGCAAAATTCACCATCCCCACTTAGCCCAGCGGGTAGATTCAATTATCCTGCGAATGCTCGATATGTACCTTAGAGATCCAGAAATCATCGCTCGCTACAACAAGGCATTTGAAAGAGGGTGGCAATCTCCCGAATGGCAGCAAATGCCAACTCTCCAAGATTTGCTGAGGTTTTGCAGCAAAGAAAGGCTCAACCTCAAATCGTTTGAAGAACTGGATAGGTTAGCCATCAATCAAATCCTCAGCCAAGGAAATGCTTTGCTAACATCCCGCTTGGGAAAAGCGATCGGTCAGCCCAGCACGTTTTCGCCGGAACCTGCTGTTAAGTTCTTTGCCCTATCGGGACTGTCTAACGAACAAGATGCCTATTTAATGGCAATTAACGCCCATGCTGCTTGCATCCGCAACGCTCTTTCTCACCCCAAAAGCTTATTTATTGGAGATGAATTGAGCGTCCTACTCAAAAAAGATGGTTTTGCATCAGTTGTCGGCGAACTCTGCGCCACTGGCAGAAAAGATGGCATAGCTGTCTTGCTATTGAGCCAAGATTTTGATGCTATCTGCGAATGTTCCGCAGGAGCACAAATTCTGCAAAATATGGTCTACCGAATTACCGGAAGAATAACCAATTCTGGGGTGGCAGCCGCTCACAAATATTTGGGGTACGACCCGCAAATTATCAGTTCAAATGCAACGGAATCTTTTCTGCCAAGAGCTGCTGACCTCTACTCGTGCTGGCTGATTGAGAAAGGAGGAAGATTTTGGCGATCGCGATTCTACCCCGGAGAGATGATGTTGGCATCAGTTGCTAACAATCAAAATGAAAAAGAAGCCCGAGATCGCATCATGGCTCAATATCCTCCTACCCTCAAAGGGCAGCTTCAAGGGCTAAAGCATTTCACCCAAGAATACATTGCAGCAGTGAAAGAAGGAAAAGGCTTTGACCACATTGGTCAAAATTTAGAAATTACTACCATAGCTGCCAAGACTCAGCAAAAAATGGCATCCGACTTTCACAGCAACAATTCTCAATTTTTTGCAAAACTACCAAAATAACTCCCATGAAATACCGACTTCAATTGATGCAGCAACCTGCTACAAAACTCGCAGCAGTTTCCCTGTTAGCCAGCTTGGAATTAATCGTTCAAGTCAGGCCAAGTTTAGCTCAAGCAACTCCTCCTTTCGTGCCCGGTACACAAGAAACGGCTGTGAAAGCTCCAACCCCAAGCGTTTTCGTGCCAAGTACACAAGAAGCGGCCGTGAGATATCCAGCCCCAACTGCGGGAAGTTTCTTAGCTCCCATTGAAGATGTTTTCAAACAAGTCAACGATTTTATCGGCGACATCCAAGGTTTCGTGCAAAACGAGCTATTTGGCTCTTTAAACGAACTCCTTTCCTCTTCTCTCGGAGCTATCGAAATTCCTGATTTGAGCCAAGTCAGCAGCCAAATTATTAAAGCTCCAACATCCCAGACAGAAGGAACGAAACTGTCAGATTTACTCGAAACTAAGTCGAGCAAATTAGACGGCAAAGGTTCATATGCCATCATGTCTGACTTAGACGCTCAAGCTCAGCGCAGCGCCGCTATCGGCATAGCTGACGGAGCAACCCTCAGCAAAGAAGCTCAAAACAACAGCTTCCAAGTGTTAGAAGCAACTCGACAAGATACCGAACAAAACCTCCAATTGGGCGAAGAATCGCAGAGCCTCGACGTTACTCAACAAATTCTCCAAAACCTCTCGCAGCAGACCGCATTGGGCGCACAAGTCCAGATGCGAAATTTACAGGAAGCTCAGCAAGCTCGCACAGATCGAGCCATTAATAACGTGCTGCTGTCGCAAGCTGCTAAGGAAATATCCGCACTCAACACGGGAGAGCGCCGAGGCAGCACTGCGTCTGGAAACCAAGCCAGCTACCAGGCGGGAATGCTGATGCTCCCCGGCGGCGGCTACTTGGGAAAACCGAGTGGCAGCAACACAACCCCGATTTCAACTAACAGGTTCGCCGCTCCCGATTAATGCTCCGAGCAGTTAAATTGAAGCCGCGATCGTCTCTTGGCTTAGCAAAGATTTTGACAACACAAATTGAGCGTAGCTGTTGACTGTATCGCTCTAAAAAAAAATTGTCAAGCATCGCTCTTAAAAAGGGCTTGCTGAAAAAGCCTAAAACCTTTACATCAAAAGACTTTGACTGGTTTGAACGCTCCGCGTGTGCAAGCTGA
>JAUBSN010000083.1:0-38632 GCA_036704825.1 Microcoleus sp. F8-C3 | reverse complement strand
ACTGAATCTGTCTTGAGTACTCGTTCTGGTCAGATTCCTCCTTCTCTTCTGCCACGCTAACCCCGTGAACTTCTACGATTTTTCCCAAACCGGAATTGAAAAAGCACGGGAAAATTGGCAAAAAGCAGATGGAGATTCCCGGCTTAACAGCCAACAATTAGTTTTTGAGAAACTTGATTCTACCAAAATAATAGAAGAAAGACCCGATTGGAAAGAAAAATTTGATTATGTCCTAGCAGTTGCTGCCGTTGTCTCCAGTGAGGATGAAATCAATCGCCAGATAATACACGAATTTTCTAAAGTTCTCAAACCAGGTGGTAAGCTCTACGGCTTTTTTCCTACCATCTTTTGTCCTTTAGAAATTGCCCATTTAAGTAAACCCCACGCTTATTGGGTAACAGAAGGGCTAGTCAATGTACCGCACAACACGCTTCACGGGCGGGATTGGCATTATTCACAGATACATTATACGCCCTTGCGCTTGAATCGCATCTTTAAAGAAGTGGGTTTTAAACGGCTAAGTTTTGAGATTTATTTTTTGGATTCGGAAATTTTAGCTAACGTTTTGAAAGAGGATATCGAGCATGATGATCCCGATATCAATCTCTGGGATCTTCTCGTCCGGTATGAGAAATAGGACTTAGGCATTTGGGCGAAGCATCGAGCGAGATACTTCGTTTCACTCAGCATGACACATCGGTTTTGCGTAAGTAGGGACACGGCATTGCCGTGTCCTTCTTCGTGTCAACAACTAGGTTAAACCCGCAGTCCGGCAAGGGTTGAAACCCCTGCCTCAAAGCTAAAGTCCTCTGAAGAGGACTGAAAAACTCCTTATATTAATTCACTATGAAGCTGCACTTAATATAAGGCTAAGGATATAGTTCCCACCAGAAAGACATCAGCCTCATTTAATGTATCTTCATAGTGAATTGGTATTAGTCCTCTTCAGAGGACTTTAGCTATTAGACAGGGAATTCATTCCCTGGCGGTCTGGCGGACTGGCGACTGTCAGCGGCGAGTTGTGGTTGAGGTTAAACTCTAGAATCTGGAAATTAACAGAGGCTAGAAGTACGATCGCCCGCTTGAAGAGAAATGTATCGAAATAGAAACGCGATCGCAAATTTATTTTTTCTACCCGCCGATAACTCCCCACCTACAGATTGTTTCTCAACTACGCCTCAACTATCAGAGTAATGTTCTCAAGTCTCACAACGCGAACAACTTCACCGGGTTGCAAAGTTATTTCTCGAACGCACTTGGCAGGCCACCAACTGCTTTGAAATCGCACGCTGCCGGACTGATTCGGTTTAATTTCTTCTTCAACGATCGCTTTTTCGGAATTGTCAAAATTCATGATTGCTCACTCCCGATTGTAGATTTGCCTTAACTTTCAGAATTGATGACAAACGGCGCTGCAACGATCAAAGTAATATTTTCAATTCCCACTACGCGCACCACGTCACCGGGTTGAAAAGTCATGTCTAGATCGCACTTCGCCGGCCACCAACTGTTTTGGAAACGAACGCGGCCGCATTCTTGAGGGCTAATTGGTTCATCCACGATCGCTGTTTCAACATCGTTAATAGACATAGCTGCTTGCTCCTAAATATCAACTCGACTCGATCGGTGTGTAAGTGAGAACCCGATCTGCCAACTGCCGCTCCACACTCAAAAGTATGCCCTGCCAACCTCGGCCGTGTCAGTCGGTAAAAGTCTATACAAGTCCACTGTTTGAAGGTGTAAGCGAGTCGGAAAAAGTCTGTTAAAGTTGTGTCAGATGGGTAACGCTAAACCTGGTGACTAAATGGAAGCCGATCGCGCACTGGATTTTACCAACTCGTTACTTGTGGCTCGAAACCTGAAAACTCTCGACAACCTTGACAGCGCTATCTTTCGCGAAGCTTGGATGGGAGTGCAAGGCAGGACGTACCAACAGGTTGCAGATAGTGAAGGGTATGGAGTAGGGACTGTTAAGGATGCCGCCTCTAATTTGTGGAAGCGGCTTTCAGCTTTGTTTGGAGATGGCGAAAAAATTAAAAGAGACAACCTTCAAGCCGTTGTAGAACGGTATTGGCGCAGCTACTCGAAACTAGAACCGCAGTCGGGACAAACTGTTTCGGCCCAAGTGCCTGACAACCTCGATGCGGAATTGGAAATCGAAAACCCGAATTTTTTGGGTAGGGAAGCCGCAATCGCCGATCTCAATACTCTTGTCGCCCAAGGTGCAAAAGTGATTGTCATCCAAAGTGCCGGCGGTATGGGCAAAACGACTTTGGCCAGAGAGTATCTCAAATCTCAAGGGTTCGATCGAACCATTGAACTGTTGATGGCAAAAGAGACAGAGAACATCACAGCTTTGGAAAGCGCGATCGAAGAATGGCTGAAGCAAGACTTTCAGGAAGAACCCGGCCCAGACTTTGGCGTCACCCTCGGGCGGCTGAAGCGGCAGCTTCAGACTCACAAAGTCGGCGTATTGATTGACAATTTGGAAGCCGCACTCGACGGACAAGGTAAGTTTATTGAACCGCACCGGCTTTACGTCGAACTGTTGCGAGTTTTGGCTGACGCGGCGGTGCAGTCGGTAACGCTGATTACCAGTCGCGATCGACTGTGCGATTCTGATGTCACCGTCGAACACTACTTGCTTCCGGGATTAGAGGTGGAAGTTTGGCGGCAATTTTTTAGCGCCCGCAACATCAATATAGATGATGTCGCCCTCAAGGAAATGCACAAAGTTTACGGCGGCAATGCCAAAGCAATGGGCATTATTTGCGGCACGATCCGAGAAGATTTTGACGGAGATATGGCGGCTTACTGGCTGGAAAACAGCGAAGATCCGCTCCTTGAAACAGACTTAAAAAATTTAGTTACCAGTCAATTCAACCGCCTGCAAGAACTCGATTCGGAAGCCTATCAACTCCTCTGTCGCTTGGGCTGTTACCGCTATCAAGACGTGCCGACAGTCCCGACAGACGGACTTTTGTGTTTGCTGTGGGACGTGCCCGAAGCCGGACGCCGACAAATCATTAAATCGCTGTTGCACCGATCGCTAGTCGAGTCTCAGAAGGGCGAATACTGGCTGCATCCAGCAATTCGGGAAGAAGCGGTCGATCGGCTCGATCCCGGAGACTGGGAAACTGCCAACCGCAAAGCAGCCGAGTTCTGGACAGAGAGTGTTGAAAATATTGAGACTGTAGAAGATGCGCTGAAAGCTTTTGAAGCTTACTATCATTATGTGGCAATTAGCTGTTTCGACCAGGCCGCGAGCGTCATCCTCAAAAAAATCAATATCCAGTTTGCCAAAGATTACAAGCTCGGTAGAGCGCTCTACAAATTAGGTTTCTTGCAGCCAATAATTTCAGCAACTACTCGCATCGTCAACAACGTGAATTCTGATTATTATTTGAGCGGTTTATACAGTCTTTTAGGCGTTTGTTACCGAATCTTAGGTGAAATAAATCAAGCCATAGAATGCCATCAAATATCAGAAATAAAAGCTACTAAATCTTTGCAAATTATAGCGAAAAGCAGCGAACCTGAAAACGGCAAACAAGCTAATCTGGAATTCTGGAAAGTTAACTCTGCCATTAATATAGGTTTTTGTCAAATAGAAATGGGCGAATTAGAATCAGCTATGGAGATATTTGTCAAGCTGAAAAATTCGCGGGACGAAACCGGGAGTAATAGCTATTCCATCGATGTCGGGTTAGCTTTCCTCAACTCCTGTGTCGGAACCAAAAAAGAGGCGGAAGAGCTCGCCGAAAAACTTTATGCCGATCGGGAAAACAGTCAGTTGGTGGGTACGGGATACAAGTTAGTTTTTCTCGCCGCCACCTATCAAAACCTGGGAGAGACAGAAAAAGCTTTGAGCCTGTACCGCCAAGCGATCGCCCAAGCCGACCAAAACCAGTACACCACCATCAAAGCCAAATCTCTCAGCGGTATAGCAGCGCTGTACCGAGAACGGGGAGAATTTGACCGAGCCCTGCAGCACCATGCAGAAGCAATAGAAATACTCGATCGAGCTAGCGCCAAATTAGACCGAGCCGAAGCTTGCTATCAACTAGCACTGACAGAACAAAAACTTGGTAACATCGAGAAAACCCAAGAAAATTTTGACCGCGCCATTCAACTGTTCGGCGAAATGGACGCCAGCAAACAAGTAGAAAAAGTACAGTTAGCTGCCACAAAAAAAACAGAAAAAATACCTAATTAACCGAGCAACAAATCAGAAAATAGATACAATAAACGAAAGAACAACCGTAAACTTTGTAGATATGAAACTAAAACGATTGGGACACGTAGCCGTCTGCGTGCAAGACATAGAGAAGTCTGCTGAATTCTACCGCAACTTGGGTATGGAGTTAGTCTGGAAAGATGCAGACTGGGCTTATTTGAAAGCAGGAGAGGACGGATTGGCACTGTTGAGTCCGAGTTACGACCAAGCAGGGCCGCATTTTGGGTTTGTATTTGACGATCGTACTGAAATGGAATCCGCCTACGAACAACTCAAAGCCGATGGTGTTTCCGTCACCCGCATTCACGAACACCGCGACGGTACTGCATCTTTTTACGGCAGAGATCCAGATGGGAACGGCTTCGAGTATCTTTACGAACCGGTCTGACGATTGTAGGGCTTACCAATCAAAACCCAAGAAACCGCTAAAAACGCGGTTTCTGCGAGTTGTAACGTGTCTTCTCGACAAAACCCGGTTTCTGACTGCGTGTGCCAACAAAATTAAGTAAGCGCACAGAAAAAAATAGAATACCCAGATACCAGGTTTGGCGTTCGTTGTTCCGTTCCCGGAACATCCCTACAACTCCCCGAAGAATCTGAGGTACTAACACCGAGGCTTCTCAAGTAAGGTGCAGGCTGTGAATCCGAAATATATCCACAACTTCCGAAAATCGGCTCGATAATCTAAAATCTAAAATCTAAAATCTAAAATCCTCATGTTGCAGAGAATACAAGTCAGAAACCGCTGGAAATCAATCTTCAAACCCTGGGAAGAAGCAGACCCTTGGCTGTTTGGCGCTTGCATCGCCCTCACCATCTTCGGGGGAGTCATGATCCGCAGCGTTGAAATCAACCAGGGGCTGATCGACTGGTGGCGGCACTGGGTAACTGGGGCAGTCGGTTTGTTCCTAGCCATCATCATTTCCCGCTGCCGTTACCAAACACTGATTGAGTGGAAATGGCCGATTTACATATTAATCAATTTGTCGCTGATCGCAGTGCGCTTTATCGGCACTACAGGACTCGGGGCCCAGCGGTGGATCAACATCGGCGGCTTTTACCTGCAACCGTCAGAATTTGCCAAAGTAGGCATGATTGTCACTTTAGCAGCTCTCCTGCACGACAAGACTGTCCCCACAGTCCGGGATATGTTGAGGATGCTGGCGATTATGGCTGTACCCTGGGGATTGATATTTGCCGAACCAAATTTAGGTACTTCGTTGGTGTTCGGCGCGATCACAATGGGGATGTTTTACTGGGGAAATGTCAATCCCGGCTGGCTAATATTGCTATTCTCTCCTCTCATCTCTGTTCTCCTCAATAACCTGTCTACACCGATTTGGATAGCCTGGGTAGTTGTTGCTGGTATTATCGCTTGGCGAACCCTGCCTTGGCCCTGGTTGGGGACTTTCGGTGCTGTGTTGGTGAACGTTGTTTCGGGACACGTCGGACATCTTTTTTGGAATGTGCTCAAGGATTATCAAAAAATGCGCCTGACAGGGTTTTTAAACCCCGAGAAAGACCCTTTAGGCAGCGGATATCACTTGATTCAATCTCGGATTGCTATTGGGGCTGGGGAACTCAAAGGCCGGGGTTTATTTCACGGAACCCAAACTCAGCTTAACTTTATTCCCGAACAGCATACGGACTTTATCTTTTCAGCTATTGGCGAAGAATTGGGGTTTATTGGCTGCATTTGCGTGCTGTTTGTGTTCTGGTTAATTTGTTTCCGGTTGGTGACGATCGCTCAAAGTGCTCACGATAATTTTGGTTCTTTGCTGGCGATCGGCGTACTCTCAATGTTGATTTTTCAGGTGTTCGTAAATATTGGGATGAACATTGGCTTGGCCCCGGTTACGGGAATTCCCCTGCCTTTCCTGAGTTACGGGAATGCGTCGCTGCTGAGTAATTTTCTCGGCCTGGGACTGGTGGAGGCGGTGGCAAGCCAGCGACAGCGCAAGAAGCGTTGGAATTAGGTCATTGGTAATTGGTTCTGGGAATGCGATCGCCCTTTTGATTTCTTTCGAGAGATTCTGCGGGCGATCGCATTTTTTGTCGATCGGTCGCATCTAAATTTTACGCTTTCTGAGCCGAGCCTTGATGACTGGCAAGTTTGATAAAATTCTGGTGGGGTGCGCGCTAAAACCAGCCCCCCAAACAAAATTTAGAGGCCCAACAGCTTAAATACATCAACTTAATTAAACCCCTCCTGACGCAAACAATAAATGCTTTTATACGCTACGGGTAAGCCACTAAGTGTGCAGCGGACTCCCTACTGAGGACGTTATCAATACCTGAAACCCTTGCTATTATTACATCTTTTTTTCTTCCTCCCTTCTTCCTTCTTCCTTCTATCCTTTACATCCGTAACATCCGCTACTGAATCCGTTGCCGAACTTCCTTCGCCTCTGATTATTCGTTCATATTCTTGTACGTAGCAACAGCCGAAGGCGAACTCCGGTTTAAATAACGAAATATCCAATACTTAAATACCGTATCCAAGATAACTGGAAACGTCGCAATGAACAGAAATATAAACTGCCTATTTTCTGGCAGTCCCAAATGCCTCGATACACCTTCGAGAACTACTTCCCAACCGTGAGGCGAGTGGAATCCGACAAACACATCTGTAAACAAAATAATTACGAAAGCTTTCGCACTGTCGCTGAGACCGTAAATCACATCGTCCATGAAAGACTTTAAAATCTCAATCTCTTTCTTGTTAGTGACGATAATCGCGGCAAAGGCAATGCAGGAAATCAAATCGGCAAAAATATTTTTAATAGCTCCACCGCTTTCAGCGCGGTATTCCTCCGCTAGCTCAACTGCTTTCGCGGCAATCATCTTTTCCGTTTCCTCTAAAGAAAGCGAGGGAGCAGTGCCTATTAACCTTTCAAATTTGAGGTGCTGCTCAAATCTATCCAGTTGTTCCAGGGCTTCTTCTTCCATGTCAATATTTATGAAGACGGCAGCATTTTCTTGCCCTCGAAAATGGTCTACTATCGGTCCCACTAGAAAGTTTTTGGAGATTTGATTCGTCAACAGGGGAACTAAAATCAAAAGCAAAATAAATCTGAGAGAAATAATTGTTTTTACTTTGGAATTGCGAAAGTTTTTGACTACTTCTTTTTCAGCTCCCGGATCTAAATCTTTAGTAATTCGATTCAAAGTTCCCAAAAGCGATCGCGGCAATAAATTCACTTCTTCATAGTTAGTGTCAACCTCACCATCGTGAATTTGAACAAAATTAGCTGAACCTTTATTTGACTCAGGTGGAGAGCTGTTATTTGTAGATTTTGCCTGCACGTTTCCTGAACTGACAACCGGAACAATTGCCGTCGAGCTACTATTATTAATATACTTGTCGATGACTCCATCAATAAACTCTAGCTTCTCAAATACAAGGGATGCTCGATCTTGATTGTCAAGACCTAATCCGTGCTGGTGACGATCCGCGCTGTGTCCCGCCTTCGGTTTGGCCCCCACGCGCTCCGGCAGTTCCAAAAAAGAACGGCTAGCATTAAACTCAACCATTCGGGTTTGGATGACCTTGAGGTATTTTTTCAGTTCGGATTGAAAGTAAGACAGGGTGCTATGTCCGTAATCTCCAGATCGATCGGAGATTGCTTGACCGCCAAAATGCTCGTCTTCGATCGCCTTAATTGCTAATGCAGCATCGTAAGCCTGTTCTAGGGCCCTCTCAGGCGTTTCTCGATACCATTGGTGAGCGCTGTAGAGATATTTTACAATCCTGTCCCACGGAGAAGTATTCATAGCTAAAGCTTGTTAGTTGTTTGCAGACATTATTGATTAAAGTATTCACGGTATGGTAACAAATTTACATAAATTGCGAACTGCCACCGAGGATTCTGTTTGGATTGTCGGATCTGCCCGCAGTGGCAAAACCGCTCGTTTAGTCGAGCAGTTCTGCCTTTGGAGCAAAACTGTCAAACCCTTGCCCGCAAAAGTTTCAGAGAGATCGAGTTCCGGGCGGCGGCGGGCTCGACAAAGTGCCCCAGCAATTTTAGTCTTAGCAGCTAACGGGGACAACCGGCTGGAATTAGCCGATCGCATCGCCGTCGCTACCGAAGGAAAATATACCTTTCACTCCACAACGCCCTTCGGTTTTTTTGAGCAGGAAGTATTGTTATTTTGGCCCCTGCTAGTTCAGTCGCTGAATTTGAGGGCTCAATTTCCCCTGCGGCTGCAACCTGAAACTGAACTGGAACTTGCCTCGAGACTCTGGCGTCGCGAACTAGACGAAGGGATTTTGCAACAAACAGGGGTAAGTCCAACTCGAATGGTGCGTCGAACTCTAGACTTATTACAACTGGCTGCTGTCAGCGGTACGCCCAGAGAAGAAATTCCCAGCATTCTAGAACAGGGATTTGCTGGTGAGGGCGGCTCGAACCACCTGTGGGCTAGCACGGGAGAGTTGCTGGAAAGGTGGTGCCAATGGTGCTTGACGCGGGGGCTGCTGACTTACGGGATTGTTTGCGAACTCTACTGGCGCTATTTGTTGCCGGATGCCACTTACCAGCAGCATTTGGCCTCTAGATACCAAGCTGTCATCGCAGACGATGTTGACGATTATCCGGCGATAAGTTGCCATTTGTTCGATCGAATGCTCGACTTCGGTGCAGCGGGGGCGTTCTCCTACAATCGGGATGGAGGAGTGCGTTTGGGCTTGGGGGCTGACACCGAATACCTGGCCCGACTCGAAGAGCGCTGTCAAAGCGTGGTAAATTTGGACGGCAAAGCCGGTTTAGCCCCAGAGATTGGAGATTTAGCGGTAAGTTTAGCAGTTAATTCTGAGGGTTTTTATCCTTTAGGCTTGAGTTTGCCCGGATCGGTTCGATCGCTCCAAACCACTTCCCGCGCTCAACTGCTGCGAGAAACCGCCGAAATCATCGTGGATGCAGTGAAGTCGCAAGCCGTGGAACCGCAGGAAATAGCCGTAATTGCCCCCGGGATGGATGCGATCGCCCGTTACAGTTTAACAGAAATTCTCGCGCGATATAATATTGCCGCACTATCTCTCAACGATCAGCGTCCCCTCTCGACTACCCCAGAGATTCGAGCTTTGCTGACTTTGTTAGCGTTAGTTTATCCGGGACTCGGCCGTTTAGCCGATCGAGACGGCGCAGCCGAAATGCTGGTAGTGTTGGGCAGCCAGAAACAGGGGGAAATGGAACCTGAAGATTCCAACCTTATCTTCAATCTAAAATCCAAAATCCAAAATCCAAAATCGATCGACCCAGTAAGAGCAGGTTTAATCGCCGATCACTGTTTTTGTCCAGATATCGATCGACCTCAATTGCTCCCAATTACAGCCTTTCCCCGGTGGGACAGACTCGGACACCGAGCCGCCCGGGCCTACGATCGCATTGTGGAGTGGATCGAACAACAGCGGTCGCAACAGCAGGAGCGGCTGTTGCCGAGCCCAATTGCCCTGCTCGATCGAGCGATCCAGAAATTTTTCGTCAACGACAGATACCTGCCCTACGATCGGCTAGCAGCCCTGCGCGAGTTAATGGAAACCGCCACCCACTACTGGGAAATCAACGGGCGAATGCAGCGCGTAGAACCAACAAACGGCGGCGACTCAGAAACGATCGCCCGGTTCATCGAGTTGTTGCGCCAAGGAACTGTCACCGCCAACCCCTTTCCAGTGCGTCCAGAAGGCCCAGCAGCCAGAGCCGTCACCCTCGCCAACATCTTCCAGTACCGCAGCAGCCGCCGCGCCCACAAATGGCACTTTTGGCTGGATGCCGGCTCGCCCCTGTGGCTGAGCGGCGGTGCGGCGACATTGTTTGGCGCTCCCTTATTTTTGCGATCGCAACAGGGGCGTCCCTGGCAAACCGAAGACGAAACGGTGGCCGACCAACAGCGGCTGCGGCGAATTCTGCTAGATTTGTTAAGTCGCTGTTCCCTGCTTTACCTTTGCCACAGCGAACTATCAGTCAGCGGACAAGAACAAACCGGGCCGCTTCTGCCCCTAATTAACAGCTCTGTTTCTTGTCAGCAGTCAGCATAAGACAGTCTGCTTCTGCAGGCTGTGAGGCACATACGTGTTCGGTATTCGGCAGGAGGAAAGAAAAAATTATGACGGCGAAGATTTTTATTTTTTCTGATTCTGGATAAATACACCGGGCTGACTCCAAGCCCTAATTCTAGGTTCTATCGAAATGGCGCGATATTAAAGTATACCCAAGCTAGGCATCAAAACGTGCAATCATTAATATTTTGAGATCGAAAGATGCCCAGCTAAAAAAATATCTATAGCTGTTGCTGTTTTGATTTAGTATGTTAGAAATGATAGGGTTATTAATCAATTTTAAGCCAGATTTGTGGCAGCAAACTGATACTAATCAGTTCTAAAAGTTAATCGGGATCGTCGTTGTTTAAAGGAGCCAAAATAATGCCAAGTGCAGTGCCAGTAATCATTATACCAACGCCAACACCAGAACCAACACCAGAACCGACTCCAACACCAGAACCGACTCCAACACCAGAACCGACTCCAACACCAGAACCGACTCCGACTCCAACTCCAACTCCAACTCCAACTCCCTCCGGGGACGACACATTTGGCGGTATAGACGACACATTTGACGGAGGCCAAGGTACCTCGCCTGGAGTCATCGGCGGCGTAGTCCGCGGCACCGAAACCAACGACTCCTTAGTTGGCAGTCCCGGACCCGACGTGATTTCCGGGCTGCAAGGCAACGACAGCTTGCAAGGAATCGGAGGCGACGATTTACTATTTGGCAACGATGATGACGACCTGCTGTTCGGCAATGAGGGCAACGACGTTCTCGACGGCGGTTCAGGACTCGATACCCTGTACGGAGGCAAAGACAACGATTCCCTCGACGGGGGAAATAATCCCGACCTGCTGTATGGCAATGACGGCAACGACACGGTAATCGGAGGCGAAGGCAGAGACACGGCTTACGGCGGAAAAGGCAGCGACAGCTTGCGCGGCGGTTCTGGCGACGATAGCTTTTTGGGCGATCGAGGCGACGACATTCTGTGGGGCGACCAAGGCAACGACTCGCTCTTCGGTGGCGACGGCGAAGACTTGCTCTTTGGCAACGAAGGAGGCGACTGGCTATACGGAAACGCCGGCGGGGACACAATTTTTGCCGGCGACGGCGACGACATCGTATTCGGCGGTGACGGCGACGACATCGCGGACGCGGGTGCTGGCAACGACGTTATTTGGGGCGAAGCAGGCAAAGACGTAGTGGCAGGAGGCGAAGGCAGAGATGTCTTCGTCATCGGTGCATTCAGTTCCCCCAGCGGCAGCAGCGACGGCACTAACCCGGCATTTATCACCACAGGCGGCCCCGATATCGCCGATGCCGACATTTTCACCGACTTTCGCCAAGGTGAAGATTCGATCGGGTTAAGTGGCGACCTCAAGTTTGAAGATTTGGTAATCTTCCAAAGCACCGACACCGGAGCCGGCAGCACGATTATTCGCAACGGCGTCAGCGGCGACTTTTTAGCAGTATTGCCCGGAGTAGACAGCAGAACCCTGGGGCGGAGCTCATTTGTCATTGCCCCCACAGTTCCCGGCAGCGCAACTCCGCTTCCGGTGCCGACGCCGACACCGACACCGACACCGGCGCCGACGCCGACGCCGACGCCGACAGACAGTCCGACACCGACACCGACACCGACAGCAAGTCCGACACCCACGCCGACAGCAAGTCCGACGCCGACACCGACAGAGGAACCCGTGCCGACGTTCCCGACGCCGACGTTCCCGACGCCGACAGCAAGTCCGACGCCGACAGCAAGTCCGACGCCGACAGCAAGTCCGACGCCCATATTTAACCAACCTCCAAGAGCAGTTAACGACAACTTCACCACGGTTGCGGGTCAAGAACTCAGTTTCAACGTTCTGTTGAACGACACTGACCCGGAACAAAGCGCTCTGACTGTCACGACTTTTGCTCCAGCAAGCAAAGGGAACCTGGTTCCCGTCGGCGGCGGCGTATTCAAATACACTCCGAATCCGGGCTTCTCGGGTACTGACAGCTTCAGCTACTCGATCTCAGACGGCAGCGGCGGCACAAGTAAGGCGGTAGTAACCATCAACGTCAGTAGCCCGCCGCAGCTAGTAATTAACGACGGTGTGGTGGTTGCCAAAAGTAATCCTACCCAGACAATCACGGCAGCCGATTTTTTAGTTACAGATCCCGATAACCCGCCGTCGGAAATCGTTTACACGATTACCAAAGCCCCCGACGCTACCAGAGGTTTTGTCCAAAGGGGCACCACCTTTCTCAACGTCGGCGGCAAATTCAGTCAAGACGATATCAACAACAACATCGTCAAATACAACTTGCTGGCAGGAGGTGGCAGCGACAGTTTCACGTTTACAGCCTCCGACGGGTCTGCAACTATCGGGCCGGCATCCTTCAGCATCACGGTGGTAGATAATATTGTCGATCGCAGCGCACTCCCGGCCAGCAGCTTTACAGGCAGCAACCTCAGCGACTTCATCCTCGGCGGGGCAGGCGACGATACCCTCTCTGGGGGCGACGGCAACGACATTATCGACGGCAGTGGCGGCAGCGACATCCAATTCGGCGAAGCAGGCAACGACTCGCTGGTGGGTGCGATCGGCAACGACATCCTCGACGGCGGACTGGGCAACGACACCGTTGACGGCGAAGACGGCATAGACTCGCTGATCGGCGGACTGGGCAACGACCTGATGTTCGGCGGCAATGACAATGACAACCTCTTGGGCGGTGACAACAACGACACCCTTGACGGCGGAACAGGCAATGACTCGATATTGGGAGAATCCGGCGACGACTCGATACTTGGTGGCGCCGGGATTGACACCTTACTTGGTGGCATTGGCGACGACTCCCTCGACGGCGGTGCAGGTGACGACATCCTCGACGGTGGACTCGGCAGAGACTTGCTCGACGGCGGTATCAATAACGATTCCATATCCGGCGGGGACAACGATGACACGATTTTGGGTGGAGAAGGCAACGACACGGGACTCGGAGGTTCGGGCAATGACTACGTGTTGGGCGAGGCCGGCAGCGACTCCCTGTTAGGCGAAGCGGGCGACGACACTCTCGACGGCGGTGCCGGCAGCGACTGTCTCAGCGGCGGCTTCGGCAACGACTTGGTGTTGGGCGGCGATGACAACGACTCGCTTTCCGGCGGTGCAGGCAATGACATTTTGGGCGGCGGCAACGGTTCTGACTTGCTCACGGGCGATGCAGGCGATGATTTCTTCTACTACGAAACTCCCAGCGAAGGCGTGGACGTGATTGCTGACTTTAACGCTAACGGCAGCGAGACCGACAGATTTTTGTTCAGGTCGTCAAATTTCGCAGGTTTAACCAACTCAGGAACTACTCTCGATTTCACCAGTTTTATCGTCAGGAATATCGGGTCTAGCGGCGACAACATTAGCAAGCAATCAGTCATTTTGTTTGAATCTAAATTTGACAACGCTCAAGCCATAAATGCAGTGTTGAAAAATCAAAATGGTTCGAGCAAAACGGGAGCTTTCTTCGTTTACCTGAACAATACTTTTAACAAGTACGTTCTAGGATTTGACCCGAATGTGGCAGATGACAGTCTCCCAGCTTTCGATTTGGCAGTGTTGAATTCTATTCCTACAGTGCCAGGAGCTCTCAGCACCGTCATTACTGCATCTGACTTTAAGTTTATTTAGTAGTTTTTGAGTAGCGTCGCAAGGAGTCGGAACAATGCCAAGTGCAGTACCAGTAATTTTTCTCGAAGGGCGGCTACCCGATGAGAACCCGGATAGTTTGGATAGCGGCACGGTGCCGCAGCCTACGCCGTCGCCGGGCACGGAGCCGATGATGACGGGTACGGAGCCGATGATGACGGGCACGGAGCCGATGATGACGGGCACGGAGCCGATGATGACGGGGACGCAGCCGATGATGACGGGGACGCAGCCGGACATTTCGGTCACGCCGGTGCCGCGCCCAACTCAGACAGTTCCCACGCCTCCCCCGGAACCAGTTTTTGTTGATGGCTTAGTTGTCGGAAATGATGGGAATAACTATTTAATCGGCAGCTTGTTCAATGACACGATTTCCGGGGGTGTCGGGGACGACACGCTTCTGAGTCGGGACGGAGACGATATAGTCAAAGGCGATGACGGTAACGATTCTCTCAACGGCGGGGCTGGTAAAGATATCGTTGAGGGCGGGCGCGGTAATGACACGGTGCGGGGCGGCAAAGATGATGACTTGGTTTCTGGCGACGAGGGCGATGACTCAGCTTTTGGCGACCAGGGCAACGATATTGTCTTGGGTTCTGAAGGCAACGACTCGCTGTACGGCGGTAAAGGCAATGACTGTCTGCGCGGTGGTGGGGAGGACGACCTGATTTTGGGCGACAAGGGCAGTGACACTGTTTTTGGCGACACGGGTAATGACTGCCTGATCGGCGCTGCCGGCAATGATATTTTGTTGGGCGCCGAGGGCGGGGATGTCATCACCGGCGGTGTTGGTAACGATACTGGTGACGGCGGCGAGGGCGATGACCTGATCTTCGGGGGCGACGGCAATGATTCTCTGTCTGGAGATGCTGGGGATGATATTCTTTCTGGCGATCGCGGGTCTGATACTCTGACAGGAGGCGACGGATCGGATATCTTTGTTCTCGGTAGGGTGGGCACGTCGCCTGGTGGCAACGGGTTTCTCACTACTGGCGGCAGGGAAATCGGCGATGCTGATTTAATCAGAGATTTTAAGGCGGGAGATTCGATCGGTCTGGCTGGAGGTTTGAACTTTACACAGTTAGAAATATTCCAGGGCCAAGGCTCGAATTCTAGCAACACGATTATTAGGGACAGGCAAACTGGGGAATTTTTGGCGGTGTTGGTTGATGTTCGATCGAACTCGCTAGATGAATCTCGGTTCACTACAGCTCAAATACCGCGCGTAGACGACAATCCCTTCACAATTGAGGGGACAACTCCTTCTCCGACACCATCACCGGGGACAACACCTTCTCCGACACCATCACCGGGGACAACACCTTCTCCGACACCATCACCGGGGACAACTCCTTCTCCAACTCCATCACCGGGGACAACTCCTTCTCCAACTCCGGCAACGACTCCAACTCCGGCAGCGACGACTCCAACTCCGGCAACGACTCCAACTCCAGCGGCGACGACTCCAACTCCGGCACCGAGTCCGAGTCCCACTCCATCACCGGGGACTACTCCGAGTCCCACTCCATCACCGGGGACTACTCCGAGTCCCACTCCATCACCGGGGACATTGCCGACACAGGTTCCGAGTCCGACTCCGACTCCGACTCCGACTGCGGGCGGGACAACCCCGAGTCCGAGTCCTTCGATCGTCCCGACTCCAACTGCGGCAACCCCAACTCCTACGCCTTTCGGCGGGGGGCCGACTCCGCCGAGTTTTACATCTCCGACTCCTAACCAGCCGCCGATCGTGGAAGCGGGCAAGACGGTGACTGGTTTGCAGAATTTGCCTCTGTCTCTGAGCATTTCGGCGCCCAGCGACCCGGAGGGCGACCCGCTGTCGATCGCGGTAGTCGGACTTCCCAATCCTACTTTTGGTCAGGTAATTACGGGCACGAGCCCTCTCACCGTGAACCAAAAGTTAACCGTTCAGGATTTACTCGGGCTGACATTTCAACCTGGAACAAACGCGATCGGGCAAGCCGGTTCTTTCAGCTACAGCGTAGCTGACGACCAAGGCGGCACGGCAGCAGGGTCAGTGGCGATTAACATCAATTCTTTCGATACCTCCGTAACTGTTCCAACTCTCCTGCCGCCGATTGCTGTGGATGACGGCATCGTATTTACCAATACGAATAATTTGCTGCCCACTTTTATCGACGTACTGGCGAACGATTCCAGCCCGCAAAAAGGGACGCTCAACATTATCAATGTCAGCACACCGCAACTGGGGATAGCTGTAAATCTTGTCTCTCAAGTGCAATTCATCCCCGGCAACGTAGCGGGTACAACTGCTTTCACCTACAGCGTCAGCGACGGATTCGGGACAATTCCCGGCGTAGGTACTGTCACCGTTCAAATCTTGCCTGCTGATAGCGGGCCGAACAATTTGGTTGGGGGTTCTTTGCCGGACAATTTGAACGGTTTGGCGGGCAGCGATACTATTGACGGTCAAGGCGGCAACGATACAATTAACGGCGGTTTGGATAACGACGTGCTCGTAGGCGGCCTCGGCGCAGATACCATGACGGGGGGCGGCGGCAGCAATCAATTCCGCTATACCAGCCCTGAACAAGGTGGGCCTGCTTTTGATGCGGCTTCTTCGGCGGCGATCGAGGCTGCGATCGCGGCGGGCGGATACGATGTGATTACTGATTTTAGCGGTCTCGGTGTGCCGATCGCCGATCAGTTTAATTTTGCCCCCGGATTTGCGAATCTGGGCGGTAACACCCAAGTTCTGCTGAATGTGCAGACAACTGTTTCTGCAAATATTCTGGGAGGAAGTGCTTTCTTGTTTGCCTACGATTCCGGTGGCAATACTTACATCATTTATGACGGCAATGGCAATAACCTCACCGGCAGCGATTCTCGCATTTTGGCGAAGTTAAATGGTGTAACTGGGGTTTCTGCTCTTTCGGAATTTGATTTCACGTTTATCTAGGAAGATAAGATGTTTGAAACCGCAGATAAACGCCGATAAACGCCGATTTTGTTGGCAGTTTACCTGCGTTTATTTGCGATCGTCTGCGGTGAAAAATCAAAACCGATTATCTTCAGAAAACAATCCCAATAAAGGGCCGAGAATAGCGCCGAAAACAAAGCCGCCAGCGTGTGCCCAGTAGGCAACTCCCCCGGATTCCATGCCGACACTTGCCGGGGCATTCAAGGAAGCCAGGCCGCTCAATGCTTGCTGTGCAAACCAAAATCCTAGAAAGAAAAAGGCGGGGACTCTGACGGTGGTAATAAAGATTCCCAAGGGCAGCAGTGTCAGAACTTTGGCTTGGGGATATCTGAGAATGTAAGCTCCCATCACGCCTGCGATCGCGCCGCTAGCACCCAGGGAGGGAATGGCCGATGCTGAGGAAAAAAACCACTGAGTTAGTGATGCTAAAACGCCGCAAGTAAGGTAAAATATTATAAATTTTACGTGTCCTAAACGGTCTTCTACGTTGTTGCCAAAAATCCACAGAAATAACATATTTCCGGCAATGTGAAGAAAGCCTGCGTGCAGGAATTGGGAGCTAATTAGTGTCGTCCATTCGGGAAATGACGAAACTGGCAGAGACACGCGACACATATTGCTTAACTGGCAAGGAACTACTGCCCAAGAGTAGAAAAATTGGGTTAATTGTCGATCGCCCAAACTGAGTTCGTACAAAAATACTAATATGTTTGCGGCAATCAGCCCGTAGGTGACGTAGGGAGTGATAGAAATGGGATTTTCATCGCGTAAGGGAACCACAGCCTTTTTTTCCTCATCAAAATATTGGCAACACAGTAGCGCATTTATAGCTCAGGTGTCTCCTGTCTAAAGGAAGAGGCAACAAGCCAATCGATTGCGCGATTTTAGATTTTAGATTTTAGATTTAAAGAATTGAAGAATTGAAGAAAGGGATTTTACGGATGTATGCAGGGGTTGGTTATCCGATACTATATTTTTTATTGATGCACCGATGAATCCGGGGGCTTGTACGGCCCCCGGATGTCGCAAGCTTCCTTTAAACCCGCCGTTTCCCACTGAAACAAAAATAAAACCCTCCACCTTGCAGTTAGTTGAATATCTGCTTTTTAGTGTTGGGTTTTATTTTACCGCAAAGGGGTATATTGTAGGATTAGAGAGCAAGTTTATAGTTGCGATATTGGTGCAGTTTTTCACCTCTCAACAAAACTACAAACTTATTTCTCCCCCAGGGCTGTTTCATTCTCACCAAAAAACTCAAATGATGAGGAGATGGGGGGAGAGGGGGATGGGGAGAAGGGCAGTATCAGGGATGAATCAAAAGCTCAAAAATTAATCACTCTCTTGAAGAGGGCTTTTCTCCCCATCTCCCCATCTCCCCATCTCCCCCTCTCCCCATCTCCCCATCAACCGAGAATGAAACAGCCCTGATTTCTCCCCTTGCTGATTACATTTTTACAGCGGGGCTAGTCGAAGGTTTAGGCGACTTAATTTCCTGGGAAACTGCACGGGCGCGGAAGAGTTTGGCAACGACTTGTTCGCACTCAGACAAATCCGATTCTATCTCTGTTAAAATCGCCGTTGATACAGGATCTGTGAACTTCACTCGCAGGTTGTTGATATCGACAACACCTGTTTGCAAATCACCTAGAGTGCTCCGCAGCAAAAACGTTTCATCGGTTCCTTGCATAGAAGCTTTTAACTTAGCGTACTTGTCAGCAATTTTGGCAGGAATTGAGGGTTTTTCACCAAAATCGTTGAGGCGACTTTCGAGAGCGATGATGTGGTGCTGTTTGTTTTGAATCATTTCTCTCAAGAGCGATCGCAAATCGCTATCTTGCGTTTTTTCGGCATAATTTTCAAAGGCTTCGCAAGCATAGCGTTCCCCTGCGAGGGCGGTATTCAAACCTTTAACAATGTCGCCTTGTGTAGAACCTCCCCAAGCATTAGCTAATTTCCACCATTCTGCATTTGTGTCAGTTTCTTCTGGCAAACCGACTTCTTTTCCGCCGTAACCGAGGCGAGCCATAATTGCGGTGGTAAATATTGCTAAATCTCCCGGTTGGCGGGAAGTGATCAAGTTGCCGTCTACTACTAAAGGTTCGTTAATGTAGTTAGCTCCGGCATTAATCATGTCTGTTTTAATTGCCAAGAAACCAGTCGCATTTTTACCTTTGAGCAAGTCGGCTTCAATCAAAACTTGCGGGCCGTGGCAAACAGCAGCGACGAGTTTTCCTTGCTCGAATGCTTCTCTTACAAACCTTACTGTATTGGGATTAGTCCGCATCGTATCGGGAGCCATACCGCCGGGAATTATCACTGCGTCGAATTCTGCGGGTACTGCTTCTGTGGTAGTTCCGTCAGCCTGCTGGGCAACTTTTCCTTGTTTCCCTGCATACTTTTCGTTTGTCCGCGAACCGAGGACAACTACATCAAAGTTTGCTTGTTTTAAGGCGTTGTAAGGAACTAAAAATTCCGAATCTTCAACTCCATTTTCAATGAGTATGGCAACTCGTTTGGTGTTGGTGCCGTTATTTGTTGTCATAATCAACTTTCCTCTGACTGTCTTTTCCTATAATGGTAAGTGATTGAGCGAGTTTTTAGCGTCTTGCTAAAGTGATAAATTAGTTAGTTTTAAAAGATGTCAGCGTGAGCCTTGAGAGGTATTTTACAGTAATTGTCTCAATGCACGTAAGAAGCTCCATTAATGTCGATCGTAGTCCCGGTAGCGTGCGCTGCCAAACCGGATGCTAAAAACGCGATAACATTGGCAACATCTTGAGGAGGAGCGATTTTGCCGATCGGGATATCGCGAATAATATCAGCTTCACCGAACTCCTGAATAAACTGATTAGACATTTCTGTACTGACAAATCCCGGTGCAACTGTAAAAGCCAAAATATTATCAGTCGCAAACCCTCTAGCAATGCTGCGAGTTAAAGCAACAATAGCACCTTTAGAAGCGGCGTAGTGCAGATAATTCGGGTCATCGCCGCGAAAAGCAGCGCGACTTGCTATATTAATAATTGTACCGACCCTGCGAGTTTGAAAATGCAGAATAGATTCCCGGCACAAATCGGCAACGGCAACTAAATTAACTTGTAGAGTTTGCTGCCAAGCTGAAGACCAAATATCGAATTTGTCTTCTATACCCGCTGACTGCATAATCCCCGCATTATTAACTAAAATATCAATATGACCCCGCCATTTTAAAGCATCTCGCCACAAAGTCGAGGCCGCGTTTTCCACCATCAAATCGGCTGCCAATAAATAACAGCGATCGCGCGCAACACTTGCTGCGATCGCTTCAGCTTCTTTCTGGCTGCGAAAGTAATGCAAAATCACCTCGGCCCCAGCATTAACCAAAGTCCGCACCGTCACTGCACCAATCCCTTTCGAGCCACCTGTTACTAAAATTACCTTTCCGGTTAAATCAATCATTTCTGCTTTGTAAAACTTACCTAAACTTGTCTAAAATCGTTTTTAGACACAATCCGAGTTCACTTCCTACGCTGTTGGGTAGACGGCTAATCCCAAGATAAGTAGGCTATCCCCCAATAGCCTTGGGTTCCCAGTTTAAAATATTTAAACTCGCATTCAAATCACGATCTAAAGATATGC
Source organism: Microcoleus sp. F8-C3 (assembly GCA_036704825.1). Classification (GTDB taxonomy): domain Bacteria; phylum Cyanobacteriota; class Cyanobacteriia; order Cyanobacteriales; family Microcoleaceae; genus Microcoleus. The sequence goes on along the minus strand of JAUBSN010000083.1, from coordinate 18,079 downwards.
CACAAGCAGGACAGTCAAAAGTCCGAACGCTTAGTGGCATATCTTTTTTATGGCCACAATTAGAACAGGTTTTAGAGCTAGGGAACCATTGATCTACCAGCACTAAAGTTGCTCCATACATTTGGCACTTGTAATCAAGTTGGCGTTTGAATTCGTAAAATCCTATATCTGATATTGCCCCAGCTAACTTGTGATTCGCCATCATGCCTTTTATATTCAAGTCTTCAATCTTAATTAGCTTGAAATTTTTGGCTAAATAAGTTGTTAACTTGTGAATAAAATCTAGGCGAATGCAAGCTATCCGCGCGTGGAGTCTGTTGATCTTATTATAGGTTTTGCGTTGGTTTTGGGAGCCTTTTACCTGTTTTGAGGCTTGGCGCTGCAAAGTAGCAAGTTTGGTTTTCGCTTGCTTTAAGGGTTTTGGTGCATCAAAGACCTGCTGGTTTGACAGCGTGGCCGCATATTTAATGCCCACATCGATTCCCACGGATGCCTGAGACTGTTGAACTGGTAAACGTTCGGCGTCAACACAGAAGGAAACAAACCAACGACTTCCTTCTTTTGAAATCGTAAAAGTTTGAGACACGTAATCGCTTTCTAGGGCTTCGTAGAGCCGAAAAGTTCCCAAGGTAGGAATCTTTATGGTGTTGCCAGCGCTTAGTAGAACTTTTCCGTTAGACGAATCGACTGTAAAAGATTGACCGTCTCGGCGGCTAGCGAATCTTGGATGACCTGCTTTCCCAGAGCGATACCGACTAAACGCATCTTTTAGATCGATTAACGCATTTTGGTAAACTCGACTAGACAACTGGTTCATCCAGCCGAATTCAGGCTTTTTCTTGACGAAGTTGGTAAGAACTTTTTTGACTTCGTTGATTACCTTCGAGTCGGTAAATTTCCCCTCACTATACATTTGAGTTCGCAGGCTTAATCCAAAATTAAATACTACACGCCGGAATCCTGCGTGTCTTGCCATCAAAGTCGCTTCGTTGTTATTCAATTTTAGCGCTCGTTTAACGGCAAACATAGAACTTCCTCAAGGGCGATTAAGTATGGATAAGTTTAGCGAACTATTTGGCACTTAAGTCTTGCTCTTTTCTCTTTCTCTGCGCCCTCTGCGCCCTCTGCGGTTCGTAAAACAATAAATTCCGTTCACACACGAAATAGAATGGCTATACGATACACATGACATTCCATCGAATGTATATGACTTTACCTCATGCTGGCGAATATCTGCAACACACCTCTCCAAAAACTTCCACATCTTTTCCCAGGTTGGTTTGTATTGGAAATACAGCCACTGCTGAGAGCACTTTAGCTTCTGTGCCCTTAAACTCGATAACTACAGTGGATTCGGCAGCAGAGGTCGAATTAACTCCATAATTCTATCGGAATTAAAATTATTGATATAATTAGTTAGTGCCTTGGATAAACCTGCTTGGGATTCTGGAATTTGTACGATTAATTCGTTCATAATTTCGGTATCGAGATAGTAAGTGGCTTGATACATTTGTTCTAACCACTGAGTGGGCATCATGGATAAATCTTCTACAGACACCGTTTCAATTAATAGTTTTTGTGGAGTTTGTTCTGCGACTTCGTAGATATATTGCACTCCCAAATATTTAGCTAGTTTGTCAAATATGTCTCTCTGCTGAAATGGCTTGCTTATCAAGTCGTTACAGCCCGCCATAATAACTTTCTCTCGCTCTTCTTCAAAAACACTGGCAGTTAAAGCAATAATGATAGTTTCTTGGCTCTGAGCGCGTTCTCTAATATATTTAATAGCAGTGTAGCCATCGGCGATCGGCATTCGCAACTCCATCAGAATTAGGTGCGGCAGCCAACTCTCCCACAGTGAGAGTGCCTCCACTCCTTGTTTTGCCTCTCTCACCTCAAAACCAACTGAGGTAAGGCTATCGACTAACAAGCGGCGATTTTCTTCTAAATCTTCAACAATCAGAATCCGGTAAGTTGGTTGTCCGGGAGCTAAACCAATTACTCTTTGATTACTTGATTCTGGGGGTAAAAACTCTGCTTGAGGCAACTGTACAGGAATTTCAAAGGAAAAAGTGCTACCTCGGTTCAAAATGCTTTTAACGCGAATTTGACCGCCCATGAGTTTGACGAGTTTTTGACTGATGGCTAAACCAAGCCCGCTGCCTTGACTCAAATTATTCCCAGCTTGAGCTTGCACGAATACCTTAAATAATTTATCAATTTCTGCGGGCGCAATTCCCACGCCTGTATCCTCAACTTCAAAACATAGGTGACAGGATGTTTGGTCTCTTTGTGTGACTCTTACTCGTAGGATGACGCTTCCTTGCTTGGTAAACTTAATCGCATTACTCAGTAGATTTGTCAAGACTTGATAGAGTTTTTTATCATCAGAATGTACCAACCTGGGTAGTTCGGGATCTCGCTCGACAACTAGCTGTAATTCTTTAGATTGCACTCTAAATTGCAGCATTTCTTCAATAGATTTCAGCAAATTTGTCAAGTCAAAGTCAGACAAATTGAGATCCATTTGTCCGCTCTCTATTTTGGATAAATCTAAAATATCGTTAATCAAGTCCAATAAGTGTCTACCGCTACGATTGACAATCTGTAAACGTTCTTGGAGAGAACGAGTCAGATTGCTCTCATAGCTCATCAATTGCGTGAATCCCAAAATAGAGTTGAGGGGGGTGCGGAGTTCGTGGCTCATATTGGCTAGAAAGACAGTCTTGGCTTGGTTTGCTTCATTTGCCTGGTGAAATTCCAACTCAGCTTGTTTGCGATCGCTAATGTCAATTAAATATCCTAAGATTTCTACTGGTGTACCTGAATCATCTCGAATGAGCCTAAGCTGAGCCAGCATCCAGCGATAAACCCCATCGGAGCGACGAAAACGGTATTCGTGTAAATAAAAATCATTAACAAATACATTTGCTAAGCCATTAAGCACTGGTTCTAAATCATCGGGGTGTAAGTGATTCACCCAAAATTTAGAATCTTCTAAAAACTCCCTGCTTTCGTAGCCCAATATATCTTTGATATTTTCGCTGATGAACGTTGCGCCATAATCGCCTGCAGGTTTACTGCTAAAAATGACAACGGGGCTGTAGTTTAGAAGAAAGTTGAGGCGATTTGTGGTAGCGTGCAAGGCTTGCTCGGCCAGTTTTAGCTCTGTTGCGTCTTCCTGAACGGCAACATATACAGTTCCGTATTCAGGATGCTCAAACATAGATGTATGAACTCTGCACCAAAAGAGAGTGCCATCTTTCTTTTTATTTTGGACTTCATATTTCGCTTCCCCGTTACGTTGAATTTGAGTGACGATATCTAGAACTGTTACATCTGGTGTAAAATTTGTATCGACATAATTCAAGACACCGATGGGTTGACCTGCTAGTTCGCCCTCTGTGTAGCCAAACATAGCATCAAAGGTAGGATTGGTGTAGACGATCGTGATGTCTGAGGCTTTGATTAAACATACTCCTCCTGCCATGTTATTCATGATAATGCTTTGAATTTCTAGCGCTTTTTGAGCTGTTTTTCGAGCCGTAATTTCTTGTATTTGAGAAATAAAATGCAGCGGATTTCCCTGCCCATCTTGTACTAGCGAACCATTAATAATAATCCAAATAATATGTCCTTGTTTGTGGAAATACCGTTTTTCCAGTTGGTAAGTTGAAATTTTTCCTGCTAATAGCTTATGTAAATAACTAAGATCCGCGTCTAAATCGTCAGGATGGGTGATGTCTTGGAAAGTTAACGCTAACAACTCTTCTGATGAGTAGCCAAGAATCTGACATAAGGCAGGATTGACTTTAATCCAGTGCCCGTCAAGTGAAACGAGCGCCATCCCGATAGAGGCATCTTCAAACGCATGGCGAAACTGCTCTTCACTGTTTCGTAAAGCCATCTCAATTTGTTTGCGATCGCTAATATCGCGCAGAATAACAGTAAATACCGTTTCGTCTCCCATTTCCAGCCTAGAAATAGAGGCTTCAGCCGCAAACTGGGTTCCATCTTGACGACGACCCAAAATCTCGCCTCGTTCTCCCATTCTTCTGGCTCTGCTAGAAGACTGTGCAAATTGTTTGATATGCTGCGGATGTGCATCTCTAAACTGTTCTGGCAGCAGTAAATTAAGTGGCTCGCCTAAAATATCCTCCATTTTATAGCCAAAAATCTTTTCTGCCCCTTGATTAAACAGGGTAATGCGTTGAGCGCGATCGACTGAAATGATTGCATCGTTGGCGATTTCTAGAATTCCTGCAAAACGAGCCTGCGATTTTTGTAAAGCATCTGTTCGTTCAGCCACAATAAATTCTAAAGTTTCGTTAAGTTTTTTAATTTCTGTTTCGGCTTGTTGGCGCTTGTAATCTATCTGGTTCAAAAATCGAGCCGTCCCCAAGATGAGAATTGAGAACGTGAAAACCATAATAGCTGAACGCAATGTACAGCCAAAATTAGCGTTATACCAGCCTAAATTTTGTCCCTGAAGAGTGAACCAGTTCAGCGTGACAGGAAAGATCGTCCCCCAAGGCAGCAACCACCGAACCATTACTCCGCCCACCTGGGGACTGGTTACTACTTGCATTAATCCTTCCTTGGGGCGGAGCAATAAAATTCCTCCATAGAGGATGAAAAAGGTGACGATCGCGTTTACGGGTTGAATCGTCGTAATTGTGACCAAACGTTCAAGAATATCGACATTGAATAGGTATCCAAATAAACCTAGTAGAGAAATTAAAGCTGCAACACTACTAAAAATCTGAGCCAACCAAGTATCCCGTTGGGAATTTTGCCCTAACAGTAACAGCGCTAGTCCCATCAGCACAAAATTTAGGGCGGTATTTGCTGCCATTCTTCCCGGATAAGGAGTCGCTGAAGACACGTAATCGGGGAAAAGCCACTCATCGATACCCAGCTTCCAACCAAAAATATACTGGATCAGCGTCAGCATACCGATGATGACGATGAATCCTGCCATCCCTTGAGCGATGCGATCGTGCAGTCGGGTTCTTTGGTACTGCAACAATCTCAAAGAAACTCCAGCCAGCAAAAAGCAAATTGCCGTGTTTGCTTTCATGGTCGAAATCATACCGGGAAAACCGCTTTTGAGTAGGGAGATGTCAAATTGCCAACCAAGCAGCACCAGACACCCGATCGCAATGACGAGTAGGCTTGCCATTTGAGAAATGCGCTTGTTCATAAATCGGCTGCTTGGGTTGAAATACTCTTCTTCTGATGTTAGGCGAAGCGAAGAAGGGCCACCACGGGGGGACTGCCCCTAACCGAACAATTCAGATTTTGTAAGGCTGCGCCCCCTTGCCACCCCAATATATCAGGGATCGCAGGACTTCTTTCTGCGTCAAGTTACCTTTATAACCTAATAATTCAACTATACTATTTGTGCATATGTTTATAGTCCTCTAGCTGGAAACTAGAGAAATTAGTATGATTGTCGATAAAACTAGCGATAGGGTTAGCGATCGAGCTACCAACTACCGAGGCAATATTTTAATTGTTGACGATCTGCCTGATAACCTGCGTCTGCTCAGGGATACTTTGAGGGAAGAAGGTTATAAAGTTCGCAGTGCTATAACAGGGGCAATGGCGCTCAGAGCAGCCCAATCGCCATCGACGGAGTTAATCTTACTAGACATTAAATTGCCTGATATTGATGGTTATGAAGTTTGCAGACAATTAAAATCAGACGAGCGCACCGCAGATATTCCAATAATTTTTTTGAGTGCGCTCAATGAAACTTTTAATAAGGTGCAAGGGCTGACTGCGGGAGGGGTAGATTATATTGCTAAGCCATTTCAAGTCGAAGAAGTATTAGCTCGTGTCGAAACCCACCTAACGATCCGAAGGCTGCAACAAAGACTCCAAAAGCAAAATTTACGTCTCTTGAGAGAAATTGAAGAACGGCAGCGTCTCGAAGAGTCTCTCTTTGCTGAAAAGGAATTGGCTCAAGTGACGCTGCAATCCATTGGCGATGCGGTCATTACTACTGATGCCCAAGGTAGGGTGAAATATTTCAATCCTATAGCTGAGCGACTGACAGGCTGGAAAACTCATGAGGTTCAAGGAGTTCCTTTTTCTACAGTCTTCCTAATTGTCGATCAAGTAACGCGAGAGCCGGTAGAGAATCCAATAAACAAGGCTCTATTAGAGGAGCGAATTGTGACCTTAGCTAACAATACTATTCTGATTGCCGATGATGGAACCGAGTATCCCATTGCTGACTCGGCAGCACCGATTCGAGACCGCCAAGGTCAAATTATCGGGGCAGTAATCGTCTTTCATGATGTTACTGAATCGCGCTATCTCACCCGTCAACTCTCTTGGGAAGCCAACCACGACGCCCTGACGGGGTTAATCAACCGTCGAAGATTTGAGGAGCACCTAGTTGAGGCGCTCGCCTCTGTTAAAGATAGCAATCACCAGCACGCTCTCTGTTATTTAGATTTAGATCAGTTCAAAGTCGTTAACGATACCGTAGGTCATATTGCTGGCGATGAGCTACTGCGCCAAGTCACCGGACTTATTCAACAGGGAGTCCGTGCTAATGATATGCTGGCTCGCTTGGGAGGTGATGAATTTGGTATTTTACTCACTCAATGTTCGCTCTCTCAAGCAACTCAGATTGCCGAAAACCTCAAAGACTTGGTGCATCAGTTTCGGTTTATTTGGAATGGCAAAACCTTTATCATCGGAGTCAGCATTGGAGTTGTTGTCATTGACCAAACAAGCCAAGATTTGAGGGAGCTTTTGGGAGCGGCTGATGCAGCTTGTTATGCCGCCAAAGCCAGAGGCCGCAACTGTGTTCATATTTATAGTCTAGATGATAGCGAACTAATTAAACAACGCGGTGAGAGGCAGTTGATTTCCAAAATCAGTCGAGCGCTGGAAACCAATCGTTTTTGTCTCTACTACCAAAAGATTGTCTCTATTACCTCTAAACCATTAGTAGAGCATTATGAGATTTTGATTAGAATGCTGGACGAAAATGGAAAATTAGTATCTCCAAATGAGTTTATTCCCGCCGCCGAGCGTTACGGCTTGATCACTGAGATAGATAGTTGGGTTATCGAAACTTTTTTCTCAAAGTATCACAATTTGCCGGAAAAAGACGATCTCACTCAAGGCTTGTATACAATCAATCTTTCTGGGGCTAGCATTAGTAACAATCAGTTTATGAGGTTTTTAATTGAACAATTTTCTCGCTACAAAGTCCCGCCGCGAACCATTGGTTTTGAAATCACGGAAACGGCAGCAATCGCGAATTTTGAGCAAGCCAGATATTTCATGACCGAACTCAAAAAGCTTGGCTGTTGCTTTGCTTTAGATGATTTTGGCAGTGGGTTGAGTTCCTTTGCGTATCTGATCAATTTACCAGTTGATTATCTAAAAATTGATGGTGCTTTTGTCAAGAATATTAGTCATAATTTGATTTCTCAAGCACTCGTTGAAGGCTTTAATCGTATTGCCCATGCGATGAATCTTGAAACTATAGCTGAGTTTGTCGAAGACGAGACTATCTTAGAAAAATTGCGGGAGATTGGAGTAGATTATGCTCAGGGTTATGGGATCGCCCGCCCCGTCGCTATTAAATTTAATCGCTAGCCATCGCAGGCTTGCCAGCGAACCCATTGCCTCACGCCTGCGTCCTGTCTGGAGGCTTCCAAGAGTCGATCGCCCGCTGCTACAAGGCTGGCTCAATTTGCTGTGTCAGCGGGCGATCTAATGTGCTGTAATTGTAAAGGATTGAGTGTTCTATTGGAAATAAACCGGAAAATTGGCCATGAAAGCAGTTGCGTTCGATCGCTACGGTTCAGTCGAGGAATTGCAGTACCGAGAGTTGGAAAAGCCGATCGCCAAATCCAACGAATTGTTAGTGCGAGTTCGCGCTAGCAGCGTCAATCCAGTAGACTGGAAAATCCGGCGAGGACACCTGCAACTATTAACAGGATATAACTTTCCTCGAATAGTCGGTTCTGACATATCGGGAGTTGTCGTGGAAGTCGGCCCGGAAGTCACCAAATTTCAGCCCGGAGATGAAGTTTATACTTTCTTAAATCCCATCAATGGGGGTGGTTGCGCCGAATACGCGGCCGTGCCAGAATCGGATGCCGCCTTTAAACCGAAAAACATCACTCATGCAGAAGCAGCAGCAGTGCCGATCGCAGGTTTAAGTGCTTTGCAAGCACTCCGAGATTTGGGTGGAATTCAAGCAGGAAACAAAGTATTGATTAACGGCGCTTCCGGCGGAGTCGGCACTTTTGCAGTGCAAATTGCGAAAGCAATGAATGCGGAAGTAACGGGAGTTTGCAGCGCAAAAAATAGAGAATTAGTCAAGAGTTTGGGAGCCAATTTTGTCCTGGATTACGCGGAAATTGACTTTACTCACCAAACCGAAAAATATGATATAATCTTGGATGCTGTCGGGACAAGAACATTTGCTGAATGCGAAAAAGTGCTGCAAGCAGAGGGAGTTTATATCTCGACTTTGCCGAGTTTAGACAACCTCGGACCGATGGTAACAAGCTGGTTTATATCGGGAAAAAAAGCTAAATTAATTGTTGCCAATGCCAACACCAGCGATTTAGGGGCTTTGCGGGAGTTAATAGAATCCGATCGAGTTGAGCCGATTGTCGATCGCACTTACAGCTTACAAGAAGTAGCAGCAGCCCACGCTTACAGCGAAACCGGCCGCGCGATCGGCAAAATTGCGATCGCGATTGAATAATGAAGGCAATACACGGAGTTTGATACCCCTACACGGATTAACGATCGAGCTTTTATTCTGCTGCTGAAGTCAGAATGAAGAATAAAGAATGAAGAATGAATAATAAAGTCGGAGCAATGATGAAATAACTATTTTAAATTACCAATTAGCAGTTACCAATTACCCATTGCCTCTTTCCAATTACCCCTTACCAATTACCCATTTCCTATGACTCCTCCCTCAAACTTGGAGACACCCGAACAAGGTGCCGACAACAACCTCGAAGCAATTAGCAAGGAAAACAGCATTGCACCGCCTGCGATTGGTGCGATGGGTTCTCGCAACTTAGAAAACGAATTTCTCGACGAACTTCCCGACGAAGTTGAAATGTCTTTATTCGAGCATTTAGAAGAATTGCGGCAGCGAATTTTTTACTCGCTAATTGCAGTAGTAATCGCTGTAATCGGTTGTTTTTTCACAGTTAAACCCATCGTGCAACTGCTAGAAGTACCGGCCGGGCCCGTCAAGTTTCTGCAACTAGCTCCGGGCGAGTATTTCTTTGTTTCTATCGAAGTAGCCGGATACAGCGGTTTGCTCCTCGCCAGCCCGTTTATTTTTTACCAGATAGCGCTGTTTGTTCTCCCAGGCTTGACTCGCAAAGAACGCAGGTTGCTCGGGCCTGTGTTTTTCGGTTCGAGTTTCCTATTTTTGGGCGGGTTAGTATTTGCTTACATGGCTCTGATTCCGGCGGCGCTCAACTTCTTTGTTAGCTATGGGGCGGATGTTGTAGAGCAGTTGTGGTCGATCGACAAATACTTTAAATTTGTACTGCTGTTAATGTTCAGCACCGGCTTAGCTTTTCAAATCCCGATTCTCCAACTATTGCTCGGAGTTTTGGGGATAGTTTCTTCCAACCAAATGCTCTCCGGCTGGCGGTATGTAGTCTTGGGAGCGGCAGTTTTGGGAGCGGTTTTAACGCCTTCTACTGACCCTTTAACGCAAAGTCTTTTAGGAGGTGCGGTGCTGAGCTTGTATTTTGGCGGGGTTGGTTTGGTGAAGCTTTTAGGACGGTGATTTCTTAATGATGTAAAATCAACACGATCGAGTTATAAATCCTTGAAAAAATGCGAGAACTTTACCCGCCTAGACAACCTTATAACGAAGGAGAACTCCAAGTTTCTGACCTCCATACCATTCATTTTGAAGAGTCTGGCAACCCAGAGGGAAAACCTATTGTATTGCTACACGGGGGACCGGGAGGTGGATGTCCGCCTTTTTACCGACAATATTTTGACCCGGAAAAATGGCGTTTGGTGATGTTTGACCAACGCGGCTGCGGTCAAAGTAAACCTCATGCAGAATTGCAAGAAAATACCACTTGGGATTTAGTCAACGATATTGAGAAACTTCGAGAATATTTAAATATTCAGCAATGGGTTGTTTTTGGTGGCAGTTGGGGAAGCACTCTATCTTTAGCCTACAGTCAAACCCATCCCGACCGTTGCAAGGGTTTAATCTTGCGGGGCATTTTTATGTTGAGACAAAAAGAAATTCGCTGGTTTTATCAAGAAGGAGCAAATTATATTTTCCCGGATGCTTGGGAGGAATATGTTAAACCTATCCCCATAAATGAAAGGGACGATCTGCTAACAGCTTATTACCAACGCTTGACGGGTCCAGATGCTCAGATTAGATTAGAAGCGGCTCGTGCTTGGTCAATTTGGGAAGGGAGTACGAGTAGATTATTTCCAGATTTAGATTTAAAGCAAAGATTTGGAATTGATGCTTTCGCGGAGGCGTTTGCCAGAATTGAGTGCCATTACTTTATCAATAAGGGATTTATAGATCCGGAAGATAAATTGCTTTTAAATATCGATCGCATCCGCAAGATTCCGGCGGTTATCGTTCAGGGAAGATATGATGTTGTTTGTCCGATGATGTCGGCGTGGGAACTGCACCGTGCTTGGCCTGAAGCTGAGTTCATTGTAGTTGCCGATGCCGGACATTCGATGAGCGAACCGGGAATTCGCACCTGTTTAATGGAGGCAACAGATAAGTTCGCAGACTGGTAGTAAGCCAAATTGCTAATCGTTAATTGCTAATTTTTAATGAATCCTATAAATATTTTCCGCGTGACGGTAATTTATTGCTGAGTATTGGGCGAGCGCTCAATTTTAAGGTTGATAAAAAATATAGAGACGCGATCGCCCGCGCCTCTATAATTACTTAAAGTTAAAATTCAACACCAAAGTTTTGGCAAAACTTTGAACCCGCGTAAAAGCAGGTTAAACCCCGCGACTTAAGGAGTGGAACACCCAAAATTTTAGACTAAGTTTCAAGCTCTCAGATTCAATACAAAAGTAAATCTAAAATCTAAAATCTAAAATCTAAAATCTAAAATCGACTGACTACATTCGGAACTGTTCTACTTCGGGAGTGTAGCCGATCGGCAAAACGTAATCCAGATTCTCGTGGGGACGAGCAATTATGTGATACGATAGCAACTTTCCGCCATCGACCTTTTTAACTGATTCAACTCCAGCAGCAACGGCTGCTTGCACTTCAGAAACATCTCCTCGCACTATAATTGTCCAGTAGGCGCGGGTTATTTTCTCATAGCGAACTAAAGTAACACGGGCTGCTTTCACCATTGAGTCTGCCACTTCTACGGCAGCGGGAAATCCTAAGACTTCAACCATTCCCAGTGCAACACCCATTACAACATTCTCCTAAGTTTCACAAGATATCTGACACTACATTGTATGTGAAATTGTTGACAGAAATTGGTTCCGATGATTTTGGCAAGCTAGAAGTCCGATCGCCCAAAATAAAAAGATCCCCTAAAAAGCCCCAGAAAGTGTTGCGACATTTAAATCCCACAGTTGGCGGCCCGCAGCAAAGCCCGCCACACAAGACTTTGAATCAAAACAACTGTGCAAATTAGAGGCGCCACAGCTTAGTTTCTCACCAGCGGCAAGTCCTATGACAAGCTCGCCGATCGATTTTCGGGACTTTGGGCTCAACTAATCGGGCCGCGGCGCGACACAAAACTTTAGGGAACTCCCCCAGATCCCGCCATTAGGCTGTGGAGTCAATCGATTGCGCGAGATAAATACGTTAGGCAAGTTTCATCGGATACAGGTTTTTTATTTCAGGGTCCTGAGTCTGCGCGTTGGAATGAATCCGGGGGCTTGTATCCTGGATGATGAAGGCCAATCTAAAATCTAAAATCGCGCAATCGACTGAGTGATTCAAAACTCGTCTAGCAACCACTCCGAGGCTCTTTCACCCAAATCTAGAGGAACGCTGACAGCTTTGCCCAAGCGGGGGCGATCGCGAGTAGTTGCGATGTATTCTCTCACCTGTTCTGTGCTCCCCCAGCCGTTGAGGTAATTGGCCACCGCATCCAAATGCTCGAAATAATCAGCCTCCGTCATCGGAAAAGATGCCTGTTCTAGATATTTCCACATAACCTGCACAAAAATCTTGCCCCGCGTTCGCCGCAATCTGATATCGTAAGACTTTCCCCATTTTTCTAGCAGTAGCTGGTGTAAATCCTTGCCCGTCATGGTTGCTCCTGAGTTAATCCATTAAACAATAAAAGACAAAGTTCAAAAAATGTAATAATACTCTAATAAAGGCTGGAAGGCGCATTCTTACAAGGAATTTTCGCGGCCTAAAATTTGTGCTAGCAGATTGACGGCAATTATCCCAGTTGTCTGCACGTACAGGTTCGCGCTAACAGCTAACAAACAAACGTAACTTAAAACCGTAAAGGCAGGTCATGGCTCAATCTTCTGCTGGAAATCCCGATGTCCCCGATATGGGGCGTCGCCAATTTATGAATTTGCTGACGTTCGGTACAGTCACAGGTGTTGCACTCGGCGCACTCTATCCCGTTGTCCAATATTTTGTTCCTCCGGCGAGCGGGGCAGTTGGCGGCGGAGTGACAGCTAAAGATGCTTTGGGTAACGACATCATCGTTAGCGAATATTTGGCTACGCACCCTGCGGGCGATCGCACCTTAGCCCAAGGTCTCAAAGGCGACCCCACTTATCTTGTGGTGAAAGAAGACCAATCTCTCGCCGACTACGGCATCAATGCAGTCTGCACTCACTTGGGTTGCGTCGTGCCTTGGAATGTTAGCGAAAACAAGTTTATCTGTCCTTGCCACGGTTCTCAATACAACAACGAGGGCAAAGTGGTGCGCGGCCCAGCGCCTTTATCTCTGGCCCTGGCCCACGCCACTGTCGTAGATGACAAGATCGCTTTTACAACTTGGAAAGAAACTGATTTCCGCACCGGCGAAGCACCTTGGTGGTCATAGTTATTAGTCATTAGTCAGCAGTCAGTAGTTAGTAGACAACAACGTCGGAGTTGGGAATCTTTCACCGCGCACAACTAGCAACTAATGACCAATGACCAATGACCAATGACCAATGACCAATGACTAATAACCAATGACTAAATTGTCTGACCTTTGAGATTGAATACTCTAATGCCACAAACTAATTTATCTGCGATATTTCGCCGCAGTGCCAGGACGATCGCGAAAACTGCCTTAATTGCGATCGCCGCTGCAGGATTTTTCCTCACCAGCGATATCGCACTTCCCCAAGCAGCACTTGCTTACCCTTTCTGGGCGCAGCAAACAGCACCCGCTACTCCCCGCGAAGCAACAGGTCGCATTGTTTGCGCTAACTGTCACCTCGGTGCAAAACCGACTCAAGTTGAAGTACCGCAATCTGTTTTGCCTGACACGGTGTTTGAAGCTATTGTCAAAGTTCCCTACGATACTAACGTTCAGCAAGTTGTCGGCGACGGCAGCAAAGGCGGCTTGAATGTAGGCGCTGTAGTGATGTTGCCCGAAGGTTTCAAGATTGCTCCCGAGGACAGAATTCCCGAAGAAATGAAGGAAAAAGTCGGCGACCTTTACTTCCAACCTTACAGCGAAACCCAAGAAAATATTGTTTTAGTGGGCCCAGTACCGGGAGAACAGTACAAAGAATTGGTATTCCCAGTTTTGTCGCCGAATCCCGAAACTGACAAGTCCGTTCACTACGGCAAATACCAAATTTATGTCGGTGGCAACCGCGGTCGCGGTCAGGTTTATCCTACTGGCGAAAAGAGCAATAATACTGTTTACAATGCTTCGGTAGCTGGCACCATTTCTAAGATTGCTCAACCTGAAGATGGCGGTTATGAAGTGACAATTCAACCAGCAGAAGGTGCAGCCGTTGTTGATACGATTCCTGCCGGTCCAGAACTGATTGTTTCCGAAGGGCAAACAGTTGCAGCAGGCGAACTTTTGACGAACAATCCTAATGTGGGCGGTTTCGGTCAAAAAGACGTGGAAATTGTGCTGCAAAGTGCAGGTCGAGTTAAAGGATTGATGGCTTTCGTGGCTATAACCATGCTGGCTCAAATCATGCTGGTTCTCAAGAAGAAACAGGTCGAAAAAGTTCAAGCTGCTGAAATGAATTTCTAAGTGCGGCTGTAATTAGTTGGGTAAGGTACTATGCGTGCACCCAACTATTAGGTAAGTAGGGCGGGGAATACCCGCCTTATTGTTTGATAAATAACAAGTAAAATAATGTTAATTGATGAGAAGATAGTTGAAGTAGGCCCGCTGCAATGGTTTTATCGGGAAACAAATCCGGTTAACAAAACTGAGAAACCGCCCGTACTGCTGCTGCACGGTTTGCCGTCCCAGAGTTTTACCTGGACTGTAATGATGCCGGATTTGGCTGCACAGGGATTTAGATCGATCGCCCCAGATTGGGTGGGTTACGGGCGATCGACAAAACCAGACAAGCGCGACTTTGCCTACACTCCCGATGCTTTTGTTGACGCCCTCGCTGGCTTTATTCAAGCTATAGAACTAGACCGATTTTACCTCGTTGTCCAAGGATTTTTAGCTTCAGCAGCCATTCAATACGCTTTACGCAATCCCGATAAAATTGAGCGTCTAGCCGTCATCAATACACCAGTTTCACCAGAGATCAAGTTGCCTTGGAAAATGCAGCAGTTGGGACTGCCTTTTATTGGCGACATGATGACGCAAGACCCGCTTTTGGTAGACAGAACTCTCGAAGGCGGCAGCCGCCAGACAATATCAGACAATGATTTAGATGTTTACCGCCGCCCGTTTTTGAAGAGTTCGGATGCAGGTCGATCGCTCATGAATACTGTCCGCAATATTCAGTTGCCGAAGTCAATGGCAGAAATTGAATCCGGCTTGAAAGCATGGACTCGACCAACTTTATTTGTCTGGGGTTTGGCAGATCCTTGGCTGAGTGTTGAACCAGTTCAAAAGCTAGTCGGTTCCCTGCAAAATGCAGAATTAGTCACACTGGAACAAGCGGGGCATTATCCTCAAGAACATTGGTCAGAAAAAGTTGGCAATGCTCTGATAACTTTTCTGCGCCGCCAGGAGGTAAAATAATATTTTGTACATAACTCTCGGTGCTGGGTCAGCGAAGCAGAGCCAAAGCATCTGCATTTCCAGGCAGAGCCTTGGAACGAACACGAGCAACCCAGTACCCGCCCTGTTCCCGCTCGCAACGAGCAATCTAAAATCTAAAATCTAAAATCTAAAATCGACATGACTCGTCCCCGTTCAATTTTTGCCTTGATGATGGCGTTTTTGATGGCATTTCTGGTCAGTTGCAGCAGTGTCGAAACAAAAGTTCCAACGACTTACACAGCAGCGCAAATCCAGCAAATAGAGCGCTATGTTCCTACCCTGACAGAGTTCCGATCGCGCATGGACAAATTGGGCACCCTAATTCAAAAGCGAAATTGGGTTGATACCAGAACTTACATTCACGGACCTCTGGGCGACTTGCGGAATGTAATGAAAACCGTCTCTGCGAGTTTATTGCCTAAGTCTCAACAACAAGCTGTTGATTTGACCAAGAGTTTGTTTGCCGATTTGGTTGACATCGATCTTGCTGCTAAAGACCTTGACTATGCAAAAGTCACGGCCAGCTATCAAAAAGCTGTCAATGATTTCGATAGCTTCTTGCAGCTAATTCCTAAAGCTTAATTAGCCTTAACTGACATCTTGTATCATTGTCAAGAACAGGCATTTTGCCTGTTCCACAAAGAAAGAATCAGTTTTATTGTGGGGCGGGCATCTTGCCCGCCCGAAAAAGGCTTATACGGGCAGAACCTAGGAAGCAGTTAATCTAAAATCTAAAATATAAAATCTAAAATATAAAATCTAAAATATAAAATTGAATGGTTCGCGTTGCAATTATTGGTTGCGGTATTGTTGGGGCTTCGATCGCCTTTGAACTAAGTCAATTTCCCGAACTGAAAGTTACTGTGTTCGACAAACAGCCGCCGGCACAAGGTTCTACTGGCGCGGCACTCGGTGTTTTGATGGGAGTTATCGGCCGCAAAACTAAGGGCAGAAATTGGCAGTTGAGGCAAACCAGCCTTCAGCGCTACGAAACTTTGATTCCTGAATTGGAAGCAGTTACGGGGCGAAAAATTCCTTTTAACAAACAGGGAATTTTAATGCTTTGTTCGGAGGGAGAGGATTTAAGTAAGTGGGAAAATTTGATAGCAACTCGCCGATCTCAAGGTTGGCAATTGGAACTTTGGGATGTGGAACGAGTGCGCGATTCCTGCCCTCATCTCTATTTAAACGATCGGATTATTGCTGCGATTTATTCGCCTCAAGACCGGCAAGTCGATCCGGCGGCGCTAACTTTGGCTTTGGTTGATGCTGCTGAACGAAATGGGGTGATTTTTGAGTTTGGCGTGCCCGTTGAAGCAGCGGAGATTGCTGCTAGTGTGGAGTTCGATCGACTAATTGTGGCCGCTGGTTTGGGTTCTGCTGCCGTGACGGCATCGTTAAATCAGTTGGTTGACATTCGCCCAGTGTTGGGACAAGCGCTGCATTTGCGATCGGCAAAGCCTTTAGGAAATCCAGATTTTATGCCGGTAATTACTTGCGATGACGTTCACATTGTGCCTTTGGGAAATCGGGAATTTTGGGTGGGGGCGACGGTGGAGTTTTCCGAAAATGGCGGGGAAATTCAGGCGAATGCTGATATGTTGGCGCAAGTGATGGCAAGGGCGAGATCACTTTGTCCCGCCTTAGCTGAAGCTGAAATCATCAGGAAATGGTCGGGATTGCGCCCGCGGCCGGAAGGGCGGCCGGCCCCAATTATCGAGACGCTTCCCGGCAACGATCGCGTTCTCATCGCCAGCGGCCACTATCGCAACGGTGTTCTGCTGGCCCCTGCAACCGCGCGATCGATTCGAGAAATGATTTTGCAATAATTAACAAATGTTAATACAATCTAGATAGCCATTCATATCTTACATCTAAATATGTCCGACAAACCTTTAGGTAAACCGCGCTCTTTGTGGCGAGTAATTTTGCTGTCCGCAGTCAGCTTGCTGCTATATTACGGATGGTACAAATGGATTATTCAAGAAGAATTGCGCCGCTATAACGGCAGCGGTTGGTCGGGAAATCTTTGCTTGCTGCCCTTTGTTTTAGGAGTAGCCGTTCCCCAAGCTTTGCGGATATTCGACCCTGACGTTCCCGGATGGTTTGGTTGGTTTTCCCTCCTCGGTATTGCTTGGATTTACATCGTGCAGTTCAAACTTTACAAGACAGTGAACGAATTGTACCGCCAAGAAGGAATCAAAGAACCGCTAATAGTTTGGTGGCTTTTTGTACCAGGTTTAAATTTAGTTGTCGGCTTGCGGCAAATTCACTTTTTGAGCCAGTTTTGGGCGAGAAAACAGGGGATTGAAGTTAAGGATAACTTAGCCGAAAGTATTCCTTTCCTCTCAGCTAACGCTTAAATAAATTAAGCTCCAATCGCTTGGCGCTGCGAGTAAATTTCTTCTATAAGCAGGTCACGCAGTTCATCAGCAATGTCCGTGGGAGGGTTGCCTGCGAGGGCGCGTCCAATCAGCCGTTCTGCTTCCCGGAGTTGGGTACACTCAATGGCAAGTACGGCGGCGCTCCGATGCAGTACAGAACGAGTAGGCTCAAAATCCCATTCGTTTGCTACTAAATCCGCTGCCGCCCGTTCTTTTGCAAAGGCGGCTCTGGTGAGTGCAGTCACTTGGTCGATATCACCGCACTGACGGGCGAGAACGGCTCGATCGACCAGTTCCATTGCTTCGTGGTGAAGGGCTTCTACGGTCTGCATTTTTTGACGATCCGTGCTTTGGGAGTACCGAACTCAATTACAGATACATAGCCAGGAGCTACGTCATCTCAAGGGCGGATTTGTTCTAATTTGATGTTACAGCACTTCCAGATGTTATGAGGTACAGTAACAGCAATTAGTAAACCAGTTTTTGAGGTGTTTCGGATTAATT